>JBMFJH010000013.1:0-42653 GCA_049973945.1 Thermoprotei archaeon
GGTCAGGTAGGCTTCCGGGTAATCATTGGCAAGGTTCTGACCCTTGAACCCCCCGCCCTCGGTAGTAGAACGTTGTGAATCGCTGTCTCCGAGGTTTGAGGAGGCCGTGGAGCTCCCCGAGATTCCTTGGAGCTACTAGAAAGGGCGACAGCCTGAGCTCCTCGAGGGCTCCTAGCGGGCAAGGCTGACGCGCCATCCCGTTCGTGACTCGAAAGCTCCTCGGATTTTCCCAAGCTGTCGAGGTCGACAAGGAACGATTTAGGCCCTTAGCAAGTAGCGGAGGCCGACCGAACCATTTACGTGTGGAGCTGCAAATGAATCTACTAAGGCGTCACGAGGCACCATGATACAGTACGCGTTGCACTTGCGGGTTTTCAGCCGACGTTTTACAGTCCGCTGTGTGTCGCAATACATGCATCATGTCTAACACAAATATATTACGGTTATGCAACAATAACAGTATCAGCGGTTCAAAATGGTGGTGGCGCGCGAACTGACGGACGAGCAGAAAAGGATGCTGGAAAGGATGCACAGTCGGATAGACTACATCTTCGAGACCTACAGGGAGTACTTCGAGGCGTTAGCCGAATTCGACAGGACGGGAGTGCTGAAAGTTCGCGGGAAAGTCCTGTACGTAAGAAGATATCAGGATCAGCAGGAAAAGGAGAATAAGCGCCTCAACCTTCAATAATCCGTTGTATCACGCTTCTGATCTTGTTTATCGCGCGCTCGTCTTCTTCTGGCGGGTTGTTGGCGACCTCAGCCAGCGTAGTTATAAGCGCCTCTAACGAATCAGGGGGGAGCGATATTTCGTCGTCAAACAACTCGTGTAGGATATGCAACAGCAGTCCTAGAGCTGTCCTCTTGTTGCCGTCGACGAAAGGGTGAGAAGTCACAAAATGGTACGTTAACACGGCTAGGCACCTACTGACGTCGTGATTGTGAATGAGGTCTTCTACAGCCGAGTATATTGCGGCGCTCACAAGGTCTAGGTTAATTTCTCCTCGTTCTGTGTAGCGATCGCTACTGACAACCCTGTTGTGTATCCTAACGATAAGAGGTTCCTTACCGCTTCTCCTTCTTCTCCACTCTTCGAACTCGATCAATAGCCCTTCTAAGATTTGCATCAGCTTACTTTCCATGGAACTTTTCAACCTAGAGCTCTGACTTTCTTAAACTGTACAAATCCCTTAAATTTTTCCTATCGTTTCATCGTTATTTTAACCCAGATCCGATAAAACTCCGTCCTCAGAAAGCCCCAGACCCCATTCATTCCCCGTCGTGACACCAGCCCTTATGTAAACGATTAGAGGAAGAAATTACGACCTCACTCCACAGTTGCATAGGTTTTACGGCGGAACAATATCCACGCTTGGAGGATCGCTAGGAGGGAATCCGTTTACGATGAATGAGGTCGCTCTCCCTTTTCAGCTCTTCGAAGAGTTCGCGCAGTTCCTCACCGCTACTGATTACGGTGACCTCGTCGGTCTCCGGCTCTATTATCTTGAGTCGCTTCTGTTCCATAGGTAACAACTAGACGGCGAGTTAAAAAGCGCGAGCGGTGTGTCCCAATTCGTTCAACGCTGCGAACTAGGGCACCATGTGCCGCGTAATACTCAACGTTTCACGGCGAGGGCGCGGTTATCCGATCCTGGCCGTGTCTCACGCTTACACGGCCACGACGACTAGACGGGCCCCGACTTAATTATCAACTTAGAGTTCTTGTCGAAGCATATAGTCGCTCTCGAAAAGAAGTCTTCCCTGCCTAAAATGAGGCTTGGGTACACGCCCTCACCTAAGTTCACGAACTCCATTGGAACGACAGGTACTGCCAACGTTTCCTCGAGCTCAACAAGGCGGAGCTTTACGTTGTACCTCTCTCTTGGAATTAAAAGATTGGAGATCACGACTCTATCCACAAAACGGTTCTTTAGAGAGGACTCATCGAAGCACCTCAAGAACGTGTCGTTTCTAATAAGAGAAAACCTACTTCCAGTGTCGGGAAGGGCGTAGACCAGGTACTCGCCGCCCAGTTTCGGGCACTCCATCCCCACTTTAAGCAATGGTAAATACGTGCCGTTGACCTCCACGAAGGGCACTTCTACCTCATTAGGCATTGTCAGCTCTCTACGTACTTAATGGAGACTAAAATGTCGTAAGTCCCCTTCTTGTAGCCCTTTTTCTCCATGATCCTGTCAATTTCCTCTTCCGAATCGGCTTCCGCCACTACCCTCCTATCGGCATCTATCGCGTAATATTTTTTCACGACCTTTATGGTATTAGTCATCTTCTCTTGATCAAAATGGGACGTCATAGCTATATCTTTAACTTTAAGTTCATAACACCAAGCTCTGCGACTTTCAGGACTTTGAACACGAATTTCAGTCAAAGCGACGCGTCGTTATACGTGATACGGTTCGTGAAATTGTTTACAATAAAAGGTTAGTATTCACGCTGAGCCGTTCCGCTCGTTGAAAAAATTTTCAAGCGATGTTAAGTACGGTAACCCAGAATTATGCAAAGACAGTATCACTAATTCCTCAGCTCAGGAGTCGGTCAGCCCCTAGCTAACGAGAGTCGCTCCCCGATCGGCCCCCCGTGATATTTCGCGTATAATGTTCGCAAATTCCAGTGCGGCATTTAACCGGCGATACTTAAGGGGGTGTACGTTATCCCTACGATCTTTTTACTTACACTCATACACAGCTAAGCTCTACATAGGCTTGCCGAGGACAGACTGACAATAAACAGTTAGAGGCAGAGAGACCCACTATCCGTTACCCATTTATAAAGCCAGTTAGGAAAAAGAAAGCGAAGGATTACGTCGCACTCAGGGACGGGGACTATGCTAGGGCTCTTTTACCAGACTTTTTTTAAAAGGTCGAAATTTACTACGATAATGAGATGACTGACAGATTTAGGTACTCGATTTTCGTAATCTCTCTGATATCGCTTCTCATCGTAGTGACGATCATCGGGACATACTATCTCTTGGTGCTAATCTTCACTAATTACACGGCTTATTTGGTCGTAGTGAGTGCCGTACTAGTCTGGACCGCATACAGTTTGTATAAGAAGATAAAGAGGGGGCAGGTGAGGGATCTTAGAGAGCTCTTCTGGCCCTACGTAATTTACAAGTGGTTGAGGAAGAGACGCGTGGCGAATAAGAGGAGCGTTAATCTCAATGCGGTATGACGAGACACGGTTTGAGGGTGTAGAACTCCTTTGTACTTCAGACTGATAGGCGTCTCCGAGTGTCGCACCTTGTGACTTATCTTACGAGGGTCTCCCGTGTTTTACGGGCATCACCGCCTCGAGAGCAAGACGAGGATTACTATGATCGCAAGGAGGACAAGTGCTATTATTAGGCCGTATTTGGAGTAGCCCACTTCCTGTGTCATTTGCGTCGTCGTAGCTATCGTAGTCGTAACCCCCGACCAGTTCTCTATCAAACCCCTCAGCTCCGAGGCCAACACGGGGTCTTTCACTATTATCCCCAGCTCCCTGTTGTGGAAGATGGAGTTGGAGCTAAGGTTGACGGAGCCCACGTACACGTAGTCCCCGACCACGATGACCTTAGCCGTTAAGTGGTCGACCTGCTTGAGGCCGAACTGTTTCACGGCTTCCGAGTTCCCCGAGTATGGCGCCACCGCCCCGATCACCTGGTGAGTCGCAAGCTCGTCGAACAGCCCGGAGCTGGGGTAGAGCTCCTCGAAGGCCAAGTACACCGTGCCGCTCTGGGAGAGCAACGTCGACAGGTATCTGTAGCTGTTCAAGGGCGACACCACTACCCCAGGGTAGTTGACGTTCTTGACGGGAACTCGGTAGAAATCGCTCAGGATTATCGAAGCGTAGACCCTCGCTATGGTCGAGTTGTGGATGACCAAGTCCACGCCGTAGTCCTTATGTAGGCCGTAGTACGTGGGGTTGATCGAGCCCAGGATAACGGTCTTGTTGTCTATCACGAAGACCTTGGAGTGGACGTAGGTGAAGTTCTTGTTGAAAGTCACGTGAACCCCGCTGGAGTTCAGCTGGCCCACGAGCTTCTTCTCCGAGCTCGGGATCCCCCCGTAAACGTTCCCCGACAAGACGACGTAGACCTGGACTCCCCTCGAGGCCAGGTCTGACAAGGTGTTAGCCACGTCCTTATCAGTAAGCTCGTACACCTCTATGTAAACTGCCTTCGACGCCCCGCTCAGTAGGGTGGTAATGTAAGAGGCGTTGTAGGGGCCCACGATCAGCTCGACCTGCGAGTGACTGATCGCGACGTACCAGTTGGACGTCTGAGAGGCGGTCACTAGAGTGATGGTGAGCGTAGCGAGTGAGAGCACAAGCAGTGCAGAGGACGGCGACCCTACTTTCACGGCAAGGCGTGATGCTCTCTTGCCTATAAGCCTTATCTGGGGTCGTCGGTCTCTGGGTTCAGCGCTACTCATCCAACTGAGGGCTTCCACTTCAAGAGCGGTGAAGACCTATACCCGGTTAGAGTCACGTAATGAGATGACTGGACTTTCAGCTCGAGCTTCTAACAGGGTTGAGGCCGTTCAATAGGATTGCTGAGCTAGCGCGTTCTCGGGACACTTGGAGCTGAGCGGTGCTGAACCGCGCATCTCGTCCTCACGGTTTTATACTATCACGTCATAGTACAATACGTGAAGTTTCAAGTGGCCAACGGTTACTTGTACGTGACTTTGTGGGACAAGCAGGTGAAGAGGCCGAGGCGGTTCTACCTGGGGAAAGTGGAGGACAGGGGGAAGTGGGAGGAGCTCTTCCGCTTCGCGAAAGAGTATAGCGTCACGCGGGAAGAGCTGGAGGAGTACAGGGAGCTGTACCTCGACAAGGAGACCAACCTGACCAAGGTGCATTACGTGGTCGCCGCCTTCCTCGTGGGGGTCAGGCTTTGGACATCGAGAGGAGGTTCTGGAGGGCCTTCAGGCTCGCGGTCAGGGAGCTGAGGAGGCACTTCCCCGAGTTCGCGTTAATAGGGAGGTTCGCCAGGAACTTCTACGCCACCCCCGAGACGACCCTCGACATAGACTTCATCGCGGACCTCGAGGACGAGGAGAGGGTAACCGAGTTCCTCAGAAAAGTCTCAGTGAGGTACGGTGTGTTCCCACATGAGCCGGGAATCGGCTATAAGATGTTGATAGAGGGCATCAGGGTAGACCTCGTCAAGCCGCCCAAGTGTAAGTACGATAGGGAGGTGCAGACGAGGAGGAGGCTGGTCGAGATTAAGGGGGTGGGGGCTGTACCAGTCCTCGCCCCTGAGAACCTCGCAGTCCTGTACTTAGTTTCGTCCTTGGACAGGGGAGTCAGGGACTTGATCAAGGCCAAGGACGTGGTGGTCTACTCCGAGGCTAGGGGGACTTCAACGAGGAGTACTTCCTTAGGAAGTGCGAGGAGAACGGGGGTGAAGCCCCTCTGCCTCTCCCTGATTCCTTAGTCACTTACTCTCCTGCATCCTCAGGGTTCTAGTCACTTGGCTCTCCAGGGCCTTGGTGTCGCCTTCATCGCTTCAAGCTTCTTAGTCCGCTCGATGAGGTCTAACTTCTTCGTCCTTTCGGCCACTTCCCTGAGGAGCTTCAGGGTCTGCTCCGCGTTCCCCGAGTCGACCTGCCTCAGCCTGTCGTACCACTCCAGCTCGGCTATCACGTCGCTGTTGACGCCGGAAAGGAACTGGTTCAGGTCGCTGGCCTTCGTGACATCACCCCTCAGCGTCACGGCCCTCCTCTCCCCTGACCTCGGGTCGACGTAGCTCACGTGCGCAGTCACTACCTCACCGGAGTAGCCGGGGGGCACCGCTACCCAGCCGTAGATTGAGACGGCCCTTTCTAAAGTGCCCAGGTTAATCGGGTTGGTGGAGAAGTTGACGAGGTTGACTCCACCCAAGGGGGAGCTGAGCTGGACTGTCACGTCCTTGGCCGCTATCCTCTCAGGGACAGCGCCCTTGATAGCCTGAGCTATCTGTCCAGACCTGGCGGCGATCAGGACGCCGTTGTATATGTCAGCTATTTGCCTCAGCACGCCCTCGTTGTAGCTGCTCCCTACTCCGATGAGGATGAGCTTCCCCTTCAGCTTGACCTCCCTCGGTTGGTCCTTGGGGGTGCCGTCGGTTACGACTATTATCAGGTCGGCGTCCTGGGCGGCCCAAACGGCTGTGAACGTGGACGTCCAGGCCTGGCCCACCTGGATCCGGTCGAGGTACTCCGCCGCGGTCGAAGGGCTCACGTCCCTGGCTAAGGGGACGACGTCGCTAGAGTACAGGAAGAGCGACACCTTGACCGACTGGGGCAGGCTGGCCAGCACTTCCTTGACCGCGGGGACTACCTCGTCTATCGCGGGGGATACCTCGGCACCCATTCGGGGTACTCGCACTTCACGTAGCCGTCCGCCACCCTGCAGTTCTGGCCGTACCCCTCGTAACCGTCTTTTACCATGGGAGTGAACATGGAGTCGCTGTTGTCGATCAGGACGGCTATCCTCACGTTGGAGAGGTCGTAGAGCTTCTCGGGGACTACAACCAGTTTGAAAGCGTACTTCAGCGGGCTATTCCACGAAAACCTGTGGCTCGCGACCAGCTTACACGAGATCACGACGCTCCGAATACGGCTTGACGACTTATAAGGGTTTTAACGACGGCCTGTTCTCGTCCGTTCGGAGGGTAGATCGTGAGGGGTTACCGTCGAAGAACGCGGCGAGCCGGCGAGCCCGAGTTGGGGGGGGGGAAGAAGGAGCCCGCAGGGACGTGTCCTACGGGGCGCGAGGCTCCCGTGTAGGACAGGTTCTCGACCCGACGGTTCTGGGCGCAGTAAGGAAAGCCTCTCGACGTGTCGGCTCAGCGGGTGTGGAGGGCCTGCCCAGCCGATTTCTGCTCGGGCCTTCCTATCACCATCCTCCGTAGGCGCGCGACCTCGTCCCGAAGCCCGTTCCTGTAGGCCCACCCGCTCGGGGCGGTCAAGTTCGACCGCCACTCCCGTCCACGCCGGGCGGTGCGTCTCAAAATCCAGGAACGCCGTAAGGGAGCTCGCTTGAACCTGTCGCTTCAGGGGCGTGGTTTCCCTCGCTTGCCCGTGTTTATAAACGCGCTGGGGCGACCCGTTGTGGGGGAATATTCGGTCTGCATCAACGCGGAGAAACACCCTAATTTGGGCTTCAAAACTTAAATGTATAAAAAATACAATTCGACATACGGAGTGCGGTGATGAAGATCAGACACCGCCATGACCGGATGGTAGCGAATAGTGCCCAAGAATACGCCACGGGCGGCCCCCTTATCGATAACATGATCTCGGTGATCAAGGACGTGAACACTGTGCTTTCCTACTTCCCTTATCAAGTGGCTAGGGGGAGCATACTCGTTGAGTCCCCCGACGGGGCCAGGCAGTTCGTTCCCACAATTACTATAAGGATAAGGAGGTTCCTTATCTTCAGCTTCCAGGACACCTTTAAGGTTCACGTGAGGAAACTGAACGAGCAGGCTTACGTCTATACCCTGACCTCCGACTTGGGGAACACCATAGAGGTCTTCATCGGTGTGGCTCACGAGAGGGGTAGCGGGGGGCCGGAGATTAAAGTGAGCGCCGTCTACAATGGACAAAAGGCCTGGGTGATAGAGAAGTTCATAGACGAACTGGTGAGGATCCAGCCCGAGAGGTTGAAGGAGGCGGCGAAGCGGGCGAGCGCCCCGGCCGTGCCGGCCACGCCGCCACAGGCCGGAAAAATTGACCTGAGCAGAACGGCCATCGTATCCAGGATAATCATGAAGTCCAGGCTTGTAGAGCAGGCCGAAGCGAGTATTCGGCCGGGCCAAGCACTGGACGTGATAAAGGAGCTGGTGTGGAAGTACTCCAACAAATACAAAGGGATCTACGTCTCGGGAGTCTCAGAGAACACTATCTTCAGGTTGCTCTTCCTAAACGGCGAGCTGGCGGGCGTCTACGTTAATTATGGGGGGCAGTTTACGTCGGACTTGAGGGCCCTGAAAGGGCTGTCCGGGACCTTCAGAGTAAACGTATATGTATCCCTGACGCCGGAGATACTTTGAAGGGTGAGTTGAGGTGAAGGTCTACGAACCGTACGTGATTTACGAGGGCGAGGGCCACAAGTTCGTTTGGCTGGGCTTGGACGCTAGCGAGGCTGAAAAGGGCATCCTGACGAACCAGTACCTGATAGTGCACAAGGGCTACGGAGTACTTCTAGACCCAGGGGGCTACTTCGTCTTCGAGAGGGTCTTCGAGAACGCCGCGAGGTTCGTCAAGCCCGAGAACATAGTCGCGGTCCTTTACTCTCACCAGGACCCCGACGTGATAGGTAGCCTGAACCTCCTAATAGACGTCGCCCCCAACGCAAAGTTCTACGTCTCCGCCTTGTGGGAGAGGTTCCTGCCCCACTTGGGCGCCGAGGTCCTGGACAGGATAATAGAGATCCCCGACAGCGGTACTGACATTAAGATTACGGAGGACTTCCGCGTCAAGGCCGTCCCCGCACACTTCATGCACTCCCCCGGGAACTTCCACTACTACGACCCTATTTCCAAGGTCTACTTCTCTGGGGACTTGGGGGCTGCGGTCTTCAAGGACAAGTGGTACCTGATAGTGGAGGACTTCGATGAGCACGCGAAGTTGATGGAGGAGTTCCACAGGAGGTACATAGCGTCGAAGAGGGCCATAGAGTTCTGGCTGAAGCTGATAGAGGGTTTAAAGATAAACGTGATCGCCCCCCAGCACGGTGCCATATTCGAGGGAGAGAACGCGAAGAAGTTCCTGAACTGGTTAAGGAGTTTGGACAAGGTCGGGGTCGACAGGTTGGAGGAGATAGTCCAGGTCAAGAAGGTGGCTTGATTTCCCGGTCAGCCCGCTGAAAGGTTCCTCACCCTTTCGGCTTCCGGGCACTCATCACCCTTCAATGAGAGCCCTTGCCTCCGATTTAAATTCTAATTCAGGGATCGAAGGAACAAACGTCGAGCTGTCGCTGAGTGGGAAGGGCTCCCGCGCTCTACCGACGCTCAAATCACCTGGATCACCGACTTCCTACCACCGTACTCCATATGGACGGCACAGGCCGAGCACGGGTCGAAGCTCCTCACCACCCTTAGGGCGTCTAAACCGGTTACCTCTACCTTTTCGGTGACCTTCTGGCCCACGATCGACCTCTCCACGGGGCCTCCGTTGGGGCTGAAGTTCCTGTCCGTCGGGGTCACTATTTGGTAGTTCCTCACGCTCTCCCCCTCTACCACCAGCCAGTGGGCGTTCCCTCCCCTCGGGACGTCGTGGGCGCCTACTGCCAGCCTGTACTTCCTCCTTCTAGGCAAAGGCTCCGTGCTCCCCTGCGGGACTTCGAGGTTCAACACGTACTCCTTGAGGAGGGCGACGGTGATTACCCTCGCGAACGTCCTCTCGATCACGTCGTTCCCCCCGGCTCCCACCTGTAGCCCAGGGCCTCCACTTTGCCCCTCCTCAGCCTGAGGGAGTACAGCCTCGCCAGGTCTCCAGTAGCGGGCTTCCACCCTCCCTGCTACTCTATTATGGGCAGGAAGTCCCTCGAGGCGAACTTCACCTTGGCCTTCTTGTTCCAGGGGCGGAACTCGCTGAGCGGGTTACCCGCTCGTCCGTCTCGAACTCCTTCTGCCGGGGCTCGTAGTTCCCTCCTGGTATCTCCCTGACGCCGAGGAGGATCCTCGAGGGCCTGGTCTCCGTTAGCTCGCCTCCCCTGATCAGGGCCGGAGGGACGAACCTCCTGTCTGCCCAGTAGTCCATCTCCTCGTAATCCGCGTTGTACTCCTGTCCTTCTAAGAGGCCGTAGGTCACGAAGTCCTCCTCGACCTTCTTGTAGACCCCAGAGCAGAACTCCCTGAGCTCGGCCATGACGTAAAGGAGCTCCTCGACCTTCCTGTCAACCTCGGGATCCCTGACCGAAATGCCCCACGGCTTTAGGGACAGGGGCCGTCTCGGGACAGCGTCGCGATGAAAGAGGGAGAGTGTGCTAATATATACCAATTCTGCGTATACATTAGTGTGTCAGACGTAATAAGCGTAAGGGTCAAGAGGGGGCTTAAGCAGAGGGCCGAGGAGCTGGGGATAAACGTTAGGGAAGTCGTCGAGAAGGCCTTGGAGAGGGCCATAGAGGAGAAGGAAAGGGAGGAGTTGAGGGAGTTGGCCAAGGACATAAAGGAGCTGATGAAGGGCGTAAGCGAGGAGGAGTGGGCCGAAGTTATAAGGAGGGGCAGGGACGAGAGGTGAAGGCTGAGGGTTATCTGTTTGACGCCTCAGCGGTATACCCCCTGTTGGATTACATCGATAAGGTTGACATGAGCAAGGTTTACGTCCTAGACCTCACCTTATACGAGGTGGGCAACGCGATATGGAAAGATCACCACATCCACGGTAAAATCAGAGACCCCTGCAGGCTGGCCGAGCTCTTCCACGCGTTACTCAGGAAGTTCAACGTAATAAGGGATTTGCCGATGCGGGAAGTGATGAGGGTCGCGGTTGAAAAGGGCCTAACGTACTACGATGCGTCCTACGTCTTCGCGTCGGTCAGCAATGGCTTGACGTTGGTCTCCAACGACAGGGACCTGCTGGAGAGGGGCGGTGCGATGCCCTTTAAAGAGTTCGCGAAGAGGCTTAAATCCCTTTGATGAGCCTCTAGGTCTTCCCTTAGTCGCTTCTTTAACGGCATTGATAGCCGACACGCCATAACGGCTAATCTCGGCCTTTCTCAGAACTGCTTGAGTTCTCACCCTTAAGGAGGAGCTCGAACCCTGAATGTCGCGGACTAGACCTTGACATTCATGTAAAACCCCTCTCGAAATGGGTTGAGCTTCTATTGGGAGTTCTCCTGGCGATTTGAGAGCTCCTCGCTTACCTCCTCGACGAACTCCTTCAGGGCCTTGCCGAGGAGGAAAGTGTACTTCCCGTAGTTGTTCGCCATGATGTCCTCAGCGAGCTTGGGCGCCCAAACGAGGAGGTGCCTCGCGAGGAATTCCTCTGCTACCTCGTTTTGTCCGGCGAAGAGGAGGAATGCGACGAACTCGAGCTCCGTGGCGATGTGGTCGGGCATCTCCCTTTCCGGGTTAAGGCCGTACTGCGCGTAGAGCCTAAGGAGGTCTGCCACTACTCTGCCGTATATCGTTCCCTCCCTGTACCAGGACTCGTAGGGCGGGCACTTCAGGCCGCCGTAGTCGTTTATCAGGCACCTGGTGAACTCCGTCGCAAGCGCGTCCCTATTCTCGTTCTCTAGAATCTGAAGTATTTCCGCCACCGTGGGGTAGTATTTCCTGTCCTTAACCTTCTCGAGCAAGCCCTTTGCCTTGTCCTTGTACCTTACCCCCATGAATAAGTAGCTGAAAAGCTTAAACTCCTCCCACCTCATTCGGATTCCTCCTCGGCCTGAATTTGACCTGCGTCCCGAAGAACTTCGCGTAGGCGTACTCCGCCCTGTGGGTCGGGCACCTCTCCAGCCACTCGTCCTCTATTTCTTGGCCCTTCTGTCTCATGATCTTCTTGACTAGGTTAAGGCTCTTCCTGGAGCCGACGACCGCTCCGCAGACCCTGCACCTGACCAGCTCGTCCCTCGCGAGCTCCTTAACGCCTAAGGAGGGACTCACAGGCCTCAACACCTGGATGGCCTTGACTCCCTGAGTTCCGCAGGACGAACCCTCGGGGCAAACGTTGACGCAGACTTTGCACCCTATGCATTTGTTGGGGTCGAACAACAGTCTGGTAGAGTCCTTCGAATACTCGATGCGGAGGGCGTTCGTCGGGCACCACTTGGCGCAACTCTCGCACATCGTACACGCTTCTGGATCCACAACAACGTCGTACACCAGCCCAGGCAGGGGATGGCCTAGGCTCTCAAGGACTAACTTCCTAGCTTCGGCCTTGTTGGCCAGAAACCTGTACGGCTTGACCGAGATTTCCTTCGCCTCCTTGGGCTCCACCTTCGCTTCGGGCGAGACGAAGGAGAACCCTCCAACAACCTCGTTCAGTTCCTTAGCTATAGACTCAAGATCCTTGAGGTTCTTCGAGAGCTCGCAACCTGGGCACCTCAGCTCCACCTCTCCGGAGGCCCTCAGGATGACCAGGTCGACGGGAGAGAGGCCTGCAATGCAGGGTAGCTTAATCGAGTTCCCCTCGTCCTTATAGCAGGATATTACCTTCTTACCCTTGACCTTCCCGAGCTCAAAGACCGCGTTCTGTGAGAAGGAGGGGAACTGGATGGCGCTCAGCGGGCACGCCGAAACGCAGAGGCCGCAGGAGGTGCACTTGGCGTAGTCTATGGAGACGCCCCTGGCTTTGTCTACACTTACGGCCCCGTAAGGGCAGGACTCCTGGCACAGCGTGCACGCCCTGTATAACCTGCACATGTCGGCGATCCAAACTGGCCTGTCGAGCCTATCGACGACCTTCTTTACCTCACCTTTCAGGAGCTCCCTTCTGGTTACAGGGAGGGCCATCTCTTCCTTAGGGGCCAGGTCGGCCGTCCACGCGTTCTCCAGGACCCTCTTGTTTAGCTCTACAGCTTCCTCTCCCCATGAACTGTCGACTACCCTGACGAGCAGGGGGTTAAGGCCAGCCCTGAGGGCGGCTTCCCTGTAGAGCTTAACGTGCTGTTCGTCGTATTTGCCCACGAGGACTACAGCCTTAAGCCCCTTCAGCGCATTAGCCAACTCGTTTGGGTCACAGGTGTTTACCCCGTCGCCGGGGTTATGAACACAGGAGTGTCTGACGACGTCTACTTTAAGCTTGACGAGCGGGGAGGAGAAAAAACCGGTTGACATAACTTAAACCCTTCGTTACTTGAATATAAGCAGGCGTTTCGGCTTCTCCTCTTCCTCTAAGGGGAGCAGTAGCACTCCTAGCGTGTAAACGCCCAGGAAGAAGAGGGTGCTTCCTAGGAACCAAACGAAGGCGTAGGGCGAGACCGAGAACGGGAGCAATGAGTACTGTTGCACCCCGTTGAAGTCGCTCCTGAGCTCGTAGACCCAGGTCGATCCCGGCGGGCTTACCGGGGAGACGCTGTAGTACCAAGATATCGCCTGCGGAACTACGTCTACTATGAGGACTAGCGAGAACCAGCCCACTATCGCCAATATTGAGGAGACGAACAGCAGGCCTTTGTTGCCCGTCCTGTAGGAAGCGTAGTATAGGAACGCTGGGAGGACTACCCCTGCCAGGACTACCCCGCCGAGGAATACAGCGCTCCAGTTCCCGTACAGCATAAGGTTAGCCCAAGGATAGGTTTCTGGGTTGGTAGAGGCTATCCACATCCACCACATTATCATGAATCCTACAGCTATCGTGACGAGCAGGCCGTCCCTGGCAAGGGTTCTGATTACCTTCTTGTCGTTATTGGGGTCTGCCCCGCTTCCGGCCGGCACGTGGGGCTTGGATAGCCATGAGTAGAGCGCCGTAAGTATCGATATCGCGGCGATTCCCGAATAGAGGGAGCCGGCCACGAAGAGTATTGGAATTAAAGCGCCGAACTCGATGACCCAGGTAGACAGGTAGCCGAACACGGCACCGAGGTTGGCGTCCAGTATCAGCTCCGTAGCGATGGCGTAGAACAGGATCGCCGGCATCAGAGAGCGTGCCAACCTCACTAGGGAGTTCTCCTTCCCGGACTTCTCCAGAATCATGGCCACAATCTCTAGTATAATAGCTATTCCCACCAGGACGTACAGGACTCCGTTCCAGGCTATCCTCGACGTGTCCCTGAAGCTCAGGTAAATGTAAACTGCTGCAGCGGGCTTGAAAGCGGAGGCGAAGACCATTATGATACCGGGTATGATAACAGCTAGGGCCAGCCACTCGTTCCTTAACTTGATCTTGTCGAAGGGGTTGTTCTCCTTGTGGTTGAGGTTAAACAGCTCGTACAGCGAGTTGTAGGTGCTTATTCCTGCACCCATAACGCCGAAGAACACGTATCCTATTACCAGGAGCCCCCACGGTATGGGCTCGTCGTTGGGTTCGGTGAAGGTGACGAAGCCCTGGAACCAGTTGAACGGGTCGAAGCTCATTCCGTATAGCATTAGCCCTCCGCCTATGAGGATGAAGACAATAGTCCAGGCGATTAGGGCGATCTTCCTGGCATTCATTGGCTACCACCTCCCGGGGCGTTAGGGGCTTTGTTAAACACGTAAAATACCTTGGGCTGGACGTTTAGTTGCGGGTTCAAGACTATTGCTTGACCCGTGTTGACCAGTATGGACACCTCACTCTTCGGGTCGTCGAGACAGCCGAAGACTCTCGCTCCGCCCACACAAGTCCTCACGCAGGCTGGCGTGTACGTGCCTTCTGGGGCAGTCCCGTAACAGAAGGTGCACTTATCGACGTGCGGGACCACGTGGATTAAGCCCTCACCGTAGTACTCCTTGGCCTTCTGTATGTCCTCGTAAGTGTAGAAGTACCTCGCCCCGAACGGGCAGGCCTCGATGCAGTAGAGGCATCCCAGGCACTTATACTCGTCCACCACGACTATCCCTCCGTCTACGATTTGCGTAGCCCCAGTGGGGCACACGTAGTAGCACGGCGGGTGCTCGCACTGCATGCACAGCCTCGGCACGAACATCCTCTGTGTGTCCGGGAAGAACCCGACCTCGAGGTCCTCCACGTGGGTTCTCCATAGCTGCTTCCAGAACGGCGTCTGGTTCTCTATCGCGCATGCCGCGGTGCACGCCATACAGCCCAGGCACTGGTCTACCTTGACTACGAAGCCCCACTTGCTACACGGCTTAGTGTTCCCGAAAGCCTGGAAGGGGGAAGTCTGGGAGTTTTGGGTAACGGACATACCCGTCACCTCCTCACGAACCACCTACGGACGTGGAATTAGAGGGTACAGAGAAGTCGGGTTGGACGTTTGAGTTAGCGGGAAGCGTGTCGGGGGTCTGTGCCGGGGCGGTCTGGGTGTACTGGCTGACCTCGTCCTGCGTCGCCTTCCTCACGGTAACGGTGAACTGTTGCACCATCCTGTGTCCCGTGAGCGGGTCGTAGCTCTTCGGCCATAAGGTGGTCACTGCCCTGTTCCCGAAGTTCTTCAAAGCTCTCGTGGCGTAGCTGAGCCCTGGACTCGCCTGTCCCCAAGGCTCCGGCACACCTATGGTGTCTGGCCTGATCCATTCGGTCAAGTGGGCCCTCATTACCAGTTTGGCTCCGTTAAGCTTGCTCTCTATCACTATCCAGTCGCCCTCGTTGATTCCCAACTGCTTGGCCACGGACTTGTTTATCCACGCTCTTTGGTAGATGTGTGCGTGGTAGCTGTTGGAGCTTATCGCTTCCAATATCGGGACGTTAGCGGTGTAAGTGTAAGCGATCATGGGAACCTTGAACTCTATGTAGAAGAACTCGGGCGGCGTAGGCTTGAAGGTCGGGTCGTTGTAGGGCGCTGGGGGCTCCACGAACTTGCCGGGGGTCACGGCGTAGCCGCCGTTCCACAATGGGGGCACGTAGGCCAGTATTGGATCCCACGTCGGGTCGTAGCCGAAGTTCTGTATTACATAATAGTAGAGTATCATCGAGTAGATTTCAATCCTCCCGGTAGGAGTCCCAGCGGCTGTGTCCCAGGGTATTCTCTTGCCTTCCTTCACGAAGTCATCGTAAGTCTTTGTCGTTATGACTCCGTTCTTCTTCAGCTGGTTCATGACTTCGTCCGGGGTCACGCCCAACTCCTCGGCCACCTGCTGGGACAGTATCGCGTCCATAGCCTTCGTCACAGCCCCTCCGACCCTCGGGTACGTGCCGTTTTTCATCAAGTACTGCGCGTTCTTTGCGACCTCTTCTTTCAAGATCTGCGCGAACTGATCTGCCGGCATGCCGAGCACGTTCGCGATCCACGCGGCGTATTTGTCTAGGAAGCCCATCTCGTAGGCGAGAATCGCGAGTATGTCCAGGTTCGGGACGCTGTACGGGTAGACCCTAGGTACTGCCTGGAACCTCTTCCTATAACCCGAGTCGGGTGTGGCGCCCCTTTCCGTAATCGGATCCTCCCTCTCAGGATAGCTCGCGTCAGGGAGTATGACGTCTGCGTAAAGGGCCGTGTCCGTGGGGAAGACGTCTACCATGACGACGAAGGAGTTCGAAAGGACTTCCCTCCATTCGTCCTCTTGAAAGTCCTTTGCAGGGTTTACGCAGCAGGTCAAGATGGCCTTGATCTTGTACGGGCTCCCGTTCCAAGTGAGCTGCCCTTTATATGCTTCGTAGACGCCGGTGTCCGGGAAGAGGGAGAAAGCGGCAGCTGGCTTCAGTCCCTGCGAGGTCAGGTTCTGATTATACGCGCACCAAACCGCGGGGTAACCGTGGTTCCAGAACTTGGGGTTGCAGAAGGCGAAGACGGTCGCGAAGTACTGCATCATCTGGCCGGGGAGCTTCAGGGTAGGAATGGACATTAGGACTTCGGGCCTCTGTATGACTATACCCGGCTTAACCTGGCCCGAGCTGACCATGTTCTTGTAAGTTTCGTACAACAATATCGCGCCCTCTCTGTGGCCCCCAGAGTAGATCCACCCTCCCTTCACGTCAATGTTCCCTGTCAAAGCCATAATGATCCCGATGGCCTTCCTCCACATCGTGGTGTAGTTACCCTGCTGTCCCTTCTGTCCCGAGGCGATGTCTATAGGTCTCATTGTTCCTACCCTGAAGTAGAACTCCTCGAGCAGGGACTTGTCGACGTCCGCGATCTGGGCGACGTAATCTATTGTGAAATGCGAGACTATCTGCTCGAGGGCCTGGAAGACCGTTACTAACTGCTTCCCGTCGGGCGTCGAGAGGTTGCTGACCCTCAATGCCGGTACTATCCTCTGCCCGGACGTGGAGTAGGCGTTCGTGTGGCTGAACGGTGGAACCTCCACGATCTGGTTCGTTATCTCGTCGTATACGTAGAAGCCCTTGACCGTTCCATCAGAGTGGTAAGAAGCGTAGGGCACGTAGTAGCCGTTCTCCTGGTACACAAGGAACGGCGCGTTCGTGTGGTACCTGACGAAGTAGTCGTCGTAGTAGCCGTTCTCGATCAAGTATTTGATCAGGCCCATGGCTACAGCCAGGTCGCTACCCGGCTTGACGGGTATCCACAGGTCGGCCTTGGAGGCGGACTCGCTCTGCCTCGGGTCCAGCACGACAACGTAAGCCCCCTTAGCTAGGCCCTTGCCGAACCTGGAGCCCTTGTTGACGAAGACGCCGGTGGGATTACCGTTGTTTCCCCAGATCACAATAAGAGAGGAGTTCTCGAAGTCGTCAGCCAGCTCGTCCCCGTGTATGTCGAAAGTGCCGATAGTTATATTCATGCCCATGTGCTCCCCGAAGAGGCAGGGTTGCATAGGCGAGCCGACCATGGTCGGTATTTGTGAGGCGAAATTGAAGGGTATGAACTCGGGCCTGTAATTGGCACAGGGGATAGCACCCCCCATGAGCATCATTTCCCACGGCTTAACGTTCAGCTCCTGGAGCTTCTGCATAATGTATTGAATCGCTTCGGGCCACTCCGCCTCCCTGAAGGCCCAGGTCCCCTTGGGGCCCGTCCTGATTAGCGGCTTCTTTATCCTATCCTTGTTATAAGTTATCTGTAACCCGCTCCTTCCCCTCGCGCACAGCTTACCGTGATTCAACGTGGACAGGGGGTTCCCGTCGATTTCCCTCCCCCTTATGTAGGTTCCGTTCTGTTCCACGGTCACCAGGATGTCGCAGATTGACGAACAGATGCCGCACGTGCTCGGTACGTAACTGTACTGCCAGCCTGGGGGTAGCTGTTCGTAGTTCGTTTGAGCCGCGAAGATGTCGAAGCCGAAGTCCTTAGTCACGGCGAGGGATGCGGCCACCGCGGCCCCAGTTATTGCCGAGAGCTTGAGGAAGTCCCTTCTCGTTAGCCTCAAACTCGGTCGCGGTTCGCCCCCGTTCATAAGCGAAGTAAGATTATATCTACATGGTTTTTAAGGATAGACGAAATTGTGATGTTAAATTATAAACCTAATGAGCTTTGTAAATGCAAATTAGGTAATTATTACGCACTAACCGGCTTTGATTTAAACAATGTTAAATATGACCGCTTAGAACTATTTAACAGTATTGCATAGAAGTTTTCGTCTAAGATATTAATTAACATGATAAACATGCCAAATTAGATTAGTTTTACTTTTTCTTTTAATTTTTTTTATTTTCATATATATTTTTTAAAAATTATATTTTTCAGGCAAATATTAAGTACTAAAAGTAACACAATTTAATTTTTAAGTTCTTGAAAAATACGATAATAAGGCACCACGCAGCTAACCAGGTACATCGCCGATTGACTAGCCTGAAGGCGTCCCGTTTCAGACGCGATCCCGCGCGTCTCAAGGCGTTTCGAGGCGATTCGCGGAGATAGAGCTTTTCCACACGTGCTACGAGAGGCCTTCCAAAGGGAAAAAAGCCCTTCTCACGTAGTCCGCACCATATCAGGAGCGCACCTCGACCCGTGTAAGGCTTTTTCCAATGGGAAGCGTTTCTCGTATCGATAACGTAATTACGTTTTTCAGAGATCGTACGTTCTATGAGTAATCAAACAGCGAGGGGAACAGGGATTGAGGAGGGCCTTTAGGGTTCTCTTGACTGGATTAGTGCAGGGTGTGGGCTTCAGGCCTTTCGTTTACAGGCTTGCTACGTTGAAAGGTTTGGCGGGCTTCGTTAGGAACAGGGGAGGGAGCGAGGTCGAGATCCTGGTAGAGGGCGAGGAGGGCCTACTCTACTCCTTTCTTCACGACCTTTACGCCAGGGCCCCGAGGGTCAGCAGGATAGACAAGGTCGTGGTGGAAGCTGTAGAGCCATTGAACTTCTCGGGGTTCTCGATTCTGCCAAGCGAGAGGAGGTTGAAGGAGAGGAGCGAAATCCCGCCCGACTTCTCTATTTGTGAAGACTGCCTGAGGGAAGTCCTCTAGAAGTACGGTTAAGACCTCAAAGTCGAGGGCGATCCGACGAAGGCCGTAGAGGAGTGCTATAGAAGGGCTTTAGGGGACGTGTTAAACAAGGCGTTATTGTCACGAATTAGAAGTGACTGGCGGATGAAGGAGAGAACGCACTCTACCTTAACTTAAGGGAAATCGACGGCATATCTCTCCTTTATTGCCTGAATCGGCTGGGACTGAGGACAAAAAGGGGGTTTCCTGAAATACTAGCGACGCGCCGTTAGAAATCAAAGGGTAAAACTCCGCGAACCTCCAACATTAGTTGTTGGAAGCTCCACGTGAGTAATATATACAAGAAAGGCGTAAACCCGTTTCGAGCGAGCTTGGTCAAAGTGCTGATAGCCACAGACATTCACGTACCGTCGGAGCGCCTTTGGGTGGTGATGCAGGGGATCAAGATAACGAAGCCAGACGCGCTCATAGTCTCCGGAGACCTGACGGAGCACGGGTGGCTAGGTGAGGCGGAGAGGCTCTTCAATAAGCTTAGGCAGACTAACGTGAGAGTCGTGGCCGTCCTCGGGAACCACGACCTCTGGGCTTCTAAAGAGGAGGGTGACAGCCTCGCCAAGATAGAGAAGTGGGGTAAACTAGCTGAGAAGTACGGCGTCGAGCTCCTCGACGTGATGGGCAGGACGGAGCTAGGCGAGTACGACGTGGTGGGGAACGTAGGGTGGTACGACTACTCCTTCGCTCCTGGCTACACCGATTTCGACTATGAGAACTGTAACCCTTACGGCTGTAGCGTTTCGCACATCGCGAAGTATTGCCTGAACTTATCGAACCGGTGCGATTGCGTCGGGAGGAAGTGGCACAACGACTGCGTCTACGTGAAGAACGTCGACTCCAAGGGGTTTGCGAGGGAGAACAAGGAGAAGATCAGGATGAACCTGAGGGCCAACAGGAAGGCCATAGTCGTGACCCATCACGCCCCGCTGAAGGAACTGGTGAAGCCCGAGTTGCACGATTTCTTCAACGCCTACAACGGGCAGGACATGTCGGACGTCGTTTTCAACGGCAACTACTCGGACAGGCTGCACGTCTACGGACACCTTCACGACGGCTCGGTTTCGTCGAAGGTGGAAACGCGGGGCGTGACGTTCCTAAACGCCTACTCGTACCAGACGAGCGTTAGGGAATACGTCGACAAGGCCCTTATTGTGCTGGAGTGACTGATTACTAGCGAGCTGTCTGAGAAGCCCCTCGCGTCGTTTCTCCGCTCACCTTATTGACGTCTCGTGGTATACCGGCGAGTTGTCGTCGACGGAAGCTCGAACGGGGGGAGGGGTCTGCCTCCCTCAATAGTGTTTAACTACGGTGCACCAAAACGGGACTTAGTTCGATCCTCTAAAGATCCTCATAACGAGCCACACCGACATGGGGAGCGAGCGTCCTGGCGGGATATTAAGACGTATTTCCTCCTTATGACTAAACATGGTGTACTTCAACGTTATAGCTTTCGCCGGGTCTCAAAGCGTATCTGAGTTGTTAGGGCCCGTCATCCACCTCGCCAACCTTGAGAAGAGAGTGGCGCCGATCAAAGTCGTGAGGACGGCCATGAGGACGATCGCTAATAACTCGGCATCGCTCAGCACTCCCAACGACTTACCGATGTAGGCCACGACTAAACCCACCTCGCCCCTCGGGGTCATCCCCACTGAGACGGCGAGGCTTGACTTGAAGTCCCTTAGGCTCAAGTAAGCGAATGGCAGAATTCCCAGCATCTTAAAGACGAACGCTATCGCTGTCAGTTCGAGGGTGAGGTAGATGGCCTCCAAGTTGAAGAAGGAGGTCGGGTTTATCTGCATCCCTACGCTGACGAAGAACAGGGAGCCGAACACCGCCAGCAAGACATCGCTTATGTGGGCCACCTTCTCCCTCTTGATGCTCTCTGCTAGGGCTACACCCGCAATGAACGCGGCTATTACCGGCGAGAACCCCAGTATCACCATGATAGCGACGAGTCCGAAGAGCACGACGAAGAAGAACTCATCTATGAGCCAATCCCCCACCCTGTTGGCCAACCTCGGGATGATGTAAATCGAGGCGAGGAAGATCACGAGCCACGCGACGACGTAATATAGCACTATTTGCGTCGCAGTCAAGGGATTGAAAGCCGTTTGAGCGCCGATAAAGGCCAAGACTACCGACAGGAGGATCAAGTCAACCACGTCGTCCACCGCCGCGGAGGTCATCAGGAAATCCACCGGCCTCCCCTTCAACTTCCTCTCCACGATGACGCTGGAGACCGCGGCCAAGCTCGTCGCCCCCAACGCTGTGCCCATAATAAGCGCCGTCCCGTAGCCTAGAATCGGAGAGTAGACTAGGAAAGCGACAAGCGCCGGGAACAATGCGCCAGAAACCGCCGCCATATAGCCGTATATTCCGGCCTCCTTTAGCGGAGCTACCCCGTGCTCGAGTCCCGCGGCGAAGACCAGGAGGATCACGGCGAGCTCCGAGAGGAACAGCAGGTACTCGTTCACCGTGAAGAGCGGTACGCCGAGGAGCTCGTTTATCATCCCTCCGAGCGAATGGGGTCCGAGAAGGAATCCCACCAAGACCTCTCCCACCAGGGCAGGGATCAGGAACTTTGATAGCCCCGTCCTAACGAGCTCTGCCAAGAATATGATAAGGGACACCTCGAGCAGAACGAGGGTCACGTCGAGGGGGGCCCCAGCCATGCGCGAGTGTAATTGACGATCGGTTATAAGGTTTAACGTGATCCGCGATACGGCACTCGATTGCCGTACTGGTTCGCAAAGGGCTCCTTCAAGCGGTGAGGCCATAACTCGGGACTAAGGATCTCGGGGCGTCGTTTACCGTTTAGGACGGGGCAAGTCCACCATCGCTTCGGGACGGCCCCTGACTTGGGTATGGGCTCATCAGGCGTTATTTCCTCGTCTTCCCTAATGCGAACAGCAAGTCCTCAGCGATGTAAACGCAGTGATCAGCTAACCTCTCTAAGTACTTCATCACCATGAGGTCTGCGGCGTCGCACGGATCCGCGCACTTGATCGCTTTGGCGAAGAACTGCCTGAATGCGGCGTCGATTTCCTCGTCCATGCCTATAACTTTGCTCGCGGCTATGGCGTCCCTCTCCTTGAAAGCCTTGAAAGTCAGGGACAACATCTCCCTGACCTTCATCGTCACGTCTTTAACCGGTTCCTTGAAACACTGCCCGTAGTTAAGGCCGGAGTCGGCGAAGACCCTCGCGGTGTCGAGGACGTACCTGGATATCCTGTAGAGGCCGTAGGATATCTCCAAAGCCGACTTCAAGTCTCGCAGGTCGGAGGCCAAAGGCTGGTACCTTACGATTATCTCGATCGCGATGTCGTGGACTTCCTCCTTCAGCTCCCTTAATTTAGTAGAGATCGACTCTATTTCGTTTACCGCATCCGGCCCCCTCTCCACTAGGACGTCCATGACCTTGCTCGATAGCTCGAACATCTGGTTCAGAGCGGAGTGGAGCCTCTCGAGGCCCAGGTCTATTAGCCTGACCATATCAGGCCAACCTCCCTACCACGTACCTCTCCGTGAGCTCGTTCTTCGGGGTCGTGAAGATCTCCTTTGTGGGCCCCCACTCGATCAGCTGCCCTGAGTAGAGGAAGGCCACGTAGTCCGTGACCCTCGCCGCCTGGTGGGGGTTGTGAGATACTATCACTATGGTCAGCTCCTTCTTCAGCTCGGTGATCAGGCCCTCGATCTTCTGGGCGTTGACAACGTCAATCATTGAGGTTGGCTCGTCCATCAGCAACACCTTGGGCTTTAGGGCCAGCGCCCTCGCTATGGTCAACCTCTGCTGTTGCCCGCCAGAGAGCTGGGAAGCGGGTGAGCGGAGCCTGTCCTTGAGCTCGTCCCACAGACCAACTTTCTTCAGGACATCCTCTACGGTCTCGTTAATCACCTTCTTGTCCTTAATTCCGTGGGCCCTCATGGGAAAGGCTATGTTGTCGTATATGCTCATGTGCGGGAAGGGGTTGGGCTGCTGAAATACCATTCCTACCTCCCTCCTCAGCTCTATCGGGTCGTAGGAGAAGAGGTCTTTTCCCTCGTATATGACCGTTCCCTCAACTCTCGCGTGGTCGTGTAGCTCCCAAAGCCTGTTCAACACCCTCAGTAACGAGGACTTGCCCGACCCCGATGGGCCCATCAGGCCGAAAACCACGTTCCTTGGTATCTCCAGCGAGACGTCCTTGAGTATCCTGTTGCCACCTAAGTAGAGGTTGAGGCGCTCGATCGTGAAGACCGGCCTCTCGCTCGACACGAGTTCATGAGAGAAGCGGTGTATATTAGCGAATTCTATATAAATTATATATGTCTAAATAGTACTACATAAACTACAGAGGTAACTTATATAATTCTTGTAGCATCCGTAGAGGCTGACCTAAAGATGAAGGCGGTTTCGACGTATGTTATAGTAGGCGTAGTTCTGGCTATAGTTGTTATTGGAGCAGTTGCTTACTATATGGCTTTTTCTGGAGGTCAGGGTTCGTCTAGCAAGCCCACCGAGAGCACGACCTCGCAGCCGCCCACTACTACAACGACCCAGCCGCCCGTTCAGATCCCCTCAGCGAGCATCACAGCTGGAGGTTCGACCTTCGTCAACCCGGCGATGCAGGTCTGGGTAAACAGCTTCCAGTCCAAGTACCCGCAGATCCAAGTGACCTACAGCTCAGTCGGTAGCGGGGCCGGGGTTAACGGCTTCCTCAGGGGAAGTTACGACATAGGAGCTACCGACGCGCCTCCTCCGAGCGACCTGTACCAGCAAATGGTTCAGAAGTACGGCGAGGTCATCACAATTCCCGACCTCGTGGGCGGCGAGGCCATCATCTACAACCTACCAGGGTTCAACGGAGTGCTGAACTTGACCGCTGACGTCATCGCTGGGATCTACTCCGGTAAGATACAGTACTGGGACGACCCCGCCATCCAGAAGCTCAACCCGTACTTCAAGCTCCCGCACCAGAAGATCATAGCCGTCCACAGGAGCGACGGTAGCGGCACTACCTTTATATTCACATACTGGTTGTACGTCTCGAGCCAGGTCTGGAGGGACAGCGGGATAGGTTACGGCTACACCGTCAACTGGCCTGTCGACCAGCTGGGCAACGGCCTCGGGGGTAAGGGTAATGAAGGCGTCACCGCTTACGTGAAGCAGAACCAGTACTCCATAGGTTATGTAGAAGTGCAGTACGCCATCGCGAACAACCTGGCCTCCGCCGCAGTCCAGAACCCGTCCACGGGCCAATTCGTTCAACCTAGTGCTCAATCGCTAGGGAACGCGGTGGCCAATGTGAACCTGTCCGCGCTACCCCCTGCTAACCAGGACCTCTCCAAGTACTTAGGGCTGTTCTTCAACGCGAAAGCCGACAACGCTTACCCGATAGTCTCGTTCTCGTGGCTGGTTATCAAGACCAACTACGACGACAAGGCCAAGGCCATAGCGATTTACCTGTTCCTGAAGCACATCGCCACTACCGGCCAAAAAGAGTTGCCAACCGGCTACTTGCCTCTGCCACAGAACATACAGCAGTACGTACTCGAGAGCCTTAAAATGATAAAGTATAACGGCCAGCCAGTATACGAGCTCCTCGGAGGGAGCTGATTTGGGCCTGAGGTTAAAGACGAAAGGAAACGTCACTTTTTACGTCCTCCTGATCCCCTCTTTGCTCGTATTCGGGACCTTCTTTTTCGTCGTCGGAACCGTTGCGTATAACGCTTACCCAGCCTTCGAGAAGATCGGGCTCTCAATTTACACTACTAACGTCTGGGACCCCAACAACGATAGGTACGGGGGTTTGGGGGCGATATACGGCACTCTCGTAGTTGGGACTCTAGCCCTGGTCTTCTCCATACCAGTCTCTATAGCGATGGCGATTTTCGTCAACGACATAGCACCCCCCAGGCTCAGGGAAGTGTTCGTCAACCTGACGGACTTACTCGCCTCTTTCCCCACCGTAGTTTACGGCTTCTGGGGCCTCTATGTGCTGGGGCCCTTCTTGTCCCAGACGCTGTTTACTTTTCTGTATGACAACCTCTCCTTCATCCCACTGTTCTCCACGAGCCCCGCAGGGGGTCCCAGCTTCCTGCTGGCTTCCATAGTGCTATCCCTCATGATAACGCCGTTCGCCACCTCCATAATAAGGGAAACCTACGCCCAGGTGCCCAAGTCTTTGGAGGAGGCAGTTTACGCCCTCGGGCTGAGCAGGTGGGAGCTATTCAGGATCAAGCTGGGCTACGTGAAGAGGGCCTTCCTCGGCGCCTATGCCCTCGCCTTCGGTAGGGGAGTTGGAGAGACCGTGGCCGTCAGCCTGACGGTCGGCAACGTGCTAAACATAACCCCGAGCCTACTGGCCCCCGGCTACACGATTTCCTCATTGATAGTCAACCAGTTCGGCACGGCCTTCGGCCTGCAGTACTACGCGCTGTTCGCCTTAGGGCTCTTCCTGGTGATTATAGGCCTGGCGTTCATAGCCCTTTCCAGGCTCTTCCTGAGGTGGTACGAATGACCAGGTCGACCAGGTCGATGAAAAGGAAGGACTACGTCGCCGTAGGGCTAGTTCTCTTCTTCGTCGGCCTCTACCTAGTCCCGGTCTTGGCGTTGATAAAGGACGTGGTGTACAACGGCCTGAGGGTGATCGCTGCCGTTGGCCCCCAGTTCTTCGTTGCCCCTCCGCCCAACCCGGGGGACGGCCTGGGAGGAATCGGGCCCGCCCTCGAGGGATCCCTCTACATGGTCGCCCTGGCAGTACTGATGAGCGGCCCGATCTCGTTCCTGACCGGGGTGTTCCTGGCGTTCTACGAGAAGAGCCCGATAGCCAAGGCGATCAGGTCTGCCCTGGAGCTCATAGTCGAGTTCCCGACGATCATAGTGGGAATAGTGGTCTTCTCCACTTTCGTAGTCGGGTTCAGCCTCCTTGACCACAAGGTCAAGTTCGGCCTCGGGCCCATATCTGGGGCGATAGCGCTGGCGATCGTAATGTTGCCCTACGCCACCATCCAGATCAACGAGTCCCTGAGGATCCCGAGGAGGCTCTACGAGGAGACCGCCCACGCGCTCGGACTGACGCAGTGGCAAGTGATCAGGGTCATAGTGTCGGCAGGAAAGAAGGGGATCCTGACCGGTTTACTACTGGGGTTCGCGAAGGTCATAGGCGAGACAGCCCCAATAATTGTGGTGACATCTACGACAGCTAACGTGTACTTGACCGACTGGAACTCCCCCGTTACCGGAGTGCCAGTGCTGATCTACACCTACGCCTTCAGCGCGTACAGCAACTGGATAGACGTCGCGTGGGGGGCCTCGCTCGCCTTGTTGGTAATAGTGACTGCCACCTTCGTGATAGTCAGGTTGTTGTCGTCGTGGAAGAGATAACCGTGAACGAGCCCGATTTTTTACGTGAGTTGAACTCAGCCGTGACCTGCTGAACATTATCAGCGAAGCTCTCTCCTTGAAAATAGGTAGCTGTCCACCAGGCCTTTACATAACGAATCGGGCGAGAACCATTTAACGAGTTATACCTTCCTCCTAAGCCTTCTTACGGCGGTAGGACTTGGGCAACACGAGGTTCTGTATAAACTGCGGTTACCAGTTCTATTAAGGCGATAGCATTCGTCCCGTAGATTAATTTAATTGATTTATTTTCGGAAATCCGTCGTCGTCCAATGGAAGAGAGGGAGAAGGAGATAGTCCTCAAGGCCCTGGAGAAGGTGGAGAAGTGGTACGTCCACCTCGCGGGGATAAGCGGCGACATGTTGCTCATTGTCTCCAAGAGGGAGGTTCCCCAGGAGATAGAGGTCGACGGTAAAGTATACAAGGTGAAGCACTACGACCCGGAAGCGTATTTGGAGGCGATAAGGAGGGACGAAAACGAGTTCAGGTCGTTCAGGGTCTACTACTTCCTGAAGGTCTACATGAGGAAGGTGCTAGACCTCCTCGCGCAAATGGAAGTGGAGAGGATGAGCCTGGACTTGAAGAACCTACTGTGAGTTTGAAACCCTAGAAATAGTCCCTGAACCCAGAGAGTGTTCTGGACGCCCTACTTCTCAGAGTCCCTGATGAGCGTCACCATCACTAAGCTGGCTGAGGGTCATTACTGGTACTTCTTCGAGGCTCTCCTCCGCGTGCGACTCCCTGGTCAGTCCTTTGAACGGATTGCGAGAGTAGGCTTTACACTTCGCTGTAGAGAAGCCTTGTAGGCCGAAGGAAATTAGCAGGATCAAACGACAGTGGCGTCAGGGCCTGTCTTGAAACGTTTTTAACTAACCCCCATACTCATCTCACAAACGTGATTAACATTGAGGACAAAAACGAATAGTTTGACAGTCGGCGCCGGAGCTCTGTCAATATTGGTTATTTCATTATTCGTCGTGTCGACAGTCTCAGCTGGTCCACAGCTTGTGGCGCAGGGCCTTCAAGAAAGCGACCCCATTTACGTCCGCTACACCATAATATTGTGGAACGGCACCACACTGTTAGGGAACGTCAAAGTCAATCTACCAGTGACAGTCAGCGACGTGTATTACGACCCCGCCACGCGTTACATGATTCTGTTCTCGTTTTTCGGCAAGGGAGTGTTCTTGAACCCAGAAAACAACACCTTAGTCGGCGTCATACCTGGGACAGGGCCGGCCGTATACAACCCCTCAAACGGTTACACCTACGTGGTCGACAGCGAGTCCAACAAGGTCTACGTCGTCAAAGGCACTAAAGTCGTAGCAAACGTCACCGTAGGCCGTGGCCCCCACGCTCTAGCTTACAACCCCTCCAACGGCTACATCTACGTCGCTAACGAGGGGTCTGACTTCGTTTCTGTGATTAGTGGCACCAAGGTTATCGCCAACGTCGCCGTGGACTACGGACCTTATGTGCTAGCTTACAACCCCTCCAACGGCTACGTTTACGTAGGCTACGACTGGTCTGATATAGTCTCCGTCATAAACGGCACCGAAGTAATAGCCAACATAAGCGTGGGCCGTGGGCCCCACGCTTCAGTTTACAACCCCTCAAACGGCTACATCTACGTGGCCAGTGAAGAGACAGACGCGGTCTTTGTAATAGAAGGCACCAGAGTGATTGCCAACATAAGCGTGGGCCAGGCCCCGGTCGCCCTGATTTACAACCCCTCAAACGGTTACATCTACGTTGCCAACAGCGACTCCAACTCGGTCTCCGTCATCAACGGCACCAGAGTGATAGCTAACGTACAAGTGGGAAAGTGGCCTGTCGCCTTGGCTCACGATCCTTCGACGGGTTACGTCTACGTGGCCAACGAAGGGTCTGAGTCAGTCTCCGTCATCAACGGCACCAAGGTGATTGCGAACGTACAGGTCGGCGAACGACCGATTTCTCTGGCCTACAACCCCTCCAACGGCTACATATACGTGGCCTACGACGGGTTCGATTTCGTCTCCGTCATCAACGGCACTGAGGTGATTGCTAACGTGACTATACACTACGGGCCCATCGCGATGGCCTACAACCCCTTAAACGACTACGTCTATGTTGCTAACCGCGACTCCAGCACGGTCACCGTGATCGACGGAACGAAGGTAGTAGCGAGCGTACCGGTCGGCGAAGGTCCCGTCGCGCTGGCCTACAACCCCTCCAACGGCTACGTTTACGTAGGCTACGACTGGTCTGATATAGTCTCCGTCATAAACGGCACCGAAGTAATAGCCAACATAAGCGTGGGCCGTGGGCCCCACGCTCTAGCTTACAACCCCTCAAACGGCTACATCTACGTTGTTAACCGCGGATCCAGCACGGTGTCTGTGATTGACGGAACAAAAGTAATAGCCGAAATACGGGCAGGTGAACGACCCACCGCCTTGATTTACAACCCCTCCAACGGCTACGTCTACGTGGCCTACGATGGGCTCGATATCGTCTCCGTCATCAAAGGCCTCGAAGTAGTTGCGACCATAAAAGTGGGCCGTGGGCTCCACACTTTAGCCTACAACCCCTCCAACGGCTACGTCTATGTGTCCAACAGCGACTCCGGCACGGTCACCGTTATCGACGGAACGAAAGTAGTAGCTAACGTACAGGTGGGTAAGTGGCCAATGGCCCTGATTTACAACCCCTCAAACGGCTACGTTTACGTCGCCAACTTCGGATCTAACTCGGTCTCCGTTATCAACGGGACCAGAGTGATAGCAACCGTCCAGGTAGGCTATGAACCATGGGCGCTGGCCTACAACCCCTCCAACGGCTACGTTTACGTCGCCAACTATAGATCGGATTCGGTCTCCGTCATCAACGGCACCGAGGTTATTGCGAACGTGCAGGTCGGGGAAAGGCCTGTCGCCCTGCTATACAACCCGTCCAACGGCTACATTTACGTGGCGAATTACGAGTCGGGTACTGTCTCGGTGTTGGCTCACCAGAACGCCAAAGCGTTCAAACTGCACGTCATTTCCCTCTACTGCAACGGCAAACCGGTGGAGTACCACGAGGTCTCCCCCTACGTTTACCGTGTGGGTAGCGTCGCTGCGGGTTGTACCCTCACCTTGTTGTTCACGAGCGACTCGCTAGTATCGGCTCTCCTGAACGGCACTTCGATAAGCGTAGGCGAGACCTCCCAAGCTGTGTACTTAGTTATGGTCACGCTCGACAGGGCGGGCACGCACAATTTGACTCTGACCCACGGAGGAAGGCCTTCCGTGACGTTCATCGTCCAAGTCCAACCCACGAGCTCTACTTCGGGGAGCAACGCCTCGACCACAACTACCGCCACGTCGACTGCAACCGCATCAACGCCAACGACGACTGAGTCGACGACGCAACTTCCGCCTCCGACGTCTGAGACTTCCTCCAGTTCGGCGACCTCTCCGGCTTCCTCGACCGAGGCGGTGACCCCTAGCACCTCAATCGTCGGAGGCAACGTCGCGTTGCTCGGAGTGATCGCGGTTCTAGCAGTTGTAGTAGCAGTAATGTTGGTGAGGCTCAGGTGAACGCGGGCTATGCAGTTCTATCTTTAGAAACCCGCTGGGTTCCCTCAGCAAAGAGGGGAGTAGTTACAGGGCGTGCAAGGACTTTCAAAAACATGTAAGGGACACGATAAGCATCGCCCTGGCGGCCTCATGTGTCGTCGGAGAAGTCCGAGTCCATGAAGTCGCCCGAGAAGTCTTCAAGCTCGTCCTCTTGTTCCGAACCGTAGTCCTCAGCGCTTGTCTCCTGCACAGCCTCCTGGTGCCCTCCAAGCTCTTGGGCCAACTCGTAAGCCACTAGCCCCATGGTGATCAGCGAGCTCAGCGCTATGCCGCTGAGGAGGCCCAAGACCAACATCAAGGGGATCGCGGAGGCTATGCCCTCAACGTCGTGCCTCGTGAGGGTTCCCTGCTCCGCCTTTTGGTTTATCTCCTGGGCCTTCCTCTGGAGCTCCTCGAACAGCTCCTTCCCCTTCATGAAGCCTGTGGCCGTTATCGTGTAGACCAATTTCTTAGAAAAGAACCCCTTCCTCTCAGACCTGACCAGGCCCTCCTGCTCGAGCCTCGAGAGGGCGTCCAGCACCTCCACTCTGTCCTTCCTGATGGCCTGGGCTATCTCCTCCGGGGTGGCGGACTTCTTCTGGTAAAGGTAGACAAGCACCTCCACCTTTACTCCCCAGTTCACGGAGTGAACCTCGCGGAAAAAGCTTATAAAGCGAATCCCAAGCGGCGTCAGACGAGGGGAAAACGACCCTCTAGGGTCGGTCTGTATGAGCGCGGGGCACCCGCTCGCGCCATCGGACCGGCTCGTCGGGTCGGACGCTACCCACGCCTTACCGAGGGCACGTCCTGACCTCTGGGTTCACCGCGACCGTTCTCAACCGACGCCTGTCGGCGAACACCCCGTCCAAGGCCCTCGGTTCCCAAGATTAGTTTATTTCCTCTGATTGCAAGTTTCTTATATGGACAAGTACTGGCTCGCGTTGGTCGGGGAGGCTGGGGCTACGGGACTCGCGAAGGGGATCTACCTGGTCAGGAGGGAGGAGAAGTTCAGGAGGGCCTACGAGAACGAGCTCTCCCACTGGCTATACTTCAGGAAGTTCAGGAGGAGCGCGCTGGAGAAGCCCGTCTACCTCGGCCTGCTGGTCTTCGGGGTATTCGTGGCCCTCCTGGGGAAGTGGGCCGTCAAGAGGGTGGTCAACTGGGTCGAGAAGAACGCCATCGAGTTCTACGAGAAGAACTTCGTGATAGAGGGGGAGATCAAGAAGATATACGAGGACGAGAAGGAGCACTTCGTGGAGTAATTGAGCTGGCCTCAGCTCTCGCCCTGCAGATTGACGGCGAGCGGAGCCGTCGAGAACTCGAGCCTCACTCCTCCGAGCAGCTCAGCTCCTCGCACAGCCCCAAGTCGTCCCTGAGGACTATAGCCTTACGCTTTAAGTCCTCCACCACTGGGTTTCCAGTCTTCAGCGCCCGCTCCAGTTCCTCCCTAGTCAAGGGGACGACCTCGAACCCCGGGGGGTAGTCGAGCCTCAACAGCCTCTCTATGGGGTTCCCCTCGAACTCCCCGACCAGAAGGACGTCTACGTCGCTCCAGGCGTTGAAGTCCCCCCTCGCATAAGAGCCTATGAGGAAGGCGGAGTACTTCCCCCTCAGCGTCGACGCCCATTCCTTCGCCTTCCTCAAGACTTCCCTCCTCAGCTTCTCCCTCTCCTCGAGAGCCCTCTCCAAACCTCTTCCACGTAGTTTATGATGTCTTGTGCGTATTTAATCGCCTGCTCAGCCTCGGCCCTCGTGTAGTAGTAGTCTGGGGTTAAGTCGCTCCACGCGTCGGGATACCTCGTGGGCACGTAGAGCTTGTCCAAGTACTTGGCCTTCTCCACCAAGTCTTGAGGGGCGTTGACTTCTGAGAGCAGTAGGGAGACGGAGTGCCCTGCCTTGGGTCTGCCTAACCCGTAAAGTAAGGCCTTCACCGCGAACTCAGCCGCCTGTTGGGCCTTGAAGCAGGCCCAGTTGTAGAACCCGTTGTTGAGGTCTGAGACCGCGCTCTCCAAAGTCCTCTTAGCTGTACTAATCCACCTCTCGTACTCTTTGCCGTCTACCACGGGCTACCCTCTCCGTGGGAGTATTAACGCTTCGGGGCAGACCCTACGAGCAGTCGAACGCGCTGGAGCGAGACGTACAGCCCTACTTCCCACCGTTTCTGCCGTCTCTTCACGCGGGCTTATTAGCTACGAATGAGACGGCGGAGCCCATGTTGTCCCAAGAAGTCGAGAGGGCGATCAGGGAGATGGGCTTCAAAGACCTGACTCCCGTCCAGAGGGAGACTATCCCCCTCATGCTCTCAGGTAACAACGTGTTAGTCCAAGCGAAGACGGGGAGCGGGAAGACCGCGGCCTTCGGTATCCCCATAGTGGAGCTAGGTAGGAGGGCTTTAGTCCTCTCCCCCACGAGGGAGCTCGTGAGGCAAATTGCGGATCACATAAGGGCAATTGGGAAGTACAAGGGCGTTAAGGTCGCCGAGATCTACGGCGGGATGCCCTACGACCCCCAGATCGAGGAGCTAGAGGGGGCTAACGTGGTTGTTGCCACCCCGGGCAGGCTGATAGATCTTTGGAAGAGGGGAGAAGTGGATCTCTCCTCCTTCGAGGTGGTAGTGGTCGACGAGGCCGACCTCATGCTGGACATGGGCTTCATCGAGGACGTGTCGCTAATCCTTTCGAACGCCGAGAACAGGAAGATTACTGGGATGTTCTCCGCTACAGTCCCTAAGGAAGTGGAAAAGTTGGCAGAGAAGTTCATGCCAGAGTACGAGCTAGTTAGGGTCAGCCACGGCTTGGCCGAGGTAAAGCACAGGTTCGTCTACGTTAGGGGCTGGCAGGACAAGGTTCAGGCCCTGAGGAGGGAAATAGAGCACAGCGACGGCAGCGTCGTGGTCTTCGTCAAGACGAGGGAAGGAGTCAAGAGATTGGCGAGGCAAATGAAGGGCGCGGTAGAGCTCAGGGGAGACCTGCCGCAAAAGGTCAGGAACAGGAACATAGACCTGTTCAGGAAGGGGAGGGTAAGAGTCCTGATAACTACTGACGTCGCCTCGAGGGGAATCGACGTGCCCAGCGTGAATAAGGTCATCAACTTCGACGCCCCCGAGAGCCTGAAGACCTACGTCCACAGGGCTGGTAGGACGGGAAGGATGGGGAGGCCTGGGGAGGTCGTCACCCTGCTCACAGAGAAGGAGAGGGGTTTAGAAGAGGAAGTCAAGAGGTTGATACAGTCCGTTAGCAGTGGGGTAATCGAGGAAGTGAGCGCGTTCGACTGAGCGCGGGCCTTAGCTCTCTGACGTCTTCGTGCGAAGAGCCAGAGCCGGTCTTGGTAAACGGGGAAAAAGCGAAGGAACTTAACGCCGAAACCCGATCACGAGCTGAATATAGGCAGCTGGACGTGGAGGTTGTGGAGAACCCAGCTAGTGTCTACGTAATGGGGAGCGTTGCCCGTGATTATGTCGTGGAAGAGCTCGACCGCGTAGACTGAGAGTAGCGACGGCTGGTTGGTTATGTCCGTGGCCAGCCCCGAGATCACGTAGACCCTATCCTCCTTGACGGCCGGCGTGTTCCCGTAGTACTTCTGCACCAGCCCCATCACGTAAGTGTAGTTCATGCCGCCCGAGTCCACGACGATGACCTGCGGCTGTGCCAGGATAATTTGCGAGGGCGTTACTTTCGCCCAGCCGGAGTAGTTGGCTAGGGAGTTGACCGCCCCAGCGCGCGCTATCAAGTCGCTGATGAACGTCCCGTTCCCGGCGACCCACGCGCTCCCGTCCGGGTTTATGTAAACTATCACGGCGACGCTGACGTTGGTCTGATTGTAGTGCTTCAGGTGGGCCTCATACCAGTTCAACAGCTCCTGCCCCCTCGAGCTCAGGTTGAAGTAATTCGCGACCTGCCTTATCTGCTCCTCTATCTGAACGAGTCCTGTCGCGTAGTCAGAGTTGGTTATCAGCACGCGCAAGCCCGCCTGTTGCATTTGTGGAATGTACTTCCCGCTCAGCCCCCACTCCGTGACTACCACGGTGGGGTTGAGTAGGAGGATCCCGGAGACGTTAGGGCTGACTAATGACTGGAAGACAGTGACGTTACCCGGCAGTTGGGACGTGAGGTTAAGGGTCTGCAACAATTGATAGGAGTACTGGTCTAGGCCCACTATGTCCCTCCCCAAGCCGAGGGCGACCAGGACTTGGGTGTCGGAGGGGGCCAGGCTCACTATCCTCAAGCGCGTTTGGCCCGACGTCGGGTTCGCGGTCTGGGAGTGTTGGAAGGAAAGGTAGGCTATAGCGGAGAGAAGTACAATTATTATTAAAATTCCTGATACAAATACAAGGGTTCTGTTCATGGGCAGGATTGGATATATTGTACATCCTTTTTAAACTCTTCCTTGAATCCGCTCCTTTACAATGTTTATAAGTAAATGGATTAAGTATCCAAACGTGAACTTCAAGAGGAGGGCGTTGGCGAGCTCAACGCTGGCCCTAACTGTGCCCTTCGCTGTCGCGTTCGGCCTCGCTTACGGCGACGTGAAAGTGCCGCTGAGCTACTTCCTCCACCCGCCCAACGGGGCGTGGGAGACGGTAGTCTACGAGATCAGGATCCCTACGGTGATCGCCGCGGCCCTCGTCGGGGCCATCCTCTCGGTCAGCGGGGCGGTGATGCAGAACCTCCTCAGGAACCCGCTGGTCGACCCCTACATAGCGGGAACCGCGGCCGGGGGAGAGTTCGGCGCGGTGTTGGCCCTCTACCTTCTGACCCTGGGCGTAATACCTCTGCTCTCCATTTACGTCGTTCCAGTCCTGGCCTTCTCATTCGCCGTCCTCGCCACGCTGGTCTCGATCTCCCTTGGGAAGAGGGGCGGGATCTACGGGATAGTCGTTGGGGGAGTCACGGTGTCCTACGCGTTCGGCTCCCTGACCTCGGTGTTAGTAGTCCTCATGGCCCAGGTCAACCCCCACGTGCCGCCGCTGACATTCTGGTTGCTGGGCGAAGTGGTCGTGGTGGGGTATTCTACTGTAGCTATCATGGCCCTCATGTTCGCGATCGTCTTCGCGACCGCAGTCCTGACGGCCAGGGAGATCGAGCTGGTGACTCTCAGCGACGAGATGAGCTACTCCCATTCGATAAATCCCAACAGGTTCAGGCTGGCCTGGCTGGCCCTCATCAGCTTGGCCACTTCCTACGCGGTCTCGCAGGTCGGGCTCATAGGCTTCGTGGGGATCATGGTTCCTCACCTGGTCAGGATGCTGGGCTTCAAGGGAACCAGGGAGCTCGTGACCCATTCGGCCGCGCTCGGGGCCTCGATAACCGTCGTGGGGAACGCCATTTCCCACGGGGCCTTCGGGGTTACAGTCCCCCTGACTCCCGTCCTAGCCCTGTTAGCTACTCCCGTAATAGCGTTCCTCCTGGTGAGGCTGAATGCTGGTCAAGGGGTTGAGGGTTGAGCTCGGAGGGAGGTTAGTCCTCGAAGACGTTTCCCTGGAGCTCTCGCCCGGGGTAACGGCCGTGCTGGGCCCCAACGGATCTGGCAAGACGACCCTGCTGAGGACGATAATAGGGATGATAAGGCCGAAGGAGGGCGAGGTGGTGCTGGACGGCTACGACCTCTCGTTCGTCCCCGCCGAGGTCTACCCGGCCAGCCTGACCGTGGTCAACGTCCTTAAGTCCGGGAAAAGACGGGGAGAGTACGAGAAGTACGTGAAGTTGCTGGGGATAGAGGGGTTACTGTACAGGGACTTCTCCACTCTCAGCACCGGGCAGAAGAAGCTAGTGCTAATCGCGAAGGCCCTGGCCGAAGGTGACCTAGTTGTGATGGACGAGCCTTTGTCAGGCCTCGACCCCAGGAACAGGAAGCTCCTCCTCGAGGTAATCCTCAGCTTGAAGGGGGAGAAGTCGTTCTTGATGACGTCGCACGAGCTCGAGCTGTTGAGGTACTCCGACAGGGTGGTCGTGATGAAGGAGGGGAGGGTTGTCTTCAGCGGGCCGACGAGGGAACTGACTGAAGAAGCCATTTACGAGGTTTACGGAGTGAGGGTGAAGAAGGTAGTCCAGGGCGACGACGTCATTTTCTGCGTGGATTAGGACGGCCACGCACTTCCGACACATTCATCGCGAGCCCCTTGGGGCGTAAAACGCCGTTGACTTTCGGGGGTTCTCGGAGCTAGGCCTCATTCGCGTTAAGTATGGGCTTACTTTCCTTGTCGGGTTCGCTAACGTACGTTTAGACCAACCCCTCAGACTAGGACTTCCAGCTCGACGCTCTGGGGGACGTCCAGCATCCCCAAGAACACCGAAACGGGTATCACGTTGTTGTCCACCCTGTCCCTGCTCAGGACGTACACCCTCTTCATCCTCCCCAGGATCCTCTTCTCGGCCTTAACTGCGCCGAACTTCACCTCGAACCCGACCAACTCCTTCCCCATCTTCACGACCGCGTCTATTTCTCCCCTTACCTTCGTGTAAAAGGTCTCGTAGAGCCTGGACAGGTGGGAGACCACTACGCCCTCGACGAGCTTGCTCTCCTCAGGTAGGTCGGTCAAAGTCCAGGAGGCGAAGGCCCTGTAAACGAAGGGGTCGACGAAGTAGAACTTCTTCTCCTTCCTGTACAGCACCTTTCCCTCCAAGTCCACCTGGTTCAGGACCTTGAGCAAGTACAGCCTCTCGAGGAGCTCGATGTAGCTTATGGCGGTCTTCACTGTGCCCACCCCGAAAGACCTCGATAGGGTGTGGTAGCTGAACTCGCTCGACGTCCTCTCTATAATCCCCTTAACCGCGAGCTTGAAGAAGGTCTCGCTCCTCCTCAGCTTGTTCACGTCGCTGACCACGCTAGATATGAAGTCGCTGACCGTCTGCCCGCTCACCTTCCCGAGCCTGACGTAGTCCCTTACGGCGTTGGGGAAACCTCCCGTTACCAAGTACCTCTCGAGAAGGTCGTCCAGCTCGCTCAGGAAGTGGACGTTCTGTAAGTAGTTCGAGAGGACGAAGCCCAGGTCGCCCTTGGGAACGCGAACGCCGAACAGCTCAGCGTACTTCGAGAAGGGTAGGGGGAGCATCAAGAGGTTCTTCCCTTTGCCCCTCCTCCCGGGAAAGGTCTCCACTTCCCTCTTGGCAGCCATGGACAGGGAGCCGGTGACGACCAAGACGTCGTTCCTGAAGTCACCCCTGTCTATCCTGACCTTCAGGGCCCTGTACCACTCCTTGGGGTAGGTCACCTCGTCCAGGAGGATGAAGGACGAGGATACGCCGTTGGCCTTCCTGAACTTCAGGTAGTCGCCCAGGACTTCGTCCAGCTCCTTGTAGTCCGCCAGCTTGTCGCAGGAGAAGTAGAAAATAGACTTCGGGTTCACCCCATCGTCAAGCAACTTCTTCACTAGCAGAATCAGCGCGGTCGACTTCCCCACTTGTCTGGGGCCGAAGACGAAGTTCAGGGAGTAAGGGGTCAAGCTCACCTTTTGGACGACGTCGGGAACCCACTTGACTTCCGACTCCTCGTATTTCCTGAAGGTCTCTACCTCGCCTATCCTCTCCCCGGAGACCCACCAGGGGTTGAACTCCTCTATCACTGTGGATTCAGACTCCACAATGACTTAAAAATAATGTTTACTCGGACTCCACAAATATTTAAAAACAGAGTTGGTGAGCCCAACGTCGTAGAGCCAGTGGCAGGCTAGTCGAGCCACTACGGGGTGACTTTCGCTGGCGAAAACTGATGCTGCCGTCCGTGACGCGACGAGTCCCCGAGGTCGGTTCGATGCACTGACGTTTAACACGGGAAGCGAGCTGTTGCCGAAAAGCCCAACTGACCCCACAGGTTCCGGTTCGATGCAGGATTCCCGCGTTATCGGAGCCTCAGATCTCATGACATTGATGGCCCAGACCTCGGCGAGGAACGGAACGGCCTCAGCCGTTTACCCCACATCAAGGCAAGAAGGAGAAAACTGCGTAAGTAGCTAAAGACGCGACGTAGGCAAGTGCTAGATTAACCGCTACGCTCAGGGCGGTGAGCCTCCAGCCCACGACTTTATACAAGGCGGACAGCGTGGCCACACACGCGGAGTAAAAGGCCGTGAAGACCAGGAACGCCATGATGCTGGGCACTGGGAGGTCCGCCACGACGTGCATCCCTCCGGTGGCCTCTAGTAGCCCCAGGACGACCTCCTTGAATATCCACCCCCCGATCAGCGGCACTACGACCTGCCACGGCAACCCGATTGGTTCGAAAACGGGCTGAATCGCCCTGCCCGCAATGCCCAGATACGACTGCGACACGTCCTCTACGAGCCCCTCGGGCCCGAAGGCCTGAAGCGGCCACAGCGCGATTACGGCTAGAGCTATGAGGAGCCCAGCCTTGCTCATGAACTCGGCGAAGTTGGTAGCGACCTTCCGCGTGTATACGCTTAAACTCGGCCACATGAGGGGGGCAGGCGGCACGAAGCCCAGTGCCCCACCCTTAACTCTCAAGATCCTCCTGTAGATGAAGGAGGCCACTACTGTGAACAGGAACGCCACGACGTACGGGAGGAACACCGCCAAAGGTATCAGGTAGGGGACCTTCGTCAATGCCGCCGTGGCCACGGCCGTGAATATCGCCAGTCTGGCGACGCACGGGATGAACGGCGCGAGCAACGCCGTGACTACCCTGCTCTCCCTCCCCCACATCACCCTCGCCGTGGCGACGCCGGGCACGTTGCACGAGGCGCTGACGAACAGGCACACCACACCGCGAGGCGGCACGCCTATCCTAGCCAGCTGCCTCTCGACAGCCCTAGACAGGAGGGCTATTAGCCCGCTGTCCTCGTAGAAGGTTATTAACATGAAGGCGATCAACACGTACATCGAGATCGATAACAGCGTCAACACCGAGCCCCACAGAGCTTCTACAACAAACCTCCCGAGTAACCCGCCGACGGAGTTGGTCACTGTATCGGAAACGTAGGCGTCGAGCGAGTCCAGTAAAGACGCCAGGGAGACCGGTAGCTGGCCTCCCCACGGCGTAACCCCCTCGATGAGAGCCATGAGCAGCAACGTGGTCACAAGGCCTATCCCGAAGAGGAACAGTGCCGCGAGCGCTGGACGAGAGAAGGCCACCGACTTAGCCAAGACGTGGGGCGGCACGCTGAGTTCAACTGGACGAACTTCCGATCTAGGAAAACCCCTGGCCAGTAGCCCTTTCAGCTCAGGAATCCCAACTCCTTTGGTCGCGACGGTGTACACGACGGGTACTGACAGCCTTCTCGACAGCTCCTCAGCTGTGTAAGGGGGCCTCCATAGATCGGACATGTTGAAGACGACCAGGACGGGCTTATGCCTGCTGACTATCTCGGCGAGTTTGAGGCCCTGGTCGAGCGCGTGGGGGGCGGTCACCACTATGACCCCGTCGTAGTTGCCCTCGATGGCCTCTTTCAAGGCGAGCTTCTCGTCCTCATCCACCGGGTTTTCAGGGTTGAACACGCCCGGGAGGTCTACTATCTCCACGGTCTCCGTCCCGCTCCTCATTACTCCCTTATGTATCTCGAGGGTCGTGCCCGGGTAGTTCGCAGTCTTCACGTAATGCCCGGTGAGAGCGTAGAACAGCGCGGACTTCCCGACGTTTGGAGGGCCCAATAGGGCGTATCTCTTCGTCATCTTCACCAACACTAATTACAGTAACGTTACTATTAAAATTTTCAATTATTTTCATAACTAATAAAAATAGACCTAACTACTTATTATCCAAATAAACTTTCGATGCAATTTCAAGGATCCGGGCCAAATCCGGAGGCCCTCGAACTCGCTCAGGGATAACCAGGTTCCTGTGAGAGCCGTGGAAGTGATGGGGATGCCCGCAAAGAACCCAGTCCGGCGGTGAGGAAACCGGTGACGACCTCCTCCGCCTCAGCTCCGGATTTCAGGGCCAAGCGGGCGAGGATCCCCTCTGTCAAGGTCGCCGGACTGCCTGGCCACTTCCCGTCCTCGATTTTCCCGGCCAGTGAGGAGTCCACTAGCGCCGACATGCCGGCCACGAGCCCGAGAGCGGTGGAAAGGTAATTCATTTCACTTCGACGTATCGTAATAGTATAAGTTGGTTATAAGCTTTAGCTCATGTCGCCAATTGAAGCTCTTCCGGCTTCAGGTCAGCCTTAATCGAGGACGCTGACGACCAGCGCGACTCAGAATGAGGCGCGAGGGAGACTTCACTCCCCTTTATGACGAGCGCGAGTCCGCACCCACCTGGGGAAAAGGGTACGTGGCTTCTTGCCCCCTTCGGTTCGAATGGGGAACAAAAAGCCGTAACGGGGAAAACCTTTTCCCTTACACGTCCTTCCCCTCTAGGCTAACGTCCTCCACTTCCTCTGGCCTGACTCCCGCCTCCTTCAGTACCTTCTCCATGACCTCTACCGAGGGGAAGACGACTACCATTCCCCTGACCTTCTTCACTATCACGGGAATTGCCTCAGATATGATTTAGGGAGAGGGTGCCGAATACCGATTTGCCTGAGCTCGAGATCAGATGTGTGACTGGATAGGGCTCAAAAAACCTTCCTATCGAGGGTAAACGAAGGGGCGAAGAAACATTAATATACATAATTAAATTAATTATTCACGTCACATAGTCGATGTTAAGCGAGGCGATGGCAAAGTACAGGCTCAGCGTCGTGGGGGTGAAGGGAGGCGTCGGTAAGTCCACGGTGTCCCTCATCATGGCCTTACGACTCGCCAGTAGCTCAAAGAGAGTCCTCCTCATAGACAGGGACATAATAGGCTGGGTCTCCTATTTAGCGGGCGTAAGGAGCAAGGGGCTTCTCGCGAAGGTCGTCGACGGAGAGGAGGACTACTGGAACTCAGTCGCTACTTTGAACTTCGGCGAGGGGAAACTAACGATATTGAAGCTCTACGGCGACGGCGACAGGCTCTACGAGGACACCGAGAAAATCCACTCCGAACCAGGGCTCAGGACTAAGTTCAAGGAAGTTTACGGGTCCATCCTGTCCTCCGACAGCTTCGACTATTTCATAGTCGACAACCTCTCCGGCGTTTCCGCAAACAGCCCCCTGATAACACACGAGCTCGAGGCGTTCTACTCCTGGATTCAGCACGTGAAGAACTTAAGGATATACGTGACGAACTATCTGCCAACTCGATTGTCTCGACGGTCAAGTACGCTATGGAAGTGGAAAGCGGCGTCAAGCACGAGGGCTTCCCCTAGCCTTCGTGGTGAACCTGGTGCCCAACAGCCTCGACGACCTGGAGAACGCTAGGAAATTAGCAGAGAGGAGTTGCGCGGAGATAAACTGCAAGTTCCCCGTGGTGGTTCCCATCTACCAAGAGCTCTTGGGCTTCCCCAAGTCCGTCGCGGAGGTTCCGATGGTCAGGGAAATAGCCGCTCTGGCAGACAAGGTTCTTTCGGAGGACTTCACCGGCGAAGCCCCTCGGACTGTCGGCCCTACCGTGATCGAGTTAGACGAGGTGATCGCGGACACGAACGTTGTCCTCATAGTGGGTCATGTCGGCACGGGAATGCTGAAGCTGGTCTCCGATCTCGTTAAACGCGTGATAAGCGACAGGAAGATAGTACTGGTGTCCACGAACCCGAGACTCGAGGAGCGCCTCAGGAGGGAGAAAATCGACGACTTCGTCCCAATACGCATCTCGCAGAAGTTTAAGGACGAGAGGTTCAAAGCGAAGAATTTCGACGAGATTATAAGGATAAGTAAGAAATTAAGCACAGAGATCCTGAACGAGTTGAACGGAGTAGAGATGCCACCGATAATCGTTTACAGAACCCTAGCCAGCACGACGACGGCCTTGGGCCTGTAGAGCCTGGCCATAGCCCTGCCCACCGCGTTCACCACCGCGTAGAAGTGGGCGACCAGCCTGTCAGGCATCTGATAGAAGAACGTGAAGTGCTCCCTTGGGACGACGACGGCCTGGCCCCTCACGGCTGGGTATACGTCGATGAGGACTATCACCTCCCCATCGGAGTACGCCACGAAGCCCCTCTCCTCGCCCCGGGCTATCCTGCAGAAGACGTCGCCCCCTCCCGGCAAGGCGCCTATAGTGATGCCGCCTAAGCCTAATGAGGCTAGCGCGCCCCCGGCGACACCCTCAGCGGGCCGGCCGAGAGCCTCTCGTAGGTGGCCCCGGAGAGCCAAGGGACAAGAGACCTCAGCTCGTCCCAGGCCTCCGCGGCTGAGCCGTAACGCCTCCAGTGGCCGAGCCTTGAGAGGAGCGCCGCCATGACCTCCCACGCCCTCATGGCGTTAGCCCTGGTGCCCCTGGCCAGCCTGAGCGTGCCGTCGACGGCCATGTAGACCCCCTCCTCCTCCGCGTGGGAGGCCGCGAGCAGGTGGACCTTCGACGCGCTCTGGGCCGTGGTGCCGGCCACGGGGCCCACGGTGGCGACGAAGGGGACCCTGTACAGCGCCGCCAGGATCTCCTCCCTCTGCTCGGCGGGAGAAGCGAGGTCCCCGACTATGTTATAGCAGAGGACGCACCTGCTCAGGTCGACCTTAATCCACGGGTGCCTCTCGTCGATCAGCCTGGGGTTCTCGGCGCCCTCGGGCTCGACGCCATACCTCTTCATGAGCTCGAGGGCCCTGTTGGGAACCGCCGTCGGCGGGTACCTCTTAGCCATCATCCTGAGGACCTCCCTCCTGGCCTCCCTGACCTGCTCCGTCTCGGTGAGCACCTCCATGCCGTCCTCGACCCTAGTCGTGCAGGCTGTGACGAGGCCCCTGCCCTTGACCTCGACGAGGCAGAGCCTGCAGGAGCCGTAC
>JBMFJH010000014.1:0-42213 GCA_049973945.1 Thermoprotei archaeon
GACCGAGACCGGGTCTATTACGAACATTTCGGACAACGTGTCGACTAGCCCTTGCGGATCCTTCGCGTTTATGCTCTTCAGCATCTCGATCAGCTTGTTCCTCGACGCGTCGCTGAGCCTCTTAATCTCACCCAGCTCCCTTTCCACAATACTCGTCAGCCTCCACATTTGGAAGTTGAGTTGTATGTCTGGGATGGAGAGGATTACTAGGAATAGGATGAATATTAGGGTTGACAGGAGGGAGTAAAACCCCTGATCGGCTTGAGCGAACAACATCATTTTACGAATCCTCGCCTTTTGTTCACGAAAACTCTCCTAATTAAGCATTATAGAGAGGGAAACGACGCCTCTGACTCACTTCACCACGACCTCGCCGGTGGTGACCACCACCTCGCCGTCTAAAACGATGATGGTGTGCTCGAACTGTGAGACTATCCCCTTCTTCACCTCAACGAGGACAGGGTAATCCCTGAGGGCTCCCTTCTTCACTAAGGAATGGAGGATCGACCTGAGCTCCTCGGGAGGGGCTACGTCCTTTAGCCACCTCTCCGAGAAAGGCAGAGTGGAGAAGCGCTCCTGAACCGCGCTGAGAACTTTCTTTTCCACATCAGTCAGCATTTTCGCGTTGGGGTTCCTCAGTGAATATATGGTCACGTCCTTCCCCTCAACGACTTCCCCGAAGCCGTCCGTGCTGAAGGGCTCTATGGCGAACACCTGATCCTTAGCGAACCTGCCCATCACCCTTTCCCCTACGTTCGGCACGAACACGCCCGCGTGAAGCTCGTACCTCTTCAACATGTGCCCCCCGAGGTTCCTGATTGGCCTGAACCCGTAGGACTTTATCGTCCTTTCGATCGCCTTCCCCACATCGCTGATCGCTACGCCAGGCTTCACCGTCCTTATGGCGGCGTTCAAGGCCTCTCTAGAGGCCTCGGCCAACTTCGAGTACTTCTCGTCGAGCACGACCGTGACTGCCGTATCCGATAAGTAGCCGTCCACGTGGGCACCTATGTCCAGCTTGACGACAGCGCCTTCTGGGATTACCTTATCATCGCCTATCTTCGGCGAGTAATGGGCGGCCTCCTCGTTGATCGAGAGATTACAGGGGAAAGCCGGCTTCCCTCCCTGCTCGATTATCATCGACTCCACCTTCTCACAAACGTCGAGGACTTTAACCCCCGGCTCTATCAGCTTGGCCCCTAGCTTGAGGGCCCTCTTCGCAATGCTCCCCGCCAACAGCCATTTCTTCAACTGCTCCTCTTCCATGACTTAGACGAGATGTCGGTCTAACGCTTTAATTTTCGCCTTTATGTATCACTTGAAATGACCAAGGTCACCTGGTTGGGTCACGCCGCAGTTAAGATCGAGACCGCTAACGGCGTTACAGTGCTCATCGACCCCATGCTTAAGGACAACCCGATGAGCCCCGTCAAGCCGGACGACCTGAAAGACAAGGTCGACATCATAGCTGTAACTCACGACCACTTCGACCACTTGGGCGACGCTCCCTACCTCATGAACAGTTCTTCCAGGCCCGTCCTGTTCGCCTCTTACGACCTCGAGGCTTACCTGAACAAGGAGTTCAAAGTCCCGTGGGAAAGGATGATCCCAGCCAACGTCGGCGGATACGTCGAAGTCAAAGGGGTGAAATTGGCCCTCACTATGGCAGTACACACTGGCGTTTACTCAGACCCTACCGGCGTGGTCATTAACGACGGCAAGAACGTGATTTACCACGCGGGCGACACCGGGCTCTTCGGCGACATGGAGGTCATAGGGAAGGTCTTCAGGCCGGACGTAGTCATGTTGCCGATAGGAGGAAGGTTCACCATGGACCCCTATCAGGCCGCCGTGGCAGTCGAAATGTTGAGGCCCAGGAAGGCCGCCATCCCGATCCACTACAACACCTGGGACCTCATCAAGGCCGACCCCAACGTCTTCGCCGAGGAGGTCAAGAAGAGGGGGTATGAGGCGATAGTCCTCAAGCCGGGCCAAACGGTGGAATTCTGAATGCTGAGCGAAAGCGAGCTGAAATTGCTGAAGGAGTTAGCTAAACGGAGGACCTCAACTGCGGAAGAACTCGCCAACGCCCTTAACCTGCCCGTTTCGACCATAGCGAGCGTCTCAGCGCTGTTGAAGCAGAAGGGCTACGTCGACGTTATAGAGAGGGAGACTGACGTTTACGAGCTCACGCCCGAAGGGAAGGAGAGGTTGGAAAAAGGGCTACCAGAGGAGGTACTCATTTCCGTCCTAGGAGGGAAGCCCGCCACAATCGAAGAGCTGAGACAGAAGATGGGTAAAGACCTGGATATTGCCATAAGCTGGGGTAAGAGGAAGAGGCTAATCGAGGTCGAGAAGAACGTAGTTAAGCCCCTGGTACAGAGCTACGACGCGAAAGAGAAAGAAGCGCTCTCCGACCCGACTAAGGGCGACGAAGAGACCCTGAAGACGCTGGTCTCCAGGGGGCTCCTGAAGAGGAAGAAAAGGAAAGAGATGATCATCTCCCTGATCAAGGAGCCAGCAGAGGAGACGCAGAGGCAGGTTATAACGGTCCTTACGAGCGACGTGATCAGGACTAAGTCCTGGAAGAACGCGATAATTAGGCCTTACAACGTCGAGGCCTACCCAGGGTTCTATCCCCTGGGCAAGAAGCACTTCTTCAGGGAGTTCCTGGAGAGGATAAGGGACGTGATGGTCAGCTTAGGGTTCTCGGAAGTCTCGGGCGACTACGTTGAGTTAGAGCTGTACAACTTCGACCTCCTCTTCCAGCCCCAGGACCACCCGGCCAGGGAGATCCACGACAGCTTCTCCCTAGGACTAAAGGGGAACGTGAAGTCCCAGGAGCTGATGGAGAGGGTGAAGAAAATGCACGAAGCCGGGTGGAAGTACTCCTGGAACCCCGAAGTGGCCTTGAGGTTGATGCTGAGGAGCCAAACCACGGCAGTGACGGCCAGAGTTCTCGCTCAGAAGCCGAAGCCGCCCCTCAGGGTGTTCACGATCGGTAAAGTCTTCAGGCCCGACACGATTGACGCGACCCACCTTATAGAGTTCCATCAGCTCGACGGTTTAGTCATAGAGGAGGGCTACTCCTTCAGGGATCTCTTGGGCGACCTGAAGGAGATCTTCTTCAGGATGGGAGTCAAGGAGGTCAAGTTCAAGCCGGCCTACTTCCCGTTCACGGAGCCCAGCGTGGAGGTCTACGGGAGGATAGAGGGCTTGGGCTGGGTCGAGATGTGCGGGGCTGGGATGTTAAGGGACGAGATCCTTAGAACCGTCGGCGTGACGGCCCCAGCAGGGGCCTGGGGGATCGGGCTCGACAGGTTAGCTATGTTCTTCAATCAACTAAACGACATTAGGCTACTCTATTCGTACGACGCGGAGTTCCTCAGGAACGTGAAGGTGAGGGTAGATGCCGACGATAGCGGTTAACAAGTGGGATCTCCTTTCTTTGCTGAAGGTCAGCGAGAAGGAGCTCGAGGACTTACTGTTCAACCTGAAGTCGGAGTCGAAGGAGGTCGACCCTGACCACCTGGAGATAGAAATAAACAACGACAGGCCGGACTTGTTACACCCCTTCGGCATCAAAAGGGCGATTGACGGCCTCCTCGAGAGGGCGTTCGGCGAGCCGAAGTATGAAACCGTGAAGACGGACTATAAGCTTGTAGTCAGGGACGTCCCTACGAGGCCCTACGCATTGGCGGCAGTAGTTTACGGTGTTAAGCTAAGCGGGGAAAGGCTTAAGGAGTTAATTCAGTTCCAGGAGAAGCTACATGTCACAGTAGGGAGGAAGAGGGCGAAGGTGGCTATAGGGCTCCACGACCTGAAGAAGGTAACCTCGAAGGTGATCGAGTACAAGGAGATCCCGCTCAGCACGAGGTTCGTACCTCTAGGACAGAGCGAGGAGATGACGGTTGAGGAAGTGTTGGAGAGAACGGAACAGGGATTGGCTTACGGCAAACTTTCCGTGAGAGGCGACAGGACACCAGCTATCGTTGAGGACAACGGCTCCATCCTGAGCATACCCCCAGTAATAAACGCCGAGAAGACCAGGCTAGAGGAGAGCACCGCAGACCTCTTCATAGATGTTACAGGAACGTCGCTCGAAGCGGTTGGCTTCACGTTAGACCTAATCGTTACTGCGTTAGCTGAAGGAGGGGCCAAGATCGGCCTTGTGGACGTCCTAACGAACGGCGAGACGACGACCTCCCCGAGGTTGAGAAGGTACAAGCTTTCGGCGACGAAGGACTACATCAACTCGAGGCTCGGCACCTCGCTCTCGGAGGAGGAAATGGTGAGGCTCTTGAGGATGGCAAGGATGAACGCTTCCTCGAGTAAGGGTATCATAGAGGTCATAGTGCCTCCTTACAGGGCCGACCTGATGGCTGAGTCCGACATAGCTGAGGAGATAGCTCAGGTCTACGGCTATAAGCGACTGGAGCCTTCTAAGCAGAAGTTCCACAGGCCTGGGAGGCTCTTGCCGATTACTTACTTGACCAGGTCTTTGAGGGATCTAGCGGTTGGAGCTGGCTTCCTCGAGATCTACACCTTCGCTTTCATCAGGAAGGAGTACTTGTCTGGGGACTTCGTCAAAGTTACAAACCCGGTGACCGAGGAGTTCACCGCGATCAGGAACTCGCTCATTCCTAGCACGCTGTTGTTCCTCTCTAGGAACCAGAACTCCAGAATGCCCGTGAAGGTGTTCGAAATCAACGAGGTCGTGATAAGAGACCAGTTCACCGAGACCGGGTACAGGAACGCGATGAGGATGGCGTTAGCCCTCATGGACTATCAGGTCAGCTACGAAATGCTTCAGGCCCCACTGCACGCGATACTCGAGGCTCTGGGGTTGAAACCAGCCTACGTTAAGGCGACGAGTCAAGGCCTTATCGAAGGTAGAACCGCAGAGGTCGTGGCCAACGGGAGGAAGATAGGCGTCATAGGCGAGGTAAGCCCCGAGGAACTAGAGAAGTTTGACCTCAGGTTCCCAGTGGTAATCGCTGAACTTTATTTGGACGAGATCCAAAAGGCGATCCGTGGCGATAGCTCCAGTTAACGGTATCAGGATTTTTTACCGAGAGAGTGGTGAGGGCGAGCCGTTAGTCCTCATCCACCATTTGGGCGGGACGCACAACAGCTGGAGAGAGCTCCAGTTAAGGGCGGACCGAAGGGTCGTCGTGTACGATCTGCGAGGTCACGGCAGGAGCTCCGTCCCAATGAGCGAGTACCTAATTGAGGATCACCGGGAGGACTTGAGGGAACTCCTCGAGTTCCTCGACGTTGAGGACCCCATATTAGTAGGGCATTCAATAGGGAGCCTGATCGCCCTCGATTACGCCCTGAAGTACACGGTCAGGAAACTAATTCTTATAGGCGCGCTCACCTCGGCCCCCAACCCAGAGCCGTACGAGAGGTACATCAGCATCGCGATGAGCCTCGGCATGAGGGCTCTGGCGGAGTACAGGAAGAACAACGGCGAGCTAAGCGAGGCTTTAGTGAGGAACGCAAGGGCTTGGAACAATTTCCTGACTGTGTACATGGAGAACAGCCCTTTGGGTTACAAGTACGCCGCGCTGGGACTGCTCAAGGCCAGGGACTACTCTAACGACCTCGGGAGGTTGGGTGTTCCGGTCAAGCTGATTTATGGTTCCGAAGACAGGCTGATCTCGAACCTCGAGAAGTTCAAGGCCGGTATTAGGCAGTTGGAAACCGTTATAATTCCTGGGATTGGGCACTTCGTGAATTTCGAGGCACCCGACAGGCTCAGCGAGGAAATAAACGCCTTCGTTTAACCCCGCGTTTTGCAGGTCAGCCCTCTATTTTCCCGCCCAGTTCCATAGCTTTGGACTTCAAGTACTCAACGCACTCGTTCAGCCTTCCGTTCAACTCGGCCTCGTCGGACGAACTCCCTGCGACCTGAACCTCTAAAATCGGGTTGCTCACCTCCAGCCCTTTGGGGTGCGTCTTGACGTACAGGTCGAACTTCTTCACGGCTTCCTTCACGTAAGGCGCGAAGGCGGACTCCATGACTCCGCGAACCACGAAGCTCCGCTCGGCGTACTTCACGTCAGGCCTAGCCTTCAAAAAGCCCTTCACGAATCTCTCCAGCACGTCCTCCATTTCCCTAGGGACTCCCGGCGCCGCGAGCACCTCGATCCCGTCGTGAACGAGGTAGATCCCTGGCGCTATTCCAGCCTCGTTCGGCACCGGGACTGCGCCTTCCGGAAGGAAGGCCATCTTCTTCCTTTCCTCCGTCAGGGGAGCACCTATTTTCTCGTACTTCTGTGCGATCATCCTCAGGGCGTCCTCGTTCAGCACGAGCTTTGAGCCTACAGCGATTGCTAAACCCTCAGCCGTCCTGTCGTCGTAAGTGGGCCCGAGGCCTCCCGTACTTATCACGACCTTCGGCCTCCTGGAGAAGCTCTCCCTGAAGGCGGAAACTATCTCGTCTATCTCGTCCCTTACGACGGTTATCCTCCTCACCGTGAAGCCCAAGGAGGTAAGCCTCCTTGCTATGGTCGCGGCGTTCGTATTAACCGTTCTACCGCTGGCCACCTCGTTCCCTACCGTGATTACCTCAGCCCACCAGGTCTCCACAAAATATTAATGAAGGGTGCCTCTTATTTCGGTTAATGTTCGAGCGGTTCCTCTCACAGGACGTGCAGTACTTGAGATCCTCGGAGATAAGGGACCTCCTGAAGCTCACCGAGGGTAAGAACGTTATCAGCCTGGCCGGGGGTCTTCCCGACCCCTCCACGTTCCCCGTTGAGGACATCAGGAAGATAGCTGAGGACGTGATCTCCTCGAAGCCCCAAGTCTCGCTCCAGTACACCCCGACCCCGGGAATTACGGAGTTCAGGCAACAGCTCGTCAGGCTGTCGAACCTGAGGGGAATAACGGGGATAGACTACACTAACACGTTCGCCACCGTGGGGAGCCAGGAGGCTCTTTACATGGTCTTCAACCTCTTAGTAGACCCAGGGGACTACGTCGCCGTCGAGAAGCCCACCTACCTCACTGCTCTCAACGTGCTGAGGGTCAGGAGACCGAACTATGTCGGAGTCCCTTTGACGCCCGAAGGGCCCGACCTGGACTCTTTCGAGAAGTCCCTGAGGTCACTGAAAGCCGAAGGGAAGAGGCTGAAGCTGTTCTACGTCATTCCGACGGCACAAAACCCCGGAGGAACGACTATGAAACTGGAGGACAGGAAAAGGCTCATAGAGCTCGCCGAGGAGTTCGACTTTTTGATTGTAGAGGACGACGCCTACGGCTTCCTGGTCTTCGAGGGAGACAGTCCTCCCCCGCTTAAGGCTCTCGACAGGAGCGAGAGAGTGATTTACCTCGGGACTTTCAGCAAGATCCTCTCGCCGGGGCTCAGGCTGGGGTGGGTGGTAGCCTCGAGGGAGTTCATTAACGAGCTGGAGCTCTTGAAGCAGAACCTGGATCTCCACACGCCCTCCCTGACCCAAATGATCGCGGCCGAAGCGATTAAGAGGGGGGTCATCGAGAGGCAGATACCGATCATCAGGAAGACGTACAAGGAGAAGAGGGACGTAATGCTGCAGACGATAGAGGAGACCTTCCCCAAGGACGCCAGGTGGAGCAGGCCCGTGGGCGGGATGTTCGTGTTCGTCTGGCTGAACGAGAAGATCGACACGGTCAAGCTCCTAGAGGAGGCCATGAAGAGGGGAGTCGCCTACGTGCCCGGCTCCAGCTTCTACTACGACTACAGCGGGAGGAACACCATGAGGCTGAACTTCAGCTTCCCGAAAAAGGAAGAGCTCAGGAGAGGAGTGGAGATCCTGGGGCAGTTGCTTAGGGAAGTCTCTTCTTAAAGATCTTCTCAGCTTCGACCACAACTATTTTACCTTTCACCGTCGGGATTGCGGCCTCCAAGGAATCCGATTTGACCAGTAACTCGCTCAGGTGCTTCAAGCCCAGGCTCCTGGCCAGCTTAGGGACGGAATCGGAGTAGTAAGGAACTATCTCGATCGCGTTAGGTATTGGAACCGGAGGGAACTGAAGGGTTAACCTCGGAAGAACCGCCGTTTTGAAGCGAGCGGCCACATCCGCGGCCCAACTCTCCAGGGTCGCTATGAACACGACGTCCCAACTCGAGGGCTCCAGCCTGTTAACTACCTTCACCTTCGGCGACTTCGGTCTGTAGGACTCGCTGTAAACCCCTACGCTGTCGCAGTCCTCGCAGGCCTCCGCGGTTATAGAGCCGAGAGGGCCTCCCCCTAGCACCAGGAGCCTCTTCCCGTCGGCTACCTCGTTCACCTTCACCGCTATCGAAAGGAAAGGAGCGAGCACGCTAACGTCGCCGAGCTCTTCAACGTAGGGCATCAGGGCGTCCTGCGGGATTGAAGCTAACTCAGCCGCTATCCCGTTTACGTCCGAGCCTAACCCTCCCCTCGATCTCGAGAAGGGGCTAACGACGAACTTCTTCCCTTTGACGTTAGGATCTACGTCAACCCCGGTCTCAACTACCTTCACTACCCCCATAGACCCGAGAATGGTCTTCGGCCTCGCCCAGATAAGACCCAAATACACGGCGTTCTCTATGCCGTTGAAGGCAAGGGTGATGGGCGAAACGAGAACGCCGTCCGAATGAACGGGTTGATCCGCGACGTCGGCGATCGTAATACCGTAGTCCGACACTAAAGCGATCATATCCCAGGCGAGATGCTATAATTGGATAAGAATAAAAGATGGAATCACTCGCGTGAGGTTCGTTCACAACCTCAGCAAGGAAGCCAGGCAAAGGATCGTCGAGGTAATGCTTCAGAACAGAACCGCCAAAGAACTGGCTGAGGAATTGGGCCTCTCGGAGGCAGCTATTTCAAAGTTCAGAAGAGGGAGAATACACCCGAGCGACGAAACCGTAATAAAGATCATGGAAATCGCTGAGGAAGACGAGCTGAGCCAGATCGTGGAAGTCATTGTGGACGACCTGATGGACGCGGTCAGGGACTTGATGACAGACGAGAGAGCAAAGGACAGAGTTCTACAGCATATGAAATCGATGCTCGAACTAGAAGAGAGGGAGAAAACCTTACTTCTTCATCTCGTATAACGGACAGACTGCACATATTTCTGGGAACTTGTTGAGGTTCACCTTCTTATAGGGCCCGTCCACCGCGACGACTGCGTCGTTGGGAACCCCGACTTTATCGGGCTCGCTCACATTCCACGCGTCGCATATCCCGTTGTTCGCGTACCTGCAGGTCTTGCTCTTCCATATGGCCTGAGACCTAACAACGGTCAGCCATGAGACTGATTTCTCCAGGGCCTCTATCCTCTTGACTATGTCATCGTGAGCCCTCCTGTTATCGTCCTTGACCTTCTCTACCTCAGCCTTCAACGACTTTACTTCCGTTTCCAGGTCGGTCACGGAAACGAGGACTATGTTGGGTTTGAATACCTCTTCCGCGTAGCTCACGAAAGTACTCTTTATGTAGCTTCATATGTTTAAAAAGATCATGCCGAATAATCCCTCATGGTTAAAGAGCTCTATAAACCGAAGGTGAAGGCGCTTACCGACATATGGAGCACGGTACTGCTGAACTGGGAGAAAATAGATAGGCCAGCACTCATTGCGTATTTAGAGAAGGTATACAGCGAACGAGGGATCAGACCTTTCAGAGGATTCAGGGCCGAGAACCTTTACGAGAAAGAGCTGACGAGCATGTATGTCGTAGGCAAGGACGGGCTGGGGCTCTTGGACGACAACAAGCCGGTCTTCGACAAACTGTTTATGGAAGAGGAGAAGTTCGAGCAGATTTACGAACTTCTCGCCTCGGACAGGCCGCTGGAAGCCTTCACCTTGAGTCAGCAGAGCACCGACACGCTAGCTAGAGCGTTAAGGTTAGGGTTTACGAGGGCAATATTTTCCTTCCAGGACTACGAGGTGCTTTACGGATCCTTGAGGAGCTTAGACGGTACTGGCATCGACCCGCTTAAGCACACCGCAGCTAGCTTCTCGAGGTTCGTCACTGCATTCCTTCTGGCTGAGGGGATCGCCGAGAAAAGGCTGAGGGACAGGATTAGTGTCGAGGCCGAGAAGAAGGCGATCTCGATAAGGATCGGTATTAAGTACCCTATGCCTAAGTATGAATACATCATGCTCATTGCGAGGGAAGTGTTCGGTGTCGGGGACAAAATACTAAAGAAAATATTTGGTAACACCGAAACTCAATAACCTTTTTTACTGTGGGATTTCACATTTTCCGTAATGACAATGGATCAATTGACGCCAACGCAGAAAGAGATCCTGCTGGCGATCATCAGCCTTTACGAGAAGGAAAAGAGGCTTATCAAAAGCAAGGAGGTCGCCGACATTATAGGGAAGGACGAGGGTACTGTAAGGAACCTAATCGCCAGCCTCAAGGCTTTAGGCCTACTCGAGTCCAAGCCTGGCCCGAGCGGAGGCTACATTCCGACGTTGAAGGCGTACGAGTTCACGAAGTCAACGAGCTATTTGCCCCAGAAGGTCGTGCTGTACAGGGGTGACCTTGAAACCAACGTCTCAGTATACTCGATAGAGATCCTGGACTTATCGAATCCTGAGGGCGGCAAGATACTGATAAAGGTCGTGGAGGACCCCAAGTCCATTCGAGTTGGGGACAGGGTCAGATTGGGGCCGCTGCCCTACTCGAGGCTGGTAATTGAGGGTGTGGTGACTCACATCGACTCTGACAGGAGGGAACTCCTTATCGACCTCACCAGGATGATAAGCATACCGAAAGTGAAGATAGCCGACATGATTAAGGGCAAGAGGATAATCGCCCTAAGGCCGGACATGGCGATCAAGGAGGCGGCGAGAATCCTCTACAGCGAGGGAATAAGGGGAGCCCCTGTGGTGGACGAGGAGAACAGGGTCGTTGGTGTGCTCACCTCCGCCGACGTCATAAGGGCATTAATAGACGGGAAGGTCGACGCCAAGGTCTCCGAGTACATGAAGACCAACGTGATCATGATTTCGGTAGACGACGACATAATCGACGCAATTAACAAAATGATGATTTACAACGTGGGTAGGCTGATAGTTTTGGACAGGGACTCGAGGCTTGTGGGAATAGTGACGAGAACCGACATACTCAGGACTATAGCGGGGCTCGACAGGATAATTACGATTTAAGCATGAAGGAACGGGTTTGGTTCGTTTACGGCAATATACTCTTCGAGGTGCCTAACGTTAGTGACGGCGATTACGCTTTCGTCGCGGACCCCGTTATAGCAGCGGAGCTACTAAGCGGATCAGGGGAGCCAAAGGCGATAGTGCACTCGCACAAAGTTAGTTGCGAACCGAGCCTCAGCGACCTCGAAAACATGAGGGTTTGGAAAGTCGATTGGATCATAGTTAGTCCGAACTGTGTCAGGGCCTGGAGGCTCACCTCAAACGGTCGTCTCGAGGAGGTTGACGTCGATCCCCTTCTTCTTCAGGTACTCCACGACCTTCTCATGGAGGTTCTTCAGTAAGTTCCTCTTGTCCGCGGCCAACACGACGTCCGAATACTCCTTTATCAGAATGTTGTGCGCGAACGGGCTCGGGGTATCGGTTGGGCCGAACTTGACCACCTTGACTTCGCCCGACTGAACCCTGCGGAGGGTCTCGGCAGCCCTCTTGTAGTCCATATAGTCCTCTAGGATTTCCCTGAACGTCTCCTTAAGCACAGGGAATCCCTCGAGCCTCTTGACCACTTCAAGGAGCGTCTCTGAGCTTAGTTGCCTCCTCTCGAGACTCTTCTCCTTTCCTCTGTACCTCTTCAGTATCATGAAGGCCCTCTCGGCGACGTGCCTGAACCTCCTCTTCAGCAACTCGGTTCTCAGCAACACCTGGCTGAGTATATCGTAGAGGCCTTCAGGGTCGAGTTCGTAGAACGGCCTGACAGGGTCGTAATCGACTCTTTCAGGTAACGTCAGGGCGAACCCGTTGTCCGTCAGGGAGATCTTGACGTCCATATTGAGGTCGTTTGAAACCTTATACGCGAAGGCCCTCGACAGGGCGTCAAGTGCCCTCCTCCCTATTAGCACGTGGTAAATAAACGTCCTCTTCCCGTCCCCCTCGTCGAGTATTTCCACCAGGTAAAGGTTGTCGGAAGGGACTACCCCACCCGTGAAGAGGTGCTGCTCGAGTACGTAGACGTAGATGGACTCCGCCTCCCTTTTGTTCAGCGCTAACCTCTTCTGGATATAATCGACGACTTCGCTCTTCGGTTTACCTTGCCTTATCAGGTCTGCAACTTCTCCCCTGAACTTCGCTATCTCCCTAGCGGAGTCGTAAGCTAACGGGAGCATTTCGGAGAACCAGCTAGGGACTGTGGGCCTCTGACCTTCTACCGGCCTAACTATTACCTCGCCTGACCTACTCCCTATGAACTCGTAGGTCTTCCCGGCCAGCACGAAGATGTCGCCTGGACTCAGGATTTCGGCGAATTCCTCTTCAAGGTTACCTATGTACCTACCGCTTTCAAGCCTCACCGGGACTTTCGCCTCGTCTGGGATGGTGCCGCTGTTCAGCATGAATATCATCCTGGAGCCGAACTTAGGCACAATCTTACCGTCCCTCAACCTGACTTTGGCGTACACTTTGTTCTCCTCGAGGCCGTACTTGCCCGTAAGGTAGTCGAGTACGTTCCTGAACTCCTCGAGCGTTAAATCGTGGTATGTGTATGTCTTCTTAAGGATCTCGAAAAGCTCAGTCGCCTCTACCTCTTTGATCAGGGAAGCCGCCAGAATAACTTGAACTAGGACGTCCAGGGGCTTCTTCGGGATGTGAACCGAGTCTATCTTCCTGTCCCTCGCCAGCTGTGCCAGCACGGAACACTCGACCAGGTCGTCCCTGTCCACGACGATTATCCTTCCCTCGCTCACGGCCTTAATGTGGTGACCTGCCCTGCCAATTCTCTGCAATAGCCTGCTCACGCTCTTAGGACTGCTCAGTAGGACTACAAGGTCGATGTAGCCTATGTCTATGCCTAGCTCCAGGCTGGTCGACGAGACGACGACCTTCAGCTCCCCTCTCTTTAAGCGTTCCTCAACGTCAAGCCTCACTTCTCTACTTAGGCTGCTGTGGTGCGCCGCGACCAAGTCGGCGTCGTAAAGCTCCTCAGTGCTAAGGACTTTCCTCAGCTTGTAGGAGACCCTCTCCGTTCCGCTCCTCGTGTTGGTGAACACTAGAGTCGTCCTGTGACGCTTGATCTCCTCGGTCAAGTACCTGTAGATGCCCTGCTCCACCTCTTCCTCAGTAGCGTGAACTAAGTCCTTGACGGGGGAAACAACCTTTATGTCTGTGGGCTTCACGAACCTCGCGTCGACGATCTTGCACGGCCTACCAGGGCCTGTGAGGAACTTCGCGACCTCGTCCAACGGGGAAATGGTAGCGCTCAGCCCAACCCTAGTGAGCGGGGATCCTTTGATAAGTGCCTCCAGCAGCTCGACCGATGACATGAGTAGCGAACCCCTTTTGCTACTTGCCAGCTCGTGGATCTCGTCAATGACTATCCACTCCGCCGTTGCCAACTTCTCGCGGAACTTGAGCGACGTTAGGGAAATCGTGAAGGACTCTGGAGTCGTGATCAGAATGTGCGGAGGTTTCCTTAACATCTTCTGCTTCTCGCTCGACGATGTGTCGCTCGTCCTAACAGCAACGGTAATTTCGGGGAAGTTCTGGTCGAGCTCGCGGAGCTCCTTAAGGGGCTCGGACAGGTTCCTCCTCATGTCGTTGTTAAGCGCGCGAAGGGGCGAGACGTAAATCGCGTAGATCTTGTCCTCCAACTCGCCCTTCTTACCCCTCTTCGCCAACTCGCTGATTATACCGAGGAACGCCGCGAGCGTTTTCCCACTACCGGTTGGACTCGAGACCAACACGTTCATGCGGTTGATGATCGCAGGAATCGCCCCCTTTTGGGGAGGAGTAAATGATTCGTACTTTTTCCTAAACCACTCCGCAACGGTTCGATCCAGCAGAGAGTAAATCTCTTCATCGCTGAGTTCAGAGGCGATTACGCCGGTCAAACCATGGGGTAATACCTTTTTCGGCCTTATATGCTGTCTTCAAGTAACACCGCAGTTTACCCTTCCTTAAATCCCACGTAAGCGGTGTAAACGTAAGCTAAGCCGTAATAAAAGAGCCACAGGGCGGAGACGAAGTCGTGGTCGAGCAGGTACTTCGCGGAACCCGCAACGTATACTCCACCTAGAATTATAGTCCATACCGGCACATACCTATCCGCGGGCTTACCACCCTTGGGAGTGACCTTGTAAGTCATTCCTCCCGTGAGTCCCCTCACGAACCCATATAGAATGTACGGCGAGATGCCCGCACTCAACGAAGATATCCTGCCCATAGACCTCAACTTGAACAGCCCTTTTACCTCGTTCACTTCCTCAGTTTCTTTTATGAAAGCATAAGCGTAAACTGACAAGGAAAAGGCCCACGCCGCCATGAGTGGCAATGGGACGTCGAACCCATACGGCGTGAATGCCAGTACGGCCAGGAGGGTCATCGCTACAAAAACTGCCGAGATCGGCGTGTATTGAAGCAAGTACCATAAGGCATCGAGTTTCTTGAGGAACGTCATTTGTCTCGAAGTAAGTATTTTCGAAAAGTTCTTCCTCAGGGTCTCGGCGGTTCCGTAACTCCATCTAGACTGCTGTATGACGAAGGCCTTGAGAGTCGAGGGAACCTCTACCTTAATCTCGTAAGGCGACGAACATATGTTCATTCCTTCGCTCATCAATCTCGATCCTACCTCCAGGTCGTCCTGAATGACGTCGCAGTCCCACCCCCCTACCTTCCTTAGGGAAGAGGCTCTGAAGATCGTCCCGCTACCAACGGGAAACTGGGCGAAGTTCTTCCCTCTCCTGCCAAGGAAAAGAGACCTGCTTACGAGGGACGTAGTCACTAGGACGCCAAGAGCCGTTAAAGACCATCTCTTGTAATAGCCTCTCCACCTCAAAGTCACCGCGTCGCACCCCTCCTGTTCCATAAGCTCGATGGCCCTAATCAGGTCGTCAGGGTCTAGCCTAGAGTCGACGTCAAGTGTGACTATGTAGTCTCCGTTAGCCCTCTCCAGGCCGTATTGGAGCGCGCAGGCCTTGTAGCCCCTTCTGACTTCCCTTCTGAACACCCGTACGTTGCGGAAACCAGATAGTTCGACCTTCAGTTTCTCCACATAGTCCTCGTCATCGTCAGACACTATAATGATCTCGAAAAAGTCGGAGTATCTGCTCTCGTTCAACAGCCTCACGAGCTCAAGCACGGTCGATATGTCCTCGCCCTTTGTAGGCACGATTATCGAGACCTTTGGATCGAGGAGCTTCGCGGCACTCGCCTTTTTCAATGAGTATGTGACCCTAAACGACCTCTCGAAAGTCAGCACTTGATAGAAGACGAACGGCATAGTGTAGAGCAACAGCGCGACGAAGACAACCTCGGCTAACTGCATCAGGACAGCTTTATGTTAACGGGTCTCACTTTAAAGTCGAAGAGGTGTCGAGTCGTCTTAGGAGGATAGACGATGCCGAGGCTTACTGCCCGAAAGATCTCCCTCTTAGGCAGAGGCGGTAAAGGACATCCTTCATCCTTAGACTTAACTGCGATTGGGTCGTGACCGGCAGAGACGATCTTGTCGTGAAGGCTCCAGTAGAACGCGTAATAGTCGTCCCCAAAAGTAACTGCGATCTCGCGTATTTCCGAGCACATGTCACCCATAGCGGAACCGTAGAGCCTGGCTTTCAGCTTCCAGGAAGAGTTATGCACGCTGTCGTAGTTCACCAAAATCGCGGGTAGCTTCACGCCTAAATCGAGAGCCACGAACCACCTGTGATGTCCGTCTATTACGAAGAGCCTATTCCTCTCCACCACGATTGGATACACCGTGCCGGAGTGCATTTCCCGATCCCTATCCCTCAGGAGCCTCTCGTCGACGTCCTCGTGAGGACTCACGTCCTTAGGGTCTAGCCATTCGATATTCACAGCAATCACCTAACGGACACGCCTCACATTTCGGCTTCCTAGCTGTGCACACCTTCCTGCCCAAAGTTATGAGCTTATGGTGTAGCTCAAGTAGCTCGCGTGGTTTCAAATTGCTTGATAGCACTATTTCAGCGATTCGAGAGTAACTCATCTTTTCGCCGTTCAATCTCGAAAATATCCTCTTGATGTGAGTGTCGGAAGGGAAATAGCGACAACCGAAGCACGTCAGGAGAACCACGTCGGCCGTTTTCTCACCAACGCCCTCAATGGACAGTAGTTTCTCCCTTAACTCCTCACAACTCGACTCGTCGACGACTGAAGGCTCGTAGCCAAGGAACGTTTTGGCAGCTTCTATTATAGACTTTGCCTTAGAGCTCATGAGGCCTGCGGGCCTAATTATCGGAACCAGCGTGCCGACGTCTAACTGCACGAAAGTCCTCGGTTCCACTCTTCCGAAGACTTGACGTAAGTTGTTGAAGGCCCGCATTGCGGCCCTATCGGTCGTATTTTGTGACAGTATAGTCGCTACGAGGGTTTGAAAGAAGTCCCCTGAATCGCTACACACGTAGGCGGCTATGAACTCCTCCAGGTTGCCTTGATCCGTAAGCCTGGAAAGGACGTCCCTTATCGAACACCTCATAACCTGATATACGTTCCGTTCAGAATCGCATATATAGGAGTATTAGCCGTCACGTTCATGTCTACGTTCGTGAGGTTGTAGAGCGAAACCAAAACGTAAGCCCCCACGGCTCGGCTTACTGGAATAACTTTGTCCTTGATTATGAGCGTCTGAACATATACCGGGGTATCTCCGTAGTTGTAAAGGTAAACCGACTTAGTGTCGTGTCCCACCACGATTAGTCCGACCCGGAGCTTGGCCAACGTAAGGCTCTGCTGATATAGCTCGTTAGCGGAGTTCCGTGAAACTACGTTGAAGTTGCTAAATGTGATTAGCAACGGAGCGATAAGCGACACTATAATTAAAAGAATTATGAGGCTAGAAAAAATTTCGGATATACCTTTCATCCGGTTCACCTATTGGCCACCACATTAATCACTTGGCCGAACTGTTGGTCGTTACCAACGCTACCTTGAACCAAGATCAGGTAGGAGTTGCCAGCTACCACCGGTTGAGAAGTCCGTAAGTAAATGTAGGTCGAGTAAGTTGATCCCGCGGGGATTACTATGTTGAGCGTGCCGTTATACCCTAGAACCTGACCTTGATACATTAACTTAAGGCTGTTTATCTGAACCACTTGGTTGCCGGTGTTCTGAACGCTCAAGTAGACGACAGCTCCTGCACTACCGGCAGAGTAAATTTGGGCGGTTATCGGAATGTTGGTGGTCTTCGTCAGGTTATTGAATAGCGTCTGCGAGTACATGTAGAGGAGACCGCCAAGGGCCATGGTTATTGCTAATATAATCAACGTCCCCATTATAGAAGATATCGCCTTCATAGATCTCCTTCGACCCATTTTTTACCCCCGAATATTCAGAACCTTTTAAAAGGAGAACCACCACATCGAAAGTATTAGGCCCTCGACGCCAGCGATCACGTAAGCTGGGAAGTAAAACAAACTACCCTTGACGGCCTTCGAATAGAGGGCAACCAACGACAGTATGTCTAGGTCGATCAAGTTCACGATAGTTCGAACGTCTAAGGACTGGGATATCGTGGCAAAAGTGTGAACCGTGTAGAGGAGCAGGGCTGGAGCCAGCATGGCTAACGCGAAAAGGGGCCTCGTTTTGGCTTCGTAATCCTTCCTGAGGCTAACGATATCGCTCAACACCCTCGCCATCTCGTCGTAAACGGCGTGGTAACCCCCCTCGTAAGCTATTTGCGTAAGCCTCCATATTTCTGCCATGAACGCGAAATTGGTGCCACCTTCTATCGCCTTGACCTTAGAATAGCTCCTGTCGAGCCTCATCATTTCGTTTATCGCCCTCTCCCAGGACTCCCTCAAATTGTAACCGAGCCTCAGCTGATCCCCAAGCCTCGTAAGGAAGAAAGGTAGTAATCTGTAAATCCTTTCAGACGGCAGGCTATACTTCAGGTAAATTGGTGTAGCGACGGAGACGCCAAACAGAATCAAGACCAATGAGTAGCTCAGGCCCAGAGATACTATAGCTATAGTGCCCACGACGAACGCAATTATGGAAGCGATTTCCATTTTTCCTAGCTTGTATGAAACTAATGGCTCTATGGAATTGCTTGAGACCACTGCGTAAAGTCCAGGAGCAGCAACTAACGGAGCTACGAGTAGCAATGGATCTCCGTTACCCAAGAACCCGAATCCGAGGACGAGCATCGGTAAAAGCAAGTATACGGCCAAAATCACCTCGTTGAGCTCCGTGAGGAACGTTATTCTATTCTCAATTGATTTCTTCAGCTCTAGCGTCAAAGCCTTAATGAGGCCTTCCAGCCTCGCGCTTAAGCTCAAACCGAGCTCTTGTGTTGAGACGTAGAGCGAGTAGAGAGACGCCAGAGCGGTTCCCTTAAGCGCGTCAGCCCTCTGCTTCACCGCCTGGGGAAGGCTTATGCCCTGTAACCTCACTTTGCTCTCGAGAACGGCGCTTTCCACTCCTGAAACGTAATCCCCTTTCTTAGCGAGCAAACTCAACGCTGTGATGAGATCCCTTCCAGTCAACGCTAATACGTAGGTCGCTAAGCTAAGGGAAAGGGCGCTTTTCTCCGCCCTTAACTTGTACTCTTTGACCTTAGAGGCTACATATACGAATGGAAAAGCGTGAACGAAAAGCGACGGGCCGAGAATCACCGGCAATAGAAAAATACTGTGCAGGTATAGAATAGCAAGTGCCGATGTAGAAGCTACCAGTACCTCAGCAACCTTGACGACTTTTGCGATTGTCCTCATCTGGGATGGGCTTATTGGGGAAATGCCTAGCACTTCGGAAGACTTATCGACGTACTTTTGTAACGCTATAAGGTAGGGATGAGAAACCATTTCTTGTCACCGCTTTCCGTAAAACCGACGTAACTCTTCTAACAGCTCGTCGTGACTTAGCTTCCTCTCGATTGCCTTCCTAAGGAACCTCACTCTCTCCCCTATGTCAGCAATCACCTCATTTTCATCTAAACCGTGAGTTTCAATGATCGACCTGACGGTTGACGATATCTTGACTAGTTCCCTGGGGTCACGTATAGAGTATTCTCCTTCCTTCTCCTTCCATCGGACAGTTAGCAAGAACCGTGACTTACCGGATTCGGCGTGCCTCTCATAAATGGCGGTTAGCTTTCTCTTGATTTCGTTTTTCCTAGGTAACTGGGACATGATCACGAACATCGAAATAGTGGATAGGAACAGTTTTGCCGTGTCCCGGTCGAGCAACGCGTTTACCCTGACTACGACGTCTGAAGGCCTAGAGCCGTGAAACGTTGTTATTGAGCCGTGCCCGCTGGCGGCCGCATGAACGAGCGCCTCTATCTCTCTCCCTCTGACTTCTCCGATAACTAACAGGTCCGGTCTGTATCTTAGGGCGAGTCTGGCCAGGTCGAACAGCGTGACTTCTGCGCTAGGATCTATAGACTTCCTAGCTACGAACCGCACCCATATCGGGGCGTTCAGGGAGAGCTCTGGAGTGTCTTCTATTGTCAATATTTTCCAGTTGGGATTCACGAGGTCGAGAAGGGCGTTCATTAAACTAGTCTTACCAGAACCAGTCGGACCCAGTATCATGATAAATGGCTTGAACTCTATGACGAACCACAAGTATGCAGCCAGTAGTTCGTCTAGAACTCCCAGCCTAATCATGTCTAGTATAGAGTGCGACTTCCTTGGAAACTTCCTTATATCGAAAGTCGAGCCTGGAATTGAGATTTCAGTAGAAATAGTCGCGGCGACCCTGTGCCCCTCCGGCAGTGAGAACTCGAGGTAAGGCCTTGACAAGCTTACTGGCTTGTTGCTTCTGGTAGCTAACCGTTCAATCACCGCCCTGACCTTCTCCTCAGACTCAAGAACGATGTTCGTGACGTACCTGATGCAGTGCTTGCTGTTCCTCAGTATCACCGACAAGGGATAACCAGGGCCTCTGCACTCTATTTCCTCTACGTTAGGATCCGCCAGTAGAGCGTTAATCTCCCCATAGCCGACAATCCTCTTAACCCAATAGGTAGCCCTTTCGAAGTCCTTTGGATCCTTAAAGTGTTCCTGGAGACGCTTCGTTACATACTCCATTTGAGAGTCAACCGACATGTAAAGCCTAGTGGCCTCGTTGATGATCCTGATAACTAGATCCCTCTCCCATTTAGCCAATTCGGGCTCTTGGATCTTGTAAAAGCACTGGTCTCCCTTCTTTAACCAAACGATCTTCGCACCTTCTATTTCGTAACTGTTTAGAACTATTTCATCTTGACTTGAGCTGACCTGCGACTGAACGACGGACACGATCGACTAAAGCATTAAAAATTCTCAGGGGAAAACGAAATTTTTGGAAAGCATGTCCTTAATGAGGTCGGACACTTTCTCCGCGAACGTAAATGCGGCCTTCGGGTTTAGGCCTGTTAATCGCAACTTCTCTGTCCACACGAGTCCGTAGAAGTACACGTTGATGATGACCTGATTGTAGAATGGATCGAGGGGAAACGTCATCTCGCCGCAACCGAGGACTCGCTTGACTCTCCCAGCGTAAAACGCCTCTATAATAACTTCGTCCCTAGCGCATTTTGGGGTGATGACGAGGTCGTGTCCCTTTACTACGGCTTCAATTCGAGCAAGCGGACTTTCAACCGGAACGACCAGCACGCTACGTCCTAACTCGTCAGTAGTCTCATGTGCTTCTGTTGCCCTAATTTCGCGGTCTCCAGTCCTTATTATCGACCCCTTCTTTACGATTCTCACTCCGTAATATGCGAGAGGATGCATTCTAACTACGTCCCACGCGAACTCGCCGTCCTTCACCCTTTCTATTTCCCACACAGAGGCTCCCGTGTAAGTAATCAATTTCTCCGGCTTTACGTTAGGTTTTTGAACGTCTTCAATAGGTACCGTGTACTCGTAAGTCGTTTGCTTCTCGCCGTCAGCGTTAATGATACTCACAGATAGTCTAACGTAGCGATCCTCGAACGTGTTCACGTTCATTTCAAGCTCGCCTGAGAAGGTCTTGACGAACTGGACGAATTCTTTAGACGATCCACAGCAAGTTAAGAGGAGCTTATAGGGTAAGGTCGATGGGACATATGCACGAATCCTCGCCTTGAGGATGGCATTGGATGATGGATCACCGAGCGGGTGTCCGCCCTTCGCTCTACGTAATTTCACGCTCTCTAACGACACTTCAGGACGCTGAACTTTCAAGCGAACTGGGATCCGATAATAAATGAGCCCGTCCGTGAGCGTGACCTCACCGTCGATAATGGCTTTGTTTACGACTTTCGTGTCAAGCGAAATTTCCCCGTCACTATCGTTAATCACGACGATTGGCTCTCGAGCTGTCGCCCTAAATTCGGTTAGGCAACCTGACTTCTCAAGCAGGGCGGGATTCCCGTCAACTGTGTCCTTACGAGCGCGCAATGCTTCACCGCATTCAACGAACTTAACCTTGACCACGTAATCCTTCACTATGGCGTATATGGATTCAGAGATCCAGGCCACGGATTTTGCGTCTTCGACCCATATCCTAGTATCGCTAGAGTCAGGTTGCTCGATTAAGAGTTCTCGGGACTTCAAAACTGTAACGACCCCATCGTGGTATGCAAGCCTTAAGACCCCAAAACTCGCGCCCTTGGAAAGCCATCCTCCTTCTTCTCTCACTTTCAGAGTGTCGCCACAAAGAACAGCCGCCTGACCGAAGGCTGACCCGATTAAGTAGGGCGTCTCGCTGCAGAACGTAATTGATGACACCTGATCCGCGAGCCCTCTTTTCCCCGCAACTTCGATCCTACCTGCAGGGCTATAGAACACCCACTCGTCCTTCGTCTCGCCGACGTAGTGCATTCCCTTCTTCCAAGTACGCTTGTTTCCCCATGGGTCGACCGCTATGGATTCCGAACCGTAAATAAGGGAGACATGTGTAGGAAAGATTGAAACGTGATCTGGTCTCTCCAGTTCGAGCACAGCGTAAGGCGTGACCACGAGAGCAGTTCTGCTGGATCTTAGGACTTGAAAGCCGTACTTTGACCAATAGCCGTCGAACTTCTCGTTACCAACATAGTACTTGCCGTTTTTCCGCTCTACAGCCACAACTTTATGGGATATAGCTATGAAGCCGAGCGCCTGAGCGTTGTCCAGCCGTAAATTTACTTTGCCGTTCTCGATCGCGTAAAGAGACCCGTTGGACCAGAACAGAATCTCGTTATGACCGTTCGCTTCTGTTATTATGAATTCGCCCGTTATGCCGATGCCACCATCAGCGAATCGTTGGGCGGGCCAAACTTTCAGGTTATATAACTCCCGCCTAATTGAAGAAACTCTCTCCAAGAATGGAACCTTCATTTGCCTTGGCTACCGAACGAATATCAACTAGAGAGATCCGTCCGAAAGTTATACGGATCCGACAGCCTCACCCTTTTTACGCTTTGTGGAGGGAATAAGCTCTAACCTGTGGCACTCTTTGAGACGTCCATGTTAACCTTCGACGTTTCATATAAAGTTCTCGACGTAGGGTTATTGGCATATCTTATTAAGAGCGTCGTGTACCTCGCCAAGTTAGAGAGATCGTTAAAAGGACATAGCGGAGCAAAGGCTAGTAGAGAACGGGTTGCGAAACTATAGGTACGCCTGACTCCTCCATTATGTTACGCAAGCAGTTAACGAACTCGGTCGAGTGTTTTCCCAGCTCTTTGACGAAGGGGGAGGGAAGTTGGACTTTGGTCAACGCCTTCCTTATTGATGCTTTAAGCCTTCTAACATCCTCATCGCTTGTATTGGTGGTCGCAAGCACTTTCCTCACAATTGGCACCGAGTCGCACCTCTGTGACCAGTGCTCTGTGACGTCGATCCTCTGCTGGGAAACAGTACCGACCCTTACGGTGTACTTCATGGCCCTAGCTACGTAGTATTCAATATCCCAAGAATGTTTGACACCATATATCCTGTTGCCTAAATCATAGAGCTCCAATTTGCTATCGACTTGTGCTAACGATGTCAGGGCTTTCATTCCTTCGACGAGGAACATGAAGCTGGACGGAACGAAAGCTAGATTCACGTTATGGATTTCGAACTTCAGCTTTTCCTCTGGGAAGTAAGTCAGCGAGACCTCGTACTCGTCCTTTATCGCGTCGAAGACGGTCTTGATCGTTTCGGCCTCTATCTGCTCTGAAAAGCCTATAGTGATCCTCTGCAAAGGCATACGCATATATTTGTTCCAGGATCGCATGAAAAACTTGACAGGCGATGAGGGTAACGATTGTGGGATCGGGCTACGCTGGGCTAAACGTTTGGCACGGCGTTAAAAACACGGACAACGAGGTCTCTCTACTAAGTGATGATCCTCGACTGAGATTCTACAGTAATATCGAATACGTGCTAAGAGACGACCTAAAGCCACTCAAATTTCGTCAGGAGAGCCAAGGTCAAGGACTTTGACGTAAGTTCTGGAACCATCACGACGGATTCCGGGAAGGTCGAGAGCGACGTACTAGTCTTAGCCCCAGGGTGCACCCGGCTCCCCCATCTAGAGTTCATAAGGAGAGTTATGAGTTCAGACACCGTCTCTGTAGAGGTCGTCGACGAAGACGACGAGTTCACGGCGCTACAAGTGGCAGGCTTCTTGGCGAGGAAAGGGAAGCGCGTCAAATACCTCGGGCCCCTGCTGAAGAAATGGAACCATAGAATTGCAGAAGTGTTGTCCGAAGTCCTTGATGAAGGCGGAATAGAGCTAACAGAAAGGGGTGATGTTCAGTTCCCAGAATGTGTGCCGAGCGAACCTTTTGATTTCTTGCACGCCAAAGAAGACTTGAGCTTGTCGGACTTCGTCTTCTCGGCAGGCGACATAGTTAAGGGCTATCCTAAATTGGGGGAGCTCGCGATGAGAATGGGGAAGCACGTAGCGAGAGTGATTAAAGGGCGGAAAACGTCGTTCAGGCCTGTCATTATAAACGTAATTAAGCTGACGAAGGGTAGGGCGATATATATAAAGACTGACACGCCCTGGGGCGGAAAGGAGCTCGTCGTAAAGCTTTCAAGGTTCAGGTACATAACTAAGGAGTTCCTTGAAAGGTATTACATAATTACGAACGCTAAGATGGGATTTCTTGAAAAGTTCTAGATCCGATAACTGAGGTATCCAGGGACCCTGGGGGTCAGCTCAGGGGGCCTTTTAGAGGCCAAGCTTCACTTTAGGGTCCCTGGATACCCTGACTAACTCTCACTTTTTCACTGGGTAATTAACCTTCCTATTGAATTCGTTGTAGTAGGGGCGGTTATACTCACTATTGCATTATACGGCTTATATTGGCGACTTACGGGAGAAGAGGATCTCCAACCTTGAAGCTAACTTTAGGAGCACCATCAGGGTCTGACGATCCTGTTTCGGAGTTCGTTATGGCGTTACAGTTGTCCAACGCCAGCCAGAACACCGTTAAAGCTTACGAGAGGGCTATTAGGGATTTCGTGAAGTTCGTGAACAAAGACCCTAGACATGTCACTCAGGCCGACGTTAGCAGGTGGGTCAACAAGTTGCTCTCAGGGGTCCCGAATGACCCAGAGGCGAGGAGAAGGAGATTAAGGAGCGTCAGGCTATACGTGGTAGCCGTGAGGAGGTTCCTAAAGTGGTTGGGAATCGACGTGTCGCCTCCCCTGCCGAAGATCACCCTAAGGGATCTCAGAGCTTTGGACGAAGAAGCGGTCGAGAAGTTACGGGAGTTGCCCAGGAGCATCAAGTATAAAGCACTGATCAACCTCATATTGGACACAGGCTTACGCGCGAGCGAGGCCCTGAGCCTTAACGTCGAGGACGTGGATTTCAAGTCAAGGTCGATCGTGGTGAGGAACACGAAGAACGGGGAAATGAGGGTAGTTTTCTTCACGAAGAGGACTGCAGAGCTTTTGGAGAAGTACATCGATAAGTACAACGTTAGGAGCGGGAGGCTGTTCAATATCACGTACAAGGCCCTTCACAAAGAGTTGAAGAGGCTGGGGAGGAAACTGGGCACCGACCTAAGACCTCACCTGCTCAGACACACGTTCGCCACCACTGCAATCAAGAGGGGAATGCCGTTACCGGCAGTCCAACGGATCTTGGGGCACAAGGACATTAGAACTACGCAGATTTACTTACACTTAGTCCCTGAAGACGTACGCAAGGCGTACATGGCTTACTTTGAGGCCTGAATGCCGAAGAACCTCCTCACGTGTCTCAAGTACTCCTCCGCGTTCTCCTCTATCATCCTAACCTCCTCATTTGTCACCTTCCTCACAACTTTAGCTGGAACTCCTACCGCAATGCTCCTTTCGGGGATCTCTGTTCCTTGCGTGACAACGGCCCCAGCTCCGATTATTGAGTATTTCCCTACCTTCGCCCCGTTGAGAATAATGGCGCCCATTCCTATAATTACGTTGGACTCTATCTTAGCGCCGTGAACGACGGCGTTGTGCCCTATCGTAACTCTGTCGCCTATTTCGACAGGATAACCGGCGTCAGTATGTATAGTTGAGTTCTCTTGAACGTTAGTCTCCTTCCCTATCTTGATGTAGTCGTTGTCGCCTCTTATCACCACGTAGTGCCACACACTCGAGTAATCCCCGATCTCCACGTCCCCAATCACGTAAGCCGTGGAGTGCAAATACGCCTTAGGCGAGACTCGGGGCCACTTGTTGAGGAATGGCTCTATGGGCATCGTCATCTCTTGACTAACTTGGCGATAAAAAACCCAGTGAGGCCTGATATGTGAGGGTGGAACCTAACCATGTACTCCACTTCGAACCTCGGGTCGTCAACGACCTCCTCGTTCTCCTTTATCGTGACGGTGCAGGTGGAATAGACCAGCTCCCCGCCCTTCTTAAGGATCTTGTAAGCAGCGTTGAGGAATTGCTTCTGGTAACTAGCTAGCATCTCCACGTCCCTTATCGTCTTCGCGTCGTAGACCTTAGGCCTAACCCCGAGGTTGCTACACGGAGGGTCAATGATCACCTTATCCACGTCCCTGAGACCGAAGTCCTCGAACAGATACCTCGAGTCGGCCTTGTAAACCTCTACGTTCTTTAGGCCCATTTTCCTCACAAGATCTACGACTTTCTTCACTTTCTCCTCCGTCCTATCGAAGCCTATCACCCTAGCTTGGGGTTGCAATTGGGCCACGTGGGTGAGCTTCCCGCCAGGGGCAGCGGTCATATCGACGATGACCTCTCGCGGCTTAGGATCGAGCAAACGGCCCACGTACATCGAGGCTTTCCCCTGGGAGTACGCCTTCCCGCTCTTGACCTCTTCCAGCTCCCCTATCCTTGGGGCCGAGAACAGCGAATTCGTGACCTCTACGACGGTCGTCCCCTTGTCGACGAGGACGCCTTCGGCTACTACCACGCCGTTCTCGCTGACCACGTTTACTGTCTCTCCTACCTTTGCCCTGACGGAGATCACTCCAGGGGAGTACACGTTAGCGCCCATCATGACGCTCTCCGCAGTCCTCTTGTCCACGATAACTTTCCCCTCATGGATCTCGACCTTACTGGGACCTTTGACCTCTGCGTAAATCGCCTCCCCGAAGTCCTCGTCAGGTTTGAAGAAGTCGTATTTCCGTAACATTGCCTCCCTGACAGACTCGTCTATAACCCTAACGTAGAGTCTAGGGTTCGGCCTCAATATTGACTTCAGGAACTCGTTGAGCTGGGTACCGTAAACTCTCTTCAGCTCTTTGATCAGCCCTTCGTCGTAGACTAGTCTCCTTTCCATATCACTCTGGCACCTGTATTGTTGGGCTCAACGACGTTTCCTCCGAACTCGCTAATTAGCTCCTCGCCCTCGCTCCTCGAACCTACGAACGTATAGAGAGTGGGGCCGAATGAGGAGAGTCCGAGAACGAAGCCTCTGGCCAAAGCCCTCCTAGCGACCTCCCTTACCTTCTCGCTCTGTAAACTCCACTCCAACCTCTTGAAACCCATGTTCTGGATGAGGCCGATGGCCTCCAAAACTTCACCGAGATCCCTTTCTGCTACCGCTGGAACTAGTTTCACGAAGACTACCCTGGCCACCTCTCCGGCGTCGGTCTGCTTGAAGTCCCTGAACGCCTTGAGCTCCTCCTCGCCGAAAACCCTCCTTCCTCCCTGCGGGTTGAGAATGTAGACCTTCCAGGGGAAGTCAAACCTAGCGATGAGCGGGGGAGGAGGGGCCGTGGAGAAGTCCGAAGGTTTAGGCTCAGGTTTGACCTTCTTGGAGTGCCCTCCGTCGACGACGAACCCTCCCCCCTCGAAGGCGTGAACTCCGACGCCGCTTGTCCCTCCCCTCCCCACGAGCCTGGCTAGCTCCACCACACTTAACCTCTGGAAATTGTACTCGGCGGAAAGCTTCGCCAACGCGAGCCTGAACTGTGTGGTGTGACCCAATCCCACGTGCTCCTCGTAGTCCTCCAAAACGCAATACCCCGGTAACGGGAAGGGAACCCATTCAGGCGGCCTTCGACACGTTCCTAGCGAGACCCTCACCCTGGGCCAGGAAAGGGCCACGCCGACCCCACCGTCTAGCCTCCCGTAGTCTCCGGAAAGGTCGACGAGCGTTATGTGAATCCTCGAGAGACCGACGACCTCTAACAACTTTTAAATCCCCGTCCCCTGGTTAGCTTATGAGTTTATCACAGCTCCTTTACAGATGGTCTAAGGAAAGGCCTTCTCAGACTTTCCTGGTCGGTGAGAAATCCCTGACCTACGCCCAGGCGGCAGAAGAGGTGGCTAAGAGGGCAGCCTCGCTTTCGCCGGGGCAGACGGTTGTTCACCTCATGTATAATTCCGTAGAGTCCGTCCTGACGCACTTGGCCGTCTTCTGGGCTGGGGCCAGGGTCGTTTCGGTCGACCCCTTAACTAGCGCCGAAGACCTCAGGTTCATCCTGGAGGACTCGAGCCCCGACTTAGTAGTCGTCGACAAGGAAATCGAGGAGAGGGAGAAGGAGTACCTGAAGGGCTTTAAGGTCGTTAACAAGTTGCCGGAAAAGAACGTCTACGAGAAGCCTTACGAATACCGCGACGACGAAGTCGGCCTAGTCTGGTACTACGCGGGAATCGCTGGCAGGACGATGCAGGTGCTCCATTCTGCCAAAAGGCTCGAGCTGAACGGAGCGGCCTTGTACAAGGCTACCGGGCTCGAGGACGTCAGGTCGATCCTTACCGTTCCGTTGGCCCACGTCCTCGGCAACAGCGTCCTGAGCGTGACATTAGAGGCAGGAGGCAGTATGTACGTCATGAGAAAGTTCTCGGTCGAGGAGGCCGAGACGGCGATCAACCAGTACAATATCAATTTCCTCGCCACAGTCCCTATGGTTTACGACTCGTTCATAGAGAAGGGGGCGAAGCCCCTCAACTCACTCGAGCTGTGCATTAGCACTGCCGCGCCCTTGTTCCCTCAGACCGTCGAGGGCTTCAGGAAGAAGTATGGCAAGCAGATAGTCCAGCAGTACGGGTTCACGGAGGGACTTGTCGTAACTTTCCAGCCGGTTAAGGACGGGGACGTCATAAGCGTGGGAAGACCGTTACCTGGGGCTGAAGTTAAGGTGATTAAGCAAGACGGAAGCGAGGCGAAGCCGGGCGAGGTAGGCGAGCTCTGGGTTAAGGCTCCGTGGCTCATGTTGGGCTACAAGTACAAGGAGGAGACTGAACGCGTGTTCAAAGACGGATGGCTCAGGACGGGAGACCTAATGACCTACGACGAGCGAGGCCTCTTCTACTTCAGGGGCGTGGTCAAAAGGATGATAAAGTACAAGGGCTATCCGATACTACCAAGGGACTTGGAGGAAATCCTCAAGACCCACCCGCTAGTCGAGGACGTTAAGGTGATAGGGGAGGACGCCGGTCAGTTGGGCCAACAGCCGGTAGCCTTAGTGAAGGCGAAAGAGAGGAGACCCGGCCTAGAGAACGAGTTGCTAGATTACGTTAATAGGAGGGTCGCGTTCTATAAGAGGCTGAAAGCCGTAAGGCTGGTGGACAGGATTGAGTGAGATAGAGAGGTTGATAGAGGAAATATCTAAGAGACTCGAGGAGCTCGCCAAGGGAGCTGAGAAGGTAGAGTATACGATAAACGTGACGGACAACAACTTCGACGAGATAATAACGAAGAACAAGGTCGTTTTCGTCGACTGTTGGGCCCCCTGGTGCGCCCCCTGCCACATCTACGAGCCGATTTACAGCAAGGTAGCAGAGCAGTATAAAGACAAGGCTGTCTTCGCCAGGCTCAACGTGGACGAGAACCCGAGGACTGCGGATAAGTACGACGTCATGAACATTCCGACCACCCTGATATTCGTCAACGGCAAGCTGGTAGATCAGATAGTGGGAGCTGTCGACGAGGACACGCTAAAGAGTTATGTAGAGAAATACATATCCAGCTCTTAGATGAGTGGCCTATTAGCTGAGCTAACCGTTTTCAGGGAAGGTTTCACAGTGAAAGGCAAAGTTGAAATTGAGAGGTCTGGCGTTATCCTGGCGAAGAACGGTTCTGGAAAGACCACTTTTTTGAAAGGCATAGCGGGTCTACTGAAGGCCGAGGGCAAAGTAACGCTCAATGGTGTAGATGTGACTCCCGTGAGCCCCGAGAAGAGGGGGATAACGTATGTCCCCAACGATTTGAGGATTCCGACGACTCTCGAAAGGATAGCTAAGCTGGCCAAGTCTGATCTCTCGTACTTAAAGGACTTGGGCTACGAGTTGAGTTATAGTAGAAGGTTGAATTCGCTCAGCCTAGGCCAGAGGCAGGTCGTTCTCACACTGGCTGCAGTGACGAGCGCGCATTCGAAAGCTGTCCTACTAGACGAGTCTGTGAGTAACGTCTCCGAAAGGGACAAAGTCATCAAAAGAGTCCTAGAAATCGCGAACGAATTAAACAAACCTTTAGTCTATGCGACTAACATACGTTCGGATGTAACACATTTCGAAAAAGTTTTTACAATTTATGACGGTAAAGTTGTCGAGGCTAATCATTTTTAACGATTGATACTCCTTAATTTTTGAACAGTTTTTAAACAGTTTACGGTCAGTCTTTTATTCTCAATTCAAGACTCCCCCCGCGTGATTACTCCCAAGACCCCGTCGGAAGCCCTCAAGTGGTTGAAAGAGAACAACGTGAGATGGGTAGACCTTCAATTCACTGACCTTCCAGGAAGGCTTCATCACATAACTATACCAGCTAGCGACTTCGACGAAGAGTCGTTCAAGACAGGCTTCGGCAAGTTAGACGGTTCAAGCATCAGAGGCTTTACAACGATCTACGAGAGCGACATGGTTCTCATGCCGATAGCCAACACCTTCGCTCTGCTACCCTGGTCTCCCGGGACTGCGAGGGTTCTGACTCAAGTCTACTGGGGAGGCGGAAGGGGAAGGTTCGAGAGAGACCCGAGGTACGTGGCTGAGGAGGCAGAAAAGTTCCAGGAGGCTGAGGGTTACACCTCGTTTTTCGGACCTGAACTGGAGTTCTTCATATTTGACAAGGTAATTGTTGACGCAGCTCACCCCCAGAAGGGAACGGGTTACAGAATCGTAGCAAGAGAGGCGCCGTGGTCTGACAGCGGCACGTTCATAATTAGGCATAAGGAGGGCTACTACCCAGCGCCACCCGTCGATCAGCTGTTCGACGTGAGGAAGGAGATCACCGACGTGTTAGTTGACTACTTCGGTTTCGTAATTGAGGCGAACCACCACGAGGTAGCCACCGCAGGACAGGGCGAGATAGACTTCAGGTTCGGCAAGCTAGTCGAAACGGCGGATAGGGTGCAGACGCTGAAGTACGTCGCAAAGAACGTTGCGGCGAAGCACGGAATGGTAGCGACCTTCATGCCCAAGCCGATGTATGGAGACAACGGAACAGGGATGCACACCCACTTCAGCCTCTGGACTAAGGACGGTTCCAAGAACCTGATGTACGACCCTAACGACGAATACGCTGAGCTCAGCCAGATAGGTAGGTACGTAATAGGCGGTATCCTGCATCACGCCAGAGCGCTCTCAGCCATAGTCTCGCCCACGACGAACAGCTACAGGAGGCTGATCCCAGGCTTTGAGGCTCCAGTGTACATAGCGTGGAGTAAGGGCAACAGGAGCGCCGTGATCAGGGTGCCGTCCTACTACAAGGGCATGGAGAAGGCTAAGAGGCTGGAGTACAGGGCCCCAGACCCGTCGACCAACCCGTACCTCGCGTTCGCCGCTATACTAATGGCTGCCCTCGACGGCGTGAAGAAGAAGATCGACCCAGGCGACCCAGTAGACGAGAACATCTACCACCTGACTCCAGAGAGGAGGAAGCAGTTGGGTATCAAGGAGCTACCCAGGAGCTTGGACGAGGCCTTAGACGAGCTGGAGAGCGACAAGGAGTTCCTCAAGCCCGTATTCAACTCCTCGATCTTAGACGCCTACATCGAGATAAAGAGGGAAGAAGCCAGGACAATGCAGATGTTCCCGCACCCGATGGAGATCTACTACTACTTAGACGTGTGATAGAATCAAATCAGCTCCTTTTTGCCCTCCATACTCAGCATCCTGAAGACGTAGTTCTTTAGCCTCCTGTCCTTCTCGAACACGCCTCTAGTCGCAATAGACATTAATGTAGCCTCCTTGTCTTTCACTCCCCTGACGTAGCTGCACATGTGTATGGCGTTCGCTATGACCATTACTCCCTTCGGCTTCACGTCGCTGTTCATCAGTGCGTCAGCGACTTCGGTGACCAGCCTCTCCTGCAGTTGTGGCTTAGATGCGAAGTAGTTCACTAACCTGATTATCTTGCTGAACCCTGCGACTTTGCCTTCATCACCGATAACGTACGCTATATGCATCTTCCCCACTACTGGCAGGAGGTGGTGTTCGCATAAGGTCGAGAACGACACACTTCTGATGACAACTATCTGGTTCGGGTCCTTGATCACGTCCCTCTCGGATATCCTGAAGACTTTCATTGGCGGCATTTCGGTTCTAAGAGCTGAAGTCATCTCGAGCAAAGCCCTCGCTACCCTGTTTGGAGTCTCCTTTAGTCCCTCCCTTTCAGGGTCTTCGCCCAGCAACTTCAGGATCTCCCTGACGTGATAAGCTATCTTCTCCTGGATTTCGGTCTCAGCCTCGAGAGTCATGGCCGTACGTTCTCTCTTGTAAATGATTACTAAAAAGTAGAACTACCGAATTAGTCACGAGAAAAAGTCTATAACCGTATATTCCTTAGGTAGTGTCTCCAGCACCTCTGCCTTGTCCTTCTTCACTATTACGGTGTCCTCTATCCTTATGCCGAACTTGACGAAATGGTAAACGCCCGGCTCTATGGTGATGATCATGTTCTCCTTAAGCTCATCATTCGCTGTCGGCCCAACAGTTGGATACTCGTGGATCTCAATGCCAACCCCGTGGCCCAACGGGTGGTGGAACTTGTTCGCAAGGCCGTATTTGCTCAGGACTTTCCTAGCGATTGAGTCGAGCTCGGAAGCCCTGACGCCTTCCCTTACTCGGTCAATTGATTCGAGTTGGGCTTCGAGAACAGCTTCGTAGTATTTCTTGTATTCCTCTGACTTGGTCAACCCGAACGTCCTCGTGCTGTCGAAGCAGTAGCCCCTGTACTTCGCCCCCCAGTCGATTAGGAGGTACGGAGGCTTAATGTGATCCCTTTTAGGCACGTGGTGCGGGAAGGCCGAGTTTACGCCAGAGGCTACTATCGTCGGGAACGCGTAGTCCTCGGCCCCATACTTCTTCATGTAGTAGTCGATCAGTCCGGCCAGCTCGCCTTCGGACATGTTCGGAGACGCTTCGTCCAGGGCCCTCGAGAGCGCCGAAGCGGTGATCCTTCCGGCCGCCTTAATTGCTTCTATTTCGTCCTGATCCTTGACCGCCCTCTGATCCCTTACTGCGTCGCTCAAGTCGACTAACTGAACCTTCTTCTCTAAAGCTGAAGTCAACGTTTTATCCGCCCACGCTGTGTCTAGACCTACTGGCCTTCCCTTGGCCGTTTGTTCGACCAGCTCGGAAGTCTTGACCCTAACGACTTTCGCTCCGCCTGACGTCTCGTTGCCCAGCAGGTTCGCTGGGTCGACCACAATTACGTCGACTCCCTTGACTGTGAGAGCCCTGTTCATTTCGAGGACTGAAGTTATTAGCGAGAAGTTCCCGTCGCAGTAAAGGAGGTAACCCACTCCCTCGAAACCGAGGTAGTAGTATAGGTTGGGTTGGCCCGCTATTAGGGCGCAACTCAGTCCCTTCTTTTCGGCCAGTTCACGCAGCTTGTTTAGCCTCAAGGAGCCTCCACTTGAAGTTCGGTTCCCTAATCCAGACTAATAGCTTGAACGCTTCCCTCAAGTACTCCCTCTTCTCTTCGGGCGCGTAGGGTCCCTTCAGAATGTCGAGCACATCTATTATCCTGTCGTTTCTGTAAAGGCAGCTCTTCAAAGTGCCGTCGGCGGTCAGCCTTACCCTATTGCAACCGGCGCAGAAGATGGGATTGTTGTAAGGCTTCACTAACTCCACTATGAGTCCCCCGAGCTCGTAGATAGGCCTGTTGTGCTTCCTCTTTATCCCGACCAATTTGCCGTAGACCTTCAGGTGCTCCTCGATCTCGTCGAGGGCCAAGTGCTCAGCGAAGGCGGCCTGCCCCTTACCTACGGGGTGCATCTCGATGAACTGAACAGCGTGGACTCCCAAGCGTTGAGCCAGGTCGATGAGGCTCCTCCACTCCCTGGAGTTCCTCTTATTGAGAACGAAGTTCAGCTTGACTGGCCTCAGTCCGACCTCAACGGCCCTCCTAACCCCTTCTACGACCTTTTCGAACACGTCAACGCCCGTGACGACCTTGAACGTCTCCCTCGTCGCCGCGTGCATGCTCACGTTTACTCTGTCCAACCCTGAGTCCTTCAGGGCCTCGGCCATTTCGGCTAGTCTGAATCCGTTCGTGGTCATAGATGTCTCGAGATCGAGAGACTTCAGCCTTCTCACTATCTCGGGCAAGTCCCTTCGAAGAGTTGGCTCCCCGCCGGTGAGCTTCACCTGCCTCACGCCGAACTCCTTGGCGACCGAAGCTACTAACTCGATCTCGCTTGCGGTTAGTATCCTCTCGCTCGGTGGCTCGCCCTCCATATGACAAAAGAAGCACTCGAAGTTGCACGCGTGAGTAAGCGTGATTCTGAGGTCCTCGATCGGTCGGCCGTACCTGTCAAGCACATATTTTTTACTACACGGCAATATTTATGCCGATGAATAAGGTCGCCTGCCCGAGATGTGGCGTTTATATGGATCTTTTGGCTGAGAGCGAAAACGCTTCGGGAGAGAAGGTAATTAGGTACTTTTACAAGTGCCCGGCGTGCGGATACAGGCTACCGTCCTCGACAATCAGAATAAGGAAGCAGAACGATTCGGAAATCCTCCTGAGCATAGCCAAGTGAGGTTCCTAAGTGCGACGAGTTAACGAGTGCCGACCAACTCTTTCCTTAAGTAGTACTGGTGTATGGGAGGGATAAACGCGAGCAAAGCGGAGTGCTTTAGGTCGAAGACCTTGTTCACGACCGACTCTGAGCCGTTGTAACCGTCCCTAATCGCTCGCACTAGCCTCCTGAACTCCTCCAAGTCATTTACTGTGTAGTGGGATACGAAGGTGAAAAGCACCGCCAGATCCCAAGCCCTCAGCCTGTCGTCATTCGACTGGATCGCCTGCTCGGCGTCGATGATTATCGCCTTCCCTCCCTTAACAACGAAGTTCTCGGGCTTCGTGTCGCCCATCACGAATCCCCAGTCGTGCACTCGCCTCAGCTCCCTCGCGATTAACGCGTAGTCTTCAGACGTTTTAGGGAGCTCGCCGTCCACGAACTCCCTTAAGACGCACTTCTTATCCAGGTCGAAGTCTATGACGTTTGGGACGTTGACCTTGCCCTTAAGGGAGGTGAAGAAGTCGAGTTCCCTCTCCATTCTATCCTCAGGAGAGGCCACGAAGGGATATGACAACTGAAAAACTGGGGTCAGAAGGTACCACTTCGCGCCCGTGACGCCCTCGTAGCACTTCAGAACGCATTTCCTGCCTCCTCGCTCAACTACCTTAGTCTGCTTGACGCTTTGACTTATGATCCTCGTGATGTCTAACCTCACCCTTTCTGTCCCCTCACCTGCTTCAATGCTTCGTCGAGAAGTTCAAACTCTTCTGCGTACCTGAAGCCGTCGTCCGGAAAGATTAGAACCGTGGCCCTGCCATCTTTCACTTTCTCATATGCGGCATAAACCGCGCCAGAACTGAGCCCCACAAGGATTCCCGCCTTCCTGGCGACCTTCTTTACCCCCTCGTAGGCCTCTAAGGCAGTCACGTCTACCACTTTATCTATCACGTGATGTCTCAGCTCGAACGGGTTCCCCTCGTCCTGCCTCTTGATCCCGGGTATCCTCGATCCTTTCGCGGGCACGACGCCTATGACTTCCACGTCTTTACCGTACTTGTCCTTGAAGTACTTCCCGATACCTACGGCGTGCCCCCCAGTCCCCATACTGGCTATTACCCTCTCGACCTTCACCCCTATTGAGGACATCTGCTCTTCTATCTCCTTGGCCGTAGTCTCCATGTGAACCTTGACGTTCAGTTCGTTGTGGAACTGGTCGGGGTGATAATACCCTTTGGCCTTTTCGAATTCCTTCACCAGCTCCAGAGTCTCTGTGGTAGTAGACCTGCCTTCCCTCACCTCTGCACCGAATATTTCGAGCAACACCCTATAGTTCTGGGACGCCACCTTCGGGAGGAAAACGGTGAACTTCAAGTTCAGAACTGCTGTTAGTGCCGCCATCGCTAAGCCGGTGTTCCCAGAAGTGGTCTCAACGATGCCTTTCTTGCCCTCCTTTATCGCGCTCAGCACCAGGTAAAGGGCCGTCCTGTCCTTGACGCTGTGGCTGATGGGATTGAAGAACTCCAGCTTCGCCCAGGCCCTTTCGTCGACCTTAAGAATAGGAGTGGGCCACATGCCTTGCATTAACTCAATTACGTTCTCGAAGACCCTATTTGACACAATAAGGATCTCCTCGAGAGTTTAGCTAAGTGAAAGAGTTGCTTAAAAATCCTAGTCATTTCTCCTTTCTCACTTTAATCTTAATCACGTACTTATTGTCCTCCTTCTGCCACCCTAAGTACTCCGAACCCAAGGCGTTGCACAACTCCCTGAGAGCGTCAACTGCGGCGTACCAGGGTGTCTTCACTTCAATCACTTCGCCGTCCTGGGCCCTCTCGTAAGCCTCCTTGAACTGCAGGAGGAGGGTGGGGCACATCTCGTCCGACTCCAGCCTCATAGGCTCAACACCACGTCCGCCTCTTTCGCCAGGTTAAGAAACGAGACCGTGTTGGCCACCTTAACCCCCTCCATTAGGTCTTCAGGTGAATAACCAGCTATCCTCAGGGCCGCCTCATCGGCGTAGAACTTGGCCCCAGCCTTCAACACCTTCATGAGCACCTCGTCGACCTCAGCTATGTTCAGCTTCTTCATCCTGTTCTTGACGAACCACTTCGAGAGTCCTTTGATGCCCAGCTTCGCCCTCCCCTTCACTTCCTTAGTAAGCAGGACGGAGGCGCTCGACGTGAGGAAGACGTGAACTTCCCAACCCATAGAGAGGGCTCCAGAGCTTATCGCTAAAGCGTGGTAAAGGGTCTCGGCGTCCTCCCGGGTCACGAGAATGACAAGCCTAGACATCTTCCATTGATTTCTATCATCTCTAATTAATTAAACTCGGCTTAAATGCCGAGAGACTTAACCTAAACCGTGAAGCTTAGGGCGATTACGGCCCACGTCCCTTCCTTTGACATTGGAACGATTGAGGAAACGGCAACTAACATGACCAAACTTTCTGACGAAATCGTCTGGACGAAGAGGGTTACGCTGCCTCCCCTGCCTAAGGGAGTCGTGGCGGACAAACTAGCGGAGATAGCGGACTCCCACAAGGACGTCCTTTTCGGCCTTTTCCATTTGGACTCCAGAGATCAAAGGGTTAACTCGCTCAAAGACCTACTTGAAGGTGACAACGTATACGGTTCTGTGCTGGTTAGGAGCGTCGAAAGGATCGACGACCTCGTTAGCCTGATAATTAGCCTAGAGCCGGAGAAGGCCTCGAGGTTTTCGTTGACCTTCAGCGACTACTTCGTAGTGTCTCCCTATTTCCCCAGCGGAACTGGTGACGTAGCTGTTCCCAGCCTCTCGGCGTCTGTCCTCTACGTCTCGGAGTTCAAGCAGGGGAATGAGGTTCAGACCCTCGCGAGGGCGGACGAATTGGCGAAATCGTTCGCGAAGAGACTAGGGCTGAAGTATCTTGGCCTCGACGTCTCCCTGTCCCCCTGGATGGAGGAGAGCGTTGGCGAAGTCGTCGAGAGCTTGAGCGGAAGGAAAATGTTCGACCCGACCCACTTCGCGACCGTCTTCGAGATGAACCAGAGGGTCTTCAGGGCAGCCGTCCTAGCTAAAGTCAACGCCCTGGGCTTCTCGGAGGTCATGTTGCCTGTAGCAGAGGACAGGGTTCTAACCGAGAGAGTCGCGGAGGGCTCGTTGAGGCTCAGGGACTTGATCGCGCTGAGCTTCGTGTGCGTGGCAGGGCTCGACATGGTAGCGGTCAGGTCTGACAAGGAGGTGATTAAGTCCCTCATTAAGGCCATGTACGCCGTGTATTACACGAAGCGGAGGCCCGTTGGGATGAGAGTGATTCCGACCTCTGGGGGCGACGTAATATTAAAAAAATTCGGAAGGGTTGTTGAAACCCAAATGTGATATGTTAAAACTTATTAAATTAGGTATCAGTGGTTCTAACCGACCCAAATGGATCTAAGGAAGGTTCAAAAATTCGGCAAGTCTACTTTAATGATCTCTTTGCCCGCCGATTGGGTCAAGAGCGTCAACCTCAAGCCGGGAACCAGCGTTTACATTGACGTAGACGAGGACGGCGGTCTCAAGGTCTATCCTCCGAACTACAACCCTCAGAACATGAAGAGGGAAATCCTCGTCAAGGTTTCGGAAAAGACGGATCCCGAGTTGCTCGAGAGGGTAGTTAGGTCGCTTTACGTCCTAGGGTTCGACAGAATCATGGTGAAGTCGGAGGACGGCATGATATCCAACGACGCCATGAGGAAGTTGAGGGAGGTAAGCAGATCCCTGATCGGCCTAGAGACGGTAGTGGACGACCTTCAGAACGTCGAGATAAGGTCTTACATCGACCCAGCGAGGCACAACTTCAACGTGATTCTCAACCAGCTCGTGAACACGCTGAAGCTCATGATCGACTACTTATCCCACGGGCTGAAGAGCGGGTCGAGGAAGTTCATCGAGGAAATCCTCGAACTCGAGAACGAGGTCGACAGGCTGTACTTCCTCGGGCTGAGGCAACTCATACTGGCCCAGACCAACAGGGGGCTGGCTTACATAATCGGAGTGACGAGCGTTCAGATAATCGGCAACAGGATAATCTTGAAGTCCTTGGAGGAGTCGGCCGACGAAATTGGCGAAGCAGCTAACGAACTCCTGGGCATGCCGCCGGAGGGCCTGAACTACCTCAGGGAGTTCTACTCTGCCTTCGTACCGATTAAGGAGAAAATGGAGTCGCTACTCACTCAGATACTCAAGCTCAGGAACGAGTGGAATTACCAGGTGGCTAACGAGCTCATGGACGAGCTTAGGGTGCTGAGGAAATCCCTCATGCTCGAGCTAGAGAACTTACAGAACCAGCTCATGGGCGACAACAGGAAGAGCAAGTTCGCCCCGAAAGTGGTCGGCTTCATGTTAAGGCTTTACAGTGCCATAAGGAACCTGGAGCCGATCGCGGAAATTGCAATGAACAGGTCGCTCGAGAACAACAAGGAAATAGATTTGAGACAGTGATTAAGAAGCCCAGGCTTCCTCTTCCCTCAAAGCCCTCAACTGCCTCAGCACGTACTCCCTTATTTCGCTCTCCTTCGGTATATCCCTAATTATCTTCCCGTTTTCCATGTACTTGACTAGAACGGGCCTGCAACCGGGCTTCGGCGACGGCTCGTCGAGAAGGGTTATTACGTCATTAGTCGGCGTCTCGCCGCACCTCCAGACCTGCTTCGCCCCAGGCCACTTGCCCCTCTTCGTGAAGGGAACCCACTTGCCGTCCACGAACTTCTCGACTATGTCCGCGCTGAAGTCCACGCTCGGTGGAAAAGCAATGCTAGTCCCTACTCCGAAACCGTCTACTAAGTCCCTCAGCTCAACGACGTCGTCCTCGTCAATACCACCGCTCACGAATATTTTCACGTTGTTGTAACCGTGTATCCTGAGCGTCCACTTGACCTCAGCCACTATTTTCCTCATGTTGCCTCTCCTACTGGACGGAGTGTCCAACCTCACACCGTAGAGTTTCTCTCCCAGCAGTTTAGCCGCCTTCAAGACCTCAGTCCTCTCGTCTTCGAACGTGTCGGCGAGGATTATCCTAGGCACGTCGGGCGGCATGGCCTTATCGAAGGCTTCCCAGGCCTTCACGTTGTCGCCGACGAGCAACATCAGCGCGTGGGGCATAGTCCCAGTAGGCTTCACCCCCATAGTCTTCTCGTTAAAGGCACCCGACACGCCGTCGCAACCCCCGATATACGCTGCCCTGTCGGCCATAGGCCCTATTGCAGGATGTAACGACCTGAGGCCGAAGAACAGGACGGTCTTGTCCAGGGCGAGGTACTTTATCCTCGCGGCCTTCGAGGAAATGCTCGAGTAGTGCCTGAGGATGCCCAGGAACTCCGTCTCGTAGACCCCGAAGTCCCTGTACCTGCCCTCGATTATCATGACGGGCTCGATCTCCTTGAAAAGAGTCCCCTCTGGCATGGCGTAGATCGTAACCGGCTTCCCCTCGAAGAGGTGGAGCACCTCGCTCAGGCCGGTGAATACTGCCCACTTGTAGCCCGGAGGCAAACCATAAGAGTGGACCTCCATCCTCACGAGGTCGTCCTCAAGCTTCAAGTAGTCGAGAACCTTTACGGTCCTCTCGAAGTAGATGTCCGTTACCCTCCCCTGCTTCAGGTCTTCCGGCGTCGCTATGAAGAAATCCACGAGAAACCGTCACGAGGACAAAACTTTAAAGCTTAGGCCGGACGTGTGAGTAGGACGGCATGATTACAGCGAGAATGGTTCCGGCTGACCTGCTCATAAAGAGGCTAGCGGAGTACTTGAAAGAGAACGTCAAGGAGGTGAAGCCCGAGGAGTGGTCGTTATACTCCAAGACCGCTTCGTATAACGAGAGGGTTCCCGACAACCCGGAGGAGTGGTGGTACGTAAGGAGCGCTTCCCTTTTGAGGAAGCTTTACCTCCTGGGGCCAATAGGCGTGAACAGGTTAAGGAACGAGTACAGCTGGAGCAAGAGGAGGGGGACAAGGCCTCCGAAGAGCGTTCACGCCCCAGGGCACGCAATGAGGGAGATGCTCCAGCAACTGGAGAAGGCGGGCCTGGTCAAGAGGACGAAGGAGGGCAGGGTCCTGAGCGACAAGGGCAGGTCGTTGCTCGACAAGCTTTCTTACGAAATCTTTAAGTCGCTGGCCGAAAAGAATCCCGAGCTGAATAAGTACTTAGAGAAGTAAAAGTGGAGGGTGGTTTTTAATGAGTCAGGACTTTGAGGACGAGGAACTGCAGGAGCTGTTGAGAAGGAGAGCCGCTGAGGAACAGAAGAGGTTGGCCGAGGAGGAGGTCAGGAGGAAGCAACTCCAGCAACAAAAGGAGGCCGTGCTCAGGACTATCATGACCCAGGAAGCGAGGCTCAGGCTCAAGAACATCGAGCTGGTTAAACCCGAACTCGCGGAAGCCCTTAAGGATCAACTAATTGCTCTCGCCCAGTCGGGCAGGATACCCGTCCCGATCACAGATGAGATGCTGAAGCAGATCCTCGAGCAAATTACTGGGACGCAGAGGAGAGACTTTAAAATAACGATAAGGGAGAGGGGTTGGAAATGAGCAGGAACAAGCCTCACGCGTACAAGCTCAGGCTCGCTAAGGCCCTGAAGGCCAACAGCCCTATCCCAGCTTGGGTAATCGTAAAAACTAACAGGAGGATAACGGTCAACCCGTTGAGGAGGGACTGGAGGAGGCAAGACCTGAAGGTGTGAGGCCATGAAGGAGAAGGAGTACTTCGAAATGGTCATCAACTTCAGGAGGGCCTTCATGGGAAGGAGGAACGTTAGGTTCAGGAGGGCCCTCAGGATGATTAGGGAGACCGTGAAAAGGCATACAGGTGCGGAGAGGGTAGTCCTGGATCCCGTGCTGGTCAACGCAATATCCACGAACAAGCGGGATAAGATAGTTAGGAAAGTGAGGATCGCGGCGAAGAAAATCGGCGAGAAGACCTACCTAGTCCAGCTCGCCGTGAAGGGCTAATGAACTTGGAGAAAATAAACGTCTTTTCGAACGAGAACATAGGTCTTTTCCTCTTCACTAACGACAAGTACACCCTCGTTCCCCAAGGGTTGGAAAGGGAACTGAAGGAGAAGATAGCGGAGACTCTGAAGACAGAGGTCGTCGAAGTCACGGTGAACAAGAGCTTCCTCATAGGCCTATTCGTCAACGGGAACAACGACGTAATCGTACTTCCGAGAACCGTCGAGGACGAGGAGTTTCAGAGGCTCAAGACGGAACTCAAGGCCGTGAGGGTCGAGATCTTGAAAGTCAAGCCCAACGCTCTTGGGAACGCCATCCTCATGAACGATTACGGGGCGCTCCTCTACCCAGAAATGACGGAGGCAGAAGTTAAAGAAGTGGCTAACGTGCTGGGGCTCGACAACGTGAGAAGGGGGACGATCGCTAACGTCGTGGCGGTAGGCGCTGCGGGCGTTATGACGGACTTCGGCGGCCTCGTCCACGCCGACGCTAGCGAGGAGGAGGTGAAACGCCTCGAGGAGTTATTCAAAGTGAAGATAGACGTAGGTACCGTCAACTTCGGCAACGCTTACGTTAAGACCGGACTCGTCGTGAATAAGTACGGCATACTAGTAGGCTCGGAAACAACCGGACCAGAGATTTTAAGAATCCAACAGGCCTTTTCACAATAGCTATGGACGTCAAAGTTTACAGGGTCACTGGTACGGCTCTCTTCAACGCAAATAAGTTCCCGACCAGGCAGAAGTTCGTTAAGTACGTTACGGCCGTGAGGCCTGAAGACGCCGTGGAG
>JBMFJH010000015.1:0-36529 GCA_049973945.1 Thermoprotei archaeon
GGCGGCAAGTCGATAGTCATAGCCAGCGTCTTCCGCTACACCGGATACGTGATCGTGGCGTTGCTTGTGCTACTCCCAATAGTGAACTCGTCGACGGTGGTGGCAGGAGGTGCGCTCGCGGGGCTGGTCATAGGTTTGGCGCTGCAACCCGTCCTGGAGAACTTCTTCGCAGGCCTGCTCATCCTGCTGACGGGTTACATCACCGTGGGGGATAGGGTAAGGATCGTGTCGACCCAAGTGCCGTACTTCCCCGCCCAGCTCCCCGTTTACAAGTATTTCTCGGCCGACTACGTGGAGCAGGGGTTCAAGGGGACGGTGGTGGAGATAGAGCTATTCTTCTCTAGGATCATGCTCGACACCAACAGGGAGTTGAGGGTGCCGAACAAAGTCTTGTTGGACGCGGCCGTAATCGACTACTCTCCCAAGTACAAGGAGCCTGAGATAATCAACGCCAGGGTGGAGCTCCCGCTATGCTCGCTGGATTTGGACTCCCTCGAGAGCAAGGTGAGGGAGCTGTTGGCCGACTTAGACATACACGAGGGGCCCTACCTGAACGAACAGAGCGACAAGGACCACGTGATAGTTCTGGTTAGGCTCAGGGTTCCCAGGGAGGCCAACTGGAGGGCGGTGAAGCACGAGGCCCTGAAGCGACTGCTGAAGTTCAAGCAGGAGCTGATGAGGGCCGGATGTCCTCAGGCTACCAAGGCCTAGTTCGAGGTCGAACTCCTCGAGGCTTCCTAACCTTAATTAGAGTGACCACAGACATGAGAGGACGTTAGAGATGTGCCTAGTGAAGGTCTTCGAGGCGAAGAGGTCAAGGGTCTCCGAGGACGCCGTGCTGTTACACAGGTCGGACTTCGACAGGCTCAAGGACGAGATTCACTTGAGCGTGCTCACCAGTAGGGACAAGCCTGAGAACATAAGTAAGAGCTACTTCTACCTCATCCTCAACCGGCTGAAGTCTTTAGGCCTAATGTTCGAGGGGAGCTACTCCTTTTACGTCGCTATCCCTTTTTCTAGGAAGGAAAGGGAGATCTACCTCGAGAGGGGCTTCCTCGCGATAACCAGGTCGAAGAGGCTGATCGTGTACGACGAGGAGACGCCAGAGGAGTGTTCTTGCGACGAGAGGTGTAAGGACGCAGTGCTCGATCTAGCGGAGGATCTCGGGATAAGACTGAAGGAGGCGGACCCGATCAAAGCGTTGCAGGCGATAACGGACGAGATCCTTTCAAGGGTCTCCGAGTATGCGAGCTTCATGAGGATCCCAGGGGATGTACTTTGGACGAGGCGTTCATGAGGGTCTACGTATCGATGGTGGCTCAGTTCGTCCTCCTTTTGGCCTCCCTGTACGTCACTCAACCCGCCTTAAACCTCGCCTTCCTAAGGATCCCCCTGGAGCTGACGGCGAACGCCATAGCCGTCTACACGTTCTTTATGACTAGGTCGATCGACGTAAATGCAATAAGGAGGATGGGCGAGGCGGACCTGGGGCTCACCAGCGTCCTGAGCTTAGTGAACGCGGCCATGCCGGGAGCGAGCGAGTTGGCGAACACCATAGCCACCTTAGCGGTCATAACCCTGGCCTTCTCGGTGGGCTTCCTTTACGCCTTGGGGAAGGTCTTCACTTAAATCGCGAGTCGTTGATATCCTCATATGGACCTGGAGAGGGAGCTCTTCCTCAAGGACAGCTACTTGAGGGAGTTCGAGGCTAAGGTCGTTAGCGTGAAGGATCAGTGGGTCGAGCTCGACAGGACCGCCTTCTACCCCGGCGGGGGAGGGCTAGTCCACGACACCGGCTTTCTCGAATTCGACGGCAGGGCGGTCAAGGTGGTCGAGGTCAAGAGGGAGGGGAACTCGATCCTCCACAGGGTCGAGGGGGAAGCCCCGCAGGTCGGGAAGACAGTGATTGGGAGGATAGACTGGGAGAGGAGGTACAGGATGATGAGGTTGCACACCGCCTCCCACGTGATGGCTGCGGTAGCTTTCAGCAAGTACAACGCGAAGATTACAGGGGGTCAGATAACTCCGGAGTACGCCAAGGACGACTTCGACCTGGAGAACAAGGACTTGTTGAACGAGATAGTGAGGGAGTCTAACGAGCTCCTCAGGAAGGGAGTCCCGGTGAAGGTCTACTTCCTGAAGAGGGAGGAGGCCTTGAAGATCCCTGGAATCGTAAAGCTGGCCGAGAGGATGCCCCCCGACATTGAGGTCTGGAGGATAGTGGAGATCGAGGGAATAGACGTTCAGGCGGACGGGGGGCCTCACGTCAGGAACACGTCAGAAGTCGGGACGATCAAGATGCTCAAGGTGGAGAGCAAGGGGAAGAACAGGAAGAGGGTCTACTACACGGTAGAGCCTTGATGGGGTGGCGTGCACCCTAGGGGAGGAGTCAAAGGGGTTCATCCAGCCCGCCCCCCAGGTGCCCCTCCCCTTCGGGTGCTAAGGCTTCCCTGGCCTCGAGGGATTTCAGCTCCGCTGTTCTTTCTTATGTGAGCGGTGTCATCGCGCAATAGTATACTTGCTCGGTCGCGAATAAAACGCGGGTGGCCAATTACTGAGTAGTACCTCCTACCTGGACAACCTAGCGACCAGGCGACCCCGGCCAAGGATAAGTGGTTTAGTACCGCGAAAGGGAGATTACCCCTATTTAAGTCGTGAAACGAGAGGCGATTATGCTCAAGAAGATTTACGTCGTTGGGATATCGCCACACCCCTCGCTCATGACTTGCACAGCCAGGGAGCTGATAGAGAAGGCTCCCGCTATAATCGTGTTAGATACGGACTACCCCTTCGACCTGAGCGGGCTGTTGAAGGGCAAAAGGGTCGTTAAACTTACGCCGGGCTTCAAGGCCCAGGAGAACAGGGAGGAGGTCTTGAGGAGGAACAGGGAGTTAGTGCTTAACCTCGACGTGGATTGGGCGGTCTGGCTTGAAATCGGAACTCCCTCGGTGAGGAACCCGGTGGAGAGGCACTTGCTGGGAGAAATCCCTCCGGGCCTCGAGGTCGAGTTCGTGCCTGGAGTTTCTTCAGTCACGGCCGTGCTCGACAGGCTGAGGGCGATCGCGAGGCACCTGTGCGTCTTCGGAGGGGAGGAGACGGAGAGGATAGGGAAGGCTGTCGAAGCTTGTGACCTATTCGTGATCATTCACCTGAAGGACAGGGAGGCCGTAGACCTCCTCGAGTCGAGAGGTTACAAGGTCTTTTTTGTGGAGGAGTGCTGTACTGAGAGGGAGAAAGTGACGAGGGAGTTCAGCGGGAGGACTTACTGGACTATCGCTGTGGCTTACAAGGACGGCTCGGTTTTCCTGGGAGGGAAGGGGCCGTTCAGCGACGAGGGGAACGACAGTGGGACTTAACGATTGAGATAGGTCAAGCCTTTTACTCCAGCGTCGAAAACCACCTGATTTGTCGAGGCTAATAGTCGTCGACTTAGACGGAGTGCTCTTCGACACCTCAAAGAGGTACAGGCTTTGCGAGGATGAGAGCGGGGGGAACAGGAGGGCCTTCTGGGAGTGCTACCAGAGCCCGAAGTACATGGACTTGGACGAGCCCAAGGGGGAAGTTATTGACTGCGTTAAAAGGCTCTCTAACACCGGCGTCCTCATCGTGTTATCGGGGAGGTCGGTGAGGCAACGTGAGGAAACTGAGGAACAGCTGAGGTCGATAGGCCTCGAGCCGCGCGAGGTCGTGCTCAGGGGAGAGAAGGACTTCAGGAAGGACTACGAGTTCAAATTGGCCCACATCCAGAACCTGCTAAGGAAGTACCGGGCCGAAGAGCTCGTTATCGTAGAGGACAGCGAAAGGGTGATAGAGAGGGTCAAGAGCGAGCTGAGCGGCCTCGTCAGAGTCAGGGTGGAGTGCGTTAACGGTATACAGAATCGCTGAGACTCGAGAAGGTAAGTCATAATACGTTTCGGTCGCGACTCCGCTCGGGACTCGAGCCTTGAGGAGGAACAGGGTTCTGGGCGAGCTGATAGTGATCGCCACGGCCCAGTTCGTGCTATTAATGATAGTCTCTGAGGCCCTTCACCCAGGGTACTCCGTTAGCTACAATTACATCAGCGACCTGGGGGTCGGGGCAACCTCGATATTATTCAACCCTTCCGTGGCGTTCCTGGGAGTCTCAACGATTCTCGTTGGGCTTAAGGCGGAAGGGCTGAGGAGGACTGAGAGGATTGCATTGACGTTCGCGGGTGTCGGAGCTTTAGGAGTAGGCCTCTTCCCAGAGACTACGGGTGCGCCCCACTTGATCTCCGCGTTATTGGCCTTCCTCTTCGGCGGGCTCTCCGCCGTTCTGACCTCGAGGCTGAAAGAACCCGTGTGGACGGCGTTAGGGCTCGCGTCGCTCGTCTCCTTGGCCCTTTTCCTCCTTCGAGTTTACGGCCCCCTGGGGCCGGGCGGACTAGAAAGGCTGATAGTCTACCCCGTCCTGATCTGGGCCATATCCTTCGGCACCAGGCTGGCTCAAGGGACTTCGTAGAGGGGCTTTTGCCCCTTTAGGGCGAGGATCAGGTTCTTCACGGCGACCTCGGCCATTTTCTCCCTGGTTTCCCTGGTCGCGCTTCCAATGTGTGGTGTGAGCACAACGTTTGGCAGCTGAGTGAGAGGGTGATCCTTGCCAATGGGCTCCCTCTCGAAGACGTCCAAAGCGGCCCCAGCTATTAGGCCCTCCTTGAGGGCCCTCACCAGGTCTTCCTCCTTTATGACGGCTCCCCTAGAAGCGTTGATGAGGAAGGCCGTCCTCTTCATCTTCCTGAGCTTCTCGTAGTCTATCATGTGGTAGGTCTCTGGGTTTAGGTCTACCGTGACGACGACGAAGTCGGACTCCCTGAGCAGGGTGTCCAAATCCACGTACTCCGCGTCCACCTCCTCGTGCTTCCTCCTGCTGTAGTAGATCACCCTCATGTCGAAGCCCTTGGCTCTCTTGGCTACCGCCTTCCCTATCCTGCCCATTCCGATTATGCCGAGCGTGCTGTGGTGGACTTCCTTACCCAACATGAACTCGGGGTGCCACGGCTTGTTCCAGTCCCCCTCCCTGATGAGCCTGTCGCCCTCGACTATCCTCCTGGCGACCGCTATAAGTAGACCGAAGATTAGGTCGGCAGTGGCGTCAGTGAGGACTTCGGGCGTGTGGGTAACGATTATCCCCCTGCTCTTGGCGTACTTCACGTCGACGTGGTCGTAGCCCACGCTGTAAGTACTTATCACCCTTAGCCTGGTGGCCGAGTCTATGAGTTCCCGATCCACCCTTTCCGTCAAGGTGACGAGTATCCCGTCCTTGTCCCTGACCTTCTCCAGGAACCAATCCCTGGGCGGGGGGTAGTCCTGTTCCCAGAGCTCCACCTCAGCCTCGTCGTAAAGCAGATTGAGCCAGCCTCCAGGTAACCTCCTGGTCACGAGGACTCTGAACGGCCTCACGGGGAGAGAGTGTGAAAGGCCGAAATTAATTGTGAAGGTGGACCGGCCGGGATTTGAACCCGGGACCTCTCGGGTGCAAACCGAGCACTCTTCCAGGCTGAGCTACCGGCCCGTTTTAGGTTTCACAACGGAAGGTAATTATCGTTTTCTACCTGAAGCGAAGAGGTTTTCGACGTCGACCCCCTCGAGCCCCAGGAGCTTCCTCTTAAGCTCCACGCCCCTTTTATAGCCCCCTAAGCCATTCTCGGCGACTACCCTGTGACACGGGACGAGGATGAGAACGTTGTTCTTGGCCAGAGCCGTGCCTACTGCCCTCGGGCTCGTGCCCAGGGCCTGTGCCACTTGCTTGTAAGTCCTCACCTGCCCCCAGGGGATCTTGGAGACCTCCTTGTAAACCCTGGCCCTGAACTGGTTCGCCCCGTAGTCTATGGGGAACCCCTTGAAGCTCACGGGCTTACCTTGGAAGTAAAGGTCGAACTTCCTGAAGAGGGGCTCGAAGAAGGAGTTGTCCAGCAACCCCTCCTCGTAGCACTCGCAGAAGTCTAGGAAAGTTATGCCCTTCTCTCCGTATGCGACGGTTATCGGGCCTAAAGGAGACCTGTAAAAGCCGTAAACTACCTCCATGAGTCACTTACCGGACAGCGCCTTTATCGCGGTCTGCTCCAGCGCTCTGGTCTCTATCTCCTCCTTCAAGGCCTTAATGAAGTCCTCCAGCCTGACGTTCCTGACCTCGACGTTCCCCCTGCCCCTCACCGTGACGGTGTTGGTCTCCTTCTCGTTCCTCCCGACGATCACCAAGTAGGGAACGCTTTCGACGTAGGCGTCCCTTATCTTCTTCCTGATCGTTCCCTCGCTCGCGTCAATGTCGGCCCTTATCTTGCTCGACCTCAAGGCGTCTAGCACCTTGTTGGCGTAGTCCATCACCTCCTCGCCCAAAGGCAGAACCCTGACTTGAACCGGGGAGAGCCAGGTGGGCAACTTGCCCCTGAAGTGCTCCAGCAGTATCGCCATGAACCTCTCTATCGAGCCGTAAATCGCCCTGTGAACCATGACGGGCCTCTTCTTGCTCCCGTCCTTGTCTACGTACTCCAGGTTGAACCTCTCGGGGAGGTTGAAGTCAACCTGGATCGTCGAGAGCTGCCACCACCTGTTGAGGGAGTCCCTTATGTCGAAGTCTATCTTGGGCCCGTAAAAGGCCCCCTCCTTCTCCTTGATCTCATACTTAAGCCCCAACTCGTTCAACGCGTCTATCAAGGCCTTAGTGGCCCTCTCCCACTGCTCGTCAGTGCCTATGCTCTCGTCCGGCCTCGTGCTGAGGTTTATCCTGACGTCCTCGTCCTTGAAGCCGAAGGTCCTCAAGGTCTCTATGGTCTTCTGCACCTGCATTTTCACCTCGTCCTTCAGCTGATCCTCCCTGCAGAAAATGTGGCCGTCGTCCTGAACGAAGCCCCTGACCCTGAGGAGGCCGTAGAGCTCTCCCTTTTTCTCCCACCTGTAGACGTGGCCGAACTCGGCGAACCTTATCGGCAAGTCCCTGTAGCTCCTCGGCCTGGACTTGTAGATCAGGATGTGGGCTGGGCAGTTCATCGGCTTGATCCCCATCTCCTCGTCCTCGTGCCTGAAGATGAGCATCTTGTCCCTGTACATGTTGTAGTGACCGCTGATCTTCCAAAGCACCGTTCTGTAAACGTGGGTCGTGTAGACCTCTTGGAATCCCATGGAAGCGACGACTTCCTCGATGTACCTCATCAGCTCCTTCCTGATTATTTGCCCCTTGGGGTGGAAGAGGGCTAAGCCGGGGCCTGCCTCCTCGTGGAAGGAGAAGAGGTCTAGCCTCTCCCCTATCAGCCTGTGGTCTATCTCCTGGGCCTCCTCCAACCACTTCAAGTAGTCCTTGAGCTCCTCCTCCTTCTCGAACCCTACTCCCCTTACCCTCACGTACTGAAGCCCCGGCTCAGGGTGGTGCACGGAGACGTTGAGCACCTCGAAGTACTTGGGCTCAGCCCTCACCGAGGGCTGGTGAGCCAGGGCGAAGCTCCCGTAATTTGATTCGACCTTCCCGTTCGATATCCTGTAATCGTAAGGGGGCTCGTACTTAGCGAACTTCCTCGCCTCGTCCAAGGTCATTACGGACTTCGAAACAACGTCCACGTAGAAGTCTCTCTCGCCGACGCCTACTTCCGCCACCTTAAGGCCCGACTTCATGACGTTGAGGGCGTAAATCACGCCGGCCATCGCTAGAACATCCTTATTTATCTCCATAGGGCGTAAGAGGGGAGCTGACAGATAAAACTTTGATGCGTAAAGTCCTCATAATAGCGAGCGGAGGGGGCCACAGCGGTTTCGCGAGGGCTATAGCCCAGTTCATGCCGTTCAAGGTCGACTTCGTTGTACCCCCAGGGGATCTGTTCACGTTAGAGATGGTCAGACTTTACGCTGAGAGGATTTACTTTGTAGTCAAGGGAAGGGAGCCAGGCGAACCTTTATGGAAGCTGTTCTGGGCCATCCCCGAGGCTGTAGAGGAGTCAGCTAGGATCCCCAAGTACGACGTGGTGATCGCCACTGGCTCGAACCACTCTATCTTCCCGAGCGCGGTTCAGAGGATTAAGGGGGCTAAAGTCTACGCCGTTGAGAGCCAGGACAGGATCCTGACGAAGGGAAAGGCGGTCAGCATAATCTCGAGCTTCGCAGAAGGGGTGTTCCTGCACTGGGAGGAGCAGAGGAGGCTCTACGGCAAGAAGGGGATAGTCGTGGGGCCAATAGTGGAGAAGCCGAGGTACCAGCCGAGGGACGAAGGTTACGTCCTAGTAACTACGGGTTCAATGGGATTCCCGAGGCTGTACAAGGCGTTGGCGGAGGCGGGAGTAGAGAACGCCGTAGTCCAGACCGGTAGGGTCGACCCAAAGCTAGTAAGTAGCCTCAACCCTAGTTGGAGGGTCTTCCAGTTCGACCCAGACATAGAGAGGTGGATCAGCGGGGCCTCAGTAGTGATAACCCACCAGGGGAAGACAGCCATGGAGAGCGTCGTCATGTATGGCAAACCCACGATAATCGTCTTCAACAGGGACTGGAGGTCGGCGACCACTTTCGAGGACGCCAAGGCTTACGCCGAGGTGCTGGGTGCTACATTCCTCGACGACCCGTCTACGTGGGAGAGCCCTAGGGTCTTCAAGGAGGCCCTGGAAGGGAGGAGAGCCCCGAAAAGGTTTGAAATCGGGACTCCTAAACTCGTCAGTGAAGTCCTCAAGTGATGAGCCGAGTGCTCTCGGAGCGGTGAAGAGGTCACTGTACGCTGACCTCCTCAAGGTGTTCGAGGAACGGAAGGACGTGCTGAGGAGCGCCGGCTGGGTCGTGGCTCCGCCCGAGAGCCCCGCCTGGTGGGACGACCTGAAGTCGCCGCACGAAGTCGCGATTGCTGCGATCCTCGTCCAGCTGAACTCCTGGGAGAAGGTTAAGGAGACCGTTGAGAAGCTGAGGGAAGAGGGACTCGCAGACCTGGGCGAGCTTAACTCCCTGAGCCCCGAGCGAATTGACGGGCTCATTTCCAGGATCAACTTCCACAGGACGAAGGCGGAGAGGCTCAAGAGGTTAGCTGAGCTCTACTCCCAGAGGGGTGACGAGATCCTCAGGGACTACCATGCTTTGAGGTCGATAAAGGGGGTGGGCGAGGAGACCGCGAAGGCGATCATGCTCTTCGCGGGGAACGTCCTTACCGTGCCTCCCTCGGAGTACCTGTCCAGAGTCCTGTCCAGGGTTACGGGGATTAGGATGGACAAAGAGGAAGCCGCTTCCTCAGTCCTTCAGGCCTTTCAAGACCTTTACCAAGTGAAGCTCTTTTACGCTGGAATAACCACTATCGGGAAGCTGTTCTGTAAGCCTAAGCCCAAGTGCGACAAGTGTATTATAGCGGGGTTCTGTAACTTCTACCGTGAGACTTTACGAATGGGAGGCGAAAGCACTGCTGACCTCTCTCGGGGTGAGGGTTCCTAAGGGTTGGGTAGTGACGGACAGGTTCGAGGGAAAGGGGAAGTACGTAGTGAAGGCACAGGTGCTCGAGGGAGGCAGGGGGAAGAGGGGACTGGTTAGGCTCACCGACGACCCGCAGAGGGAAATAGACGAGATGAGGAAGCTGGGGATCAAGTCCTTCCTGGTCGAGGAGTTCGTCCCCCACGAAAGGGAGATCTACGTTTCTGCCCTCATGGACAGGGACTCAGGGGAACCGATGATAGCCGTGTCTCCGATAGGAGGGGTCGACGTGGAGCAGAACGCCAACGTGAGGACTTTCGTCATTCCGATAGAAAGGGGGCTCAGGGACTACGACGTAATAAAGATGGAGAGGCACGCGGGAGTTAAGGGGCTAAAGGACGTAGTCCAAGCCCTCTACAGGCTCGTGGTGGAATACGACGCCGAGCTGGCCGAGATAAACCCGCTGGCTGTAACGCCCGAAGGGCTAGTAGCCCTGGACGCTAAGGTGATCATCGACGACAACTCCCTCTTCAGGCACAAAGACCTCCTCGAGAAGTTCGGGAGGACTTACGCGCCAGAAAGCTACGTAGAGCTCGGCGGCGACGTCGGGATAATCAGCAACGGGGCTGGGCTCACGATGGTGACGATGGACATGGTGAAGCTCATGGGAGGGGAGCCGGCGGACTTCTTCGACATAGGAGGGGGAGCCGACAGGGCGAAGGTGAAGGAGGCCTTAATGAGGGTAGCGAGCAACCCCAGGGTGAAGAAGATAGTGATAAACATCTTCGGCGGCATAACGAGGTGCGACGAGGTCGCTAAAGGGATTGTGGACGCGGTAGACCTCGTTAAGAAGCCCATCTTCGTGAGGCTATCTGGGGTCAACGAGGAGGAGGGGAGGAGGATCCTTCAAGAGAGGGGGATTAAGGTCTACTCCAACGCTCTGGAGGCAATAGGTGATGCCCTACGCTCGTGAACAGGGACACTAGGGTGCTAGTCCAGGGAATAACGGGGAGAGAGGGGAGCTTCCACACTAAGCTGATGCTCGAGTACGGGACTAAGATCGTCGCGGGCGTGACTCCGGGCAAAGGAGGTACGGTAGTCCACGGAGTCCCCGTCTACGATACCGTAGAGGACGCGGTCAAGGAGCACGAGGTCGACGCTAGCGTAGTGTTCGTTCCCGCCTCGAGGGCGCCTGACGCCGTCTACGAGGCCGTAGACGCCGGGATTAAGCTGGTCGTGGTGATAACTGAGCACATCCCCGTCGTGGACACCGCGAGGATGGTGAAGTACGCCAAGAGTAGGGGGACTAGGATAATAGGGCCGAACTCCCCCGGTATCATAGTCCCAGGGGAGACACTGATCGGCATAATGCCGGCCAGGAGCTTCAGGAAAGGAGTCGTGGGAATAGCGTCCAGGTCGGGAACGCTCACTTACGAGGTCGCCGAGGCCGTCAAGGAGTTCGGGCACTCGACGGTGATAGGGGTCGGCGGCGACCCGATCGTGGGGACTCCCCTAGACGAGGCGGTCCTCATGTTGAACCAGGATCCAGAAACCGAGGCGATCGTCGTTATCGGAGAGATCGGCGGGACGGCGGAGGAGAGGATAGCGAAGTACGTTAAGGAAGGGAAGATAAGTAAGAAAGTCGTTGCATACATCGCGGGCCACACGGCACCGAAAGAGAAGAGGATGGGGCACGCGGGGGCGGTGGTCTACATGGGCATGGGGACTTACGAGAGCAAAGTCAACGCGTTCAAACAGGCTAACGTCCCCGTCGCACTAACGCCGTACCAACTGCCAGAGCTACTACGACGGCTACTATGATGCCTATCGCTAAGTAAGAGGATGATATCAAGCCGCCCAAGTTAGGAGTTGAGGCGTTACCAGATCCGCTCCAATTCGCTACAGTTATGTTCAAGTTGGGGTTGCCGAAGATGAGGGTCGCGTTACCTCCGTACGGGAAGAACAGGAAGACGTCGTTCCCCAAAATAGCAATGAAGAACGGGTTGCTCATGTTAGCGTACCCCACGTTGTACTGCGTGAGGCCTACGTAGTACTTGGAGCCGTTGTAGATGAGGGCAGAAAGACCTGCTAGGGTGTTCACTGCAGTCCTCGGAATCACTACGGTCAAGAACCCTTTACCTGAGAAACTCAAGCCCTTGTACGTTATCGTCTTGTTAAGGACGGGCGAGTATATGGTATAGCTGGCTTTAGAAACGTTGACCAGCTGAGGGCTCAAGACCTGTAGACTGACCCCTTGCGTCACGTTACTCAACGTGTAGACGTGGTACTTGCCTTCGTAGAGCTGTAAGGGGTTCTTCGTGAGCGTGAAGTTAATAGTAGTGTTGAACTGGCCCTTGAAGCCACTCCACTTCCCAGCCAACGGGACGCCGTACTGGGCCGAAATGGTCACGTAGTTCTTTCCGGAGTAGAGCGTGATAGCTGGGATCGAGGAATTATAGTAAGTGAAATCCGTTTTGGTCACCACGAAGTAGGGGAAGAAGACGGTAGTTAGGGTGTACCAGTCAGAAGTGGTGTTGTATGACAGCGTGAAGTTGTAGTGGTTAATTGAAGTACCGTTGAAATAGACGAACCTCTCCAGGCCAGAGGCGTTGAAGCTAGTCCCGACCCAGGTCATGTTCCAGATTATCTGCCCCTGAAAGTAAACGAACCCGTTGGACTCGGTGAAGTTGTAAACGTAAGTGAGTTGCGAACCCAAGGCGAGGAACAGCAACAGGCTCTCTCGAAGCATCGGATATGCGGATACGAGTGTTTAATTAAGGTTATCCGACACCCGAGAAAGCGACGAGTGGGGCCGGCGGGATTTGAACCCGCGACCACGGGCGTGCCGGCCTAGCCTTGGGGATCAGGTCCCCAGGCCCGCATCCTAGTCCAGGCTAGACGACGGCCCCAGATGTAACATCAATCTAGGCTTTTAAATAATTAATGCGTGAGTATGAATACTTTCGGGCTAGTCCATCATAGACGGCTATAGGCAAACGTTCGTAATATCTCCTGCGATATTACGTGGCTACCGACTATAACTAGTATTACCATAGGGGAGTGTCGGTGAGTTGACATTCCTGTGATTTACGTGTGTAAGAATTGCGGGAAGGAGCTCTTCTCGTTCAGGAAGGTGGGTCAGGACTTCTACGGCGTAAGGACGCCCTCCGAAATCAAGGCCATGTTCGGGGGGAAATGTCCCTACTGTGGCCACGACCTCAGCGTACCTGAGCTAGAAGACGTGATAATTAAGCCGAGAACTAAACTTGTCTTTTGAAAGTCGTCAGGTTAACTTGTCTAACTCCCTTAAAACGAGAGGAAGGTCTTTAGTCCTCGCGTAAGTTCTCGCGAGCTCCCATAGGCCGAAGGCTGACAGAACAGAAGTAACGTTCTTCGGGTTGGGCTTCACCGTCGCGTCGTCGAAGTCGAGGATGTAAAGCTCTCCGTCGCTCCTGACTACAACGTTCTTCCAGGGCCTGCTCAGCTCCCCGTGCTCTACGCTTTTCAGCTCCAGTTGATGAGCCTTCAGTACGAGCCTTTTCAGCGCCCACACGTCTTCCCTACTCAGCGGTCTGCCAGGCACGTAGTCCATGAGGATGAAGTTCTTACCGTAATCGTAAACCTTAGGCGCGACTCCATCAGCTATGGACTGGATTTTAGCTTCGATCTCGAGCGACTCCTTATTGGAGTCGGGCCTCCTCACCTTTAACGCTCTCATGTCCTCATTTAGGACTACGACTCCCGTCTTCCCCTTGCCAAGGACTCTCACTCCGTTAGGTAGCCGAGTCTGACCGAATGAGTATACGCGCGTTATGCCCCTGGACTTAAGCTCCCTCAGGATCTCGTCTGACCTATAGGGGTAAAGCACGGCCTCTACTTCAACCAGGGCGGCCTCTTGCGGAGGAACCTCCTTAGCTCCAGCGAGTTGGCCTCTGAGACCCATTCGGTTCCCAGCAGTTGTACTCTCGTCTTGAACTTTAATGCCTTGAGCGTTATGTCGGCTGGATCCGAGTACTTCCTTCTCTTAACAGAGTACAGCCTCCCGTCCTCGCCTACCCACACGTAATCGTTCTTAGACACGAAGTCCTCGACGTTCTTCCACTCGTAAAAGGGAGGCCCGCGGTTGAGGTACCAGTCGCCTATGTCCTTGGACTCCAGCTGAACGGCGATGTTCAGTTCGTCCCCCTCGCTCCAAGAGCCCAAGTCTATCACCCTGAAGCCGGCCTGCTCCAGCGCGGTCTTGATCAACTCAAGATTCCTGAATACCTGGCCCCATAGCGTGTCCTCCGGTACGCTTTCTAGCACTTTCAATCTCACGAGGAAGACGTCCCCTCTGACCTCAGCCTCCCTAGGTTGAGGAGGGAAAAAGAAGTCCATCGAGGGCTCCTTGAGGTAGAAGTGGCTGGCCACGACGAACTCCGCCAGCCTCTTCAGCGAGACTGCTGCCGCCGCGTTCCGCCTGGGATCAACCGGGTCGGGGACGATCAGGGGCTCCGTGAATTCCCTCAACGGCTTGGCCGTAGGAATCATGACGGGAGGCCTCCAGCCCTCGGCCGCGCTTACTACGTTCCTGAAGTTGCCGTAGAAGTAAACCAACAGCTCGGCGACGTAGCCCGAGAAGCCCCTCACCTTTATTTCGGCACCGTAGACCCCTATGCCCTTCATGAACCTCTTGAGCACCCTTACCTCGTCCTTCTGTTCGTTTGTCAAGTTCCTGCGAATGAACTCCGTGTGAAAGGGGGTCCTGTCGACGGGAGTTTTCGCCTTAGTCCCATCGCTGACCTTAAGCCCAGGGACTACCTCAACCGTAACACCGTCTACATCCAATGTCAAATAGGGGTGGTCGGCGTAGGAAATCGCATACTTGTACTTTGAGAGCCTTTCCAGGAGAACCTTGAGGGCGTTCTCCTTCAGCCACTCCCTACCGTAACTCTCGGGGAAGTAGACGAAGACGTCTACGTCGCCCTCCCCGCTGAGCCAAGTCCCCTTAGCGAACGATCCCTCTACCCTGGCGTCCAAGCCCTCGAGGTCCTGAAGGACTTTCCTGGCTACGTTCCAGAGCCTCCTCTCCTCTTCAGGACTGGGCTTTACTCGCCTGAGGACTTCCTCCTCGATCAACAGCCCTCACTTCTAGCAGGACGTCGTAAATCGGCCCCTTTGGCGTTAACGTACTCTTGAAGAGCTTTATGGAGCTCACCTCCTTAGTCCCGACCTCAAAGTCGTGGTACTTCATGATGAGTTGCGACAGAGACCCGACGGCGCCCTTAACCCTTGCGAGGGTGAGGTGGGGCGAGAACTCCTTCTCGTCTTCGGGCCTTATTCCCCTCGCCTTCAGGTTCCTGACCAGTTGGTCGTGAATGGACTTGAGCGTCTCCTGACCCTCCCTAACCCCTACCCAGACAACTCTGGGCCTGAACGCGTTAGGGAAGGCCCCCAGGCCGGCGAGCCTCACCGTGAACCTGGGGAAAACGACGGAGGAGACCGCGCCCTTGACGTCATCCAACGAGCTCTCGGGGACTTCCCCGATGAACAGGAGGGTTATGTGCATGTTCTCCGGCTCCACGGGCTTCAAGTCCGCCCCTGAGGACTTCACGAGCTTGACGAGGGTGTCCAGCTCCTGGTTATAGGGAATGTCGACGCCGACGAAGAGGCGTAACACCTAATTTTCCACCCTCACGGTCATGTTAGGGGATCCCGCTATTAAGCTGATCCTGATCACCGGCATGCCTGGCTCCGGAAAGGACACGCTGACCCAAGCTCTACGAGAGAGGGGGTACAAGGTATTCGTCATGAGCGAGGTCTTGAAGGAGCGCTACTCGAGGGAAGCGAGGCCGGGGGAGAGGCTAATGGACTTCGCCTTCAGGATGAGGAAAGAGAGGGGGAGAGGGTTCGTGGCGGAGCTCACCCTGGAGAAGCTGAGCAAGGACGACAAAGTGGTCGTAATCAACGGCGTCAGGAACTGGGAGGAAGTCGAGGTGTTCAGAAGGGCAGGGGAGACGACGATCATAGCGGTTCACTCGTCGCCCAAGTCGAGGTATTCGCGGCTCGTCGCGAGGGGGAGGACGGAGGACATGAAGTACGACGACCTGGCCAAGAGGGACTTCGAGGAGCTCGAGATGGGCATAGGTTGGGTCATAGCCATGGCGGACTACGTCCTGGTGAACGAGGGCAACGTTGACGAGTTCATTAGGAACGGAGTCGAGCTTGTGGAGAAGGTGATAGGCGATCCCTAAGGTTACGGCCGAAGTCTACGTGTGGCCGTCGGAGAGTAAAGAGAAAGTTATCCAGGCCCTGAACAACGTCTTCGACTACGACCAGCTTCTCGAGGAGAGGGAGGGCTACGCCGTCAAGCTCATAGCCGTTTCCAACAGCTTGAGGAGCCTGACCAAGCTCCACAAGCTCCTGAGGGAGGAGAGGATTCTGGACTCCGCCAGGAAGCACCTGCTGGCCGGCATCGAGGGGAGCAGGCTGACTTTCATGCTGAACAAACAAGTAGCCTACATCGGCAAAGTCGTCTTCGCAGACACCGAGAGGGAGAGCCCTTTGGGCCCGATCAAAATCACGGTGGAGTCCTCAGACCCGAGGGCCGTAGTGGACTGGTTAGCGCCGAAGACCGCCAAAGGAGTCCCGCTGTGGGAAAACCCGATGCCTAGCGAATGAAGATGCTGTCAAAAGGTTCTGGCGCGACGACCCGCGGGAACTTCCTCCTGGCCTCTGCAAGCAGGGGCTCAGTAGTGCTGTACCTGGCGCTGTAGTGGTAAAGGGCGAGAGTCCTCACGTTCGCCTTAGCCGCTATTTCCCCGGCTTCTCCCGCGTTGGAGTGCCCGTAAGAATGTGCCTCCTCGTTGTAATCGAAGGTCGAGTCGTGAATCAGCAGGTCTGCGTCCTTAGAGGCCTCTATCACCCTGTTGCAAGGCCTAGTGTCGCCCGTGTAAACGACCTTCTTTCCCTTGCTCACCATTACGTAGTCCTCGGGCTTCAGGACCCTGCCCTTGTACTCTACCGTCTTGCCCTCCTTCAAGGCCCTGAAGACCCAGAACTCCTTAACACCCTCAGCCCTGAGCCTGTCCGCGTCAAGGTTCCTCCTCTCGGTCTCCTCGAGAACGTAGCCCCTCGACTCTATCGTATGACATGTCTCGAACGGCCTGAGGCTGAACTCCTTGGTCTCGAACTTGTCCGCGAAAGTGATCGGGAAGTCCGGCTCGAACTTTGTCCTCCTGAATGTCTCCTCCAGGAAGTCCCTCAGTTCTCCAGGGCCTAACACTATTAGCTCTTCCTTCCTCCCCAACAGGCCCATGGTTTGAATCATTCCGGGCAAACCGAGCACGTGGTCGCCGTGCATGTGCGTTATTGCCACTACTTTGACGTTAATCCCGAGGGCCTTCTCCATGATCCTCTGTTGAGTCCCCTCTCCGCAGTCGAATAGGATTGAGAGCCCTTCCTTGAAGGCCAAGATCCCTGGGAGACCCCAATGGCTCGGAGCCCCTCCGCCTACCCCCAAGAAAACGAGCCTTATCATGGCCTCTCTGCCACGTAAAAGGCCCTCGTCAGGCTCTTGTGCTCGTAGACCTTGCTGACGCTCACCACCTTATATCCGACGCTTTCTAAATCGTCGTAGAACCACAGTTTAGAGTCGGTTATGAAGACGAGCCTCCCCTTCGGGGGGAGGAGGTCGTAGGCGGAGTAAAAGAAGGACTTATAGAGCTCGATCAGCTCGGACGCCTTCGCCCTGGTCGACCTGCCGTAGGGCGGGTCTGTGACTATGGCTTCTATTCCCCTCACGTTCTCTTTCACCGCGTCTGCCGCAAAGACGTCGCAGTCGTAGTTCAGGGCGCTCAAGTTGGCTTTAGCCTTAGCTAGGGACTTGAGGTCTAGGTCGCTGCCAAAGCACTCCAGCCCCCTCCAGGCAGCCTCGATTAGGATCCCTCCTAGTCCCGCGAACGGGTCGTAGATCGCCCTCCTCGCCTTGCTCAGGTTGACCGCGGCCCTTGCCAAGTCCGCGCTGAGCGTGCCGGACTGCCTGTACGGCTTCATGGAGTGCCTCTCCAGGCTCTTGGTGTCGCGTTGGGCTTTCCTGAGCCCTACTAGAATCAAGCCGTCGGTGAACACCAGGTCGAGGGTGGGACAGTCCCTGCCCAACTTGACGTAACTAGAGAGCTTCTTCGCTTCCACCTCGATCTCGCCCTTACCGCTGGAAAGTATTGAGTCGATTTTCACGTGAAAGCACTCGCCCTTCAGCTCGCGGGCGATTTCAGAGACGTCGTTCGTGACGGCTATCGCTTTCCCGGCGTACTTGACGAAGGAGGAAAAGGCGAGCTTCGGGAGGTCGCCCCCCTTGAAGAGGGCGACACCCGAAAGGTAGTGGACTTCCTCGGGCTCGGCTAAGGCCTTCAGCTCTTCAAGGGCCAAATAAGGGGAGTCCATTCTAAGGACGGCGTAGTTCAGATCTTTCTCGCTATCGCCGGCGATACGTCTACCACCTCGACTTCCGAGGAGCTCTGCGGAATCGTGTTAGTGACGACGATCCTCTTGATTCCAGCGTCCTTCAGCTTCTTCACCGAGTCCTTACTGACGAAGAGGCCGTGTACCGCCGCTGCCAAGACCTCCTTCGCCCCCGCGTCGTAGGCCGCTTTCGCTGCGAGAGCCATGGTGTCTCCGGTGCTTATTATGTCGTCAACAATGATTACGCTCTTGCCCTTGATCTTCTCCGTGGGCTTGGTGACGAGCGACACTTGGCCGGTGACTCTGTCCCTCAACTTCTCGAGGTGGTCGAACTCGACGCCCAGAGCCTCAGCGAACCTCTGGGCCCTCTCCAGAGCTCCCTTGTCTGGTGCTAAAACGAAGGCGTCCTTTACGTCCTTGAACGCTGCAGCCAACTCAGGCATCGGGTCTGCGGCCCTCGCGTCGCCCTCGAAGTGGGACAGGGCGTCGTAATGGTGGGGCTCGACCACTATCAGGGCGTTGGCCCCAGACTTCCTTATCACCTGGAGGACCGTCTTTACGCTCAAGGCCTCGCCGTGCCTGAACCTCCTGTCCTGCCTGGAGTAGGCCAAATAGGGGACTACCGCCGTCACGCTGTTGGCTTTCAAGTCGTCTAGGGCCTCAGTCATAAGGAGGAGCTCAATTATGTGCTTGTCCTGCGGGTAGTAGGTGCTTTGAACCACAATCACGTCCTTACCCATCACGTCTATAGGGATCCTCACGTAGGACTCACCGTCAGGGAAGACCTTGTGCTCCACCTCGTAGAACTCCGCATTTATCAGTCTGGCCAGGTTCTTCCCTATCCCGTTGTGGGCGGGCCCTCCTAATACAATCATTAACGACCTTAATTAGCCACGAGATTTAAAGGTGAACGAATGTACTACGTCTTCTTCCTCGGCACTGCTGGATCCGGTAAGACAACGCTGGTCAAGGCCTTTTCGGAGTACTTGGAGGACATAGACATGGAGGTGTCCGTCATCAACGTTGATCCCGCCGTCGAGGAGCTACCGTACTCCCCGGACTTCGACATCAGGTCTTACGTCGACGCTAGGGAGGTCATGAGGAGGTTCGGCCTCGGCCCGAACTCCGCCCTAGTGACTTCCGTTGACTTGGCCCTGACGAAGGCTAAAGAAATCAAGGAAGAACTGGATCAGATCAAGGCGAACTACGTGCTAGTGGACACCCCCGGTCAGATAGAGCTCTTCGCCTTTAGGGAGACAGGCAGGCTAATGTCGTCCCTGATAAGGGGTGACAGCAAGGCCGTGGGGGTCTTCCTGCTTGACGGCGTCCTGAGCAAGGAGGCGAGAAGCTATGTGTCCCTCCTCCTTCTGTCCTCCTCGGTCAGGTTCAGGCTTGACTTCCCAGTGGTCAACGCGTTGAGCAAGGTCGACCTCCTTACCAACGCTGAACTGGAGAAGATTAAGTCGTGGAGCGAGGGTACTGGACTCATAGACGAGCTGGGCAAGCTGGACGAGTACTCGTTCGAGCTGGTCAAGACGATCGTGGAGAACCTCAGCTCCTTCCCAGTCCCAGTTTCTGGGATAACCCACGAGGGCCTCGACGACCTTTACGGCGAGATACAGAACGTCCTCGCCGGAGGGGAGGACTACTTAACGGAGGAGCCGAACCCCAGGCTGTAATGTTTTATTCCTTCTTTAGGAATTTCCCAACCGTGAAAGTAAGAACAGTTGACGCCAGGTCAATGGTAGACATAATCAAGACGCTTAACGAGTTCCTGCCCGAAGTGACCCTGAACTTCTCCGAGGACGGGCTCAGGATCAACGGGATAGACGCGTCTAAAGTCGTCCTGATTGACATATTCCTGCCAAAGGGGTATTTCGAGGAGTACGAGGTCAACGGTGAAGAAAAGGTAGGAGTGAGGCTGGACGAATTGACGGAGTTGTTCTCGAGAGTGACGAAGGAGGACACCTTGACCCTCTCAACCGAAAACGGGGTCTTGGTCGTCGAGCTCGAGGGCGAGTACTACAGGAAGTTCACAGTCCCGAGCATTCAGGTCGAAAGCGCTGAGCTCCCCCAAACGGAGTTGGAGTTCCCTTTCAGGGCGAAGATGATAACTCCCACCTTCGTCGACATAATAGGCGGCTTCGAGGATCTTGGAGCCGACGCGGTGAGGTTCAAGTCGACAGACGGCAAGCTGACCCTTACCGCTTATTCCGACGTGGTGGAAAGCAGTATAGAGCTCAGCGTGGACAACGCAGGCTTACTGGAAGCCGAGGGGAGTGACGCCGAGAGCGTTTATGGCCTTGAATACATTGCCAACACGACGAAGCTGAAGAGGGCGAGCGGATCCCTCGAAATAAGGTTCGGCACCCAGCTACCCCTTAAGTTGAGGTACGAGATGCCTAACGGTGGTTACAACGACTTCTACATCGCGCCCAGAGCGGAGTGAAATCCTGAGGAAGCTCATCAGGAGCTACTACGAGGTCGCGAAGCTAGAATTACCTCAGGACATGGAGCTCAGGGAGTTCGCCGTACAGCCATTCGACTCCGAAAGCTACGTCAGGCACCTCTCTTTTACCAGTGAACCCGAGCTCAGGGAGTTCTTGGTTAAGGTTGTTCCGCTCCAGGTTTACTTCTCGGCCGGGAAGTACCAGACCCCCTCCGCTAAGGACATGGAGAGCATGGGCTGGATGGGTTCCGACCTCATGTTCGACCTGGACGCGGAGGAGTTCTGCTCCCTGGAGACCAGGAGGTTCTGCATAGACACGGGGGAAGAGAAAGAGGAGTGCGGGACTTCTGAAACCATAGACTACACGGAAGTCACGACGGAGTGCCTTAAGCTGGTATACAGGAAAGCGGTAGAACTCACGAGGATCTTAAGGGAGGACTTCGGCCTTGAGGGAGAGATCATATTCTCGGGGAACAGGGGGTTCCACGTTAACGTGGACTGCTACGGCGACTGTGCCCTATTGGACAGAGAGGACAGGAAAGAAATCGTAGAGTATCTCACCGAACCGAAAGTTGAGCCAGGAAGGCCGGAGGACATAGGCTGGGCTGGGAGGCTTGCAAGGGGGTTCGAGCCCGTAAATTTGGACGCGCAGGTCACTATCGACGTTTACAGGCTCAGGAGGATACCGGGTTCAATAAACGGGAAATCGGGCCTTTTGGTCTTCAAAGTCAGGGCGGAAGAGGATTTGGACAGCCTCCTCTCCAAGTCGCCCTTTGCGGGAAAGGTCGTCGTGGAACCCCTGATCACAGGTCACATCAACGTTTATGAAAAGAGAATTGAGCTAGAGCGAGGGAGGAAGGAAGCGGTAGACGCGGGTCTAGGCGTCTTCCTGAGCTTAAAAGGGCTGGCGAGGTTGATCGCGTATGTCAGGTGAGCTCCTCGCCGACTTGTTAGAAGAGGAGCTGACCGAAAAGGAGCCGACAAACCTCGAACTCAAGGACCTTCAGGACGTGATCAAAGCCCTCAGGAAGGCGAGGGCGATGTATTCGGACGAGATTCATAAGGCCGAAGTGAGGCTCTACGAGGAATTGGCTTCCAATCTCTTCCACGCGAGGCTCGGGAAGTACCTCGAGGGGATGAACCCGAAGGGGTTCGACTCGGAGCTTTACAAGGTCGTGAGCAGATTAGAAAACCTGTTCAAGGCTGTAGTTACCGGGGCCTACGCGGGCTCCGATAAGTGGAAGCTCTTCGTAGTAAGGGAACCATTTATTCTTGGCAAGTACTCGCTAGAACCAGGCGACTTGATAGTGAGCGACCTCAATAACGTTTTAAACGCGGTCGTCGGAGGATATCTGGATCTCGTAAGGTTGGAGAGAGTGGGCGGTAATGAAGGTGCCTAAGACCGTGAACACTTACTGCCCGAAGTGTAAGACTCACACGCCTCACAGCGTCTCCCTCTATAAGGGCGGTAAGAGGAGGACTCTAGCGGAGGGACAGAGGAGGTACGACAGGAAGAACCTGGGTTACGGAAGCAAGAGGAAACCCGAGCAGAAGAGGTTCGCCAAGACCACCAAAAAGCAGACTCTAGTGCTGAAGTGCCAGAAGTGCGGCTACACGATAGTCAAGGAGGGAATAAGACTTAAGAAGCTAGAACTAGTGGAGGTGGCCAAATGAAGGCCAAACTAAAGGTTCTAATTCCCCAGCCTAAGAGCAGGTTCTTGAGGGTTAAGTGCGCCCAGTGCGGGAACGAGCAGATAGTTTTCAGCCACGCTACTTTCCCAGCGAGGTGTACCTCCTGCGGTGCCCAGTTGGTCGTTCCGACCGGTGGTAAAGCCGAGATCCAAGGAGAGATCCTCAAGGAGTTAGAGTAAGTAATTTCCTCCGTCACTTTTAAGCATATATCCAAGGGCCGAACTGCGTTCTCGATGTCCCTCGGAAGAGGGTAAAAATTAAGGCTAGCCAACCATGCATTAGCAGGGACTGGAATGATTTACCCGAGAAAACCGATCCCTGACGACGGAGAGATCCTCATAGCCACGGTAAAGAAGGTGTTCGACCAAGGAGCTTACGTAACTCTCGACGAGTACGCCGGACTCGAGGCCTACTTGCCTTGGATAGAGGTAAGTAGCAGGTGGGTCAGGAACATAAGGGACGTATTGAGTGAGGGCAGGAAGATCGTCGTTAAGGTCATCAGGGTAGATAGGAAGAAAGGTACTGTGGACGTCTCCTTAAAGAAGGTTACGGAGGACGAGAAGAAGAAGAAGATGCTCCAGTGGAAGAGGCTACAGCGCACCGACAAGATCCTAGAGATCGTGTCCCAGAAGCTGAAAGTGTCTGAAAAACAAGCTTGGGAGGAGGTCGCTTGGAGGCTTGAGAGCAAGTACAACACTGATGCCTTCTCCGCTCTGGAGAAGGCGATAAAAGAAGGGGACAAGGTACTGAGGGACGCTGGAGTTCCAGAGATGTGGATAAAGCCCTTAATGGAAGAGGTCGGCAAGCATATAGAGGAGAAGAGGTACAAAGTCTTCCAGATAGTCACGGTCAGATCCAGCGCCCCCGACGGGGTGGAGAGGATTAAGGCTTTCTTTAACGCCGTGGAAGAAATGTTCAACGAAGACGTGGGCGAACTGAAGATTTACACAATAGGCGCGCCAAGGTATAGAGTGGAAATTGTTGGAACTAACCAGGCCGAGATAGGAGCGGAGTTAACGAGGTTGTTGAAGAGCATGGAGAGTCTAGCTAAGGAAAACGACGTGTCCTTCGCGGTGGTCAAGAAGTGAAGTGGAAGTTGAGGAGGTGCCCCAAGTGCGGGTTATACACTTTCCAGGACAAGTGCCCCACGTGCAGGATCCCTACAATAGTTCCGCACCCACCGAGGTTCTCTCCCGTTGATAAGTATGTGAAGTACAGAATCGAATTGAAGAAAGGCGTGAAACTAGAGTGTTGATTTTTCAAGAGAGGAAAAAGAAGAGCCTTCACCGGTTAGGATTCATTACAACCACTTGGGGAGTTACGACTACCCACGGCTCAACGAACTGGTAAACGACTACAACCACGTAGACCTCCGCTATGCCACCAATTGCGGGAACGACACCTAACGGGTAGAGCTCGATGAGCACGGGCTTGAAATACTGCAGGTAGATGTTAGGCAGTAGCGTGCCTTGGAGCGTAGTCACTGACTGAGTGGGTAGAGGAACTGAGAACGGGGCGACCACTGGATTGCCTGTAGCCTGCAACCCCTCTATGAACATGTCGACTATCAAGGAGTTGTAAGCCCTTGGAGTCCAGGCCGTCACAGACGCACTCGAAATCTGGTTTATCAAGGCCTGATAGTTCGAGATTACCTGCGGTGGTAGTTGAGCGGCAAAGGAGCTGTTTAGCACGTCAATGAGAGGCTGGATGGTCTGTCTGACTAATGTGACGTTTATGTAGTCGGTCTGGTTATAACCCGCGATTATTGTCATCGCGCCCATCGCCTTCGCTATATCGGCGTCACTAGTAGTGTAGCCGTAGAATATACCGGGGAAGTTAACTGGAATCCCTATGAACCACCTCGCCTGCCCTAACGAGGTAAACAACGAGCTCGAGTTAGGGATGTATAACACTGCCGTATCGTAAGCCATTATGTAGACTGGGGCGGTGTAGTTCGGGTTCCCGTATGGATACATGTGGAAGTATCTCGTGAGGACTTCAGCCGCATAGGTCTCGTTGTTGAGGAAGATCTTCGCCATCAGCCTTATCTGTGTCCCGTTGAGCGTGTTGTTCTCGTCGATAACCGACCTGTTCGTGTTCACTTGGATCCAGTAGCCGTAGTCCCACCACGAAAGAATAAATGCGTGGCTGGGCGTGTTGTTCTTTATCCAATCCAACGCCGCTACCCACGCGAAGTTCGTCACTGCGAAAGGCAGGGCGGCGTTAGTTATGGAGGACGGCACGTTGCTTAAGGCTATTGTCCACGAAGCGTCGGCTACCATTGACACGCCCACTAGAGCTAACATGACGGCCCCAAAGACCTTGACCTTGTTCGTGCCCCTCATGTCGTTCAACATCTCCGCTATCGCTACTCCCGCCAGGGCAGCGATTATGTAGGCGGTATAGTTGAATAGGTAAGGCTGTTCCGAGGTACCGAAAACGCTCGCTGTCCCAAGGACTACCAGCCAAAGGGAGCCTACGTTCGTCTTCCTTCTGAGCAAGTAGTAGACCCCTGGCACAGACAAAAGGATCGGTAGACCGAACGTGACTATCAACTGCTGAGCCGATTCTGGGATGTATTCAGCTACGGTTCTGAAAATAGGGACGGTGAATTGGAAGAACGGGTTGATTATGGCGTAATACCTTCCAGGTATCGGGTTTACCCCGGCCAAGGGGGCCAAGACCAAGCCGCCCCCTACCACGAGCACTAGACTCGCGGTTATTATCAGGGCCCTGCTGTCAGCGATCTCGGCGGGAATTATCCTCTTCAGGTAAACGTCTAGGTAAAGGAAGAGTGATATTAGCAACAGAGCTAGTCCGTGAGCTATTCCTGACATGAAGCCTATGTTATTTGGTGCCAGAGAGGTCAGGAAAGCCGTTGTGACCGACATCACCGTTACGTGCTTCGCCGTAAGCTCGTCGTTCTTGTTTAGCAAAATGAGGAGGAAAGCAGCTACGAATAAGCTCAAGTCGACGTAAGTATAGCCTCCCCACGTTATTTCGACTAAGAAGAGGAAGACTCCGGAAATCGCGCTCAAAATCCAGTTGTCCCTCTTAATGGCCTGAATCAGGAAGTATATGGTGAGCAACACAAAGGTCGCGCCCCACGAGGTCTTCGGCAACCCTCCCAGGAGGTTCTTGTATGTCAACGCGGGCGAAACCGCCACGAACGCCGCGGCTATGTAGCCGCCTATCCTGGTACCTGTGATAGTCTCTACGGCAAGGAACGCTGCAAGAACTCCCAGAGCCGCGAGCAGTACGTCGGAGAATATAGCGACAGTATACACGGCGTCAGGGCCGTAGGAAGAGTAGAACGGTAGGCTAAACAACGCGATGAAGAACGGAAGACCTATTGTGTTCCCTAGCTCTATAGCGTAGCCCCAGGGGAACCAGGCCTTTACGTCAGGGGGAACGGCGTACCAGTTCCCGTGAGCCCCCGCTATTAAGAGGGCGTTGTAGAAAAGGTACCATGGGTCAAACTCGTTCATCGTGAGAGGCCACTGCGGGTAATTTGCCAGGTTTACCGTCCTAAGCAATATGGAGACTAAAGCGAGAGCCCCTACTACCAGGGCGTCCAAAGGGCGTTTAAGGTCTATCCTCAGCCCTGACTTTCTGGCTGTAGAAGACATACGTTTGGCATAGCTCCATATTGGATAAAAGGTTAATCAGATGGGCCCGGGGGGATTTGAACCCCCGACCTCCCGGTGTCTGCCCGGCGTTATCAGCCGGGCGCTCCACCAAGCTAAGCTACGGGCCCATTTTTCCGATTTGATCGGGACAATTAAAGCCTTCGGTACAAAAGGTCTCGAGTAAACCTTCGAACTGTGTTGATGTCAATCAGGAACGAGAAATCGTCATCACACCTCAGGCCGCCCATCGAGCATCATCGTGATGGACCGGCCGGGATTTGAACCCGGGACCTCTCGGGTGCGAACCGAGCACTCTTCCAGGCTGAGCTACCGGCCCAAGCTCTTCATTTAACCCAAAAATTTATGTCTGACGCGGAGCCAACGACCTAAATTTCAACCTCCCCTCTCCCATACTTAAACCCAGCATATGGGCGTGATTGAGCTTAACGTTATCGTTAAGGTGCTCAGAGCTATCGCGGAAAACGCCCCTGATGACTGTTCTGACGTCCTGGATCAAATAGCGGAGAAGTTCGTAAGGGACGTTAAGGACTTAGGCTTAGAGAAGGCGATACTAAAATGGTACGGGATAGAGGATGAGCAAGAGGTGATCATTGAGAGCCCTTGAAGATCTCCCTCACCTCCGCGCTCGCCTCCTCTAGATCTTTCATAGTATCTATTGACCTCCAGTAGGCCTCAGGGAAAGTCACTCCGCCAAGTACTCCTCTCTCTGCCAATGTCGGGAAAGTAGTCCTCTCCAAATCGCCCTTGTCCGGAAGGTATTCGAAGATCTTCGGGGAGAACTTGTATACTCCGGCGTTTATCCAGTACTCCTTCAAAACGGGCTTCTCCATGAAGGCCTTGACCTTACCGTCCGCGACCTGTATTATGCCGTAAGGACTCCTGAGGGGGACTAACGCTATAGCAGCTACCTCGCCGTCCTTCAGCTTCAGCCTGCTCACGTCCAAGTCGGTTATGATGTCCCCGTTCAGTACTAGAAATTCCTCGTGGAGGAAGTCCTTAAGTCTCTTAATCGCTCCCCCAGTACCCAATGGCTCGTTCTCGGTTAAGAACATGTAAGAGATCCCTAGCCTCTCGGCGTTTTTCGTGACCCACTCTATAAGGACTTCGCGCTTGTAGCCTGTGAGGAAGATGAAAGATCTCACGTTGTACTTCTTGAGCCAGACGATCTGCCACTCGATGATCGGCTTGCCGTTGACTTCTACCATGGGTTTTGGTCTCTCGTCAGTTAAAGGTCTCAGCCTCTTCCCATAGCCTCCTGCGAGTATGACCGCTTTAGTTCCATACACGCTTGACTTCGGGTGAAAAATCGTTATAAATTTAGTCGTTCCATCTACCTCTCTAGAACTGTAACTAGGGAGCAACGTTGATACTGAGGAAAAAACGATTTAAAGATCGAGCTGACAATGAAATTGGGGCCGTCGTCTAGCCTGGACTAGGATGCCAGGCTCGGGCCCTGGTGGTCGCGGGTTCAAATCCCGCCGGCCCCATGCGTTATCTCACTTTTCGTTGTCGATGAACGTCTTCAGCTCCTCGTCGCTGCAACGTAGCCGACTAGGATTCCTAGGATTATCAAGATGCCGAGGAACAGCGAAATTCCGGTCGTAGGCAACTGGAACTTAGAGGCGGCTAGGGACGAGCCCTGATACACCTTTATAGTCTCAGTGTAACTCACCTGCGAAACACTGACGTTGACTTTGGTCATCGCCGAACCGGCTGGGTTAGACGCTACAACTACGTAACTCCCCGTCCCGCTCAGTATGGGGTTCGCGACTAGAACTCGACCGCTATTGCTGGAGTTCATCAGCGCGTTGTCGTAATAAACCGAGTAGTTGATGGCGTACTGACTCTGCACGTCGAATACCAGGCCTTTGGGCGTGATCGTTACGTTGACCTTGGGCTGGCCAGGAGGCAAGTAGTACACGACTTTTAAGCTCTGAACCGAGACCCCTGCGGGGTTCTTGGCTATGACGGTTAAATTGTAGATACCGAACGGGCCGTAAAATGTGAAAGTAGAATTCTGTCCCAGGTACCTTTCGGCGATCAGCTTACCCCCCTCGTACAGGTAAGCAGTGAAGTTGGCGGGATAAGTACTGTTCCACGTGACGGTGAAGTGCGTGGGCGTCTTATAGACCGTGAAGTTCAGCTGGGGAATCGCCATAACGTAGAAGTACTGCGTGGCTGGGGTGCTGTTCCCGGCCTGATTATACGCTATCACTTCTACCATATATTGGACTCCCGGTTGTAGGCCTGTGAACGTGTAGGAAGTATAACTCGAAGGGAGGTTGAGCGATTCGATAACGCCCTTCGGGGACACCAAAATCACGTAGTAGCCCTGAACGGAACCGTTGAATCCGTTGATCGTCCACGAAACCGTTGCGTTCCTGTTGCCAATCGTAACCTTGACGATCGGCTGTGCAGGGGTAGCCTGCGGGGTCACTTCGACTGGAGCGGACATGGGGCTGAAGCCGTATTGGTTGAACGCCTGTAACCTGACCGTGTAAGTCACCCCGTTAATCAATCCATTTACAGTCGCAGAAGTCACGTTGCCCACGGTGTAAGTGGTCACGAGAGTGCTCCTCTGGTAAACGTAAATTATGTACCCTGTCGCGTTAACGTTGGTCCAGGAAATCTCGAAGCCTCCCGGCGCGGGCCTCACCGAGAGGATCTGAGGTATTAGAGGCGGGAAGTGGAACGTGAAGAACTGCATCTTGTTAGTCGGGAGGTTGTAGGTAGAGAGTCCGCCCAACACAATCAAGGTATTGTTGACCTGAACGTACGCCGCTTCCCTAGTCGGATACTGCTCCTGCTGTGACGTCAAGGCCCACTCGCTTCCGTTGAACACCAGGATAGCTCCTTGTCGCTGAGATTCTTGGCTTATGACTAGTCCACCAATAATTATGTACAGCCCGTTCACGTAAGCCATAGAGCCGTAGGCTACCGATGCCGGGAGGTCGGGTAAACGCTTCCAAGTGTTGCTGGCAGGGAAGTAGAGGTACGCGTCCCTCCCGTGAATGCTGTAACCGTGATAACCACCCGCTATGAGTACTGCGGTTCCGTTGAAGTAGTAATCGGGTCCCGCGAAAGATACCGGAGTGGTTCCGATGATAGACCACTGTCCCGTGTTGGGGTCGAACACCTGGATCTTGTTCGAAGGCGGGAAGTAGAAGGCCTGTCCAGTGCCGTTGAACCCTCCTAAGACGTAGATCTTGCCCCCGTAAGCGAACGCCACTCCAGCGAACACGGGAACAGGCATTGAGTTCGAGACGACTGTCCAACCGTTACCGGTTAGCTTAAGGACATACGGGGAAATTGTCGTAGAGTTCCGGCCTCCGATGACGTAAATCGTCCCGTTGAAAGTGACGACCATCGGATAGGCCAGGGCGAACGGTAAGGGGGGCCCAGCCGACCATACGCCGCTCTTGTATACGTACACCGTGTTCAAGAGCTTGCCGTTTTCGCTCATGCCTCCGATTAGATAGATGGACCCATTCAGGTAAGCGGCACCTGCGGCATAGATCGGTTGAGGCAACTGCGATACGCCGCTCAGACTGACGTAAACCGAATAGGACTGTACGATCACACTACCTGACATCAGAGACGTCCCGAGGATCAGCAAGCTCAGTATTATTGCACGACGACTAACCCTCATTAGTACCAAAGCTATTGCTTTGACCCACTTAAAAGGCTCACAGCCCTGATGATGACCGAAATAACTAAACCAATGATGACTAACACAGCAGCGGCTACCACAGCCGCTTGCAACCCCTCGTACAAGAAAATGTCATATATCTCCACAGAGCCATACTTAGCCCCGTTGAAGGGTGGGTTGAGAACGTAATAGGACACGATCGCTACGGAACCGAACTCGCTTATCGCCCTTGACATCGCGGTCAGCGAGGAGTTAATGATGGACATCCTGGCCTCGGGCAACGCAACGAAGAACATCTGCCTCCACAAGCCTACTCCCAGAGTTGAGAAGACCTCGAAGGTCTCGGCCGGAATGGTGGAGAAGGCTTCCCTCATAGAACGCACGTAAATGGGCGCGCTGACCGTAATCAAGGCGAGCGTGAGGCCGAACACGTTATCGAAGACCGTAAGGCCGAACTGATTGAGGAGAGAACCCAGGGGTGTGTACTCGGAGAACAACAGGAGGATGCCGATTCCGACAACGGGGTGAGGCACCGAGGCTGGTAGGTCGATGAGCGACTCCAAGATCGCGTTTCTCCTCCTCGCGAGGTAGAAGGACAGTGGCGTAAATATCAGGACTATCGCGGCCACAGCGATGCCTGAGGCTACCAAGGTTAAGATTACAGGGCTTATCATGAGCGCGAACACGTCGCGTCTGAACCATTCAGCCCCGTAAAGCAATATGACTAGTATCGGCAACGACAACCACAGGGCGGCTACGTAGGAGTAAAACCTCATGATCCAAAGTATTTCTGGGTCAGAATATTACCTTTTTGCCATATATAGCCCTCTGGACGGAGTAGGTCAGGCTCTGGAACGCCATGCCTAGCTTTAGGAAATAGGGCTCCACCACTAGTCTAGACGGCACGTAAATCTCCCTCTTGCCTGTCCTAATGGCCTTCCATATAGCCTTGGCTACTCTCTCCGGCTCGACGGCGAGCGAGTTGAACTTCGGCTCGGTTCCCTTGAACGAAGGGTGGGACGTGAAGCTCGTCCTTACTGGCCCGGGGTATACCCCAGAGACTCTAACGCCGGTCCCCTTCAGGGAGGCCCATAGGCCGTTAGTAAAGTGGGCCACTGCCGCCTTCATGGAAGAGTAGACCAGCAGTGTCGGCATCGAGACGTAAGCGGCCTGCGAGGCCACGTTGACTATCGAGCCGCGGCCCTGCTTTATCATTACTGGAAGGGCGAACTTCGTGAAGTAGAGGACGCCAAGGAACAGGGTCTTCACCTCGTATTCTTCCTCCTCCAATGGCGTTTCCCAGATGTAGCCGTAAACTCCGAACCCTGCGTTGTTGACCACAACGTCTAGCCTGCCATATTTCGAGACGACGTAATCGATCACTCTCCTAACGTCCTCTTTGGAAGAAACGTCGGCCTTGAGTTCTACATCAGCCTCCCCCTCGCCCGATCTTGAGACGCCGACAGTCGCATAGCCTTTCTCTTTCAGTAACCTGACCGTGGCCAGCCCTATCCCTTTCGAACTCCCCGTGACTATCGCTACCGGACGTGTCATGTGGATCCTGAGAAAAACCCGTTCCTAATTTCGTTTTTCAGGAGACGGAAACCATGGCGCTCAGTAGTTCTCTACCACATATACCGTCGCCGTGGAGTTCAACCCCTTGACGACGAGGGTGAAGTTCTGGGACAAGTACATCACATTGGAGACTCTCATACCTTTACCCAGGTCGATTGTTTTGGTCCCGTTGATTACCTGAACCTCGACGGGGTTGTGGGACACAACGGTCAGATTGACCGTGCCAGGAGCAGGGAGCGAAATCTGTTTGTAAACGGTTGCTGGAGCTGACGAGGTCAGTTGTATGGTTTCGTTGTACACTTTAGCGAAGACGGTCTTCCCGCCCAGCAAGCCGAACAGCCCAGTCCAGTAAGCGGCTACCCCCAGGATAGCTATCAGGATTAGGACTAGGATTCCCTTCACGTTGGTAATACTCCGTCGACTCAGGCTTTAAAAGGGAAGTAGCCCTTCCCCTGGCCTTAATCACATCGAAGGACATGTCGTCGTCGTTGAACTAACGCCAAATAGGCGGGGGTTACGAGTTAAGCCCTGATAATGCGGAGTTGGTTGGTCAAGCTCTGGCTTGTATTCGTCGCAGTTTACTTCCTCCTGTACATCATAACTTTCCTAATCGACGTCCCTTACTTCAACGAACTTCTGGAAGCCTCAAACAACGGAAGGGCAATCAACGCTCCGCTGGGGTACAAGCTACTGTTAGTGTTTACATCTCCTTTCAACCCGTTGGAGAACTTCGCGTACTCGGACGTCCTTTACGGATTCTTCCTCAACTTCGTATTAGGCGTCGCTTTCTTCTCCCTCTTTTCGTTTGCTGGCGTAGTAGCTACGACGAGTTCGCATCGAAACTTTAAGTCTAGGGTGGTCACGTACTCGATAGTCCTTCCTTTCTTGTCGAGCTACGCGTACGCGCTTACGCTCTTTCTCCTCTCGGGGCTCATCATCACCGGAACCTCCGGCTTCGGCGTCTCTACGTTGATGGCGCCGAGCTTGAACTCGTCGGCGCGACACAGAAGCTTGCTTTACCTGAGTCCGCTCAACGTCCTCCTTTCGTCGGCGCTGATACTCGTTGTCGCCAGCACCGCTTCAAGTATAGGAGGCCAGGAAGATGCGCTCCTCCTCGTCGTCTCTTACCTGGTGTTATTCGTTGACATGGGAACCTCTCTTGTCGTGGCCCTGGCGAACCAGAGGGGGGTTTTTAGAGCGATACTCGCCGTCACAGCCGTTACAGTAGGGTACCTGTTAGCCTGGTTCTCCTACCTAAGGCCGGGCCTGGAAGGATCCTTCGTCCACCACCTAATCACCGTGTTAATATTGTTCGGAGTGAGCCCGATCTTCGTCAGGCTCGTGAATATGTGATTCCGAAAGAACTTATTATCGCCTCAAGGTCTCAAGGCTCTCGTGGACTTACTCACGCCGATAATAGTCGGGATCGTCCAGGGAGTTTCGGAATGGCTACCGATAAGTAGTAAGACCCAAGTACTGATAGTCTCGACGCTACTTTTACACATAAGCGCGGCGACTGCCTACGCTTTCGGACTCTTCATGGAGATCGGGTCAATCGGTTCCGTGTTGACCTACTTCAGGAAAGACGTCGTGAGGGTCTTCAGGGACAGGATGTTGCTCAAGTTCCTCGTAGTGGTGACGCTGGTGACCGGAATCGTGGGGGTACCCCTCTTTCTGGTCAGCGAGAAGCTTCTGGCGAACGCCTACAACGTGGGCTACCCCATGCTTGTCCTAGGGCTGATCCTGATCGGCGACGGGATATACATAATGGTGTCCAGGGAGAAGAAGAGGGAGAAGACGTTCAGGGAGATGAACCTCAGGGACATGGTGATAGTGGGGGTAATGCAGGGCCTGGCAGCACTGCCCGGAGTTAGCAGGAGCGGAATGACGGTCTCGACGATGTTGCTACTAGGCTACGCGCCGGAGGACGCCTTCAGGTACTCCTACCTCGCGTACGTGCCAGCGGCTCTGGGAGCTTTCGGCGTGACCTTGATACTCTCGAGGCACGAGATCCAAGCGGTCTCGTCCCAGCTAACGCCTGAGGGGATAGCGACCGCCGTGATAATCGCTTTCGTAACGGGCCTCCTCGTAATAGGGAGTCTGCTGAAGGTAGCGAAGAAAACTAAGGTTTACGTAATCAACTTCGTCTTGGGATCCCTGGCTGTCATAGGGAGCCTGCTGATAATCACTTACTACAACAGCCTGACCCAACTGAACGCTTCCCTCACGTGACTTCGAATTACTCTTAAAAGAGGGCGAGGAGACCTCAAGGCGTGTATAAACTCACGTCAATCACTGTTTTTCTGGTCGCGTGCCTTAGCCTGACGGCCCAGATATCAGAGGCTCAACCGTCGAAGGGAATAGCGGAGTACTCCTTCCAACCGATCCTGGTGACCCAGGTCTTCGGTCAACTCAACCTGACGCAGGTCGAAGTAGTTTCGGACTACTTGCGTAACGGAATGGTGATAGGCCACGACTCCTTCAGCGTCCAGCTCAACGCTTACACCACTAACGGCCTCTGGGTTCAGGACGTCCTCCTCGTCCAGGTCGTGGGCAAAACGGTCAACGTGACTCCCGTAATTAACGTCTGGAACGTCACTGGATCCAAGCTCCCGTTAGCGAACTATACTGTTTACAGGGGCCTCGCCGTTTACGTCCAGGTCGGGAAGCCGTTCCTAACTGAGCTCCCACTTCGGATTTTCCTAAACCTAACGTCAGTTCCAGATGGCATCGTAGCGTCGTATGAGGTCAACGGCGTGAAGGGGTTTACCGTAATCCCGTTGAGCGGCGCTACGTTCCAGGTCGGAGGTGCGGTGGGCGGACTCCCGGCCGACGCGGAACTGGTCATAGGAGGCCCGGGAGGGGGCTCCGTAGCGAACGTTCACGTGAGGGGGAACGTCTCGCTTTACCTCTTCAACGGGACTAAGTTCGTCGCCCCCATAGGGATCAGCCGGGGGATTTCGACGGGCGAGGGGGCTGAGGGCTTCAACGTGTTCACCCCATCGCCTCTCTCTGGGTTCGCCGTCCTGGGCAACGCGAGCGACCGCTACTTGCTTTGGCCCCATCCTAGCGACCTTAAGCTGAAAAAAGTAAGCGGGAATTTGTGGTTGGTCAGCCTAACGTCGGAGGGGAAGCCGTTGGCTGGGCAAAGGATAGAGGTTTACGCCCCCTCCTCCGTCCTGACCCCGAATGGAACCTTGAGTTTAAGCGTGTTAAAGCCGATCGCGGTAGGATATACGAACTCGTCGGGAGAATTCGTCTTTACGTACAACGGCTCCTTGGTATTAGCGTACTACCCCGGCAATTCGACGATCCTACCGGCTATAGCTACCAGTTCGGGGACTGCGTTCCCTAAAATCATCGAGAACACCACCCAGGCGGTGTTGGCCAAGCTGTCCTCGCTGAAATACGCGAACTTAAGTTTCCCCCTAGGTTTAAAGAATGAATACGCGAACAAGAGTAGCGAAAGCTTTCCTGCGGTTGACACGAAGATACTGTCCATCATTGCAGGGTACGTCATATTTTTGACCGTCTTGGCCTTAACCGTCAATCTCTTGAGGAGGTCTCGTTAAAACTTATTTGGCCGAAGCGTCTACTTTATTTTGCGGCCGTCGTCTAGCCTGGATCAGGACGCCGGCCTCCCAAGCCGGCGGTCCCGGGTTCAAATCCCGGCGGCCGCACTTTTCTATACTGTTATCCTCGTAGTTGCCATCCTCGGTTTTCCCACAGACGAGGACACGCTTAGTGGGTCGTCTTTCTGACAACCAGCATCTAAAACCGCTTTCGTGAATCGTTGTTGCTCAGGTCTGTGCATATCTTTGGGAAATTTTCATTAAAATTATTAAAAATCTAACTTATGTATATCACAATATATCATCAAAATTTTTATATTTCGTTATTTACAATCTTTACCTGGAGAATTCGCATGAGTCAGGTCAAGATATATAAGGAGTTAGACCTCACGTCAGCCGGCTGTTCAGGCCCAATTGGCGAGCTCTCCTCCGTGGCAGAGGAGCTGAAGTCGGGCGAAGCCGTGAAGGTCATAGTGGAGACCGTGGAGAGCAAGATGCTGGTAGAGTCCTGGGCCAAGAAGAAGGGCTTCAACATAGTCGAGTCCAAGCAGGAAGGCAAGAAGTACGTTATGGTGATTGCGAAGCCCTGAGGTGTGAGGCGTGTCCAAGAGGATAATAATCGCCGGAGGGAACATTGTAGGGACAATAATAGCCAACAGGTTGGCAAAGGCCCTGAGGGAGGACATAGATATAGGCGACGTAGAGGTAGTGGTCCTCAACAAGTCCGAAGACCACGTTTACCTTCCAGGCCAGCTACTGATGGCCTTCGGGCTAGAGACGCCGAGCGAGCTCGTGCGAAAGGAGAGGGACTTACTCGACAGGAGGGTGAAGTTCCTTCACGGGCTGCACGGCACGATAACCAAGATAGACGCCGGGAACAGGGTGGTTCACACGGCTGACGGGAAAGAGCACAAGTACGACTACCTTGTCATAACGACGGGCGTCGAGTACACCTGGGAAGAAGTCCCAGGCTACAGGGACGCCGCGTTAACCCCATACAAGTGGGACTCCGCCCTAAAGATGAGGGAGGCCCTGGAGGGCTTCCAGGTCGGCACGGTGGTAATCAACGTGGCTAAGCTGCCCCCACAGGTGCCCGGTAGCCCCCCTGGAGATCACGCTGATGCTCGATGACTACCTGAGGAAGAGGGGGATCAGGGACAAGACCAAGATCGCTTACACTTACCCCGTCCAGGGAGTGTTCGGAAGGCCCATAACGAACAAGTTCATGCTGAGGCTCTTCGGGGGGGGGGGATAGAAGTTCACTCCCCCTTCAACGTAACTGCCGTGAACCCGAGCGACAAGGTGATCGAGTCCCAGGAGGGGGAGAAGATCAAGTTCGACATGCTGATCGAAGTCCCGCCCAACCAGGGAATTAAGGTGATCGGCGACTCTGGAATAGGCGACAGGAGGAGGTGGGTGCCAACGGACAAGCTCGCCCTGAGGATGAAGGATCACTCCGACGTTTACGTATTGGGAGACGCCACGGACTTGCCTGTCTCCAAGGCCGGCTCCACGGCGGACTTCGAGTCCTACGTTGTGGCCCACAACCTAGTGAACGACATCAAGGGCAACTTGGGCCACAAGTTCTACAACGGCGACGTCCTGTGCTACATCGCCACTGGAACAGATCAGGCCACTTACATCAGGTTCAGCTATTCGATGAACGAGAGCCCCATCGCCATCTTACGTGCACTGGTGGGGTAAGGTGATGTACAACAAGCTGTACTAGACCGTGACGGCAAAGGCTACGGTGTGAGGTGAGTTTTTTGGCCTCGGCTCAGACCGTCGATTTGGACAAGTTAGTAGAGAGACTTGACTCGGAGAAGTTGACAGAGCTCTCGAGGCTCCTGGACAAACTACACACCGTGAATTTACCTCTTAGACAGACTGAAAGAGCTCTCCGATACTGGGGCTATAGATACCGCCCTCAACCTCGCCTACACTACGAAAGTCATGAAGGACATGCTGAACGACGAGGCCCTCTCTGCCCTATCGAAGTACGTGTCCACTTTCTTAGAGGCCTATCCTAGTGTCATGGAGTACATGGAAATCGCTATGAGCGACGTGACCTTGAAGATCATGAAGGCTGTCACGTCGGAGGAGGTCGTGAAATCCC
>JBMFJH010000016.1:0-35520 GCA_049973945.1 Thermoprotei archaeon
GGAGAGGTCTGTGTCGTACATGAACGTGCCGTGGACTAGTACTGCCCCCCTCCTCTGCGCCCCGGCCATTCCGACCATCTTCTTGCCGCTGACCACCACGTCGTTTATCGGGACGAACTCCCCCCTTAGGCCGAACGAGGCTAAAGCTCTTTTCAACGCTTCGCCCGCGAAGTTATACGCCTCCTCCATCGTCATCCCCTTCGTCACTATCGTCCACGTTATCTCCCCGTTCTGGTCGTGGACTACCGCCCCTCCTCCAGTGAACCTCCTCGCTACTGGAACGTTCGACCTCCTCGCTTCCTCCAAGTCAACCGAGGACTCGAGCTCCTGGAACTTCCCTATCGTCACCGAGGTGGGCCTGAAAGTCCAAAGCCTGACGTAGTCGCCTATCATGTTAACGGAGCGCAACAGCAGGAACGCCTCGTCCATCGCCATTTGCCAGTAGGGGTCCCTCCCGTCCAGGTCGAGGATAAGCTTGAACGCCATTTAATTAAGTGAACGCTCCTGGAATTTATGGGGTTTAGCGATTTCAGGGGCTAAGGGCTTCTACGTAATGAGGAAGTTCACCGCCGTGAGCGTGACTGGCAGCTCCTGCTCCCTCAACTGCTTCTACTGCTCCGCGAAGTACATCTCCTCCATGGAGGCAGCCTTGACCCCCGAGGAGCTGGAGAAGTTCGTCAGGAGGGCCTACTCCAGGGGCACCAGGGGCTTCCTCATAAGTGGGGGATTCGACGAGAGGGGGGTACTGAACGTTAGGCCCTACCTGAGGGTTCTGAGGGCCCTGAAGAGGGAGCTGGAGGGGTTAGTCCTCAACCTCCACCCGGGCCTCCAGGACAGGGAGACGATAGAGGAGATGAGGGACGTCATAGACGTGGTCGACTTCGAGTTCGCCTACTCGCCCAAGGCCTTCGCCTCTAAGGGGCTGAGGGGGAGGACGAGGGAGGACTACGTCAAGGTCCTCGAGTACTTCGTCGAGTACGGCCCGGAGCACGTAGTCCCCCACGTGATGCTGGGGCTCCCCAACGACGAGGTCAAGGAGGCGATAGAGGTGGCGTCCTCCTTCAGGCCCTACCTCATCAACTTCCTCGTCCTCATCCCGACCAAGGGGACTCCGTCCGGGAGGCTCCCGCTGCCGAGAGTCGAGGAAGTCCTGAAGGCGATCGAGCTGGGCCACAGCCTGAACGGGGGCAGGGTGGGCCTGGGCTGCATGAGGCCCCACGCGCTTAAGGAAGCCCTGGACAGGGAGGCCGTGGCTAAAGGCCTGGTGAGGAGGGTAGCGAACCCCCACCCCAGGGTGGTCAAGGAGTTCGGCCTGGAGCTCTACGACGCCTGTTGCAGCTTGCCCGAGGAGCTCCTGGAGGGGTTCAGGCTGGCCTCAAGTCCCTGACGGTGTAGGGGAGGTTGTACTGGGGGCCCAACGGGTCCTCGTTGTAGTAGGGCCTGTCGCAGTGGGGGCAGCCGGAGGTGAAGTAGTGGCCTTGGGGGAACTCCCTGACGGCCACCAGCTCCTCCCCGTCGAACTCAGCGACCTCGTGAAGCCTCCTGCCCCTCATCAGGGCGAGCCTCAGGGCCTGCATCATCCTGTACTTCCTCAGGTTGGGCCTGGGTCTGCCCTCCAGGGGCGTGCCCTTCACGGGGGTGAAGGCGAAGAGGGCGACGGAGACCCCGTTCCTCAGGAAGAGCTCCATCGTCTCTGCGAACTCCCTGTCCGTCTCCCCCAGGCCGTAAATAAGGTGCGCCACCGCCCTCCACGGGCCGAGGACTTCCCTAGCCTTGACCAGGAACTGGAAGTACTCCCAGAAGTCGAAGGGCTTGTTCACGGCCCTGAACAGCCTAGGCACCGTGTCGACCCCAGAGCCGAGGTAGTCGACCCCCTCCTCCTTCAGCTCGAGCAAGGTCTCAACGCTCACGGGCACGATAGTGACCGACTTGGGGACTCCCCTCACGGCCCTCACAATTCTGACGGTCTCCTCCTCGAAGCCGTCCTTGACGACGGTCTGCAGGCAGAACCTCCTGAAGCCGGTGAGCCTCTCGGCTACGGACTCCAGCTCGACGGGGAACCACCTGACCCTCGAGAGGTAGGACTTGTCCGCGGCGAAAGACAAAGGCTGGGAGCAAAAAGAACAGCTCGCCTTACACCCCCCGGCCATCAGAGCGTAGGCGGTCTCGCTGAACTTCCTCCCCGTCCTCAGGAAGCGGTAAGTCCCCGCCGAGAGGAGCACGAGGGTCAAGAGAAGAGCGCCATCACGCTCCTGAACACCATCGCCATTAAGCTTAACGCCTGGTTGACCTGCTCGGCTATCCTGTCGATCAGGATGTAGTACACCAGCGTCCCGAACCACTTCGCGAGCCTCAGGTAGGTCACGAGCTTCCTAATGCTCCTCTCCAGTGCCGCAAAGACGTTCCTCAGCCAGTCCGTCACGAGCGACTCTTTGAGGGAGGAGACGAGCTTCAGGAACCTCTTGCCCCCCATGCTCAGTTTCGACAGGATGTAGGAGTCTATCTCTAGGCCGTACCTCCAGACGAGGCTCAAGAGCTTGAACTCCTCCTTGAACTCGTGCTTGAATATCATGAGCCTGTACACGTCCTCGGGGGCAACGCTGGGGGGCTTGTTGGGGTTGGGCGCGTTGGGGTTATGTGCGGCGGTAATCATAATGGTCGAAGTCCCTCTTTGAGGAGTATTACTATATTAAGGAGCCAACCCGTGACTGGCCCTTGCCTAGCCCGCGCGAGGTGTAAGCTATAAGGTCAAGCTCTGAGGGGCAGCTCGCTTTGGACGTAGCGTGCGTTACGAGGCTCCCTTATTAGAGGACTGCGCAAGGCAGTCCACGGTGTTTACACTATGGGGAACCCGCTACGCCAGGGGTTTCCCCTCCCGCCCCGTTCGCGCCTGTCACCTTCCTTATGACGACCTCGTAGACTCCGTCGCGAGTACTCGTCTTAACTACTTCGCAGTCCAATTCGGGGGCGTAAGCAACGATAAGTCTGAAACATGCGGGGTCGTCCACGATCACCTTTGCCTCCCCCGGCTCCATGACGTATGCCTTCTTCACGAACGTCATGAACGGCTCGGGGCAGGGCAGGCCCCTCAGGTCTATTACCCTCACGTGAACCAGAGAAATTCCTACAACATTCAAATTTTCCACTATTTACACAATCTTTGTAAAATTTCTCCCTAGGGGCGGGGCCGTCGACGCCAAATATTAATCCTAACGCTTACTTTTACCCGACCTCATATGGGCCAAGTCGAGAGGGACAGGAGGCTCCTAATGCACGTGGGGCCGGTCACGATAGAGGACGAGGTCCTGCTCGCCGGGATGAAGAACAACGTGGGCTTCTCCTCCCCCGAGTTTGTCGAGGCGATGGGGAAGATCCTCAAGGGGCTGAGGAAGGTCTTCGGGGTCGACGAGAGCTACCAGACCTTCACAATAGTAGGAGGCGGGACTTCGGCAATGGAGAGCGTGGTGAGCCTCCTGAGGAGGGGGGAGAGGGTTCTGGTCGTGTCGAACGGGGTCTTCGGCGACAGGTGGGAGCCACTCCTCAAGAGGTACCCCCTGCAGGTCGACGTACTCAGGGCCGAGCCGGGGGAGTACGTGCCCCCCGAGTTGGTCGAGGAAAAGGCGAGCAAGGAGAGGTACGCGATGGTCACCATGACCCACGTGGAGACGAGCACGGGAGTCAGGCACCCCGTTGAGGAGACCGCCAGGAGGATCAGGGACAAGGTCGACTTGATAGTGGTCGACGGGGTCTCCGCGGCTGGGGCTGAAACTGCTAAGGCCAAGGACTGGGGGGTGGACGTTTACTTGACCGCGAGCCAGAAGGCCCTGGGCGCCCCTCCTGGGCTTGGACTGCTCGCCCTTTCTCCAAACGCCCTGGAGAGGCTCAAGGGGGAGTCGATTTCCGGCTACCTCCTCGACCTGAGGAACTGGTTGCCCGTCATGAGGAACTTCGAGGAGGGCAAGATGGGGTACTTCAGCACGTTACCCGTTCACACGGCTTTGATGCTAGCTAAGGCCCTGGAGCTCATAGAGAAGGAGGGGGTAGAGAACAGGGTGAAGAGGCACGAGAGGGTGGCCAGGGCTATAAGGGCCGGAGTGGAGGGGATGGGATTGTCAGTAGTGGCGAGGAAACCCGAGGCCTACAGCAACACGGTGACCGGAGTCCTGGTGAAGAGCACAGACCCGAGCAAAGTGCTCAGCTCAGTCATCGACGAGGGGCTAGAGTTGGCACCCGGCGTCCACCCCAAGCTCCAGGGCAGGTACTTCAGGATAGGCCACATGGGCTGGGTCACGCCAAACGACGCCATAGCCACGATAGCCGCGCTGGAGAGGGTTCTGAAGTCGTTGGGAGAGGACGTCAGAGTCGGAGAGGGAGTGAGGGCGGCGCAGTTGGCCCTGGCTTAGGTCGAGTCGCCCGCCTTCTGCGGAGCTTTACACGGCGCTGGTAGACCGCCCTGTCCTTCTCGACATCCGTCATGACGTGCGAGACTGAGTCTTACGCAATTTGGTCTTTCACTCGGCGTCATATCTGGCAGGTTATATCAGGTGTTGAGTCCGCGCACTAGTCTCAGAGGCGGGCCAGGCCTGCCGTGAACTCTAAGTGAACTAGCCACACAGTTAACTATTAACAGACTTTATAGATTGAACAAGCTGAAATAACAGTCACGGGCATGCAGCCCGCTAGCGAACGGTCAGGGATTGAAACGAAGAATTCACAACGATCGATTTTCCCCATCTTAAAAAACCTCGTTCACTCGCCCTGATGCATGTGGGCTTCGTGGCCGTGCATCTCCGCGTGGTGAGCGAAGGGAGACGCGTCCCCCATCACGGCGTTGGTCACTCCTATACCTATTATGAAGGCGCCTAGGATCGCCAGCGACAGCACTCCAGCCCTTGCCAATATCGACAAGTCCTTCGCGACGTTCACGAGACCCTTGTAGGCCAGGGCGACCACAGCTGATTGGGCGAGCCAAGAGCCCAGGCCGAACAAGAGGCCGACAGCGAACCCCAGGTTCTGAGGGATTATCGGGTGGATTATCGTCGTTATGAAGAGCACCACGAAGAAGTCCCCTCCGAACGCCGCCGCGACGCCGTGGATCCAGATGGCCCTGTAGTCTGCCCTCGCCTGGACGCCCTCTTCTCCCCTCCCCTTCTTACGCTCTTTAGCCTTTAAGAAGAGTGCTACTCCCAGCATGGTCAGTCCGACTATCACGCTCACTAACGGGTCGTAGACGCCTTCGCTGAGGATCGGAAGGACTTGTGAGGTCAGAGCACTGAGGGCGGCCCAAACCAGCGTCAGAGCCCCCGCGAACACCGCGGTCGAGAGCATCGCCTTCTTAAGGCTCTCTTGCATCATGGCGTAGGATATCGTTATTGGCCAGGTGTGCTCGTCGGGCTTCAGGCCGTGGATTACGCCGATGAGGAGTACTGCAACGGGCCAGATGTAACCGAGTGCGTGGATAATTTCATGCGCGATGGGTTCCATGACGTCCGGTAGCGAGAGTATTGCGATAGCCAGACCCGTGGAGACGACGGCCGCAATAGCGAACTCCTTTTTCATTTGGGTTCCACTAAAATCATATTCGTTGGCGAGTTATAAAATTTTAGGGTAAGCCTAAACGAAATCGGCGTTTATGGGAAAAATTCGAACGTCCGAGTAGGGAGAGAACGCGAGTCAAAAACTAATATCGTTGCGTTGTTATTATAGTCGCTAGGTACTATATTGAGCAAACATATATATACACAACATAGAGTGGAAAAATTCCTGGGTGCTGTGCGATGGTCGAGAGCTACGCTAACTCGCTGAACCTTCCAGTCCCCAAGGAAAGGGTCGTGACATTATTTACCGACCCCTATTGGCTCGCAGGTGCCACCGGCCATATTGCTGTCCTAGCGGTGTACAGCCGCGAACTGCACCGTTACGTCCAGCTGTCACACGTCAGTGCGGCTCCCAACAGGTTTAGAGTCGTCTACGTCCTCGGCAGGATCGAGGAGAAGCTCCAGCCGGTTCTAGGCGAACTTGACGGCCCCCACCTCTCGCCGTCTGGTGTGAGCTACACGGGGCACAGCGACGACATGAAGCTCAAGTGGGCCTTGAACTTGAACATAACCCAAACGAAACCGGGCGAGACCAGCGTGGAGTTCACGATAAAAGTAAGCATGACGAGAGACTTTCTCGACACGATCGTAAAGACCCCAGGCTTCCTCGGTAGGCACATCATCGAGGATCACCTGATTCCTTACCTCAAGCTATACGTGAAGCCCGTTCAGGTGGAGCAACCGAGGCTAAAGCCTACGAAGTTGCTCGAGAAGTGGGGCCCCGTGTCTTCCCTGGTTCGAGAGGCCCTGAGGGTCGCCAACAACGTTTCGTACGGGGTAATCGCGGTTCGGGGCAAGGACTTCTGGGGCAAGATCACGATCAAGAACGGGAGGCCAGTCGAGATAGAGGCCAACGACAGTCTAGGAAAGTTGACCGGCGAGCAGGCGCTGGTCAAGTTCGGGACCACCATCGAAAGCGGGTACGTAGTACTGTATTCACTCAACGTGGACGCGTTGGCGACAGCGGAGCTGAACAAAGTGGCCGAGGCCGCTTGGAGGGAAGAGACGGAGCTTTTAAGCCGGGATTTCTCCCGTAACCCGTAGGGCTTTCGTCCCATTCTAGTTCGTCAAGGCCCTTGACGAACCCGTGACCTGGGCGGAGCGATAGAGCCAAGGGCTCCCTCGCGGCCGCGGTGTACTTGCGCGTTCCCCAGGGACGCCTACCGAAATCGTCCCGCGGAAACGGGGTAGGGAAGGCATCCAGGATCGGGCTGGTATTCCGCGAGAGTGCCGAGAAGCACGCGAGGACCGCGCAAAAGAGTTGAAGTGGTCTACGGGGAGAGGGAGGAAGCGACGGGACAAATGCGAACGCGGGCGGGCTCATATGCAGTTTCGGCCCGACGCGAACCCGTCCCGCGTAGAAACCCCTATTTCCGCGATTCCGCTCATACTACTCGTGAAGCTCTCGGACGTGCTCGAGAGGCTGAGGGCCTTCAGGTGGAGCGATTACGGCGTGCGATTCGCGGTTCTCTTCGGCTCTCTGGCGAAGAAGGGCGAAGGCAACGACGTCGACATCGCGGTCTCTAAAATCGACCCCGAGACCTACCTCAGGTTGTACCTGGACTTGCAGGACTATCTGGACACGGAAAAGGTAGACCTCGTCACGGTGGACGAGGACACGGACTGCTACCTGGTTCACGAGGTCTTCAACAACTCCCTTATACTCTACGCGAAGGACCAGGAAGCCAAGGCGGAAATGAGGAGGATAGCCTCGATATGTGAGGACTTCCTGATAGACGCGAGGAAACTCGACTTGGTCGGGAGGAGCGTTAGGGCGGTGATGAGGAGGTGGCAGTCCTAGACAGGATGCTAGAGGACTTGAAGGACTACACGGCAAAGCTAGACGAGGTGGTCGACAGGGCTGAATCCTTTCTCGTGATAACAGATATTTTTATACTCGCTAACCTTAAACTCTATAAAGCGATGAGCTCTCACGCCGATGTGGGCCATGCCCAAAAGGGTGAGAGCGATCCTGGAGATGTGAGCCCCGTGCTGTTGGGCTCGAAGGAGTCCCGTTGCCCACCTACCGTCAAGCTCGGTAGGTGACTGAAGGCTAAGTCCCTACGCTCGATCGTGACAAACGTAAGTGAATTGAAATGAAGGTGTAGGGACAAACGGTTACGACTTGAACGACTGGTTTCAGCGAATGGCCGTCCTCCACCTACTGCAGTTACACTCCCAAGTCTTCATAGACATAGCCCAAACCCTGTTGTCGAACATGGGACAGAGCGTGGAGGGCTACAGGGACTCGATCAGGAAGTTGAAGGAATTGAAACTAATAGACGAGGACGAAATGAGGTTCCTGCTTTCGGTCGTGGGTTTCAGGAACGTTTTGATCCACGAATACGCGAGGGTAAACCTTGGTCTCGTCGACAGGATTCTGAAAAGTCGCGAGTACAGGAAGGTTCTCGAGATAGCCCTGAAAATAAGGGAGAAGGCTGGAAACTACTGGGACTGCTGATCTTCATTGGGTCCAGACACCTTCAACTGGACAAGTATAGGTACGCCGATCTCACTGTCGCCGAGGATAATCGGCGAGGCACTGCTCGTCGGCTCAGCTTCACTTCACGGGACGCCACACCTGCTATGTTGAATGTATGCACTAACACCTCACGTTCCCTATCTCTCCTAACAATTTATCGGCGAAGACATATTTCCTATCTTCTTTGATTAAGAAGGAGTACTCTAACAAGTTGTTAACGATATCGCTTACAGTACCGGCGTTTATTTCCCTACCTTCTAAAGCCTCTAGGGAGTTTTTAATGTCCTTCCAGGTACATCCTCCCTTGCAGGTCTCGATAACTCTCAAATACCTCCTCTTGTCCCTTCCTCCCTCTCTCAAGAAGTTGCAGAACTCCTTTGAGAGCAACCTCTTGGCGTACCTCTTGGTCTCGGAGAGGGCTCTGTCCTCGTCCCTGAACTTTACGTAAACGTATCCGAAGTAAGTCAACCACCCTGGGTTCCCTCCGAGGGCTTCGTACACCCTCTCGGCGTCACCGAACTCCACCCCTTGTTCCTTGAACCCCTCCTCCAGGAACTCTATCGCGGTTTCCCTAGTGAAGGGCGGGATGTTAATTTCTACATGGGCCCTCCCGAACAACGGCGAGCTCTCGTCCTCCAACTTCAGGAACTTGTCCTTGACCCTGACCTCAGAACCCGTTATTATGAAGCTTAGGTTCCTCAAGTTGTCGTAAGCGTAAGCTATGGAAGGCAAGACGTCGTAGCCCCTGAGCTTTACCAGCTCCTGCGCCTCGTCGATTACTATGTACGCGGTACTGCCTTTCTCCTCTGCCCACTCGTTCAGGGACTCGAAGACGTCCGACAACTCGACCTTTTCCCTCCCCCATTCGAATTTCAAGGATACCCCCATCACCTGAACCCCGCTCACGCGGAAGTGGGACAGGAGGTCTCTGTGCCTCTTAGCCAACCTGTTCACTTCCCTCTCCAATGTCGTTATGAAGTCCTTGTACACTATGTATTCCCTGTTTTCGAACTTCCTCATGTCGAGAAAAACGTACGTCGATTTCAGAGAGTTTAAAACCGATTTAACTAGCGACGTCTTCCCCGTCCTCCTCAGTCCCAGTATGACAATTAGAGGCGAGTCTAGCGAGTCTTTCAGCAATTTGATTTCCTTTTCCCTGTCAAAGACGTCCTTCAAGTCGTCCTTGGGCCTGGGGTCAAATAACGTTTTACTTACCCCCTCCTAAGCAACTTACCCCCTCCCAAGTTTTATGTTTCACTTCGATCCTTGCACGATTTTCTAGCCGATATTAAAATCACTCCCCTCGCCTTACGAGTGTTTTGAGGTCAGCCACTAGGGGCTCATCACGGCTCAGGACTCGGCAAACTCCTCATCCCGACTGTAACTCCCTTATCGCCTCTTCTGTCCACTTCATGGCTAAATAGTAATCCTCGACCGGCGCGTTCTCGTTGGGAGCGTGGATGTTAGAGGTGGGAGTGTAGACTCCCGCCCCGTCCGCAATTTCCGTTATGCCTAGTGCCCTCGAGAAGCTCTCCATCGGGCCGGTGCCCGGCGAGTTCGGCATAACTACGGGCTTCACCCCGAAAGTCCTCTCCGCCCCCTTGATCAGGGCCTGGGCTATCTTGGACTTGACGGAAGTCCTGAAGGGCTTGACGGAGCCGAGCTTCACGAGCTCCACGTTGTACTTCTTGGCGACCTCTTGTAGCTCCTTGAAGACCTCCTCGGGGTCCTGGTCTGGAACGAGCCTGAAGTCCATCTTGACGAAGGCGTACGAGGGGATCACCGTCTTCGACCCCTCGCCCGTGTAACCGGTCAGGACACCGTCTATGTTCAGGCTCGGCATGCTGACCAGCCTTATCATGGCCATCTCGTCCTTTACCTCCTGGCCGAGGGCTTCTGACAGGTACTTGGGGTCGAGCTTCAGGTACTCCAGCTCCTCCTTAGTCAGCCACCTCACCTTGTCGTAGAAGCCCTTCAGCCTCACGTAGCCGTTGGGATCCCTCAGCTCCCTGAGGAAGTAGATCAACCTCCACATAGGGTTGTCCGCAATGGGGGAGTACATGGAGTGTAGATCCTTCGCTGTCCTTGCCCTCGCCTCGACGTAGAGCAGGCCCTTGACCCCCAAGACGACCTCAGGGGCCCCATTGGGGGCCCTCCCAGAGCCCTCCCAAAGGAGCCAGTCGCCCTTGAGCCTCTCCCTGTACTTGCTGAGGAAGTCGAAGGCGTGGAGGCTCCCAATTTCCTCCTCGCCCTCGTAGACGAACTTCACGTTGATTTTGAGCTTCCCCTCCCTTTTCATCTCTATCACTTTTAAGAGCCTCGCCATCAGGGTTCCCTTGTCGTCAGCTATTCCCCTCGCGTAGATCTTTCCGTCTCTAACCACGGGGTTGAAGGGGTCTGGGTTTACAGTCCACATGTTCAACGGCTCGACCGGCTGGACGTCGTAGTGGTTGTAGATCACCAAGGTCTTGTCCGACCTGTTGTCTATCTCCCCTATGACGTAGGGGTTTGTCCCCGGCCAGTTGATCAGCTCCGCCTGGATACCGTTGCTCTCCATGAAGTCCCTCAGCCACTTGGCCCCGTCAGCTCCTTTCCCCTTGGCCGAGGTCGTGTCAATCCTGAGGAGCTCGAAGAGGGGCTGGAGGTAGTCCTGCACAGGTTAATATTTCGCTGGCTAAAATAAGGTCGATTTGCTGAAGCATTACGAGTTCACCAGGCACTCCATGGGGGAGCCGTTGGTCACCGTGAGCCTCTACAAGAAGGCGGAGGGTGACAAGGTAGTCGCTGTCTTCAGGCTCCTTGTCTTCAGGGAGAACCAGTACGTGGTAATCTACGAGGGGGACGAGCTAAAGGGGGCAGACCTAGTAGCCTGCGGCAAAGGGGACGGGTTGACTCAGCTACTAAAGTTTTACGAGCCGGAAAGGGACGACTTAATAGTCAGCGGGGAGAGGGAAAGGGTCGAGGCGGTGCTGGAGGAGTACTTCTCCAGGTATCAGGGATGATGTGATAAGGTCTCCCTGCCCGAAGGGTGAGGAGGGCTAGCGGGTCTGACCATAAGTTTGAGAGGTCAGCGCATGAATGGGTCTTCACCTCTCTGCTGTCCCAGTTTTCTCATCACGCTGTCAGAATATCACCCTCTTCTTCTTAAGCCTCAGCCACACCCCTATCAGGAGGAAGGCCACCGACCAAGCGACGAGGAACGCACTCAGCGCACGCCACTCTGTGCCCAAGTCCCAAGTCAGCACAGCGACCCAAACGGTCACGACCAGGAAAGCCGACAGCGACCCGACCGTCGCCACCCAAGTCGCCAGGTCGTAGAGCCTCAACGCGAGTAACTCGGGAAGTCCTTCCTAATAAAAAGGTTATGGAAGGTCAGCAGTGCAGGGTCTCCTCACCCGTTCGGAAAAGCGCGGCTTCATCATTTCAGAAAATCACGTCCTTTACCTTGTGCCTTATCCAGGCCCCTATCGCCAGGAACACCGCTGCCCAGGGAATTATGAACTCCGCCACGAGGTGCCAGCCCTTCAGGTTCCAGAGGATCGAGGCAACCCAGACGGTCAGGGCGAAGAAAACGATAAGCGAGCCCATGACAGCGAGCCAAGTCAGGACGTCGTAAAGCCTCATGTGGGTTTTTAAGAACTTCTCTGAGTTTAAACTCCCTTTTCGAAATTCTCAGCTGGTCGCTTCCTCCAGGGCCTTCTTAACGACCTTATACAGCTCAGGATCCCTCTCCTCGAGCCTCTTCAGCGACCAGGGCATCAGCTTCTTGGCCTTGACCCCCCTCACTACGCTCCTCAGCCAGGACTCGTAGACCTTCCCGCTCCCCTTCTTCTTGGCGAACTCGCTGAGGGCCTCAACTGCCTTGTCCTCGTTCAGCCCCTTGACGTTAACTAAGTACCTGCTCGCCACGTAGAGGATGAACCTCTTCCTCCCGTCCTCCAAACCCCTGTTCAACACCTTCTCTATCCAGTCGTAGTTCGCCTTCCTGGGCCTCGGGGGGAAGGGGCCTTCAACCACGAATAATAGCTTCCCCTCCCTGTCGTAGACTACGGTCGCGGAGCCGTCGAAAACTGCTTTCCCGGCGGGCTCGCCGTCGGGGTAGTAGAGGGAGATGACGGCCTCGTCCTTCGTCAAGCCCTCACGACCCCCGTCAGCTTCATCCTCATGGCACAGAAGGAACAAATTTCCCTGCCCTTTGTTGTGGGCCTACCACAAATCTTGCACCTAGACACTTCCTCCTCCTTGATGTACTCCCTCGCTAAGGGCCCCCTGATCTTGTCGGCGAAGCTCTCCACGAGCCTCAGCATGAACCCCGGCACGGCCTCCTCGAGCTCTTCCAATTTCCTTCTCACCGCCTCCTGCGTGGCCCCTCCCACCCTCCAGGAGAAGGGGCAGGACTCGACGATGAAGGGGATCCTGTTCACCAACGCGAAGGTCATTATCTCCTTCTCGTAGGTCAGGAAGAACGGCTTGACCTTGTAGTGCGAGTAGAACTTGGGGGGACTGACCGGCTCCAACCTCGCCAAGTTCTCCACGTCGCCGGAGTAGTAGCCCGTCATCACGAACTGGGCCACGTCGTTCAGGTTGTGGCCCGTAGCTAGGGCATCGGCTTTCTCCTCCTCCGCGACGACGCTCAGGACGTACCTCTTCGCCAAACCACAGGAGCTGCAGACGGGCCTCCTTATGCCCCTCTTGGCGTCCTCTATGGTGAAGCCGTACTCCCTCTTGAGGTTCACCACCCTGTAAGGGACTTTCAACATCTCGAAGTTCTTTACCGCCATCTCGACGCTCTTGGAGGAGTACCTGGTTCCTGCGTCTATCCCAAGGTCGATGGTCACGCCTATCACCTCGAAGCCCAGCCTCTGGGAGAGCCTGTGCATCACGTGAAGCAACGAGGTGCTGTCCTTCCCTCCCGAGACTGCCACAGCTACCCTCTTCACGTTGTGGAGCATGTTGTATTTCTTCATCGTCCTCTCGACCCTGGACTCTATCCACTCGTTCAAGTGATCCTGGCACAGGTAGAGGTTGGCGTAGGGGATCCTGATGACTGCCTGCTTGTCGCACTTGCTACACTTCACGGCTTTACTCTCGACGGATACCTTTTAAGTCGGGGACCGAATTCTCGTTCGTCCCTACGCCTTCGTTTTAATCACTTCACGTTTATTTGCGATCAGGCGTAGGGACTTAGCCCTCAGCCACCCGCCCAGCTTAACGTCAGGTGGGCAACGGGACTCCTTCGAGCCCAACGGCTCGGGGCTCACACCTCCTTGATCGCCCTCACCCTTTAGGGCGGGGCCCACACCAGCGTGAGAGCTCATCCTTAAACGGTGAAATCCCAACGTAGTTAAATATAAAGAGACTTCTGTTAATGCGGAAAAGGATTCGGCCCCGTGCTCGTCCTAGCGGAGCTCCACCCGAGGGCCAAGAGGGAGAAGGCCCTGAAACTTGTCAGTGAGCTGGGGAGCTTCGACGGCTACGACATCCCCCACTCCGCATTGGGCTATCCCGCAGTCCTCCCCGTCGCGGTGGCCGAGACAGTACGCCACGTCCAGCCCGACAAGACGATAGTAGTGAACCAGAGGCTCTACGACGTGAACGAGCTCTACGTGGCTTCCCTGGCCTTGACCGCGAAATACGTGGGCTTCTGGATAGCGTTCACCAAGGGCGACCTGCCTAAGTTCGGGAGGCCGGTAGACCACCTGACATCGGAGGACGCCGTGAAGATAACCAAGGCCTACGCCGGGAACGTGAAAGCCGGCCTCATGGTGAGCATGAGGAAAGGGTTGGACAAGGTCAAGGAGAGGCTCTCCTTCCCGGCAGACTTCTTCCTTGTACTGAACTTCGTCAACGACGGCTCCCTCAAGGAGTTCTCCTCAAAGCTCATCCCCTACCTGTTGGTTGAGACTGAGGTCAACAAGGAGACGTTGAGGACCCTGAACCAGCCCGCTGTCAAGGAGGCAGAGGCTGTAGACGCCCTCTCCGACCTGGAGTCGCAGGGCTTCATGGGAGTGATCGTTTCAACCCTAGGTGACGAGGAGGCTTTGAAGAGGATAGCGAAGAGGATCTGAACTTAAGCTCCACGTTTTAAGCTTTGTGAAGACTCAGGCTCAGGCTTGCTCTGGCTAGTGCTGACCACGGGGAAGTGCAACTTAACCTGCGACTACTGCGGGGGTTCCTTCCCCAAGCGCTACTCGCCCTACGACGTGACTTACGACCTCTCCAAGCTCAAGAGGCTGATCGAGTCAGACCCCAGGGCCACCGTCATATTCTACGGCGGGGAGCCGTTGATGAACCCCAAGTTCATAATGAAGGTCATGGACAGCGTGAGGGCAAGGAGGTTCGGGATCCAGACCAACGGGACTTTGTACAAGCTCCTCCCCGAGAGGTACTGGAGGAGGATGAACGTCGCCCTGATAAGCGTTGACGGGAGGGAGGAGATCACCGACAAGCACAGGGGCAGGGGCGTCTACAGGAGGGCTGTGGAAGCGGCTAAGTACGTGAAGTCCCTAGGGGTCGAAACGATCGCGAGGATGGCGGTGACAAGGGACTCCGACATCTACGAGGAGGTAAAGCACCTGCTCAGCCTCGGCGTGTTCGACAAGGTGCACTGGCAGCTGAACGTGGTGTGGAGCGAGGAGTGGGACTTCGAGTCCTGGGCCTACTCGAGCTACCTACCTGGGATAAGGAGGCTGTACGAGGAGTTCCTCTCGGAGCTTAGGCGGGGCAGAATCGTCAAGATAGTCCCGTTCCTGGGCGTGGTCTCGGCCCACTACTTCAACAACCTCAAGGGTGTAGCTTGTGGGGCTGGGGTCGAGAGCGTGGCAGTCAACACCGACGGGAGGATCCTCTCCTGCCCGATAGCGGTTAGGGAGGAGTGGGCCGTGTTGGGCCACGTAGAGAAGGGCTTCAGGCTGTTGGACGACCCCTACCCCGAGAGGTGCAAGTCCTGCGAGTTCCTGAGGTACTGCGGGGGCAGGTGCCTCTACGCCCAGAAGGAAAACTATTGGAGCGAGGAGGGCTTCGAGGCAGTGGACAGGGTGACGAAAGAGTACTTGAGGATAGTGCTTTCTGGCATTCCGCTCATCGACGAGCTGATCAGGGAGGGGGTCATAAGGAAGGAGGACTTGTACTACGACCCCACCGAGGACAGCACCGAAGTGATCCCCTGAAAGCTTAATTTGCCTTTAGGAGAGTAGATCATCAGCCGCGGAGGCCGAGTGCCCATCAGGGCCCCTGTGAGGCCTCTTTGTCCCCCACGGCTTCCCACTCGCCTTCGCCTGCTTCCCTCACCTCGGCACGACCAGGAACACTCCTGGGGCGAACGGCATCGCTATGTCCTTCTTGCCCTTGAGGTTCGGCGTGGCCGGGTCGTCGGCGTCGTAGATCTTGACCTCCTCCAGTCCGAGCTTCTTTATGAGGAGCTCGGCGTACTTGGCTATGACCTCGGCCTCGTTGAACTCGACCTGGTTAATCAGCCTTTTGATAGAGTCTGGCAACCTGTTCGCCGCCTCGAAGGCCCTCCTATAGAGCTCGGCCTCCTCCTCGTGGCCCAAGACGAAGTCCCTGAGGGTCTTCCTCTCCATGACAGCCTTAATCGCTTCCTTCACGATCCTCACCTTCCTCTCGTCGGTGCTCACGAACAGGATTATCCTCTCGGGGGACTCGCTCAGCCCGCTCTTCAGGTCCTCTATCACGTCGGCCAAGTAGTTCACGTATTCCAGCTCCGCGAAGGCCTTGAGGTCGAACTGGAACTCCTCGGGCTTGGGCAACGGCTCAAGGGAGACGAAGGAGTCCTTAAAGGCGTGCCAGGCCTCCTCAGCTACGTGGGGGGCTAAGGGTGCCAAGAGCCTTATCCAGGCGGAGACCACCCTGTTGAGAAGGTCTGAGTTGGGGAAGTCGACCAAAGCGAGGTAGTCCCTGAGCTTGTCCGGGAGCTCGAAGAGGAGCTTGTCTATCACCGGCTTGAACCTGAAGGCCTCGTAGTCCTCCAGGACTTCCTTAACTAACGAGTTCATGTAGGAGCTGAGCCATAGGTCGGCCTCCCTCACCTGGTTAGTCCCCTTCAGGCTAAGCAGGTAGGAGACGAAGTCGTGGACTTTCCTCAGGGTCTCCCCCAACTTCCTGGCTGTAACTATTTCTAGGTCGAGGTCACCAGCGACCTCGTTAGTGTAGAGGAGGGAGAGCCTCACGGCGTCGCTCCCGTAGGCCTGGATAGCCTGTTCCAGGCTGACCTCTTTCCTCTGGCCCCTGGTGGGCCTCACGAAGCCCGTCATGACTATCTCCCTAGGCACCATGGCCTCCCCGAACAGGGCGACGTGATGGTAGATCATGTAGGGCAGGTGGTTCCTGACCAAGGGCCTCCCTGCGAGCCTCGAGTCGAGGGGGTACCAGTGAGCGACCTCCTCCCTTAGGGACATCAGCTCCTGCTTCGAGATCCCGGTAGCGTTGCTCACCTCGTTCACGTCCCCCTCCCCCAGGATCACGTAGTCCCAGAAGGCGTCGTTGAGGGAAGATGGTGGGTACTTCAGCCTGTGGGAAACAGTGTAAAACGCCATGTATATAGTCGAGTCGCTCAGCTGGTCGATTATCTGCCTGTCGTCCCAGGGGAGCCTGACCCCTAACCCCCTAGTCCTGGTCAACGCCCTCGGCTTGGCCTCGAAGATGTAGCGCTGTAAGTCCCTCCTCATGGAGTCGGGGACTACCTTGACCCTCTCCGCCGCCTTCATCGCCGCGGCCTTCCACATGGGGTTGGAGTAATCCACGAACCACTGGCCCTTCATCGTCTTAACGACCACCTCCGCCCCGCACCTGCAGTAGACCGGGCCGTTGACTATCTGGTAGAACAGCTCGTGGGCTCCCAGGTTCCTCAGTATGCCGACCACAGCCTTCCTCGCCTCCCTCACCGGCTTGCCCGCGATCATCTCCCTGACTATCGGCCTCAGGAAGTCCCTCACCCTCTCCACCACGTCCTCCCTCATGTAGCCCTTGTGGTACTCCAGGTTGTACAGGGTGTCTATGTAGTCCCTGAGCTCCTGGGGGTTAGTCGTTTGGGCTAGGTCGATTATTTGGGGGCCCGGGATCTCGGCCAAGCCTTCTGTCCTTATGACGGGGACGAGCTCGAACTCCCTCCCCAGCTCCGTCAAGGCCAGGAAGTGCTCCGGCTCGTGGGAGGGGACTGCACCCACTACTCCAGTTCCCTGCCTCGGAGACACGTACCTGCTCGCTATGACGGGAACTTGCTTCCCGGTTATCGCGTTGTAGGCGTAGAGGCCCTCCAGCTCCTTGCCCTTTAGGCTCTTCAGCTCCCTCATCTCCTTCTGGTACTTCAGCCTCTCGAAGGCCTCCCTCGAGACCACGGCCTTCCTGTTGCCTATCTGCGCGATTACGTACTCAGCGTCGGGGTGAACCATCACCGCTATGACTCCGAAGACCGTCTCCGGCCTGGGGAAAGCGGCTAGGAAGGAGAAGTCCCCCGAGTCGAAGTAGACCGCGTCGAAGTCGGAGATCTCCGGCTCTATGTCCCCCTTAGTGTCGTGCATCCCAACCGGGAAGTTGTCCACGGGGCAGTAAGCGACGGGGGCGTCCTCCTGCTTGAGCAGGCCCCTCTGCATGAGCTTCCTGTACTGCCACTGGACGAACTTCTCGAAGGCCGGGTCTACCGTCGTGAACTCCCTCCTCCAGTCCACGCTCAGCCCTAGGGCCTTCACCGCCTCCTTCATCCTGTTGTGGAAGTACCTCGCCATGTACATGGGGTCGGCGAACTTCTTGACCTCCTCCTCGCTTATCCCGTACTGGTTCACGAACCTCTCTATTACGTCCCTGTCGCCCCTCCTGATCGCGTCGGATACCGAAATGATGGGGGTTCCCGTGTACTGGAAGGCGAAGGGGAAGAGGACGTTGTAGCCCTTCCCCCTCAGGTAGCGGGCGTAGACGTCTGCAGTGACGAAGAGCCTCGCGTAGTAGAAGTCCAGGGGCTGGTTAGTGTAAGGGAAGGCAGCGGTGAGGAAGAACTTCTTCCTGTCCTGGCTAGGCTCGGCGTTGAAGATTCCAGCTTTATCCCAGGCCTCCTGCCACCTCCTGGCTACCTCGTTGAGCCAGGCCCCGAACTGGGAACTCATGGGAAAAAATAGGAAAACACGATATAATTAGTTTAGAGAGTGAACGCGGTCAGGCCAGCCCGGCCAGCCTCTTGTAACCCGGGATCATCTCCAGGCCAGTCCTTATCTCGATGTTCATGTCCGGGTAGCGGTTCTCCTTGAGGGCGTGGCTGAAGAACTCCTCGACCTCGTTCGTGGCCAAGGCCAGCCTCGGCATGGCAGCCCTCATCGACCTGGCGAACGTGGCTATGCCGGAGCTCAGGTTCCTGAGGAACTCGAAGTGCGTCTTCAGCCACTTCCATACCTCGTACCTGGAGTAGGGGTTGAAGGCCGCTGTCGCTGGGATCCTGATCGCTTCCTGCCTCTTTATCTCTCCGGTCAAGGCCAGGCTCAGCGTGTTGACGACTAACCCTGGCTTGGGGAAGGAGAGCATCGCAGTTAACAGCCTGTTCCTGTCCTCGTCGTACTTGGACTTCCTGTATTTCTCCAGCAAAGCGTCGTAGGCCGACTCGCCGTAGCTCAGGGCGAAGGCCACAGCCACCGCCTGCTTGGCGTCGGGCAGGACGTGGTCGTAGGCGTCGAATAGAGAGCCCAACCCTCTGGCGAACGACCTGTCCGCCCAGGCCGCGGCCTCCAAGAGCTGGCCGTAGGTCATCCTGCCGAGCTCGTCCCTCCTCGTCCTCCAGTAGTCGAGCTGGGCGAACACGTAGTCCCTGAGGATCTGCTGGTACCTCTCCTGGTTGAGCGACCAGAGCAACAACAGGTGGCCCGTTAAGGTCTGGACTACCAGGTAGTCCCTGTCGCTGAAGAACGCCTTCGCCACCTTCAGGTAGTCGTCGACGCTTATCAGGCCCGCCATTGCGAACCTCAGGTAGTCGTCCAGCAGGCCGTACTTCTCGTAGGCGTTCGGTTTAGCCTTGAGGAACAGGTCGAGCGACTCGCCCTCGTAGTGCACCCTGTAGAAGCCAGTCCTGTCCACGTTGACCCTGAGGCTCCTCACTTCCTCCCCTACGTCTACCACCTTCTCCCTCTCGCTGAAGATCGTGTTCAACTGCCTCCCGTTGACCACCATCGTCAAGGGAATCTTGTAGACCCTGTCCTCGAGCTTCTGGCTTATCCAGAACCTCTCCTGCCTCAGCCTGATCTTTTTGCCCTCCACGCTCACGTGGATTACGGGGTGGCCGGGGCTGGTTACCCAGTCCTCGATGAGCTCGGCCACGCCATTAATCCCGGAGGCCCTCTCGATGGCGCTCCACAGGTCGTGGGCCTTGGCGTTGCCGAACTCGTGCTCCTTCAAGTACAGCCTGACCCCGTCCCTGAATGCCCTCTCCCCCACGAAGCCCTCTATCATCCTCAGGATAGACGCGCCCTTGCCGTAGGTTATGTCGTCGAAGATCTGCTCTATCTCGTGGGGGTCCTTGATCTCCGCGTGGATCGGGTGAGTGGTGGAGAAGGAGTCCCTGAAGAACGCGGGGCCCGTCTCGCTCGAGACGAAGTCGCCCCACATGTCCCACTGCCTGTAGTTGGCCGAGACCGCCTTGTAGCTCATGAAAGTCGCGAAGCTCTCGTTGAGCCACAGGTCGTCCCACCAGTCCATGGTGACGAGGTTCCCGAACCACTGGTGCGCCAGCTCGTGCGCCACGACCTCTGCCACCCTCTTCTTGACGGACTCCGAGGAGGTCTCGTCGGCTAACAGAGCAGTCTCCCTGAAGGTGATCGCCCCCCAGTTCTCCATCGCCCCGGCCGCGAACTCGGGGACTACTATGAGGTGGAGCTTGGGGAGGATGTAGGGGATACCGAAGTACTCCTCGTAGAAGGCCAGGGACTTCTTGGCCACGTCTACCGCGAACTTGCCCCTGGCCGACTTGCCCGGAGGGGTCGCGACTATCAGCGGCTTGCCGTTGTAGTCGTCCCTGAGCTCCTCGAACTTGCCTATGCCAAGATAAAGCAGGTAGGTCGACATCCTCGGGGTCTCCTGGAAAGTCACTACCTTCTTGTCGCCCTCCTCCTTTACGCTCTCGATTGGCATGTTCGAGATGACGTCGAGGTCCTTGTCGACCCTCACGGTCAGCTTGAAGACTGCCTTCTTGTTCGGGTCGTCCGCGCACGGGATGAACTCCCTAGCGTGAATCGACTCAAACTGGGTGGTGAAGTAAACCAGTGTCTCCTCCTTGCCGTCCTTAACAACCCTCTCCTTAGCCCTGTAGAGGCCGGAGAGCTTGTCCTTGATGGGAGCCTCGAACTCGACCTCAATGAAGCCGGAGTAATTGCCCGTCTTGATAGTAAGCCTGTTGTCCTTGTACTCGAAGGGCAGGGGCCTCCCGTTCTGGTCCTTCACGGAGGTTATCTTAAGCTCAACCGCGTCGAGTACTACCTCGTCCTCCGTCTTTACGTAAACCTTCTCGGAGCCCTTGTAGTAGGAGTTCTTGTAGTCGACGTCGACGAAAATTTCGTACTTCTCGACCTGCATGTGGCACTCTCGGTCTTCGCTCATTAAAGTTTAATGACAGTGAGGCCCACCCCTTTGGGACTACCAGATGCGTTGCGAGGTAACTGATACCCGCGGCCTTAATAAGGTGGGTGAGACGCGGGCTTGAGCTAGCAGATCTTGGCACTTCGCCAAATATATAAGTAATGAATATATATCTGTGAACAAAAATAATTACAAACACAACCGTTTGGTGGAGGTCGATGGCCTCGGACAAGGTTTACGCGGAGGTCGTGTTGGCCGCCCCCGCGGACAAAGTCATGGAGTACCTCAGCAACCCCTTCGTAGTGGTGGGGGCCTTTGGCCACGTGAGCGCCCTCACGTTTAAGGGCGCGAGGAAGGACGAGTTCGTCGCGCTATCCGAGCTCTCCGACGTGCCCAGGGCGATGAGGGTGGTGTACATCCTGTCGTTCGAGAACGACAAGCCTCAGTGCGCGGTAGGCTATATGGCTGGCCCAGAACCGATGGGCGACGGGTTGAGGTATTTCGGCTGGTCTGACACCGAAGAGTTGAGGTGGGAGTTGGTCATCCAGGTCTCCAGATTACGGCAGGACTCGACGAGGACGGGCGTCTCGCTCTCGGTCAACGCGAACTAGTCCCTAATCTCGAGGCTAGTCGGAAGGAAGATAATGGGGGGCAGGCACGTAGTCTACGACCACCTGATCCCGTTCCTCAGGCTGGTCTTCGGCCGTAGGGCGGACGTGGCGGGGATGAGCAGTGGGGGCCGGACATAAAGGCTTTGGGTAAAGAGGGCGTAGCGCGTGAGGGAGCGGACGAGTGGAGGGCCGTGTGACTCCGTGCACGCCGCCGGGCGTGGGCTCCCTCAGCTGAGTAGTGGCGGAAGACCTAGGTCCCAAGGACCGATATTAAGACTGGTCGGTCCCGCCCGGTCGAGAGCCCTCGGGTCCCCCGCCGTTCGCATACCGGTTTACTCGTCCAAGTAAATCAGCCCCTTAAATACGGGACGTTACAAGGGTTTTCCCAGCTGAAAGGACTTACGCAGTTGCGTAAAGGTGGTCAACTTGCGAATGGACAAATCGAGGTTCCCGAAGGTGCTCATACTCGGGGGCGGTCAGCTGGGCTACATGATGGTCAACGAGGGAAGGTACCTCCCCCTGACCTTCTACGTGATGGACGAGGCTGAGGCCCCAGCGTGCTTGATAGCGGACAAGTGCTTCCGCTGGGACCAGTACAAAGAGGCAATCGACTCCGCCGACGTAGTCACCTTCGAGTTCGAGCACGTGGACGAGAGGGCCTTGGAGTACGCCCACGAGCAGGGCAAGCTAGTCCCCGACATCAGGGCCATCGAGCTGAAGAGGGAGAGGCACAAGGAGAAGCTCTACTACAGGAACAACGGCTTCCCCACTCCGAGGTTCGAGGTCGTTTACTCCGGCGAGGACGCCCTGAAAGTGGCGAAAGACCAGTTCAACAACTGGGCCGTCATAAAGCAGTCCAGGGGAGGCTACGACGGTAAGGGCCAGTACTTCCTGAAGGGCAGCCAGGAGGGCTTCGAGTTCCTGAAGGAGTCCAAGTGCACCTTCGTTGTAGAGGAGTACATAGACTTCGACTACGAGGCGTCTGTGATCTTCGTGAGGGGCAGGAGGGAGGAGGCGAACTACCCCCCGACATTCAACCTGAACTTGAGGGGGATCCTGGTCTACAACTACGGCCCCATAGGCGACAGGGGGATGGTCGACATAGTGAGGAGGTTCGCGGAGAGCCTGGACTACGTAGGCACGATGGGCATGGAGTTCATGGTCAAGGGGGACAAGGTGTACATAAACGAGTTCGCCCCGAGGGTCCACAACACGGGCCACTACACGCTCGACGGGGCCTTAGTTTCACAGTTCGAGAACCACCTGAGGGCGATTTTGGGCCTTCCCCTGGGCTCGACCGAGGTCAGGAACTTCGCGGGGATGGTCAACCTCCTGGGCGTCGGCGAGGTGCCGGAAGAGGTGTTCAGGATAGGGAAGGTCTACTGGTACAACAAGAAGGGAGTTAGGAGGAGGAGGAAGGTCGGCCACGTGAACGTGCTGGGCGACTCCCTCGAGGAGGTCAAGGGGAAGATAGACAGAATCATGGACTTGGTGTACAAGGGCAACGTCTACGACTTCATTTAAACTAGCAGTGGAACCAGGTGTTCGACTTCTCTTCAGGAAAAATAGCCGATCTTTTTCAACAGGCTCCGCACGTGGGGGCAGCTGAAGTCGAAGAGGTCATGATTTCCGTGCTCTATGCAGGCGGCCGCCACTGGCTTCCCCTCCAGGAAGACGACCTCGGCAACGTCGTCCTCGACGACCTCGTAGAACTGCCCCCTGAAGTATGGCCTGACTTCGCTCTCACTCATCTTATCCCACCTCATTTGCATTTGAATAGATTGAACGGAACTTCTAACTAATTAAGCGTTCCTATATAGTAACCGGAGACTCTATCGACCTCAGCGTCTCCGTCAAGGCCCTGTTCAGCATGTCCCTGAACTCGTTCACCGTTATCAGCCCCTTCAAGCCCTCGTAGATCACGTCGTAGAACTGCTCGGGCACGTAGTCCATCCTCGGCTTCGCCTCGAGGAAGTCCTGGTAGGCCCTGTCCCTCATTTCGGGGTTGGTCACGGCCTCCTCTATCTCCCTCTCGAGCCACTCCGGCCACGGGTAGCTGTTCGTTAGGGCGGCGTAGAGCGAGACCGTGAGGGAGTAAACGTCGAACTTGGGCTCGGCCGGGGAGCCGAACCTCTGCAGCGGGTGGGCGTAATAGGGCGTGTAGTGGACTACGGTAGTCCCGATCCTCACCGAAGAGCCCAGGTCGCCTATCTTCGGCTCGACCTCCCCCCTCTCCAGGGCCTCGACGGCCTGTGCCCCGAACTTGGGCAGGGGCCTGTCGAAGAGGATGTTCCCCGGCTTTATGTCGGCGTGGACGTAGCCTAACGAGTGCAGGTGGGCGATGCCCTCAGCGACCTTGGAGAAGATGGAGGCCACGACAGCCGGCCAGTAATCGGAGCTCCTGAGCGTCCTGTACTCCTCGCTTATAAGCACGTTCTTGAGGTCTCCCCCGGCCATGTACTCCATGACTATCGCAGGTGGGTAGGACATCGCGTCGTTCAGGTTCTCGTCGACGAAGCTCGCCAGGATCCTCACGAACCTCCTGTTGCCCTTGGTCACCTCCTGCATCTTCGCTACCTCCCTGAGGAGCTCGTCGAACTTGAAGTCCCTCTTCACTATCTTCATGGCGAAGTTCTTCCCGTTCTTAGTGACCTCGAATACGTAGCCCATCCCTCCCGAGCCTATGTACCTCTCGACCTTGTAGCCGTAGACTATGAGGCCGACCCAGTCGCTGGGGTCTTCCCCTGTGAGCCTGGAGTTCACCTGGTAGGGCCTCAGCTTCATGCACGCCTCGAGCACCCCGTTCTTGCAGGCCACGGAGAACTCCTTGCTCGCCTCCTTCGGGGCGTTCATCCTGAGCAGGGCTTCGCCTTTAAGGTAGTTTATATAGCCGACGTGCCACACCCTCTCCAGCTCGGTGAGGATGTCGAAGGCCCTCTTGGGCTGGCCGGCCTCTATCAAGGTCTTGGCTAGGAACAGCTCGTTGACGTAAGTGGGGTTCCTCCTGACGGCCTCCTCGAAGTACTTGAGGGCCTCGCCCTTGTTCCCCTTGGAGTAGTAGTACCAAGCCAGCCTCAGGGCGGGGGCGTCGTAGTTGGGCAGGACTTTCAGGGCGTTCATCAGGACTTTCAGGTTCTCAGTCCTCTCGAACTCCTCTATCATCGCGTTGACCTCAGACTTAACGACCTCCTCGAGCTCCCTGTACTTCTCGGGGGAGAACAGGGAGTAGATCTTGAGGGCCTCGGTCTTCCTGGCGAGCTTCACGTAGCACTCCGCAACAGCTAAGGACTCCTCGGGGAACCTGTTGCTCATGGACTCGAAGACCTCTATTGCCTCTTGGCACCTCCCTGCCCTGGACAAAGCGATGACCGCGACAGCTTTGGCCTCGTCGGTGTTCATCTTCCTGGCCAGGAGCAGGGCCAAGTCGGGGTCGTCCTTCGCCCTCTCAAACACCTCCCCCTCCCTCTCAAACAGCTTTCCCTTCAAAACCACCACTTCCTTCGGCCCAGAGAGCAGGCCCTTCACGACCAGGTAGAACTTGTCCGCCTTAAGGATCGTGAGCTTGAGCTGTGGGACAGTGGCGAAAACCTTGGCCTTCACGACGTCTTGCACGGAGTCAGCGTCGATGACCGGCACGTCGTTGGGAACCAGCTTCTCGCCCTGCCACTCGGCCTCTACGCCCAAAGCCCCCTTCGGTATTTTCACCCTCTGGTTCACCGCGAACACTCCCGTCTCGTCGACCACCAAAGTCCTGTCGTCTACCCTCAGTACTACCGGCATGGTAATGGGCTTCGGGGAGACCTTATAAAAGGGGGGAGGGCGTAATACCGTTCGTCCCTACGCTTTCACTTCAATCGTTTCGCGTTTGTCGCGATCGAGCGTAGGGACTTAGCCCTCAGCCACCTACCCGATTTAAGGGTAGGTGGGTCATGGGACTCCTTCGAGCTCAACGGCACGGGGCTCACATCTCCAGGGTCGCTCTCACCCTTTCGGGCACGGCCCACATCGGCGTGAGAGCTCATCCCTGAACATTGAAATTTTAACATAGTTAAATATAAAAAGATTTCTGTTAATGCGAAAAAGGATTCAGCCCTTCTCTTCACCGCTTTTTGCCTGTCTTGCGTTAGGAGAGTGCGCGTGGTCTCAGCCTGCACAGCCCGCTTGCGAGCTCTCGCGTTCCCTGGGTTGATGGCATTCGATCTTTGGCGAAGGTAAGAGCCTCGAATTTTTGTATAATACGGGAATTAATTCAAAATTTGGCCAGAAGGAAAAGTTAATAGCTGGAAAAACTAAGTATGTATTGGGGGTCGGGTCAGCTTGGTGGTTATCTATCACGGTTCAACTTGCACCCGACTCATCATCCCCCGACCCCCAACAAACGTTTTACGCGGGAGTGAACTGGAGTTATCCCGTTTCCGCTCCATCACGTCAAGTCCCGTTAAGAACACCCCCTGGGCTAAAGAGCGAGGGGGTGGTGACTGTAAAAATCCAGCCCTCAACGCTAAACTTATCCTTGCTTTAGCCCCTCTCCGTCCCGTCGCCCTTCAGGACTTCCTCGATCTCCCTCTCGTACTTCGCCAAGACCTCGTTTACCTCCCTCTCCGCCCTCTCGTAGATCTCGAGGACTTTGGCGAGCTTTTCGCCCACCTTAGTCCCTCCCACTCCCCTCCCTCCCTTCTTGACCTCCAAGTCCCCCAGGCTGGCGTTGACCCTCTTGACGTACTCCCACGCGAACTTGTAGGAGACCCCCATCTCCTTGGCCGCCTCCGCGATAGACCCCTTCTCCTGAACCTTCCTGAGTAGCTCGAAGCCCCCCTTGCCGAAGACCGTCTTTCCCTCGTCGTCGACTAGCCAGATCTTGAACTTGAGCTTCACTGCACTCATTTAAATCGTTCGGGAAATAACGGTTTAGGTGCTTCGATGAGGTACTCCCAGGAGGTCTACAAGATCTCGTTCTCGGCCTTCTTCGCCGACCTAGGCTACCAGGCGGCCGTAGCGCTCTTCCCCCTCATCTTGGTAGCGGTCTTCCACGTCCCCCTCGCCCTCTACGGCCTCATCGAGGGGATAAACTACGGCGGGGGGATATTCATGGGCTTCTTGGGAGGGCTTTTGGCCGACAAGTACGGGGCTAAGAGGGTAGCGGTCCCGGGGAACGCCGTCGTTACGCTCACGGCCTTCACGGGGTTAGCGGCGAACTACGTCCAGGCCACGGCCTTCTTCATGATAGGGTGGTTCGCGAGGAACTTCAGGAGCCCCCCGAGGAGGGTCATGATCCTGGACGTGACCTACCCCGAAGAGAGGAGGGAGGCCTTCTCGATCCTCCACGCCCTCGACGTCCTCGGGGCGTCCCTGGCCCTAGTTTACGTAACGCTCGGGCTGTACTACAAGGTCGACATAGCTTACCTGACGATCCCGGCGATCGCTTTCCTCCTCGTCTCGACAGTCCTGTTAGCTTCGGTCAGGATGAGGGGCCTGGCCAAGGAGTTCAAGCAGATGGTCCCCAAGAGGAGCGAGAGGGTCATGTGGGGCGTCGTGCTCTCGACCACGCTCTTCGCGTTCAGCCAGTACAGCTTCGGCTTCCCCATGATAACGAGCTACGAGGTCTCCGGGGAGCTCTACCTCGCGACCGCGACCTACCTGGTCTTCCTGGTGAGCAGCAGCGCCTTCGGCTACCTGCTGGGCAGGACTAGGTTCAGCGACGTGAAGGGCCTTTCGTTCCTGGGCTACGGCCTGGCCGGGGTGGCCTCGCTCGGCTACGCCTTCGCCAGCCACCTGGGCCTTGCCTTCATCTGGGGCTTCTCAGTGCTGTTGGGCCTCGCCGTGGCCGCAACGGAAGTCTTCGAGCCGACGATCGTGGCGAGGGCGAGCAGGAGGGAGGGGGTGGGGATGGGCCTGCTCTCCTTCGGGAGGAGCGTCGGGATATTCCTGAGCAACGCAGTGATGGGCTACCTCTACCAGTTCAGCTACGTCTACAGCTACCTCTTCGCGGCCGTTGCCTCGTTCGTGGCCGGGCTGGTGATCGTCATTTCGTCAAGGGGCGAGTGAGGGCGAGACGCTTCCTCAGCCTCTCGGCCAGCTCCACGTTGCCCCTAGCCTCCTCGTGCTTAATCCTAGCCAGCAAGTCCGACTTGGAGGCGTTCGCGAGGACGGCCTCGTCGATTGCCTCGCCGAGCCTCACCCTCATGACTACGTCCACGATCTTGTTTATCTCGTCGGGAACCCCTACCACCGATCCGTAGAGGGTTATCTTTAGCCTGGGGCAGTCGTAGCCGGCCTTCCGGGCGAGCCTGGTAGTCGCGTCCTTCAGCCTCCGCCCCGTGTCGACTATCGCGCCTATAACGTAGACCTGAGCGGAACGCAAGTCCTCCTCCCTGGCCGTTTCCCCCTTAGGGTCGAGGACGACGCAGGGCCCCTCCACCGCTTCCTCGGCAGTCCTGTAAGGGAGGTTGACCTCGGGCGGTTTGTTGGCGAACTTCGCGTTCCCCTCCCACAAGTACCTCCTCAGGGTCGCGATGGCCAAGTCGACCTGGAAGACGGTCTTCCTCCTCTCCTCTTCGGTCATCTCGTCCCAAAGCGAGAAGTCGAAAACGAACTGCGGGGCCCTGGGAGGATCGAAGGGGACTTCCCCACCCTTCTTTATCGCGGCCCTAGCCCCCTCCTCCCCGACGCCCTTGAGGAGCTTGATCCCCAGCTGGACGTTGGCCACCCTCCCGCGGAACTCCCCCTCTACTACGCCGTATCCCTTGGCGAGCATGAAAACAGCCACCCTCTGCAGGTCTGGCTCGAGGTGGCCCACGTGGATAGCGTTTACACCCCTCCTGAGCAGTGCCTGGGCCAGGAGAGTCGCGAGTATCACAGTAGGGCTTATAGATTCGGTAGCGATTAAATGCGAGGGATTGAGGCTAGAGAACCTCGTCCTCCTGCTGAGGGCGGCCAACCTCGGGGTCACGGCCCTCGTCTCGCTCAGCCTGGTCTATCAGGGCCTCGGCTACTTCGACTACCCCCTCGTCGCGATGGGCCTGCTCTCCTTCTTCCTGTCAATAGTCCTCTTCTTCCACCCCACCCCCAGGGGGTTCGCCATAGGCCTCTTCCTTGGAGGGCTCGTCGCGCCCCTGCTCGCCTTCCAGCTCTACTTCGGCTACTTCGAGCTCAGCCCCATAGCTTACCTCGCGTTCACGGCGGTGACGGCCCTCCCCCTCTTCCCCAAAGTCCTCTCCATGAAGTTCGTGATCCTGAAGAGGCTGAACGTCATGTCGCTCCTCTTCTTCGCGCTGGGGGTGCTCGTAGTAATCTCCCTCGAGGGGCTGAGCTTCTCCCCCCTCTTCGAGCTCGCCTTCCTGATAGGCCTCGGGATAGCCCTGGCCGCGGCCCTTGAGGAGAAGTCCTCCGTCTCGATAGTCTCCAGGGTGGCCCTCCCCTTCCTGGCCTCCCAGCTCTACCTGTCTGCCCTGATCTTCGTCTTGACCCACCTCGGCTTCGCCTTCAACCCCCTCCTCCTCCTGAACGGGGTGCTCCAGGAGAGCTGGCTCTACTTCCCCGCCTCGGTCTTCCTCCTAGCCTCGTCCGTCCTCACGGCGAACAAGAGGATGGCCAGGTTCCTCCCCGAGGCGATGATCTCGGTGAACCTGGCCGGGCTGGTGAGCTCCGCCCTGCTACTCGTCTCCCCGATCTACTCCCTGGCCTTCACTGTTCCAGCGCTGGCGAGTTCGACCAACGAGGTCGAGAGGAACGAGATGCTGGCCTACGCGATCAGGTCTTTCGTGAGGGACGACAGGGAGTCCTACAAGGACGCGACGATACTCCACTACAAGCTGGGCCAAGAGGACGAGCTGGGGTGTGCCTTACTCTCAGCTGGGCTCTGCGACAAGGCGGTCTGGGTCTCCGACAACTACGGGGCGGACTTGCTTAAGTGCGACAGGGACGCGCTCATAAGGTGCCTCAACGTCTACGGCTACGTCCCAAAGAGAATAGACTACTACATAAAGGGGCTCGCCGCGGAGAGGCCAATTGAGGCCTACAACTTGGCCGAGAAGTACGCCGTAGTGCCAGAGGTCAGGGACTCCCTGCCCAGGCTGAGGGCTAAGGCGTTGGAGGCGTTGAGGACTAAGTGGGACCCGAGGGCCTGGATAGGCTCCAACTTCAACGGGTACAAGGTAGTGGGCTACATAGGCAGGGGGTCCTCCATGTACGTCATGAAGGCCTTCAAGGACGGTAAGGCCTACGCCGTCAAGATCCCCATCCTCGATGACGCCCTCGCTAGGGTCTCATACCAGGACTTAATCTCGGAGATAAACCAGCTCAGGGAGCTCAACGCCAAGCTCAACTCGGTGGTGAAAATAGTCGACTTCAGGCAAAACGACGAGGCGTTGATCAAGGCCCTCCAGGGCGACTTCGAGCCCTACCTCACCGACCCACCGTACCTGGTAGTTGAGTTAATGGAGGGAGGGACCGCCCAAGACCTGGTCATGGACGACAACCTGTACTACTCGGACGAGTGGGAGGGCGTAGTCAAGGAGATAGTCCTCAGCGTGGCGAAAGTCCTAGCTGAGCTCCACGACTACGGCTGGATCCACCTCGACGTTAAGCCAAGCAACATACTCTTCGACAGGAGGCCCGGGAAGACGGGGAAGGAGGTGCTGGAAAGCCTGAGGAGCGGGGCAGTGAAGGTCAAGCTCAGCGACGTGGCCTCCGCGAGGAAGTTCTGGGAGAGGGCCCACCACTTCACGCCCGAGTTCAGCTCGGTGGATCAAGTAGAAGTAGTGCTCGGCTTCGGCAACGTCTACCCTGGCCTCGACGTCTTCTCGCTGGGGGCGACCGCCTACTTCATGATGACGAGGACGATGCCTTTGGCACAGCTCAAGAGGCTCTACGACGCGGCCCTGAGCGAGGCCGAGGCCGGGAGGAGGGAGAAGGCGTTGGAGTACCTCGAGGAGGCGAGGAGGGAGTACGTGAGGATCTACGAGTCCCTGAACTTCGACGCCTTCGAGGACAAGAGGTTCGCCGACCTGGTAAAGAGGATGATGCACCCCGACCCCAAGCTAAGGCCGAACGTCTGGGACGTGGTGAAGCACTTCGAGAAGGTAAAGGTGAGGGAGCCCTGAAGGAGGTAACGCTGACTGAGGAGTTCTACAACGCGCTGAAGGCGATGTCCGAGAGCGTCGGTGCCACGGTAGACCTCGCCCTGTTCAGGCTGGTGTACTACAGGCTCCCCGTCAAGGTGAGGAGGAGGGTTGCACTATTGTCGGCCCAGGAGCTGGAGGAGATCGCTAAGTCCATAAGCGACGGGGAGGCTTCGATTCAGCTGCTGGCCCACGCGGTCTCCTACCTCCTGACGGCAGTGGGGGACGCACTGGGGGTGGAGGTCTACAGCAGGGACGACGAGAGGGAAGCCGTGGAGTTCCTGGCGGTGAAGTCGGGCGACTCGGAGGTCTACACTTGCTACGTCAAGATGGGGGAGAGCGTCGAGTGCGCGAGGAAGCTGCTCGAGAAGCTGAAGGAGTACGTGAAGTAGAGGCTATTCAGGGCCTCGCTAGCACCTCAAGCGATCTTGATCGCCTTCTTTGAGGTCTGGAAGTACCTCTTGGCCCCCTCCTCGTCCTCCAAGTGGAGCTCGACGGGGGCGTCGAAGGGGAGGCCGTAGACGTCCATGGCCCTTATCAGGATGTCCGCCTTAAGCTCTTTCTTCTCCCTGCCCTCGACCTTCCTCTTCGTCACGATCAGGATATCTATGTCGCTCAGGACTGTTATCCTGTCCTCTGCCACCCCTCCTATGACGTAGACCTCTGCATCTGGCTCCAAGTCCTTGGCTGCCTTAGCCACTTTCTCTGCGTACTCCCTCCACCTCCTCAAGTGCGAGAACCTGAACTCAACCCAGCTTGACGCGCCTGACCACTTCCTTCAATTCATCTTAGGCGGAGTTTAATTCAGGGTTAAAACGTTCCAGGCAGTGAAGGGGAGACTAGGTTAGCGTGTCCTAGAGGGAAATGGTTTCCGATTCGTAAAATGAGGCTGGGATCGGCCCGCTCAAAAGCCTCCGCTCACGCGCACAGCGACTACGAAATCGCTTTCATGACGTTCTCTAAATCATCATCAAGTCCAACCCGTCGAACTCTTCCTTCACTCTCACGAAATCCTTGTCTTTAGTGACTAGGGTCAGTTCATTGTTAATCGCCTGTGCCGAAATCGGGACGTCGAAGTCGTCTATGATCTTACCTTTATCCCTTAACCTTCTGTAGATCTGCGAGGCTAGCAACGCGTCCTTTTTCGTGGGGCCTATGACCCAGAACGGTGACAGGAAGTCTAAGACATTAGCTACGTTGACCTTGCCTATTAACACTTCGTACACCGTTAAATAACTCACGTAAAAGTCCTCCGAATTCGAAATTATTTCGCTTACCTTTTTGTCACCTTTTAAATACTCAATGAGTGCTGAGGTCTCCACTAGCACTCTCGTGGCTCTTTCTCCTCCTCTCCTTGATCTCCCGCCAGAGCTCTTCAGCCTCTTCTTCACTCAGTACGCCGAAGTACTTCTCTAGCTTCTTTTTCCTTAGACTCACCGATTCTCTTATCAATTCCTCTATCACGTCGCTGATGTCCCTGTCGCCCTTAATTTCAAGGAGCTTCTCGTAGACGTCGTCCCTAATCGTGATTGTTTTCATACCTCTTATGATAATATCAAGCCTTGGACGAGGTTATATCTTTTCCTTTCCACTGGTCATGAAAAATCACCCGTCCTCCTCCCGCTCATCCGAGGAAGGGACTGGCTTCGGGTTAAAACCGCTAGACATCGAACCACTTCGGTCGAGCGTAAGCTCCTCTCCCAGGAACCGCTTCATTGGGAAGACGGCGACGACGGTCGTTACGCGCTGGACGGTGCCTGACTCTCGCCGCTTCTTGGGCTGAGCAGCTTAGAACGGGCCACCCCGTCAATCGCCTGAAACCCTTAAAATCTCACGAAAGAGAGGTCTCCCGTGGCTAACGGGCCTTCGGGCGGAATAAGGCCTCCTCGGGTCAAAGCGAGCCCCGGCGGTAAGAAGGGAGGGCCGGCCAAGGCTCTCTACGTGGGGATGGGCGTAGTCGCTGTCCTGGCCGCGGCTCTAAGCCTGCTCTTCCTCCCCGACCTCCTCCGCCCCCAACCTGAAGCACATTATATAACTGCAAATACTGATTATGTATTCTTAATACCTAAAGGAAATGGGGAATACGATGTAGGATATTATAATTCTCAGGGACAGTGGGTTGATTTAGGAACATATCATGTAAAAAGCGATACATTAGATAACGCTGTAAATGTAATTAATCAGTTTAATCAACAAAATATGGGAAAGACATTACCTCCACCATATAATACGAAATTCCAACCATTGGATTATGTAGTAGTTATTGGTAATGCGACACCAACTGGTAAACCGACAGGAATAGTATACGTACCTTTCAATCCAGCTAATAATACAATATTGTTAGATAAAGTAAACCCAGGATATTGGACTGTATTAGTTACTGATCAAAATGATGTAAATAAATTAATGTATGCATTGGATGTAGGATATAAGGAATCTGCGTATGCTAATCCATTATCATCAGTATATACGAGTCAATACCCAGGATCAATAATATATGAAATAAAATCTTTACAAGTATATAATAACATGTTCTCAGGAGGTTATGTAATAGTAACTAACAATAATACACTAATACCTTGGGGATACATGTGGTCACAAAACAATAAAGGTTTTGGAGCATCCTTACCATTTGTACTTCAAGCAGAAGGTAACTCTGTATAGTTTTTTTATTATGGTATAGTTATTTCGTAGGGTACACCAAATGTTCCTATAACCCAATCTAAATACATATATCCAGATCCTCCTCCAGATCCTGCTGAAATAAATACATAAGGTTGTCCTTGCTGATAATAATTAATATTTTCGACTAATGGATTTTGAATAGTATATATATTACCATTATTATCCTTATAAGCTTCTGCATATCTAAAAGTTCCATTTATAAATGAAGATGGGAAATTACTACTCGGATAAGTTATTGAATGATATTTATTTAGTGATGTGTTTGTTATTAAAAACGCAGTTTCATATGCATTTTCATAACTTTGTGCAATATAAGTATATGGAGGCTGTGGTTTTATTGCTTGTGCAGAATATGATGAAAGAAAACCACCAAATTGATATTGGTCTTTAGGTAATGACTGATTATATATATTTCCATTTACTAAAAAGTATACATTTAAATTATTTGAACTATCTGTAGAAAACCACCAATAAGTATAAAATACTCCATAATACAAATAATTATTATTGTTTTGTTGATCTAATGGAGCAAAAGGTATATATTCTCCATTATTATTATTTGCATAATTATCATTTGTTCCAAAATAATAATTAGATCCTCCACCTCCGGAGCCTGCATAATAAAATTTTCTAGGTATATGGGAATTAGCAGTGGAATCTGTATCTACCCTGCAGTCCTTACTTACCGATTTCAAATTACTTTCAGTCACATCTAATAAAATACTTGGTAAACTTACCCATCCTGAACTTATACCTTGTGTATAAAGAGCACAGTTAATATTAATTGGTATCCCTACATAATATCCAGAACTACATCCTGGTTCTCCACCCCCACAAGATTTCCATCCATACTCAAACATCGTTGAAGCATAATTCAATGGTAGAGGTGTATTTCCACCAATTCCTTTTCCAGTTCCGAATATATTATTTGCTGCAGCTACTCCAGGATTTCCCACTACATAAGAAATAGCAACTGCATCTGCAACCAAGGGACTTGACCCTGTTCCCGGACTGTCATACCATGGAATTCCGGAAAAATATACAAAAATATTTAATCCATTTCCATTTTGATTGAATATAGATCGTTTGAAAGATCTATCTAATAATTCTGAAGTAATTAAAATATAATTACCTTGATTATTTCCATTTATCATTGGTAATCCCCACATTGGACCATTATAATTAATCCAATCTCCCGTATCATATTGATAACTTGGATGATATAATCTCCATGGATTATAAGTAGGTAAAATTCCGTCCTGTTGCCAATAATTTTGATAATATAAATTATAAGTCTTCTTAGATACATCATATTGTCCTCCTACAAAATCATTTACGCTAGAATATCTATATAAATTAACATAAATAGGAAATACATTTGGTCCATTATCATACTTTACTACACTTCCAGGGTCTCTTGGATTTATTGCTATAGGATCTCCTCCAACAGTTCCATTTAATATTGAATATAAATCTCGATCTGTAAATCCTACAAAAACTGGTAAATATGCACATGCTCCGCCAAATAATGATTCATATTTTGATGGAAAGTCTAATAAGTTAACAAAGAAATAATAGTTTCCACTTATTTCTCCAGCATACCATGATGGCAACGCGCGATCCTTCCGACGGCGCTTTTGACGATCCCGCCTGTCCCGTCTTGATTCGCAACAGCTAAACGGAGTAGTGATCCGAGAGGTGAAGGGGCCAGCCAGTCCCCTCCCGTTGCGGACTATATCCTCCAGGCTATCCAGGCCCTTGTGGAGGTCGCTTATGAACAGTACCCTCACGGGCAGAGGTCGAGTGTGGGGTTAAATACCTCGGTGGGGGGGGGGAAAGCCCCTAGATTGAAACAGCAGTCACTCATCCTAATATCGCCCTTCCCCTCGGGGCAGGGATCAGACCCCCAAACCGCGTTTAGCCTCAGTCTTTCGAACTCCTATTTGGCCCTCACGGAGTCGTTGTCCACGAACTAGGTTCCCAGAGCATTTCAAGCACACCTCTTCCTTCTCTCCCTTATCTCCCTCCAGATCTCCTCGGCCTCCTCCTCGCTCAGCACGCCGAAGTACTTCTCAAGCTTCCTCTTCCGCTCCTCAACTGAGCTATCGTCCCTTCCCATTAGTGAGACCCTACAACCCCCTCCTCGCCCAGGGAAATTACCGTTTCGGTTCAGGACGGCGTAAACGAGTCCCAGCCACTGATCTCCGGGCGCTCGACCATTCTGAGGCCAAACCTTTCTTATGCTACACTCTACTATCTCTCCGGGTGGTTCAACACGTTCCACCACCACGGTAGGAGGAGCCCGCTCAACATGGAAGAGGTCGTGCACGACCTACTCAACGGCCTGAGCTTCGCTAAGGGTATGGACTTAGGCTGCGGCGACGGCTTCTACTGCGGGGCTTTGCTGAACTACGTCAGGGAGCTCTACTGCGTGGACGCCGACTCTTACGCCGTAC
>JBMFJH010000017.1:0-35279 GCA_049973945.1 Thermoprotei archaeon
GACTCCGCAAGGCGCCCAAAGCGTAGTGCAGCAGATCAAAGCCGACGTGCAACAGCTCGGGACAAGCGAAACTGCCGTCGTGCTCATAGCTTTCGACGAGATCGAGTACATAGCCCAGAACGCGATGCAGGACCCCGTCCTGTCCAGCGTGAGGTGGTTCTCTGGCGAAGGGGCCCTCGACAAGATCGCGGCTGAGCTGGCCTCCAATTCGACCGCCGCCAAGGCGATATCCTCGTGGTACGAGAAAGTGAACATGACGATAACCACTCCCGCCGCCATGTCGGCTAAGGCCCAGCAGTTCGCTGACGAGTTCAAGAAGGCTTACGGCTACGCCCCGACAACTTACGCCTACTACACATACGACGCTGTATGGATCGCCGCCATGGCGATCCTGATGGCGGGAACCGCCAACGGAGACGCCGTGAACAAGACCATTCCGATAGTTGCTGAAAACTTCTATGGTGTGACGGGATACAAGGCGCTTGACAAGAACGGAGACGCCTTGTACCAGGACTACACGATCCTAAGGGTCGTCGAAGTCAACGGGACTTACCAGGCTGTCGACATTGGAACGTTCTACGGCTCAACTGGCACGATAGAGATAACCAGGAACATGTGAGAGTCGGTAAAGGTAAGATAAAATTTACCGGTTTTTCTCTGAATTTTTATCCTTATAGTCTGGTCTATATCGTTGAGAGACCCGCCGGACTGGGAGATCTCGCGCATCGTCACCATTAACGGCTTTTCGTCCACTAGTAGACGAGATGAAAATCCTAAGTGTGGTGGGCCTCCTTTCTAGTCCACTTTCTTGATGAGCAGAGGCGAAGCCTTTCCATGAACTGGGTGTAAGGAAAACTCAAGCGAGCTCTAACCTAACTGAATTGAGTGATACTGTACCGCATTCTCGTGCGAGTTACTACGACTAGATCGATTTGAATTTAAGCCATAACTCTTAGAAATTTGTCTACGACACACCGTTTTGAGTTTTCTACTTTAAGGCTTGTACTTTCTTAAAACCTCCTCATGAATTTCGACGTCCCGGCCCTCGTAATGCTCGTTGTTGACGTGATTCTCTACGCGCTCCTTTCAGTTTGCGACAACACCTCACCCCCTTCTCGGGCTGACCACTCTATACGTACCCGGGACGATAATCATGCTAATAGTGGCGTCTTTACTGTACCTGATCCCGGACCTTCCATCTGGAGACAAGTCGTGAGGTGAGGCGGGATTGCCTGGTGCTCTACGCGAAAGAGTTCGGCCCAATAGCTACGACGCTGTTCAACGTGGGCGGTTACTTAATTTTCATGAAGTTGCCGGCTCTCGCGATGAACTTGGCCGTAACCCTAATAGGAACAGCAATAGCTTACGCCGTCGGGCGGGGGCCTTAAGCCCCGACCTTTTCTTCCTCATGCGCCCGCTAGTTCCTCTTCGCCACCCTCTGATTAAGACGTACGGATAAACCTTTTATGATCCTGAGAGACACTAGCTCAGCGTCTAGATGAACGAAATTGACGTTAGAGAGTTGACAAAGAGCTATGGCAAATATAAGGTGCTCAAGGGCGTGACCTTCTCCGTGCCTAAGGGGAGCGTTACAGGCTTTGTGGGACCCAACGGGGCCGGGAAGACCACGACGATAAAGGCGCTAGCGACGCTCATAAGGCCCGACTCTGGCGAGGTCAAATTACTAGGGAGGAACCCATTCCGCGACGTCAGTGTAATGAGCAGGGTTTCGTTCGTCTTCACCAGGCTCCTCTATCCCTCGACTGACACGGTGCTGGAGTACCTGAACGACCAGGCCTCCCTGTACGGAGGGGACGTGAGGAGACTAGTGGACGACTTCGACTTGAAGCCCCACCTCAGGAAGAAGCTCTCTGAGCTCTCCTCGGGCCTGGCCCAGAGGGTTCAGCTGGCCGCTGCCTTGCTCAAGAACCCTGAAGTGATAATCGCCGACGAGCCCGCGGCTAACCTCGACCCCCAGGCGAGGAACGAGCTCTACGAGAGGATAAAAGAGCTGAACAGGAAAGGGGTGACGTTCTTCATATCCTCCCACATTCTTTCGGAGCTGGAGAGGCTCGTGGATAGGGTCGTGTTCATAAGCGAGGGCAGGATAACCTTCGAAGGGCCTCTCAACAGGGCCCTGGAGGGTAAGGACGAGGTTTACCTCCTGGTAAGCGACCCGGATAGGGCCATGGAGTTGCTCAGGCAGTTCAACCCGAGGAGGGAAGGGGCCTACCTCGTAGTAGGGGCGGACTTAGGTGAGGCCGTGAGCCTCCTCGAGGGGCGGGGGGTCAAAGTGATAATAGCCAGGAGGTCGAGCCTGGACGAGGCGTTCAAGCGGTACAACAGGGGAGAGGCCGGTTGAGCTACTCGTTGAGGCTCTTCAGGGTAATCCTCAAGGAGAGGTACAAGAGCCCGACGCTAGAGCTGATGGTTCCCGCGATCATCGCGGGCAACCTCATGATCCCGGCCTTCCTCATCAGGGGAGGGTTCCAGCCCTACGGTCTGGTACTGGCCTTCGTGCCCATGATAAACGTCAGTGAGACCGCCGTGCTCGCCCTGGCCCTGAGGAACATAATATTCGTGACGGGTGAGCACGTCTATCAGGGCTTCATCTCCTCGTTCCTGACAGCGCCTGTAACTAGGACGAACTTCTTCCTGATGGTCTACCTCTCTGACGTCTTAATTCCAATAGCCCTGTACTGGGCAATCGAAACCCTTTACTCCCTCGCGACGGGTATTCTTAACCCGTACACCATTTCATTGCTAATCGTGTTCACGGGAGGCTACTTGTTCAGCGTCGGCGTCATCTGCTTAGCTACTCTGATGCTCAAGTCCCCAGGGGCTAGCGTCCTGACTTCCATGTTCGTCCTCTCCGCGATCTTCGTGGGCGGGGGAGTCGGGGAGGTAGGGATAATCGTATCATCGAAGGACATGGGGCTGCTCTACCTCGCCTCGTGGATGAACCCTTACGTAATCGCCATCGCCGAGACCGTTCTTCCCAAGAGCGTTGGTGAAACACTGGCATCAGCTCTGACGGTTGGCACTCTCGTCGACTTCGCGCTCGGGGTGGCCCTATTTCTGGTTTCGCTAACGCTCTTCAGGAGGATGGACCTATGAAGTGGTTGGGCTCCCTACTCTTAGCTATCGGAGTAACGCTGATCGGCGCGTCCTTCGCCACAATAAGCGCGTCGAGCGCGTTCACCTACTCCTTCGGCGACTACGTCAACTTCGAGATCCCAGGCTTCGTGGGTTCAGCGATGCTCGAAGTCTACCTCAACTCGACCAACGTCACAGGCTACGTTAAAATAATTGAGCCGAACGGTCACGCTTACTCCTCGAGGCTACCCACGACCGTCTACCTGTACCCCGGCAACTGGACGGTCGAACTCGTCTCGGAGACCGTTCAGGTCGTGAAGACAGTCGTGATCAACGAGACGGTGGCCACGAATTGCTCCAACGTCACGACGCAAAGGGTAGTGAGCGTCCCCACCCTCGTTAACGTGAGCAAGCCGGTCGTGAACGCCACGGCGAAGCTGCACGTTCTCTCAGCTTACCCAGTAGGTAATCCCGTCCTAGTCAGGGCGGTTGGCTTCGTGTTCGCCGCGACGGGAGCCGGCCTTTACCTGACCAATTTAGTAAAAAGTAGATTAAAAAGTAAATAAACGGCAAATTGATTTATCAGGTTTAGGGTAGCCCCGTTTTGCGATAACGGGCCATGCCGAGCCTTCAAGAAGTCCTGAACCCGGGGGTCTCATTTGCCCCTATCTCGTGCACTCATCAGTACCATTAGTATTGAGAAGGCCTCGGACAGCCCCGTTGATGGATTTTAATCCCGCTCGGCTAATTTCAGTAAATGCCGACCAGGCTCTTCAGAGCTGTCCTCACGTTCCTGACCTTCTTGCTGTACCTCAAACCGGTTTTAGGTAGCTTCGTCCCGACACTGTTACTGCTAGCTCTTTTCCTGGCGTGGGGCTTCGTCCTTACCCTGGCGCTCAGCTCGCTGGCTACGGCGTCTCGATCACAAATTTAACTCCTGCCCTTAAACCAATACGGTGGAGGCTTTCACAACGAGTAGGGCGTACATCATCACAGCTTTCCTCTCGCTAGCCTTCGCCGTGATTGTCCAGGCACATCTCGGCACTACTTCTTACGCCTCCACTCCGCAGGGTTACGTTTACCTTCACATCAACTACCCGATGTGGGGGGAAATTAACGGGACTCCGGCCCTTATCAAGTCGGGCTACTTCCCTGCGGGCACTCTGATCACTCTCCCTAAAGTGAACTATACTTATATATCCAACTCGACGAGACTAATGCTAGTTCCTAACACGACCTTCGTTTACCTGAAGTCCAACTACACGATTTATGTCACAAGTCAGCTACAGTACCTGCTCAACCTGAGCACCGCTTACGCGCTGAACGCGTCCGTTAACGGGGTCTTCGTCGTCGTCAACGGCCCTATTTGGGTCAACGCCTCAGCCAAAGTGAACGTTCCCCCACAGACCGTGACCTTGGGCCCAGGAGAGAGGGCGATCCTCCTGAACCCCGATTCCTTCGTGATGAACGGGCCCGTGAAGTACGTCGCGGTGTGGCAGAAACAGTACTACGTTTACGTCCTCTCGCAGTACCCAGTCCTGGCCTACGTCAACGGCTCCCTGAAGCAGCTCACCTCAGGATGGTATGCGGTGGGAACGAGGATAGTCCAGTTCTCGCCGTACTACTACCTCAGCCCGTTCGAGAGAGTGAAGTTCAATCCTATCCTCAACGTGACCCTCAACTCGTCCTTGACCTACGCTCCTAAGTACAAGTATCAGTTCTTGGTTCAGCTCTCGCAGAACGTGAGCGTCCCGGCAATAATAAACGGGGTCGCGTCGACGCTCACGACTGGCTGGTACGACAGGGGCTTGGAGGTGAGAATACTCGCCGGCCCAGCGCAGGTATCCAAGGGGGTGCAATTCTACCTCACCTACGCCAACCCCTCGACGTTCAGTGTTTACTCCTACACTTACGTTCGAGTGGAGGGCTACTTCGAGTACTTCGTCGACCTGACGGTTCCGCTGAACGGCACCGTTAACGGCGTGCCCGCGGTCGTTTACCCCGGCTGGTACAAGAAGGGAACCGTGATAGGGCTTAACGAGACCCAGGTGGTGTTCCCGAACGGAACCTTAGTCAAGTTGTCGCCGAGCGTCTCTGTCGTCTACGTGGACTCGCCGAAGGCGGTTAATGTGACAAAGAAGGTCTACTACTACCTCAGCGTGACCTCTCCCTATCCGATAAAGGCGTTAGTCAACGGGAACGAGGTGACCTTGACCTCTGGATGGATGAGGGCTGACTCGAAGATTCAGGTGGTTCCCCAGTTCTTTTACGTCAACTCTACGTACAGGGTCGGCCTCCTGAACCCCGTAAACATCACCTTAGACAAGCCGATGGCTTACGTCGCCAAGTGGTCCCCGGAGTACTTAGTAACGTTCAACTCGTCGTTTCCCGTCAACGTGACCCTGGGGAACCAGACGTTGTTGGCCAACTCTATTTGGGTGCCAAAGGGGGGGACAGTTAAGGTGAACCCCTACGTTTACGTCGCACCAGGCGTGAGGTACTCCGTGAGCCCGAGCGTCTTCACCGTGAACTCTCACGTCTCGCCCGTCAACGTTGTCGGGCAGAAGCAGTATTTGGTCGTCCTCGACGGTCAAGCCATGTGGGTGAACGAGGGGACTCAGCTCGAGCTCTACAAGGTCGTCCCGTTCTACGAAAACGGCCACTGGAGCGGGACGCTCGACGTCCAGAACGGGCAAATTATAGTGGTCAACTCGCCCCTAAACGAGACCTTCGTCGCGACCTTGAACCCCCAGGCAGCAGTCACGGGGTGGGCCTTCATCATCGCGTTGATCCTCAGCGCCTTCACCCTAATTTTCCGGAAGCCGTAGAAATTTCAATATTTGATCTCCGCTTGTAACGAACTACCCCTGCGCCCCTCCCCCTCGTTTTCCCCCTCGAATTCTGTAACGACTGATTATACTAACGTCAGTAATATTTTCTTTTAAAAAGTTTAAATTAACTGTAGTAGAAATTTAAATAGGCTGGTTGAGAGTCCATGATGCCTTGGACCTCTTCGAAGAGGTCAGGAGACTGAAGAGGGAGAGGAACGCGATAATCTTGGGCCACAACTACATGATCCCGGAACCTACGACAAGGATCATGGGCTAACATTCTTTCAATTTTACATTTAAAAAGAACAATCTTTGAAAAGCGCCGAAACCGATTTACCCTGATCTGAGGATTTCAGCGAGTGCTCAACGTGGAGTTCGCGATCGAAAGGATCTGGGAGTTCGTTAAGGAGGACGCTTACCCGGAGGACTTGACCAGCAGGATAGTCAGGGGGATGAGGGCGGAGGGAACCATACTGGCGAAGTCACAGGGTATTATGGCCGGCATGAGGTTCGTCGTGCCCTTTTTGACGAGGCTCGGCTTCACCGTCTCTGTGAACGTGGACGACGGCCAAAGCTTCAGCGAGGGTGACAAAATAGCGACGATAAGGGGCGACGCCGAGCTCCTTGTAGGCGTTGAGAGGACGATTCTCAACCTCCTCATGAGGATGAGCGGTATAGCCTCGGCTACCAGGGAAATGGTCGAGAAGGCAAGGCAGGTTAACCCTAAAGTGAGGATAGCGGCGACCAGGAAGACCACCCCAGGGCTGAGGGCATTCGAGAAGTACGCCGTGAAGGTCAGCGGGGGTGATCCCCACAGGTTCGGGCTCTACGACGCAGTCCTCATTAAGGACAACCACATAGCCCTGTTGGGGAGCGTCAGGGAGGCCGTGATAAGGGCTAGGAGGGTAGCGAGCTTCACGAAGAAAATAGAGGTGGAGGTCTCCGACCTTAAGTCTGCACTAGAGGCAGTCGAGGCGGGAGCGGACGCAATATTGCTCGACAACCTGACCCCAGAGGAGGCCAGGGCAATAATAGAAGAGGTGAGGAAGAGAACGAGCAACGTAATAATTGAGGTCTCAGGCGGGATAACCCCGGAGAACGTAGTCGAGTACGCCTCAATAGGCCCCGACGTGATATCCTCAGGCTACCTAACGCACAGCGTGAGGGCCAAGGACATGAGCCTGGAAGTGGGACCCGTCTCTACCTGCTAAAGCTAATTTAACTACTAAGGTACAAGGATTCCAGGTCTCCCTTGTATGTCGGCCAAAGCGTCAGGAGGAAGGAGGACTTAAAGATACTCACAGGAAACGCGAGGTACGTCGACGACATCGAAGTCCCGAACCAGTTGTTCCTGGCGATTAAGAGGAGCGAGGTTCCTCACGCCAGGATCAAGAGGATCGACTACTCCGACGCCCTCAAGCTCAGGGGAGTTAAGGGCGTAATAACCGGGCTTTCGATCCCCCTCGAGGGGAGGCCCAGGAACTTCCCCATGACCGTGGACGAAATCCTTTACGTGGGCCAGCCAGTGGCAGCTGTCCTGGCAGAGGACAGGTACGTCGCATACGACGCTTTGGACTACATAAGCGTGGACTACGAGGAGCTTCCCGCGGTAGTAGACCCCAAGGAGGCCCTCAAGGACGAGGTGAAGGCCGTCGAGGGGAGGTCTAACGTAGCCTACGTCAAGACATACAAGGGAGGGGACCCAGAGGAGGCCCTGAGGAAGAGCCAGAGGACGATAGAGCTCGAGCTGGAGATCTCGAGGGTAGCCCCCTCTGCAATGGAGCCGAGGGGAGGAGTTGTCGAATACCAGGGCGACAGACTCACAGTTTACGCCAGCACCCAGTCCCCGCACTATATGAGGTCCTACTTGCTGAAGGCCTTCGGAGACAGGGTAAGCGACATAAGGGTAGTGATGGCTGACGTGGGAGGGGCTTTCGGCTCCAAGCTCTTCCCCTACCCCGAGGAGTTCATAGCCGCCCACGCCGCGCTCACCTTCAGGACTTCGGTGAAGTGGGTAAACACGAGGAGGGAGGACTTCCTGACGACCTACCACGCCAGGGGACAGATCCACAAGGTCAAGGTGGGGTTCAACCTTGACGGGAAAGTCAACGCTGTGATCGACGACATAATTATCGACCTCGGGGCGGGCTGGCACGGGACTTACTTGGCAGACATAGCCGCCACTTTGGTCACCGGGCCCTACGACATCCCCAACGCCATGGCGAACATTAAGGGAGTTCTGACCAACAAGACCCCGCTAGACCAGTACAGGGGGGCTGGGAGGCCGGAAGCGGCTTTCGTTTACGAGAGGTACATGGACGCGATAGCGGACGAGCTGAAGATGGACCCAATAGAGCTGAGGAGGAAGAACCTGGTGACGAAACTCCCCTACAAGAACCCGATGGGGCTAAAGTATGACTCAGGGGACTACAGGGCCCTCCTGGACAGGGCCGAGAAGGTCTACAGGGAGTTCGAGAGGAGGGCCGAGGAGCTGAGGAAGCAGGGGAGGAGGGTGGGGGTCGGCCTCTCCTTCTACGTGGAGCAGAACAACTTCGGTCCCTGGGAGGCGGCTACGGTCAGGCTCCTGAGCAACGGCAAAGTACAGGTGATAATTGGTGCCGCCCCGCACGGTCAAGGTGCTGGTACTGGAATCGCTCAGATAGTCGCCGACGAGCTGGGGATCAGCATAGACGACGTTGAAGTGGTTTGGGGCGATACTGCGCTAATAGCCAACGCCTTCGGCACCTACGGTTCCAGGTCGTTGACTTTAGCAGGAAACGCGGCCCTCATTGCAGCGAGGAGGTTGAAGGAGAACGTGATGAAGCTGGCCTCCGGTTTCATGAAGAGCGACGTCCAGGAGCTGATGTACAAGGACGGGAAGGTGATCAACCCCAAGACGAACCAGGTCATGACCCTTAGGGAGATCGCCGAGAGGGCCACGAGGAACTTAGGCGGGGTCTGGAGGTATAAGGCTGAGCCAACCCTGGAAGCCACGGCCACTTTCGGCTTCGACAACTACACTTTCCCCTATGGCTCCCACGTGGCCTTAGTGGAAGTCACTGAGGAAGGCAAGGTGAAGGTGCTGGACTACTACGCCGTCGACGACATAGGCTTAGTCGTCAACCCCATGTTGGCTGAGGGTCAGGTACACGGAGGAACCATTCAGAGCTTCGGCGAGGCCGTGCTGGAAGAGGTCGTTTACGACGAAAGGGGAATCCCGTTGACCCAGGGGTTCGCCGAGTACGCGATCCCGACGGCGGAGGAGGCCTTCAACATGAGGTGGGAGTACATGGAGATAGGGAAGAGCGACGCCCCTATACCGGCTAAGGGGATAGGGGAAGGCGCAACTATAGGAGGGCCCCCCGCCATAATCAGGGCTATAGAGAAGGCAGTCGGCAAGAGGCTGACCAGGCTACCGGTGAGGATGGAAGACCTGGCTTGAGCTTCAAGACCATAAGGGACGCCCTTTCTTGGCTCCTTTGGGCCAAGAGGGACGAGCTCTCCCTTTATAAAATAGTGATAGTGGACAGGCTTTCGCCCAATGGGATCGTCGAAATCCCCGCAGAGTTCGTGGAGAGGGCGGACAGGAACTACGTTTACCTGAAGGACGGCACAGTCGTTCCCGTCCACAGGGTGTTGGGTATAAAGAAGGGGGACAGTTACGTATGGAGAAGGAGGGAAGGGGAAGAGCTGCCCTGAAAGAAAGTAGGTCTCAAAAAGTTCCCGAATTCACTCTGGCGGGATGTACTTGTACACGGCGTTGATGTCGATGCCCTGGCTCCTCCTGTAGAAGTACATCGTGACGTAAATTGCGACGACTAACAGCAACGAGCCCGTCACGAACTCCAGCGTCAGCGGGTTCGGAGAGCCGTCAGGCAGCATGAAGCCGAACTCCGGGTTAGTCGCGGAAACGTAGGTCAGGTAGGCGAAGTAAATCGCCATCAATAAGCTAGCCACGGTCAGCAGCGGATTCCTCTCTTTACTGACAGAGTACAACAGACCGGCAACCGCAACAGCGGCGAAGTAGAGGGCCGCGAGGAAGGTCATCCCGTATAGCGACAGTGCGTTGTTAGCTCCTATGAAGGTTATGAAGGCCAGCATGGCGATCGTCAGTATTAGGTCTAGCAGATGGGTGTAGACCGGGCTGTTAGTCCTGGGGTTCACCTCGGCCAGCTTGTCGGGCAACGCCCTGTCGAAGGCTAACGCGAAGGTGTACCTGCTGAAAATTATCACGCCATATGAGAGTATGAAGAGCTCCCAGGAGATCAGCCCTACACCGATTATCAGCCCTAAGGCCACGTTATGGGCCATCAGTATCGCCAGGGTCCAGAAGGTGAAAGGTATGAAGTAGGGCGGGTTGCCAAAGCCCGTGTTCATGTATAGCTGCGTAACAACGCTGTAGCCGCCCAGGGCGTATACCACCGCGTAGCCTGCGGTGACCAAAATAAAAGTAATGAATAGGGCGATCAGTACGTTGTACTTCAGCGCTTTCTCGCCCCTGATCTCCGCGGCTATTGCAGGGCCCGCCTGCATCCAGGGGTAGGTGAACAGCGCGAGGAACGGTATCATGAACAGCGTGTCTGCCCAGGACATCGAGAAGGGTTGGTTGGTAACCGTGGCGTTCATCACGTTCTCGATCGTTGGTAGGTTCTGGTTGAAGGAGCCTAAGTTGACCAACAGAACAGCGAAGGCCGTGACAGTTCCGATTGCACTGAGGACGCCGAAAATCGTCACTAGCCTGAAGCCCCACCTCGCCCTGGCGATGTTGACCGCGATCAAGAGGGTGAAGATCGTCGCTCCTATTGCGAAGGCTGTCCACGGGCTTGTGAACGGGTCCACCTGGCTACCAAGGTTCATCAGGCCTTGGTTGTTGTACAGCACACCGAGCTCCACCAGGACGTTGTTGATCGCGGTTGAGGCGAAGAACGCGGTCAGGGCGAAGTAGGCGGTGGACTCGACCATCAACATCAACGCGAAAACGACGCCCAGGTGCCCGTTCAAGAACCTGCTAAGCCAGATGTAGTCTCCTCCAGTCCTTGGAACCCTCCTCATAAAGTAAGTGTAAATATATGCCTGAGGTAACGACGCTAGGAACGCTGTTATGGATGCAAGGACCAAGTCTGAGCCAGGCCTGACTAGCGGTGTTACTCCCGTGTACAGCGCCACGCCGGCGGACATGTTCCCGAAGTTGATCATCACAGCGTCGAGGAAGCTGACTTGCTTCACGAGTCCGGAGGACTCCCTAGTGAAGGGGGCTTTGCCACTCACGTTGCCTCGATTCGGGCTTCGCTTATTAAAGTTTGAGTTGAACATGATAACACCAGAAGACCCAAGTGAAACCAAAATTTACTTAATCAAGTAAACAACCCCACACATAGTTTATGTAACCTATATTGATTATAGCAAAAATTATATTAATTAAAAGATTTAATTATAATTCTTTAATTTTAAATAATTTATTGTCGTTTACAAAAAGATGTTGCTAAAATGAATATTTTTATACCTTAGTTAATCCACAAACTTCCGATGGCGAAGCCCAAAGTCCTCGTTCTGGGAGCCAGGTTCGGAGGTCTAACCGCAGCCTATACCCTTAAGAGAATTGTCGGGAGCGCCGCGAACGTCAAGGTGATCAACAAGAGCAGGTACACATACTTCAGGCCGGCACTGCCCCACGCCAGTATCGGAGTGATGGACGTGGAGAAGCTGAAGATAGACCTAGCCGAAGCCCTGCCAGCTAAGGGCATCCAGTTCCAGGAGGCTACGGTGACCAGGATAGAGGCCGAGAACAATAAGGTCAACTACAGGCTACCCAACGGCTCAGAAGCGTCTGAGGAGTACGACTACCTCATAGTCGCTCTCGGAGCCCACCTGGCCACCGAGCTCGTCAAGGGGTGGGACAAGTACGGCTACTCGGTCTGCGAGCCAGAGTACGTCGTAAAGCTCAGGGACAGACTCCTGAACTTCAAGGGCGGCAACATAGCGATCGGAGCCGGATTCTTCTATCAGGGCCACAACCCGAAGCCGAAAGTCCCCGAGAACTACGTGCCACCTGCGGACGCGGCCTGTGAGGGCCCGGTCTTCGAGATGAGCCTAATGATCCACGGCCTCTTCACGAAGAAGGGCATTTGGAAGGACACCAAGGTCACCGTCTTCTCCCCTGGCGAGTACCTCAGCGACCTGAGCAAGCAGTCCAGGGAGGCCGTGAGGTCGATATACCAGAGCCTCGGGATAGAGCTGGTCGAGAACTTCAAGATCAAGGAAATAAATGACAAGGAGGTAATCGCCGAGGACGGAAGGAAGATAAGGTCCGACCTGACTATCCTGATCCCGCCCTACGCTGGACACCCAGTCCTCAAGGCGAGCACACCCGACCTCGTCGACGACGGCGGCTTCATCCCGACGGACATCAACATGGTCTCGATCAAGTACGACAACGTCTACGCCGTTGGCGACAGCGCTTCCGTGACGGTTCCCAAGCTGGGCTACCTAGCTGTGAAGACTGCCAGGACTGCCGCTACGCACTTGGCGAACAGGCTCGGCTTCCCCGTAGAAGTAGAGAAGTACTACCCGACCATCATATGCGTTGCCGACAACCCGCTAGAGGGCTACGGAGTGGCTGTTAAGGACGACACATGGTACGGCGGCACTGTGAGCGAGGCAGTGCCGTCCCCGGTCAACCACCTGAAGAAGGAGCTGTTCACCAAGTACTTCATGTGGACTAAGGGCGACATGGCCTTAGAGAAGTACATGGCCTCATGGTGAAGGGGCTTGACCCAAGCAGTTGAAGAGGTTCATGTGGACAAGCTCTTAACAGAGGATAACGTCCTCGTTCTTTCGAAGGTAATCGACATTTTGAGAGTAGCCAACAACAAGTACGGCCTTCTTGACGTCGTCCAAGGCCTTTTGGAGGACGAGGACACGGTAGCGAAGGTCGTCAATTGGGCCACGAACGACAGAGTTCTGTCCCTAAGCGAGAATCTGGAGAGCATCACGAGGCTCATGGAGTTAATGACTAAAGAGGAGAACATCCTCGCTCTCCAGGACATGCTTGGCCTCGTCCAGTCGATGAGGAAAATCGGGTTGCTTGACCCAATTAAGGGAATGCTAGAGGACGAGGAGACCATGACGAAGGTCATGGGCCTGGTGACGAACGACAAAGTCCTCAACCTCACTCAGAACCTCGACAACGTCCTGGACTTGGTCGATTACCTGACGAAGGAGGACACCCTACTAGCAATAAAGGACGCCCTCGACTTAGTGAAGGCCTTGAGGGACACAGGCCTCCTAGACCCGATTAAGGGGATGCTGAGGGACGACGACGTGATGAGGATGATAGGCACCATACTTTCGAGCGACTTCCTGATGAACGTATTGAGGCACTTCGACGAAATGATCAAGGACTTGGGCACGTTCGACCTTACCAACCTGAAGTACTACACGTTGCTGGTGAACGAGACAGGTGAGGCAATAAAGACTGAGGACATAAAGCCGATCAAAAGCGTCTTCGACATATTGAAGCTCTTCAAGGACCCCGAGATCCAGATGGGCCTTGGAGTAGCAGTTTCAGTACTCAGGCACATAGGCAAGTACCACGCGAAGTACGTGACCGGCAACGGCAACCAGAGTAAGCGGTGATTGAAGCCAAACTCTCTTTTCTTTTCTTTTCATGACCCCCGTTCAATATATAGTCTACATATACTACTTAGGAACTCCGTATTAATCCCGAAATCTCCAAAAAATTGATGAACTACTATATAAAGTTCCTGACATGGAAGTGCGTAAAAAAGAACGAATGCGAAGAGCTAGAGGAGTTCCTCCTTTATGAGAGGCTGGCCGAAGAGGAGCTCGCCCTCAGGTCCTCGAGCTCCCTGCCCTTCATCTCTGGGACGAGGAACAGCGTTATCAGCGCCGAGACGAGGGCGATCAACGAGTAGCTCGCCACCATAACCCCGAGGCCGACGCTCGCGATTAGGGACGGGAAGCTGCCTACGACGAAGCCGGTAAACAGCCTGTCTGCAGCGACGGATATGGCCTGGGCAGTCCCCCTCACTTTCGTCGGCACTATTTCGGGCGTCACCATGCCGGACCCGATTATCGAGGCGGGGCCAATGGCGGCGAAGAGGTAGTTCAGCATGTAGAAGGCCATGCCGAGGACTGCTGCCCCGTCAGTTAGAGACTCAGCAGCGTGCAGGACGTCGGTCACCTTGAAGTTGTAACCGAAAAGTTGCGGATACATTAAGAGGAGCCCGTACAGGGCGAGCCAGACGGCGACCCCTGCGTACCCGATCACTATTAGCCTCTTCCTCCCGACCCTGTCGACCAACAGCATGCTAATTACCTGCCCGGGGATCCCGGCCCCGAACTGGGCCAGGTAAGTGAAGGTTATCGCGTTTAGTCCGAGGTTGTAGGCTATGGTTATCGGGCCGTAGATCGCGAAGGTCGAGGAGTACATGTCGTAGAGCATCCAGAGCACGGAGCCGACCAAGACCATCAGCGCGCTGCCCGCCAACCTCTTCCTGTACGGAGTTGCGTCCAGCGACGGGGTGAGCCTGAGCTTGAACTCCTTCTCTAGGAGCCTGAGCTCCTCCTCGACGGGCTTTATCCTGGCCAAGAACATGAGGGTCTCCGCTATCCTCCTCCTGAGGTAGAAGACCGAGAAGGCCGGGACGGCGCCGAAGCCCAGTACTATCCTCCAAGATAAGTCCTGGCTAATGCCCAGGACTTGGGTCACCTGATCCACGAAGGCCGCGACTACTGCGCCCATCCCCCACATGAAGGCGAAAGTTAATATCATGGCCATCCCCCTCTTCCTGGCCGCGGCGTTCTCAGCTACGATGACCGGGGAGAGGACGTAGTCCGCCCCCACGCCCATGCCTATGACGAACCTGGAGACCAGTAGCTCCAGGTAGTTCGTAGAGAGGGCCTGGAAAAGCGATCCCAAGGCCATCAGGAACACGTCTATGCCGTACATCTTCTTCCTCCCAGCGAAGTCGGACACGACGCCGAACAGGAGGGCAGAGAGGGCGGCGCCGAAGTACGACATGCCCACCAGCAGTCCCTCCTCGAACGCGTTCAAGCGAAAAGTCTCGGTCAGGGTGTACGTGACTAAGGCGATGGAGTAGAGATTGTAGCCGTCGGAGAAAACGCCCATCCCCGAGACGATTATCGACCTGAAGGTGACCTTGTCGTTCATGCCAGTCTTAGTACAAACTCATTGGAAAAAATTTAAAGCCTGTCCTCGTTGACGTCGTGAGCACAAACCTACGCTCGCCCGCCAATCACGAACACGATTCAGCGTGTTTATAGTCTGGTAGCGTAAGAGCGTCCACGGGATGGCCTACCTCCTCTTGGCTTTCTTCTTGCCCCTGGCCTTCTCTAACTCCTCCAGCTTGCCGTAGAGAAGCACGAAGAAGGCGAAGGCGATGTAAACTGGAGGCAGTACGTACTGGATGAAGAAAGGGTTGCCGAAGTACAGCCCTAAGGAAAGGAAGGATATGATGAGGACTGTAATGACGAAAAGCGTGAAGACGTTCGAGGCCATTGTGCCCGTTCAGATTTGTAGGCTGAGCATTATTAACAAGACTCCAACCAGGGCGGCGAGCCCGTTAACCACGGGGTCGTTGAACCTGAAGTGGGCTACCGCGAACCTCCTCCACCTGCCCCCTTCCCTGACGTAAATCCCCCTCTCCGTGAACATGTCGAGGAACATGTGGCTTGGGCCTACTAGGACACCGTAGAGTAAGCCTGTAATTATTAACTCCTCGCCGTGATACCGGAAGAGGTATCTGTCGCCGTAATAGAGCAACGAAAGTATCGCTACCGACACGAGCAAGCCCCAGAGGACAGACCTCGGGTAAGTGTGGGTCAAGGGCGTCCTCCTGGGTATCGTTCTCCCCTCGGCCCACACCATTTCGTGCCCTAGCCTGTCGATTAACGTGTTAGCGACTACGGAAATTACGCCGGCGAGGAGCAAAGCGTCGTAAAAGCTGTGCAGGAATAGGGTACCGACGGGCGTCAACACGCCGGTGGAGAACACGTAGTGGGTCTTGAGGAGCATCCTTCCCACTAATAGCTTCTCTAGGTTTAAACGTTCCAGCCTGAGAATATGGGACTTATTCGCAGGAATGGCGAATTTAAATCGCCCGGTCGACCAGTCAGGACTTCAAGGAATTGTCATCGGATTCCTCTATACTGAGAAAAATCAAAGTCAACAACTTCGTCACGGCCGTCGCCGGAGGGCTCGTACAGCCCTACTACTCCTTCCTGAGCGTGATTAACGGCGTTGGTGGCCCCCTTTTGGGCGTGATAAGCTCCGCCTCGGTAGTCGTGATGGACGTCGTGCCCATGGTGTTCAAGAACGTGAGGAGGCTCGCCCCGTCCGTTGGCTACCTGATCGCGGCCCTGGGCTGGTTCGCCATCGGGCTCACCTCCGTCACTGTGGCCTCCACGGTGTTCTACCTCGCTTTCCTAGTCGGCCTCGGGATCGCCAGCTACTCAATTCAGGTGCTCCTGGAGCCGCTGAGCAGGGGCAGGAGGGGGGACGTCCTGGGTTCGGTGACTCAGTACGCCAGGCTGGGCGGGATCACCGCTACCCTCGTCACGGGGTTCATCGTGGGGAGCAACTACCAGCTGAACAGGTTGTTCGCTGTTATAACAGGAATGCTTTACCTAATCTCCGCCATACAGTTCAGAGGAGTTATAGCCCAGGAGACTCAAAGCAGGGCGGAGAGGACGAACGTGAGGCTCGTCGTCGTCAACTCCCTCTTTTACTTCGTCTGGGCGCTGGCGTGGCCCGTCTTCCCCGTCCTTGAAGTTTACAAGTTCCACATGGACGAGACCAACCTCGCGATAATCTCGACCATCGGCGGCCTGTCGGGCCTGGTCGGGCAGTACTGGATGAACAAGGTCATCAACCAGAGGCCTGTGGTGGCCCTCTTCCTCGGTAGGGTGGCCCTGGCCGCTTACCCCTTGGCTTACGCGTTAGCGGACAACGTTTACGAGATATACGTTGCTTACTTGGCCATGGCGGTGACCTCGACGAGCCAGCCGGCCCTGCTCGCGGTGGTCTACAACACCACCCGGGACGTCAGGAGGTCTCTTGCGGGTGTGCTGTTCTGGCAGGGGATAGCCTCGCTCGCGGGGAGCGTTGCTTCAGCGACTCTCCTATACTCCTTAGCCTCCGCATCGAAAGTTGACGAGCTAGTTGAGGTGGCGACCAGCATGATGATAGTCATTTCCGCCTTAAGGTTCTCGGCGGCGACGCTCTACGTGTTTTTCGTCAAGGAGGGGTCAAGCCCTCCTAGCCCTCAGAGCGTTAATTAAGGAAATTATCAAGAAGAGGGCGACCAACGCCCCTCCGACTACCATGCCGGTCTGGACGAGCGTCGGGTTACCGCCGCCGATAACGATTGGTATCGGGCCTATCATGATGATCGCGACGCCGCCAGCCTGTACTTGAGGGGAGCTGACGGAGGTCGTCGGAGGGCTTTGGAAGGTTTGACCCAGGAACGACAGCGCCATTAAGGCCATGCCTAGAAAGGTAAGGACTATTCCAGCGATTATCGCCTTGTTCACAGGATATCTTTCGCCGGTCAGGATTTAAACGTGCTCAGGGCTGAAGAGCCTCATCACCGCTCTAGAGCCTAGGAAGTCATCACGGCGTAATTGTACTCTCAGCGGCGAGTTAAAAGTTCCTCAAGAGGGACTTGATGAGGGCGGAGTACCGCAGGGTGCTGGGGCTAGCGGAGTAAGCTACCCTAGAGAATGCCGCAAAGTCGTTGACGCCGTCTACGTAGTACTCCCTGGAGCCGTCCTCCCTTATAACCACTTTGAGCTCCGTCCCTTCGTCCCCAACGCCGAGCGTCGAGATCAGCCTCCTAGCCGACACGGGCCCCGGCATGTCCTTCCTGAACTCCCTGCCCGCGTCTATCGTGAGCTCCTTGATCTTTATGTCCAAGAATGCCCTCGGGTCTACCCTTACATCTCTCGCGACGGAGTCGTAGACGTCCCTCATCACCCTCAGGTCGACGCCGAAGAACCTCTCCACCTCCTCCACGCCCTGACTGTACTCTATAGCCCTCGTTTCCAACACCTCCTTGAGCTCCCTCACGGCTTCTTCGCCCTTGACGACCCTGAAGTTCCTCATGTCCATGAGCTTGTCGCCGTGAAAGGAGAACCTCCTCTCCCCGTCGAAGTACTGTAGGTAGACCCCCCTCTCGTCGGAGGAGTAAACGATCACTACAGGCGCGTAGTTGAACTCGAATCCCAAGCGACGCGGGTTGACCTCTAGCTTGAACGAAGCTTCCTCCAACGGACTGCTATTAAGAAGCAAGTATTTGAAAATTAGTTAGTTAAACCCACAATTCATACTTATACAACCAGCCGCTCCAGCTCTTCCAGCACTTTCCTCGTCTCGCCGTGAAGGACTTCCGCTATCACGTATTTGCCCATTTGGACGAAGTAGCCCACGGAGTCCTTGAGGGCCCCTTGCCTCTCGCCCTCGCAGTCGGGACAGTAGGCGACGACCACAAACGACCCCTCGGTTCCGTAGGCTTTGGCGATCAGCTTCTCCCCCTTCATTTCCCTGCCCGCCAGGGCGATGGCCTGCCCCCTCCTCGAGAGCTCGTAGAGGGCCAGCTTCACTAGGTCTGCCTGATCCACGTTGTACTTCCTCAAGGCTGTGGGGAGGGCGTGAGCTTCCTTAATGGACGCCTTTGCCAGGGAGAGCCTGTCCTTTATGTCCGTGACTTCCTCCCTCAGGAAGCTCCTGCAGTCCTTGAGCTCTTCCTCCCCCTCCTCTACTCCTGCGAGGACTTTCAGCAGGGACTCCGTTATCCTCTCGCAGGGCAAGCTCATCACCTCACGTAAACGAAACCGAGGCTTTTCCCGACTAAGAAGCTCACTAGCCCGTAGCTGTTCGGGAACCTCACGGCCTCTAGGTTCCTGAACGCCCTCTCTGCCTTCTCGTAGAGCCCCTTCCCGGTGGACGATCCCCTGACCTCCACGAAGACGGGCTTCCTGCCCCTGAACACCGTTTCCAGCTCCCCTATGGCCTCCTGGGGCACGAAGAGATCCGTTAACGCTCCTGTGTACTTTACCGGCCTCGTAGGGACTACTGAGAACAAGTCGACCCCAAATAAGTCTTTCAGCGCAGCTATCGTTACGGCCTCGCTGACGGTCGAGGTCACGTCACCGCTGACGTACCTGTACCTCGGCTGGTCGAAGAACAGCGAGACGTTCTCCAGGACTCCGAAGACGTTCTTGGAAACCAAGAGGCCTGCGAACAATATTGACCCGCTGGTGACCTCGATTTCTCTCGGCGTCGAGGAGAACAGCTCGTCCACAACCAAAGCGGACAGCTCGTAGAATTGATCGTACTCGTCCTGGGAGTGCGGGAAGATGTTGCCGTCTACCGTGAGCTCGTGTAGCTTGAGTTTCATGATTTTAGGAAAAACTCGCTTGGGAGATAAATTACGGTTCTAGAGGTTGTGCGGTTAATACCGAGGAGAAGAGATGTCGAAATATTACGGCTTGACCAGCACCTTTCCAACTTTATTACCGCTCTTCAACAGTTCGTAGCCCTCGTTGATCTGCTCCAGGCTGACGGTCGCCGCAATTACCGGTTCAATCTTGGTGCTCAGCTTCAGCGTCTCCACGGCGTCCCTCTTGGTGGCTGAGGCGTGAGCGACAATTTTGATGTCCTTGAGAATGACGTACCCCAGCCTGAGCTGGTAGGCCTGGCTAGGGTCGACGTTGCCTATCTGCAACAGCCTGCCTCCCATCCACAGAGACCTCAGGCTCTCCTCAATGGTCGGGGTTCCCACGGTGTCTATCACCAGCGTGACGTCGCCGATCTTCTTCGCCTCCTCCGAGAACTTCCTCCCTACGATCACGTAATCGGCGTACTTCTTCACTATCGGGGCCTTTGACTCGGAAGTCGTCACTCCTATGACCTTCGCCCCCAAAGCCTTAGCTACTTGGATCGCGTGGATCCCGACTCCCCCGCTCGCTCCGGTGACTAGGACGTATTCGCCGGGCCTTATCCCTCCGGCCCTCCTTATACCTCTGTAAATCATGCCCGTCACGCAGGGCACTAGGACAGCGGCCTCGTCGCTGACCTCCTTGGGGACTTTAACTAGGCTAGCCACCTTGACCCTGGCCTTTTCGGCGAAAAAGCCGTCCAGCTCCTCAGAGTACCCCTGCCTCGAGTGACAGTACGCTTCCTCCCCTGAGACGCAGTACTCGCAGGTGCCGTCAGGAGCGTAGAGCAACGATATGACCCTTTCTCCGGGCTCGAAGCCAGTCACACCCTCGCCGACCTCCTCCACAGTGCCAACAACTTCGTGACCTAAAATAACGGGGTACTTCATCCTCGGGTAGTAGCCCTGAAGCTGCAACAAGTCCCTGTAGCACAGGGCCGCCCTGTTAACCCTTATCACTACTTCGCCTTTGCCCGGCTTGGGGTCTGGGACTTCAGTGACAATCAAGGGCTGTTTTGGCCCGGGGACTACAGCTGCCTTCACGGGCGTTTAAAGCTGTTTAAAAGATTTTAAACAATGTGCAACTCCTCGCGAGGCCGCCGAGGATAAAAGTACTCGAGGCCTTAGGGGCGATAGCCGACGGCAGGGTTAAGAAGGTCTCAGACACCGAGTTCGAAGTAGTCTCTTCAGAGGGCGACAGGACGTACAAGGTCACCGTCAAGGGCTCGGAGGTCGACAGCACAGACAACGGCACCGTTTACAGGGGGTACGTGGGTTACCCCATAATCGCCGCCCTAATGCTCGAGGGGAGGCTACCCCTTGACCGAAGGATAGCTGAGGCCCTGAAGGGCATAGACTGGAGGAAGTTGAACGAGGAGATGAAGGCCTACTGGAAGGTGGAGAAGGTAGTCTTCAGGATCGCGGAGGAGCGTGGCGTTAAAAGGGAAGAGATCGAGAGGTTCGCGGAGGATGTCCTCAAGAGACTTGACGCGCTACGTCTGTACAGGAGATGAACCCCCGCTCTTCTGCGTGAACGAAGATGAGCTTAGAGAGCTTGAACGAGAAGTACAGGGCGTTCATAACCCTAACCGAGATTAAAGGTAAGAGCTCGGGGAGGCTGACGGGTCTAAGGTTCGCTATAAAGGACGTGATCTTCGTCAAGGGAGTAAGGACTACGGCGGGGAGCAAGGTACTGGCGGACTTCGTCCCTGCTAAGAGCGCTGAAGTGGTCGAGAGGATCTTGAGCGAGGGGGGCACGATTGTAGGGAAGGCGAACACCCACGAGTTCGCGATTGGCGCCACCGGAACATCTACTGCCTACGGCATTCCCAGGAACCCCGTAGACCCGGAGAGGATAACAGGGGGTAGCAGTTCCGGCTCGGCCCTGGCCGTGGCTTTGGGGATGGCTGACGTAGGCATAGGAACAGACACCGGAGGCTCCGTCAGGATACCTGCGTCCCTGTGTGGCGTGATAGGCTTCAAGCCGACTTACGGGCTGATTTCGACGAAGGGCGTCATCCCGTTCAGCTGGTCGCTGGACACCGTGGGCATACTCGCCAGAGAGGTGGATCTGATAAGAGAAGTGTTTGACGTAGTCGCGTCTAAGCCCGCAAAAAATAGGGCGATAGAGAGGCCTAGGTTCGGCGTCTTTAGGCTTGAGGACGACGAGGGCTCTAAGGGGGTTAGGAAAGCCGTCGATGTGATATCCGACTACTTCGACGTGACTGAGGTGAAGCTCCCAGTCCTGAACGAGAAGGGCAACTGGGCCAGAAGGGTCATCGCCTCCGTAGAAGGGGCGACGTTCCACAAGCCCTTGTACAAGGAGTTCAAGGACCTCTATTTCCCCGACGTGAGGAAGGCGATAGAGTACGGTATGAGCCTTAGCGGGACGGATTACGTCGAGGCGATGAGAATTAGGAAACAAGCTATGAGGGAGTTCGTCAAGGCCATGAAGGAAGTGGACTTCCTCCTTACTCCCGCGACGAAGATAGTCGCCCCGCTAATCAAGGACGTCGTCGGTAGGGAGCAGGAGTACAGGGAAGTGTTGATTAGCAACACTGAGCTCTTCAACCTCCTCGGGAACCCCAGCATATCCCTCCCGCTAGGCGAATACGGGGGTTTGCCAGTGGGACTCATGATCAGCGGGAGGCATTACGAGGACGTAGCACTGTTGGCCTGGAGTAAAGAAATAATAAGCCTGGTTCAGAGGGGCTTTAAGCATGATGAACGAAGGGATTGAAGGCCTGAAGGTCAGGACGGGGACGACGACGGTAGGGATCAGGACTAAGGACGCCGTTATCCTCGCCGCCGACAGGAGGGCCAGCGCGGGGTTCTACGTGGCTCACAAGTTCGTGAGGAAGGTGGTTTACATTACGGACACGATCGCAATGACCACTGCTGGGAGCGTGGCCGACCTCCAGTTCCTCTACCAACTGACAAAGGAGGTCTATCACTACAACAAAATAACGAACAGGCCGACGACGATTAAGGCGTTGGCGAGCTATTTGGGGCTTTTGCTTTCGGTCAACAAGTACTTCCCGTACGAGGTGCAAATCTTGATGGGAGGCTACGACGAAAAAGGCCCCGCGCTTTACTACTTGGACCTCTACGGCTCCGTAACGGAGGAGAGCAAGTACATTGCTACGGGCTCCGGCTCGCCCAACGCAATTGGAGTCCTGGCAGACGGTTATAGGGAGGACATGGCGGCTGATGAGGCAGTAGACCTAGCAAAGAGGGCGGTATTCTCCTCAATCAAGTGGGACTCCTTCACAGGGACGAGCGTCATAGTCGCAAAAATAACTCCCAAGGGCCACGAGGAGTACGAGTTCAAGCCGCCGAGGAGGAGTTACTAAAGCTAATAATTTTCGAAGTTTGATGTATTGTTATGAAGGTCTCCACACCCGCCTTCAAGAACGAGGACTTCATTCCTGTCGAATACACCTGTGACGGACAGGACGTCTCTCCGCCCCTGGATTGGGACCCCGTACCTAACGCTAAGTCCTACGCGATAATCGTAGAAGACCCAGACGCGCCTGGAGGGACTTTCATTCACTGGGTCATGTACAACATAACCACGGTTCATTTGCCGAAAGGCGTCAAGAAGGCCTACAAGACGGAATACGGCATTCAGGGCGTGAACGACTTCGGTAGGGTAGGCTACGGAGGGCCTTGCCCACCGAGGACTCACCCCCCGCACAGGTACTACTTCAAGGTCTATGCGCTGGACACCCTTCTGCCCGAGAAGAGCGAAGTCACAGCGGACGAATTGAGGAACCTAATGCAAGGACACATAGTGGACGAGGGCTTCGTAATGGGAAAGTACAAGAGGAAGTGATACCTTTTATTTAACGCGGGTTTAATCTAACTCACCGTGGCTGTAGCTCAAGAGGACATTCTTTGGGTCGAGAAATACCGGCCGAGGTCTTTGGACGACATAGTCAACCAGAAGGAGATAGTCGAGAGGCTCAAGAAGTTCGTGGCGGAGAGGAACATGCCACACCTGCTCTTCGCGGGCCCTCCAGGCACGGGTAAGACGACCGCGGCCCTCGCTTTAGTCCACGACCTTTACGGGGAGAACTACAAGCAGTACTTCCTCGAGCTGAACGCGAGCGACGAGAGGGGTATCGACGTGATCAGGAACAAGGTGAAGGAGTTCGCGAGGACTGTGGCCCCAGGTGATGTACCCTTCAAGGTCGTCCTCCTCGACGAGGCCGACAACATGACGGCCGACGCGCAACAGGCCCTGAGGAGGACTATGGAGCTATACACTCAGACCACCAGGTTCATACTGGCCTGCAACTACCTGAGCAAGATAATCGAGCCGATACAGTCCAGGACGGCCCTCTTCAGGTTCTACCCCTTGAAGAAGGAGGACGTCGTTAGCAGGTTGGCCTACATAGCGAAGAACGAGAAGGTCGAGTACGACGAGAAGGCGCTGGAGACGATATACGAGATAACGCAGGGCGACATGAGGAAGTCGATTAACATACTTCAAGCCGCTTCTGCCTACGGGAAGGTCACGGTCGAGGCGGTCTACAAAGTCCTGGGCTTAGCCCAACCCAAGGAAGTCAGGGAGATGATAAACCTAGCCCTGAAGGGGAAGTTCAACGACGCGAGAAATAAACTGAGGGAGCTACTCGTGAACTACGGCCTTTCTGGGGAGGACATCGTGAAGCAGGTTCACAGGGAAATCACGGGTAGCGAGCTTCAGATCCCCGAAGAGCTCAGGGTGCTTTTAGCTGACTACATCGGTGAGGTCGAGTTCAGGATAATGGAGGGGGCGGACGACGAGATCCAGCTCTCGGCAATGCTCGCCAAGCTCGCCCTGTATGGGGAGAAGTACCTTAACAAAGGGGAGTGATTTTGCCCCTTCAGTGGTTCCTGAAATACAGGCCTAGGACCCTCGAAGAGGTGGAGAACCAGGAGGACGTGAAGAAGGAGTTAAAGGCCTGGATCGAGAGCTGGCTCAACGGGAAGCCCACTGCTAAGGCTGTCCTCCTTTACGGCCCTCCTGGTACGGGAAAGACCACGCTCGCGGAAGCCCTAGCCAGGGATTACAAGCTGGAACTCTTGGAGATCAACGCGAGCGACTCGAGGAAGTTGAGCGACATAAAGAACATTGCCGAGAGGGCTTCTCTCTCGGGTAGCCTCTTCGGGATCAGAGGCAAGCTGATACTCCTCGACGAGATGGACGGCATAAACGCGAAAGCTGACGTCGGCATAATCGATGCGGTTCTGGAGCTCATAGACCGCACGAGGCACCCGATTATACTCACAGCGAACGACCCGTGGGATCCCCAGCTGAGGCCGATCAGGGAGAAAGTCAAGATGATCGAAGTGCCGAGGCTCACGAAGTACCCGCTGAAGAGGATACTGAAGAGGATCTGCGAAGGGGAGAAGATAATGTGCGAGGACGAGGCCCTGGACGAGATAATTGAGCTCAGCGAGGGCGACGCCAGGTACGCCATAAACATGCTTCAGGGAGTGGCCGAGGGCTTCGGCAAAGTTACCGTAAACATGGTCAAAGCTTTAGGAAGAAGGAAGGACAGGGAGCTAGACCCCTTTGAAGCACTGAGGAGCATGTTCTGGGCGAGGTACTTCTGGCAGGCCAAGAACGCCGTTACGAACACGCAGATCGATTACGAGCTCCTAATGAGGTGGATAGACGAGAACATCCCTAACCAGTACGAGAATATGGAGGACATATATAGGGCTTACGACGCACTTGCGAGAGCGAGCCTCTTCCTGACCAGGGCTAAGCTGATCGGGTGGGACTTGCTGAGTTACGTCTTCGACTTGATGGGCCCTGGGGTCTCGTTCGCCGAGAAGGCGAAGTTCTCTGGGGCCTATAAAGCGAAGTGGAAGAAGTACCAGTTCCCCTCATACATTCAGATGCTGGCCAAGTCGAAGGACACCAGGGAGAAGCTTAAGACCCTGCTGAGCAAGCTGGGCAGCGAGATTCACGCCTCGCAGGAGAAAGCCCTCAATGAGATGCTACCCTTCTTCGTTCAGATTTACCGATCCCCTAAGTTCAGGGAGGCCATAAAGAAGGAGTTAGAGATAACCCCCAGCGAGGAGGAAGTGCTTCGGGCCTTGGCGAACCTTTACCAGGGTACTGGGACGAAAGAGGTGAAGGAGACCGCCGAAGAGACCGAGGAAAGGAGGACTACGCAGACTAAGGAAAGGAGATATTATAAGGGCAGTTACTCAAAGAAGTGAGTCTAACCTTTCCTTTTCTCGACCACTCGCACGTACTCAATCCTAGTTGAAGGATACTGGCCCCTTTCGTCCTTCTCGTACTTCTTCACCATGTCCCACACTGTGAGTAACGCAGTAGTTACCGCCACTAACGCTTCCATCTCCACCCCAGTCTTATAGTGGGCCTTAACGTAAGACCTGGCCAAAACGCCGTCGTTGGTCAGTTCAACATCCACTTCTACGGCCTCCAGAGGTATTTGATGGCACAAGGGTATCAGCTCGTGCGTCCTTTTCGCCGCTAGTATTCCAGCGACCTTCGCCACCGAAATGACGTCCCCTTTTTCCACCTTCCCTTCTCTTATCAAAGTTACCGTCGATTCCCTCAACCTCAGGAAGCCCTCAGCCGTCGCTTCCCTTAGAACGACGTCCTTGCTCGAGACGTCGACCTGCTTGACCTCCACAGTACATATTCGCAAACAGAAGCGTATTTAGTTTACCTTAAGTCCGCGCTATCTCGCTCGGCAAATCATTCGCAGGAGCTCGCTGAGTTGCAACACTACGGGGGAGGAGTAGTTCGGCTCAAAAATGTCCTCCGAAACGGGAACCAAAATTCCTCTCCTTTTAAGATAGGAGAAGGCCAGCTCCAAGGCCTCTGGCCTCGTCTTTAAATTCCTCGTCATCTCCTGGATCGACACTCTCCCCTCGCGTATCGCTGTTAAGACGACCTCCAGTATCCTCTCGTCACACTCTTCCTGAGAGCTTTGCATTTATTGCATCCTCCAGCATTGCCTCGAGGTCCATCGATGCCGGCAGAGCGAGCGAGATGAGCGTCGTTCTACCCCTCATACCCTTCCCACTAGCTCTGGTGTTTACAATGCCCAAGTGTTTGAGCTTCTTAACGTACTCGAAAACCTGGGTGTGCCTCCTCGGCTGCTGGTTGTATGCCTCGCAAATCCTGTGGTACTCCTCCTCCACCTTTCCCATGCTGAAGAAGTCCTCCTTTCCGGACTTGGCCAAGTTCACCAGGGCTTTCAGAAGCAACAGCTGATGCAGGTCTAAGGCCTGAATGTCTTCTCTCGCTTGAGCCACATAGGGGTTTAACCTCGCGTTCGCCTTCTTCGCGTGTTCCACGGTGACGACTATTGAGCCCTCCTTCTCCGCTATTAGACCCGCTTGAGCCAGCGTTTCTATAGCCAACCTCGCGTTGCCTAACCCTCCCTTATCTGCCCCGTACACGTCTGCTATGAAGTCTATCGCCTCGTCCATCACGCTCCCAGACACGAAAGCTTCAGCCGCCCTGTCCTTGAGTATGTCCCTCAGCTCGTGGGACTTGTACGGCTCGAACTCCACCGTGTTCATGAGTATGTGATCCCTTATGCTCTTGTCTAACCCCGCCAACGAGGAGTAGTCGCGCGCTATGAAGACGTAGTGCACCCTCCTGTCGCTCAGGTTCAGTTCGTCGTAGACCCTCGCCAGGAAGTATACGTCCTCCTGGGCTGCAGTCGTCACGAAGTAGTCGAACTCGTCGAGGGCTATCAGGAGGTACATGTTACGCTTCTCCAAGTAGTCGTGGATCAGCTTGAACATTTCCTGCGAGGAGAGCCCCCTAGGCGATATCGGCAAGCCCAGCTTCTCTATGAGGTGGCTCAGGATGAGGAAGAGGGTCCTGTGCTTGTGGCAGTTAACGTGGACGTACTTCAGCCTGATTCCCCTTATTTCTGCCGCCTTCTGCTCGAACAGCCTGCCGAAGGTCATCGTGGTGACAGTCTTCCCCGTCCCCGTCCTTCCGAAGACCACTGCCCTGACTGAGGACTTACCAGGGGAGTTGAGGATGTCCCTGAATATCAGGGTCAGATCCGCTATCTTCGACTCCCTGTGAGGGAGCCTAGGCGGTATGTATTCGGGATCCAGAACCTCGGGCTTCGCTATTAGCCTGTTCTTACCCAGCAGGATGTCGTCCATCAGCTTGCCCAGTGCGTTCTTCTCCAAAACTTTCACCGTCACCTCAGATCTCGTAGTATTACTATATATTCAATCGGGGAGACCCGGCCGAAAGTTTCTCCTCTCCCCTCTTAACGAACGACACGAACGCCGTATCGCCGTAAACGTTCACGAAAATCACGTAGTCGGGGGACTTGAAGTCTACAGTAGCGACGCCCCTCAACGCTATCCCTATCGCGAGCTCCGCCTTCCTACAATCAAAGGAACCGCTTCTCGTGATGCAGTCCACGTAGAACTTCATGCCGACGTACCTTTTGCTGGACGAGACGTACTTGGCGACCGCGCTGGTGAGGCTACCTAAATCAGCCTTCTCTGTCAGGTGTACCGGGAACACCTTAGCCCCGCAAGTGGGCGGAGCCCTCTTGAGGAGCGCGACAGCGGCCTCAGGGGTCATGAGGTTCGAGCGGACGAGGAACGAGGCTTTAGTCAGCTGGACTACCCGAACTTCGGGATCGTAGGGCATTAGGGCGTTTTCTATCTCCTCTCGGCACCTGTGCTCCTTCCCTGTAATGGCAGTAAGCAACGCTACGTCCAAGACGGCCTAATCGTTTATGACGGCTCACGACAAATATCTTTGGCGATTTAGGGCGATGAAGCCGGAAAACGTCAGCAAGTCTCTAGCGATGACCAGGAAAGCCAGGGTCATGGTATTGGAGAGCTGGGGGCCTTTCGACGACGGTTTCCGTAGCTACATCCTCACTAAGGGCTCGGAAGAGGAGATCCCCCTCTGGCTGGCCGTAGAGCTGGAAAAGCGAGGGATCGTGAAGACCCTCAGCCTTTACACTCTGGAAGACCTCAGCAGGGTCTTCTTTCAAGAGAGGGAAAGAGCGAACGTCCCAGGATCGCTAGTCAAGCTAGACAGGGACTTTTACGTGAAAGCTAACTACTATATCGAGAGGTTGGCCTCCAGCAACAGAATAGAAGACTTGGAGGCAAAGAAGAAGTCTGAGGTTATTCTTTCTGAAATAAAAAAGTTGAGATTTAGGAAAATAATGAACTTGGCGTTACTCAAGGTGAACGACCCGAAGGTACTCGATAGCCTTACATATGAAGAGTTATTAACGTTCTACACAATAAGAGACTTCCTTGAGCCCCAAGAGGGGTAAATAGTAATGACAGTGCAGACTGTCTCCATTAATGAGAGGTTCGAGGAGTTCGTCCTCAGCTTCACGGACGAGAGAAGACAGAAAACTTACGAAACTCAGCTGAACGAGGTTCTCGCTTTCAGGAAGAGGAGCTTCGTGGTCGACTTCGTCCACGTCTCTATATTCGATCAGTCCCTAGCGTCGGAGCTCCTGAACAACCCTAGGGTAGTAATCCCTCAACTGGAGAAAGTCATTTACGAAATCCTGGTTCAGAGGGACCCGTCCTTCAGGGACGACGTCGAGAAGGTCAACCTGAGGGTCGTCAACATTCCCAGGTTGGTCGAGCTGAGGAAAATACGCCACACGGACGTGGGGAAGCTGATAGCTATCGAGGGCATACTGGTGAAGGAGACCCCTGTCAAGCAGAGGATAAAGAAGGCCGTGTTCAGGCACGTCTTCTTCGACAAGGAGACCTCGCAGATGATAGACCACGAAATAGAGTGGCCCCCTGGAGACGAGGAGATGGGAGAAGTCCTGGAGGCCCCTCCCGAGTGTCCCGAGCACGGGAGAGGAGGGCAGTTCAAGTTTGTCCCGGAGAAGTCGAAGTTAGTGGACTGGCAGAAGGCTGTGGTTCAAGAAAGGCCAGAAGAGATCCCTGCGGGACAACTCCCGAGGCAGATCGAAGTCATCCTTGAGGACGATTTGGTCGACGTCGCTAGGCCGGGAGACAGGGTGAAAATAGTAGGGATACTGGAGCTCAAACAGGAGACCAACGTCAAGAAGGGCTCAAGGGCGGTTTTCGACCTTTACTTGAGGGCCAACAGCGTCGAGGTCTCCCAGAAGGTGCTCGACGAAGTCAAGATCACTGAGGAGGACAAGAGGAGGATCCTAGAGGTGGCGAGGGATCCGTGGATAAAAGAGAAGATACTGGCCTCAATCGCTCCCTCCATATACGGCCACTGGGAGGTCAAGGAGGCCCTGGCACTCGCCCTCTTCGGGGGAGTCCCTAAAACGCTACCTGACGGCACGAGGGTTAGGGGCGATATACACGTACTGATCATCGGAGACCCCGGAACCGCTAAGTCCCAGTTGCTCCAGTTCGTGGCGAGGATAGCTCCTAGGGCGGTCTTCACGACGGGTAAGGGCTCGACTGCCGCAGGTTTAACCGCAACGGTCACTAGGGACAAACAAACGGGAGACTTCTACTTAGAGGCAGGAGCCCTCGTTTTGGCCGACGGCGGTATTGCGGTCATAGACGAGATCGACAAGATGAGGGACGAAGACAGGGTAGCGATTCACGAAGCTATGGAACAGCAGACAGTTTCCATAGCTAAGGCGGGAATAGTGGCGAAGTTGAACGCCAGGGCGACAGTGATAGCGGCGGGGAACCCCAAGCTAGGGAGGTACATCCGCGAGAGGAGCCTGACCGACAACATAAACCTCCCGCCGACTATCCTCTCAAGGTTCGACCTCATCTTCATCGTGCTCGACACGCCCGGCGAGGAAGACCAGAGATTGGCCTCCCACATACTTTCAGTTCACCAGCAGCCCAAGAGGGCAGGCTTCTTCGACCCCGACTTCCTGAAGAAGTACATCGCGTTCGCCAGGAAATACGTACAACCCAAGCTCTCGGAGGAGGCCAAGAAGATCCTAATGGACTTCTTCGTCCAGATGAGGAAGAAATCCGCCGAGTCGCCGGACAGCCCGATCCTGATCACGCCGAGGCAACTCGAGGCCCTAATAAGGCTCTCTGAGGCCTACGCGAGGATGTCGCTAAAGGAAGTTGTTGACGCAGACGACGCGATGCGCGCGGTGAACATAATGAGGATCTTCCTGGAGAGCGTCGGACTGGACGTGGAGTCCGGTAAGATAGACATCGACACGATAATGGTCGGTAGGCCGAAGAGCGCGACGACTAAACTGTCAAAAGTCCTCGACATCATAACGCAGCTGAGCAGTTCAGGCGGATGCGCGAAGTTCAAGGAGATCGTCAAGGAGGCTAAAGGCGAAGGATTAGACGAAGCCACCACTACTAAGCTAGTAGGAGAACTCAGGAAAAACGGCCTCATTTACGAAGTACAGCCAGACTGCTACAAGAAGGCCTGAAAACCTTAAGCCAGGTGCTTTTGCATAACGTAAGGTATCCACATCTTCCAGCCGGGCACCTTAAGTACGAGCTCGTAAGCCTCTTCCCAGCTCGCAAGCCCCAACTCTCTCGCTAGCTCCTCTAAAGTCATCTGAGTCCTCACGTACTTGTTTAGCACCCTGATAGTGCTCTCGTCCAGGACGACCTCCCTTCCGGTGCTGAGGGTGACCTTCTCGGCCTCCATCTTCGTCACCATCTATCACACCGATATTAAAACTTGCCTAAGGGCGGCGACGCCGTAGTAGGCCCAGACCATTATTACGGCCAAGACCAGGCCAAGGATTAAGAACACCGATCCTAGCTCTGTGTTCTTCTCGTCCAGCAAGTAAGCGGCTACTAAGAAGAAGACTACAAGGATTAAATTAAGCATAGCGTAAGGCAACGCTTGCGAGGCTCCAGAAGCAGTAATTGGCGAAATGTAATAGGGGAACGCGATCGCGCCCAAGATAAGGAACATCATTAAGACTATGAGCACGACCTGAAGAACCGCGTAGTTGACGTCTGAGTAACCACCCTTCTTTCCGCCTTTTCTTGCCACGGCTTTACCAGGGTACTGATTTCAATTTAAGTCTATACGCAACCCTGTTAGTCAAAACGTGCATGACGAAAGCGATTAGAGCGACGAAGAGAAAGCCGTAAATGTCAACGCGGAAACCGACCAAATATAGACCTAGCGTGGCACAAACCACGAAGTCCAGCTGATCAAGTACGGGGGCCCTGGCTCCTCGTTCCAGACCCAATCTCCTCTTGATGAAGGCGCCGCACATGTCGCCCAGCATGCCGAAGAAAGAGCCGAAGAACGCGTACACTACAAGTTCCGATCCCAAGAACCTGGCCAGTATCACTCCAACCGTTACTCCGAACGTGAGGGACAGGAGCAGTCCCTCGAAAGTCTTCCCGTCCCCGAGGATCCTCCTGCCGTCCCAAGCCTTTCTACCGAAATCAATGGGTGTTCCCTTTCTAACCAGCACGGCAGAACCGTTGGCAGCGAAGGCTGGGAAGTAAACGAGGAACGTGTAAAGTAACGAGTAAGCCTCTAAAGGCAAGCCAGCACCCCCTCAGGTGCGACCTTGTACTTACAGCTCTCGTTGTTCCCCAATATGTACCCACCAGTGGCCCTCAGTACCCTTTCGCAATAGGCCCTCATGATCTTTTCTCCCGCCACTCTGTTATTCGTCGACATCTCCCAGACGGTTAACACCCTAGGCCCCCTGACGCTTAAGTCCTTAAGGAGGGCTAAGGGCAAGTATAAGTCTTTGAGGCTCCAGGTCTGTCTGTAAATGGAGTTAGCGGTATCTACTATAACGAGGTCAAACGGTCTGTCTATCTTAGAGAGGCCGGCCAGGGCGGTGAGGAACGAAGCCCTGTCCGGCGCGAAGGCGAATATCAACCTCTCGCCTAGGCCCATCCTTGAGATCCTCCCCTCGATCTGACCCTCCGTGGAAATGTAATAGGTTAGCCTATGTTCCTTGGCCGCCTGAAGGGCGATCGAGGTCTTCCCCTTGCCTTCTAAGCCGTAGAGTGATACGCACTTCGCGCCTCCCTTAAACAGGAACTCGGAAACGCCCAACTTTCCTTATAAGTTCATGAACCTGGATTATATTGTTGGGCAGGAGGCCCGTAAGGGTTCTAGTGAAGGATCCAAAGAAGTACTACAAACTCGTCAAGGAGCTGAGGGTGAGGGGAGTCCCGGTCTCGGACTTGGAAGGGATAGAGGTTAGGGACTCGGACTTGGACGGGGACATACTGGAGGCTGTGGGCAACCTCGTCGCGGTCAGTATGGGAAAAGAGACTTTTGAGGAGATAGCGGTCGGAATAGACACGAACACGAGGCAATGGCTGACCGTAGTTGTTGTCGGAGACGGAACTATACTCGAGTGGAAGAGGACGGACTTGGATAATCTGTGTAGCTACGTGAAGACCGTCCTGAGGATCTACCCGCACAAGAGGGAAGTGGTGGGAGTAGGGGTGGGAAACCCCCTCGGATTAGAAGTGCTGAACAAGCTCTCGTCCTGTTCGATCGAAGTCAAGTTCGTTAACGAGGCGAGGACGAGCCGGAAAACGGCCTATTTGGACGGGGACTACCCCGAGGACGTTATAGCGGCCTACAACATAGCCATGAGGGCGCTGTGATGAAGACGGTCGTACTAAAGGGCCCTTGCACCGTGAAATCCAACGGCAATGCCAGCGTAATGGGCATCGACTTCGAGCAGGTAACTTTGCCGGAGGGGACTTACACGGTCTGTTACGAAGGTGAACTGCAACACAACTGCGAAGCCCTGGCTACGGACGTGCAGTGCTGGGACTTAATAGCGAGGGAATTGGCGACCACTTCTGGCAAATTCGTAGTGCTTGGCCCCGGTGACACGGGGAAGTCGTACTTCGCAAAGACCCTGATTAACTTGGGGGCGGCCGAAGTCCTCGTCGACGCCGACGTAGGCCAAAACTCCCTCTTCCTGCCGGGGTTCATAGCTTCTGTGGCATCGAGCAGAGTAAAGGGCAAGCTCAAGTTCCACCACCTCACTTTCGACGAGCTGAAGTTCTTTGGTTCAATAAAGCCCTCGACAAACCCGAGGCTCCACGCGGAGCAGGTCTCGTCCCTAGTAAAGAAGTCCGCTGTCGTTGACCTTGACGGTTGGGTTCACGGCTTCATGGCGTTTCGACATAAGCTAGAAACGATAGAGCTGGTAGACCCGGACTACATCGTAGTCACGGACAAGAGGATAGCGGAGGCGATTAAGTCCTTGGGGAAGAGGGTGGTGAGCCTCGAGACCCCGCCAGTCATAAGCAAGAGGGACAGGGAAAGGAGGAGGGCCTTCAGGGCTATGGCCTACAGGGCCTACTTCATGGGGTCTAAAAGGCACAGGGAGGACGTGAGCAAGATCGCTGGAATGAGGCTCGCAGAAGGGCTTTTCGAGGCGTTCGGGGAGGCCGTAGAGACGACTGGGGAATGCCTCGCGGATTACGTGGTGAACGTCGACAGGCTGTACGCGGGCTTGACTCTGAACGGCAGAGTAATCGGTGCGGGCCTCCTCACCGTTAAAGGGGACGAGGCGTTTGTCGAAAGTCCAGTGGACAAATTCGACGGCACAATATTGGGGAACTACAGGCTAAACGAGTTTTATGAGGAGTTGCCCTACTCTTTCAGGAAGTGCAGAGAATAATCGCCGTCGAGGGGATCGACGGTAGCGGAAAGACCACGATAGCGAGGGCCATAGCGGTTCATTTGATTAAACTAGGTTACAAGGTAGTGTTAACGCACGAGCCGTTCGACGAGAGGGTAATCGAGCTGATAGAGTCGACTAGGTGGAAGGACCCCGTAGCCTTAGCGCTCCTCTTCTCCGCAGACAGGGCCCTCCATTTGAGGAAGGTCTTGGAATTGAGCGCGGACTTCTATGTGTTCGACAGGTACTACTGCTCGACTTTGGCTTACCAAGGGGCCTTAGGTGTTGACTTAGAGTGGCTGAGGGCGCTGTCTTCCCAGTTCCCAAAGCCGTGGTTAACCTTCGTCCTGGACTTGGACGTCGAAACCGCGTTGAAGAGGCTAAAGAGGGACACGTTAGCCTACTCGGCCAAATACGAGTCGCTGAAAAGGGTGAGGGACCTTTACCTCAGGATTGCGAAGGATTGCAACGCCGTAGTGATTGACGCGAACAGGGGACTGGACGAAGTAATGAACGACGTCATTTCTTACCTTGAGTCTCGGCTCTTATCTTCCTGAGCCTCTCGAGCGCGTCGAGTAGCCTTAACATCTGAACCACGGCGTCCGGGTCGCTTGGGTCCTTCACTAGCCTCTGACTCATCACGTCAATCCCCTTCATTAGGGCTTCCTCAGCCCTCTCGAGTATAGCCTGACCCTGGATCTGCTTCATTTCCGATTCGTTCTCTACGACGTAGACCTTACCGTGAATGGGGCAAACCACGTCCCCGTTCTTAAGCCTGAACAATGGTAACCCATCGAGAGGACAAGCGAGGTCAAGCATCGTCGCGCCCTGCTTGAGGAGCTCTGCCGCCCTCTTTACTCCCTCGTCCCTGTCCACGCTCACTTTTATTCCCTCAGAGCATATTCCATAGACCGAGTTTCCTAAAATTTTCTAGGGGGTGAGACCTTGAGCCTGTACGACAACGAGGCTAAAATTAAGCAGGCCATAATTATGCTCCAGAAGATAGTCAACGACACTGCCGTGCCGAGGAACATCAGGAGGGCCGCGACCGACGCGATAAGGCAGTTGCAACTCACTAACTTGAGCCCCGGAGTCAGGGCAGCCAACGCGATCGGCATTTTGGAGGAAATAAGCCAAGACCCCAACATGCCGTCCCACACCAGGACGGCCATTTGGAACATAGTCTCCGTTTTAGAGACCGTGAGGGACTAAGGTTTTTTAGACCTACCGGGTTTACTCTTAATTTGCGGGGGTGCCCGAGCTAGGTCAAAGGGGACGGG
>JBMFJH010000018.1:0-33678 GCA_049973945.1 Thermoprotei archaeon
CTCTTCCCGCCCGGCGGAATAACTAGCGTCCCTCCGCCGAAGGATCCTCTAGCCTTAGCTTTGGACGTGCTCCGTCACATGGCTTTGCCCCTGATCTCGATAATCATTGTGGGGGTAGGGGGGTTCGCCTACGTTGTGAGGAGCCTCGTGATCAGCACCATGAGCGAGGACTTCGTCGTAGCCCTGAGGGCCAGGGCGGTTCCGGAGAGGATAATCCTCTTTAAACACGTGTTGAGGGCGTCTTCGCCCTCTATAGTGACCCAAGTCCTCCTGGCCTTGACCGTGTCGATTACCGGCTCCCTCACTACGGAGGTCGTGTTCCAATGGCCTGGCATGGGTCTACTAACCTACGAGGCGATACTAGAGAACGACGTCCCAGTAATGCTGGGCGTGCTTTACGTGACTACCTTAGTCCTTTTGGCTGGACTGCTGTTGGGAGAACTCATATATGGCGTTCTAGACCCCAGGATAAGGGTGGGCGAGGATTAGCGAGGAGTTCGGCATCAAGGCGCTAGTCAAGAGCCTCTTGAGATCCAGGCTAGTCCAGGTCGGCTTAGCTTGGATAGTAGTCCTCTCGGCCCTAGCGGTCTACGCCCAAGTCGCGATCCCCCAAAGCTATTACCACGATTGGTTCAACCCGGGGGCCTGGGTGAATTACCCAGCTCACGTGCCGCCGTATTGGATAAACTACTTCAACGGTTTCAAGAACCCACCGAGCGAAGTCCTGAACGTTCCCCTATCGTTGACGGCCCAATCTAGCGGGGTTTACGTTTACTCAGGGGAGGTTAAGTACCAGTTCGCGTACTCGGGCTTCCCGTCAGGGCTCGTCATCACGATCTCTAACGCCTCGGGGATATTGAACGCTTACTTGACGATAACGAAACCGGACGGAGTGCAGGTGTCGATCTCCCTGGGCAACTCCTTCCCAGTCCTCGCTACATCCCCCCAGGTAAAGAACGCGATCGCTGGGCTCATATACAAATACACGGGGGCTTACCCGTCCCAGGTTACAGCTCAGACCGTGGTCGAGGGCATCTTCGGCGTGGACAACGAGAACATGCTAGACCAGACCCTGCAGGGGACATACACTTTCAGCGTGCTCGTTTACTCCGCCAAGCCTCTCAACGGCTCCACCTTAACGATCAACCTCCAGGGGAGCTCTTACGGCCTGATGGGTACAGACGTCTACGGCAGGCCAATAGACTTAGGGATCCTGATGGGCCTCCCGAGCGCGTTGCTCTTAGCGGTGTTAACCAGCGTGATCTCCGTGGGGATCGGAGTGCTTTACGGCGGCCTGAGCGGGTTCCTGGGAGGTAGGAAAGACGACGTCATGCAGTGGTTCATGCTGGTGGTTCTGGCCCTGCCAGTGCTCCCCTTCCTCGTAGTAATGAACTACGTGTTCACGACTGGCATCTCGATTCTGGCGGAAATCCTCCTCATCTCGTTGCTCTCCTGGCCGGGTTACGGCATCATCGCGAGGGCCGCCGCGATTTCGGTGAGGTCGCTCCAGTTCGTGGAGGCCGACCAGATCCTGGGGGTTCCAAAGTATAGGTCGTTCTTCACCCACGTGGTTCCCAGGCTCCTGCCCTTCGCTATCGCCTATACCGTGCTCGGGATCCCCGCGGCCATAACTCTCATCGAGACCCTCGCCTTCCTCGGGGTCTACCCGCAGGACTTGGTGAGCTGGGGCGAGATGCTGAACTCCGCCGAAGCCAACCAGGCCCCTCTGAACGGCTGGTGGTGGTGGATCCTGTTCCCAGGGCTCATGATAGTCGTGACTTCCGCCCCCTTCGTGATGATAGGCTACGCGATCGACAGGATAGTCTCGCCGAGGGTGAACGTCAGATGATGAAGGTGGAGGGCCTCAAGATCTACTTCGAGTCCCCCAAGGGCTTCGTCAGGGCGGTGGACGACGCGAGCCTCGAGGTAGAGAGGGGGGAAATAGTCGGCCTAGTGGGGGAGAGCGGCTCGGGGAAGTCCACCCTAGGGTTGGGCATAATGAGGCTAATCTACCCGCCGGGCAGGATCATGGGAGGGAGGGTACTTTTCGAGGGCAGGGACATCCTCTCCCTGCCGATGGACGAGTTCGTTAGGAACTACAGGTGGAAGAAGATAGCCATGGTGTTCCAGGCATCGATGAACTCCTTCTCCCCCACGTTCAAGATCAGGGATCAGTTCTTCGAGACCCTGAAAGTCCACGGCTATCAGGGCGACTACTGGGAGAGGACTAGGGAGCTCCTGCAGTTGGTAAGCCTCGACCCGACCATTGCCGAGAAGTACCCCCACGAGCTTTCGGGAGGGCAAAAGCAGAGGGCGTTTATAGCCTTGGCCTTGGCGATGAAGCCCAAGTTCCTGATAGCGGACGAGCCAACTACCGCTTTAGACGTCGTTACTCAGGTTCAAATCCTCAAACTATTCAAGAGGCTGAGGGACGAGGAGGGGATCACGATTATGTTCATCACCCACGACATAGCCCTCCTCTCCATGATCGCCGACAGGATCTACGTGATGTACGCAGGTAAAATCGTCGAGGGAGGGCCTCTCGAGAGCGTCGTGAAGACGCCGGCCCACCCGTACACGAGGGCGTTAATGGAGGCCGTCCCGACCCTGGACAAGGACAGGGTCGTTGGGATTCCCGGCTCAATGCCCAGCTTGGTTAACCCGCCTAAGGGCTGTAGGTTCGAGCCCAGGTGCCCCGTGAAGATGTCCGTGTGCGCGGAGAAGGAGCCCCCGATGCTTAAGGCTGGTGAGAACCACTATGCAGCCTGCTGGAAGCTCCAAACTAATTGAAGTAAAGGACGTGAAGGTCTACTTCAAGAAAGGCTCGATATTCAGCGGTAAGAGAGTCGTCATGAAGGCGCTTGACGGAGTGACCCTCGCTGTTCTTAGGAAAGAGAAGGTGGCCGTAGTCGGCGAGACGGGGAGCGGGAAGACGACTCTGGGGAGGGTGCTGGTAGGCCTCCAGAAGCCCACCTCCGGTGAGGTAATAGCCTACTTCGACGGCGATCCTGTCAACCCCTACAGGCTCAGGGGAAAGGCCAAGAAGGAGTACATGAGGAACGTCGGTATGATCTACCAAGACCCGTACTCCGCCATTGACCCCCTAATGAGGGTGAGGGACGTGCTGAGGATCCCCCTGAACTACGCGGGGGTGAAGGGAGACGAGGCGGACAAGAGGATCAGGGAGATCATGGACAGGGTCTCGTTACCTCTGGACTACCTGGGTTACTACGTCTTCCAGCTCTCGGGGGGACAAAGGCAGAGGCTGGGAATAGCGAGGGCCCTCCTGTTTAAGCCCAAGCTCCTCGTGGCAGATGAGCCGGTCTCGATGTTGGACGCCTCACTCAAGGGGGAGATCATCGACCTGCTGAACTCGATCAATTCCGACTTGGGGATAAGTATCGTCATGATCACCCACGAGCTTGCAGTCGCGAAGGTCTTCGCCAACAAGATCTCCGTGCTCTACTTGGGCAGGATAATGGAGTCCGCCTCTTCAGAGGCGTTCTTCTCGGAGCCCATGCACCCTTACAGCCAGCTCCTTATAGCCGCGTCGCCAGACCTGAAGCACCTTAAAACTATCCCCGACCTACCCATCAAGCAGTTTTCCGAGATCCCCAGCTCGGCGAAGGTCCCTCCTGGATGCAGGTTCCACACGAGGTGTCCTTACGCTTTCGACAGGTGCTATAAGGAGGAACCCCCGCTAAAGGGGGTGAAGCCCGGCCATGAGGTTGCCTGCTGGCTCAGGTAAGTTCATCGTTCAGGCTTTGGTCGGTGTAGCGATCCTAGTCATGACCTTCATCATGACCGTGTACGGAGAGGCCATGGGCTACGGGTTAGGGTATTTCCTCCTCATGACGATACTAGCCGTTGCGGGCTCCTTCGTCGGGTTGAGGGGGGCTCTGGAGTTCGTCAAGGCGGTTATAGAGGAGGTCGAGCTAAGGAAAACCCGAGAGTGAGCTCTTACCGTGAGGCTGAAGGTCTGCCTCACGGACGGTAAGGCGTGTGGGGGTTACAGCAAGGGCGTCTGTACCGACGGCAAGAGCGTGGTCGAGCTGGAGCCCGCTAACTGCCTTGACACAGAGTTCGAAGTCAAGGAGAAGAGGCTCTACTTCGACGACCTCTACACCCTCCTGCCGTACGACGAGGCCATCAACAACGCCAGGGCGGTTCTAGTAGCTCTGGGAGAGACGAGGAACGAGGCCTTCTTCTACGGGAACGCTAAGGTTTTCGTGAAGCCGAAACTCTTCCAAGCCGACTTCGAGGGCCTCAAGAGGGTCTACGCGAGGGAGTGCGGGGAGTACGGCTCGGCGATACCGCACTACTGCATACATAACCAGTCGTTCTACGTCCTCTCGAGGAAGGCGAGGGAGGCTGAAGAGGCCCTCTCCCTCTTCAGGCGACTGGTCGATTACGTGAAGCTGTTGAGGCTCTCAGTGGGCTGCGGGCTGAACCCCTGCTTCTAACCTGTAGTTCTTCGCCAGCGTCGCGAAGGCCACAGCGATCGCGGTAACTATTATCCCCGTTGCGAACAAGGCGTTGAAAGAGTCGCTCCCAGGGAGGGTCTCAACCACGTAGGTGTTCCCCATCTGGTTGACGAAAGAGGACTGGAATGCCGTCATGATGCTCGAGGCTAGGACGGGGCCTATCGAGGCCCCTATTTGCCTTATGAGGGTGTTGATGCCCATGCCGACTCCCCTCGCCTCTGGGGGCAGGGACACCGCGACCATGTTGACCAGGGGTATTAACATCATTACTATCCCGATCGTCGTGACGAAGCCGTTTACAGTCAAGTCGAAGAGGCTCGACCTGTGCACCAGATTGAGGAAGAAGCCCAGCCCCAGCACCGCACCGCCTGATATTAGTATTGGCTTGGGCCCCGCCCTGTTGAGGGTCTTACCAATGATGGGGCCGACGATCAACATCCCCAGGGTGCCTGGGGCCAGGGCCATCCCCGCACTTATCTGGTCCTTGCCGAGTCCGAAGGGCCAGGGCAGTTGGGCGTAGTAAATTACCCCGAAGAAGAGGAGGAACACAGCTATCCCGGACACCATCCCGACCACGTTGGCTACCGCGAAGTTCCTTATCTTGAACAGCTCGAGCCTGATCATGGGCTCCTCCGTCACCGACTCCCAGACGACGAAAGCGTAAAGCAACAACGCCCCTGCGGAGAGGACAAGGATCTCAGGCCCCGAGAGCCACCCCCAGGAGTTCCCCTCGCTGATGTAGAGGAGTATCAAGCTCGAGCCCGACGCGATGAGAGTCATTCCGATCAAGTCGACCTTCTCCCTCACCCTTTTCCCGGTCTCTGGGACGACTTTCATCGCTATCATGGTCGTCACGAGAGACCCCACGAAGGCTATGTGAAAGGCGGTCTGCCACCCTAGGTTTTGATCTATTACTGCACCTAAAGAGAGGCCAGCGGCCGTGCCTATCCCGAATGTCGCGCTCAATATTCCCTGAGCTTGTGCTATCCTTTGAGGCGGGAGGAGGTCGGAGATTATAGCAATTGAGATGGGGAAAGCGGCGAACCCTATGCCCTGTACCGCCCTCGCTAGTATCAGCGTGTAAACGTTGGGCGAGATCCCCGCGACAAAAACCGCGAAGGCATAGACGAGCAGGACCGAAGCGAGCGTCTTCTTCTTACCGTGGACGTCGGCCAACTTCCCCACGATAGGGGCCGATACCGCTGCCGAGATCGTGAAAGCCGTCGTGACCCAGGAGACAGTCTCCTCGTTAGTGCTGAAGTCGTTCTGAATCGTGGGCAGGGCCGGGGCAACCATCGTCTCCACGTAGTTTATCAAGAGGAGGATAAGCAGAAGGGTCAGCAGTACTTTAGTCTCCCTCTTCAAGCGAGGTCTTTTCGATATATCTATTCGACGTATTTAAATCCTCTGAATAGAAATAAAAAGGGTACTGAAATCTACGCTTCCGTGAACTTCCTAGACGCGCTCCAACCTAACTACTTCGAGCTATTCCTGCTGATGGTCGTCGAGGGGCTAGGGGGGCCAGTCCCAAGTGAGGTTCTAATGCCCTTGGTCGGAGTGTGGGCGTCAAGTGGCCAAATGGACTTCGTGACGGGAGTCATGGTGGGGACTCTGGGGAGCCTAGTGGGGTCCTTGATAGCCTACGCGGTGGGGGCGTACTTGGGTTACGGGATCCTGGAGAGGTACGGGAAGTACGTGGGCATAACGAAGAAGGAGCTGAACTCGGTGAGGGCCTGGTTCGCGAAGTACGGCGCTTACGCGGTCTTCTTCCTCAGGTTCGTCCCGGCACTGAGGGCGCTCATATCCTACCCCGCGGGCGTCGGCAGGATGAACCTTCTCCTCTTCATAGTCCTCACTTTCATAGGCCACACCATATGGGACTTCGTGCTGGCCTACCTGGGTTACAGTTACGGACAAAGGGTTATTGCCCTAATAGAGTCGGACACGAGGTACCTCTATTTGGTCGCGGCTGCAATCGTAATTTACTTCGCGTACAGGATATACAAGGCGGTGAGGCATGATAGAGAGGGCCATTAAGGTGTTAGCGGTCTCCAGTGGGCTCGTGATCCTCTTCGTCATTTTGGGCCCCTTAGCCCCGGTCAACGAGAGGTTGGTGGGCGTCACCCCTGACGGATTGATCAGCTTAGCCCCTCCTGTTTACCTCTCCTTCTCGGCCTTCCTCGCCCTGATAACCTTCCTGGCCACCACCGTGTTGTTCTGGGGCAGCAGGAGGCAGTCGCTGAACCTGCTGATCGAGGGTTCCGGATTCGCTTTCGTCGCCCTGAACTACCTGAACTTCTTCGCGGTGTACAGGTACTGGGAGCCCCAGATGCAGGTCGTCCCCTTCTTCATCGTGGTCACTTACCACAACGCGGGGACTATCGTCAGTAGCCTCAACTTCGACTTCGGGCAGTTGGTCCTACTGATCCTGGTCGCGAAGTACTTGACCGAGTGGAGGAGGAAAAGGGTAGAAGAGAGGAGGAAGTTCGAGCCGATGATCGGGACTGAAGGGGTTCAGGGCGGTTAGCCACAGAATCCCTTATTTAGCCTAGGTATAAACCACCTCGAGTGCGTAAAGGCGTCTACGTCGCTATAGGCCTCGCCTTCATGCTGTACAACTCCCTCTACCAGTACAGCTGGAACGCCGTTTACCCCTTGCTTCTAGACAGGTTCGACAAGCTCCAGCTCTCCGTAATATTCTCGACCTTTGTCGTCGTCTCGAGTGTCTCTCAGGTCTTGGGGGGACTACTCGCAGATTACTTCAGCGTCAGGAGGGTCTCGGTGGCCTCCGCCCTAATGACGTCGTTGGGGTGGCTCCTCAGCTCTGCGACCTATGACTACGCCTTGTTCCTCGCGGTTTGGTCAGTAGGCAGCTTCGGGGAGGGCGTCCTCTACGGCGTAGCCATCAACCTGGCGAGCAAGTGGTACGTTGAAAGGAGGGGCTTTTACGTCGGACTCGTCTCGTTAGGCTTCGGCCTGGGAGGGTTCATCGCGAACCCCTGGATACTGATGCAGAGGGACTACTACTCCGTGGCCTTAGTCTTGGGCTTGATAGGGTTAGCCGTGGTGTTCCCGTTGTCCTTCCTCGTGAGCTACCCCTCTGGACTGGCGGGCAAGTCGCCGGCAAGGACGGTCAGGGAAGTAAGCTTCTGGCTCCTCTACTTTTCCTTCGTCATATCCACTCTGCCGTTACTCTTACTCTCGTCTTCCCTGTACCTACTAGTGAAGGGCACCGGGGTGGAGGCCCTCGCGATTATAGCGTTCCCGCTGGCCAGCGGTTTGGCTAGGCCCCTTTTCGGCAGGATTTCGGACAGCCTGGGGAGGGCGAAGTCGCTGATGATCGCGATGGGGCTAGAAGCTGTGGGAGTGCTGAGCCTCTTGGGCCCCGCGGAGCTCAGGCTTCTCGGGACTGTACTCGTGGGACTCTCGGGCGGTGCTTTGCTCACGCTCTTCCTGACGTTCGTCACAGACATTTTCGGAGCTAGGTACTCCACCTCGAATACCGCCATCCTTTACACGGGCAAAGCCGTCACCGGAGTCGTTCTGGCCGGTCTTCAGGCAGTGGAGTTCCCAGTAGCGTGGTACTTCGCCTTCCCGCTGGTCGGGGCGTTCCTCCTGATCAACGCGGAGCGAACAGCCAAAGCTAGGGCTTAACCTTCTTCTTTAAACCCACGTAGGCGTAGAACAGCTTCAGGGCCTTCTCCTCTACCATCTTCAAGTCCAAGTACTTGGAGGCGACAGTCACGTAATAGTCGTTCGTTTTGCCCTTCTTGGCGTAAATCTCGTATATCTTCTCGTAATCCTTCGGGTTCGCCCCGCCTAGACAGGCCAACTTGGGCACGACGGACTTTAGGTAGAAGCTCAAGTAGGCCCTCAGCAGACCCTCCTTCGGTTTGCCCATGGCTATCACTCCTAAGACCTTCCTCGATACCCTCACCATTTCCTTAACGACCGCCTCGTAGTCGTCCGCCGCGTGCAAGGCGAACGTGCTTACCACCACGTCAAAGCTGTCGTCCCTGAAGGGCAGGTGGTCGAATGAAGCCAGGACTTTGTCGTCCTCCACTAGCGCGTTCTTCAGCATGTTTTCCGCGTAGTCGATTAAGACGTAAAACGCCCTGACCCCAAGCCTCTGAAAGACGTAGGTGGTCTCCCCCTTCCCTGAGGCCACGTCTAGCACGGTAGCCGGTTCGTTTTCGAACTTCAGCACGCTTTTCGCCAGCTCTACCCTCCACTTGACGTCTAGGCCGAAGCTGATCAGCCTGTTGGCCCTGTCGTAGCTTTTGGGAATTTTGTCGTATACTTTCCTGAGCTCTTCGTCGGTGACCCCTTCGAAGCGGTCGTATGAGTCCAACGAGAAGAAGTCTGGCGAGCGATTATGTAAATGTTGTTTCGAGTCGGGCGGAAGGTCGGATTTGTGCGCGGCGGCGGAATCGGCATACGCGTAACTCGCATTAATAACATGCCGAAGGATGACTGCAGGAAAGATCGTACTATATATAAAAAAATTCACGTGTGGATATGATGTCCATTTTTTAACCCCCTCCGCCTTTCCCTTTGTCGGCGAGTGTTGTATGGCAGGAGGTTCGAAAGCGAGGAATTTCGCCCCTCTAATAGTCTTTTTCGCGGTAGAGGCCGTGATAACCGGGCTCTTGTTCCTCTGGCTAATGGAGCTGAGCAGTCAGCTAGGTACGGTGGATTATGAGGGACAAGCGGTCACAGTCGTGACGTTGGGAATTCTGGCCTATACTTTCGGTCTCAGGCACGCGGTGGACGCAGACCACCTGGCCGCCATCGACAACGCCACCAGGAAGCTCACCCAGGAAGGTAAGGACGCCAGGTTCGCGGGGCTCTTCTTCTCCCTGGGACACTCGAGCGTCGTCATTATTCTGTCCGTACTCCTCATGGTGAGCACGAGGGCTATCGAGTCCTACATACCAGAACTCCAGGCCATAGGAGGCTTGATAGGCACGTTGATCAGCGCTGGGTTCCTGTACGTGATAGGCCTCCTGAACTTCCTGGTGTTCTTCGAGATCTACGAGATATACAAGAGGCTAAGGACGGAGGGCCTTAAGGAGGAAGAACTGAGCCAGCTCCTGTTGAAGAGGGGGTTCATGGCGAGGTACTTCGGCAGGCTCTTCAAGATAGTCGACAAGCAGTACTACCTCTACCCAATCGGCTTCCTCTTTGGTTTGGGCTTTGAGACGGCTTCCGAGACAGCCCTTTTAGCGCTCTCCGCAATAGCCTCGGCCACAACGTCAGTGCCACTCTACAGCCTGCTAGTGTTCCCGCTCTTGTTCGCCGCGGGGATGACCACTCTGGACACGGCGGACGGCTTCTTCATGACCTCAGCCTACAGGTGGGCCTTCGACAAGCCGCTCAGGAAGATATGGTACAACCTCACCATGACAATAATCTCCGTCATGGTGGCCTGGGTAGTCGGTACCCTCGAAACCCTAGGACTGATACAGAGCGAGTTCAACCTAAGTGGCGGACTGTGGGACTGGATCGCGACGGTGATGGAAGTGTGGTGGCTGAACTTAGGGGTAATGATAGTGGCCCTGTTCGCGGCGACCTGGGCCGTCTCGATCGCCGTTTACAAATTAAGAGTGGAGAGGTTAGAGGGCTTGACCAAAGAGCAGAGGCTCTGATCTTTTCGGCTAGGAACATCAACTCCTTTTTCCCCAAAGTCACTTTCCGCTGAACCCTTTCGACCCGAACTTCGATATGGGCATGACGAAGGCGAGCTCGGCGAGCGAGACCGCGGTCGCTAGGGCGAAGGAGCTCTGTAAGTCTATTCCTGCCAGCGTGAACAGGGCCACCCCGCCCAGGATCTCCCCCGAGTTTATTATGGCGAGTCCTAACGTGCCCGACCTCTGGCCGGAAAGGGACAACGTGTAGGCGTAAATCACGCTAATGGCCATCTCGTTGAAGAAGCCCAACAAGAGGAGGCCTATCGCCCACAGCTCCCTGAAGTATATTAAGACCGCGGGGGCAACGCCGAGGGCGGAGACGGCCAGGACTTCGAACGGCCTGGCGAGGCTCTTCCTGGACAACAGAAGGGAGAACCCTCCGGCCGCAGAAGCCAACGTAGCTAACGTCTCAATGAGGGAGGACTCGGAAGGAGGGACGTCGTAGGCAAGGTAAACGTAAGTAGGGAACAGCTCCGTCACGAGATAGTAGACCCCCCAGACTCCGCTCGTTGCCAAGGCCATGAGCGCTAAAGCTACCGCGTTCCTCCCATTAGCCTCTGCGAAGTAGTTAGGATAGTCGGAGAGGAGGTTGAGCAAACCTAAGATGGCTGTAACGGAACCCACTACCACCGCCACCGGGCCGAACCCGTAGAGCGCCTCGAGGGGGCCGAGGAGTAGCCCGAAGGTACCGCCGACTGAGAAAAGGGCGTTGTAAAGCCCCATCGCCTTCTGCTCCTCGCCCTGGTTCAGCCTGGCCAGAGTTCCGCCGGCCGAGGAGAAGAAGAGGCTCGCCCCGACTCCGGTGAGGAAGTAGAACGCCAACACTTCAGTAGGGCTCTTCGCCAACCCCAGCGCCATCTCGCTCGCCCCGATGATCATGAGCCCTAGGGAGTAGGCCCTCTTAGCCCCGAGCCTCGACGATACTAGGGCGGAGGGGACCTGCATCAGGCCAGTCGCCACGAAGAACGAGGACACTACAAGCGAAGCGAAGGAGCTCTCCAGCCCGTAGGCCTTGAGCATCCCTGGGACTGCTGGGGCCACGAAGAACCAGGCTATGGCGTAGACCGCCCTGGAGAGGAGGATAAGCTTCCCCTTCATATCACTACCACTATCTCGTAGTTGCTCGCCACTACCGAGACCTGGACCTGGATAGTGACGTTACCGTGAGGCGGAATGACCACGGGAGTCGAGGGGATTGTCTGCTCCGTGACGCCGTTCACCTTAACGTAGTACACCACTACCGAGTAGTTCTCGTTGTTGTGTAGCGTGATTTGGGCGAACGCCCCGGGGTAGACTATTGGGGGAAAGTAGGAGCCCACGACCTCGACGTTCACCGGGTACTGATAGGACTCCAGCCTGACCTGATAGCTGCTCAGGAGCGCCGAGGGCTTGAAGAGAATAACGGGGCTCAGGAGGAGGAGTGTCAAAGCGGCCACGGCGACTAGCGAGACCCTCAAACTGGGAGTAGTTACCGACATCGCAATTTAACTCTGTTCGCCACCCAACTGTTGCCTCAGGTAGACTTGGCTGATCCCATACTTAATGGCCTGGAAGGTCAAGTTGTGCCTTATGGCCAGGGCGAAAGCGACGAGGCCCATAGCAGTTAAGGCGAAGGAGGCCTCCCTTAAGAACGGCCAAGCCACGTTCGAAGCGAGGAGGGAAAGCACGGAGACCAGGTGGAAAGCCCCGTCGAAGTTGTACCTAGACGTGCTGTAGACTATGCAGTTTACAAATGAGACCAGCATGAACCCGATGGCGAACGCGTGCACGAAGTCGAAGTCGAGGAGGGAGAACAGGCCCGAGATCAAGAACGAGGCGACGACGAAGCTAGAAGTAGACCTCAGCGTCCCGGCCCTCACGAGCATCACACCCGAGTAGACCAAGTCCAATAGTCCGAAGACCTGTGGGACGAAGGTGAAGGGTGCTAAGGCCAACAGGGGGGCCTGCCTCCACCCGAAGAAGGGCTTAGTCCTTAAGGTCGCGGCGAAGATCCCTACGTTAATTCCAAGGACGTAGCTCACGAGCGGGGGGAAGAGCAACTGGTAATAGCCCGTGAAAACGTAGCCCGTCCAGAACAGGACTGCGAGAACAGGTGAGGCCAGAACCAGCGCGTTTACGGGGAACCTGCTACCGTAGCTCCTCACGTCCTTCAGGCCCCGGTACATGACGTAAGTCAGAAAAGTGGCGGAAACCGCCTGGGACTGCGGGAGGGGTATCGCGATCGTGGCCAGGGTTGCGACGTGCGACCAGATGTACTTAGTCGCCGGAAAGAACAGCCTGAGGAACATGCCCTCGTATAGGGCGTAAGCTCCGGCCATCATGAGGTAGTCGTGATCGAAGGCCCCGAACCTGAGGCTGAGCCCTCCCGACACGAAGTAAACTGCCGCGACGAGCGTGAACGGTACGTGGACGCCCCAAGGCTGAAGTTCTACTGGCCGCCTCGAACCTTCCTCCGTCAATTCTCCTCAATATTCGAGGCTTTCTTTAAAGGCTAGAACCTCACCTATTAGGGCCTTCCCCGCCTAAGAGCCGAACGAGTGCCAGCAACCCCGCCAACTTGACGGAGTCCCCGATTATCGAGAGGTAGCCGAAGTCGTAAAGGTATAGCGGCAACCCCGCCGTGTAGGCTACGGCCCCCAGGAAGAAGAGGAGGCTGGCCAGACCGTACCTCTTAACCGTAAGGTAAATGCTTATCCCGGCGATCGGCTCAAAGAAGTAGCCTAGGATTATGAGCTCTAGGCCCATGAAGGAGTCGTAGAGGAGCAGGAGGCTCAGCCCTAAGGCGGTAGTCGCTATGGCCAAAGGGGCGAACGTCTTGAGCACCCAGGCCTTGGACAGCCTCGACCTCATGTAGAAGTAAGCTGCTGGGATCGCGAGTAGCCAGACGATGAACATCTGTAACTTCGCCGGCAACGAGAAGGCGTACTTGTAGCCGAACGCCTGCAACTGAACGAGCAAGGCCAAGATAGCGACCGCGGCCACCGCGCTCACAGCTATCCCTCTCAGTAGGTCGGGTTTACTTAGGACAGGTTTCTCTCCCACGAGTGTGATAATCTCTTTTCGTATATTTAAAATGATGTATAAAATCGGCCGAGTCGAGCGAAGGGCTGAAGCCTCTCACTCTAGGAGTCTCGGGTGACGAAGTGCCTGGACTCGGGAGGCCTCGCAAAAGCACGGCGAGGCACGACTCGTGAAGGACTTTCAAGCACAAAGGCGAGGAAAGTTCATGAACGACCCGAAGTGGGGGGAGTTGGACAGGGAGGAACTCGAAGGTCTACTCGGGGAGGAGTGGAAAGACCTAGTAGACGTAGTTCTCGACCGCTTCGTGGGCGACCTAGAAGTGGAGGGTGAGAAGGTACTTGAGGAAGGTGGTATCTCGGTTTACCAGGGAGGCAGGGGAGTCTATGTGGTGTTTCCGCCTGTGGTCGTTTGGATAAGGAACCTGAGCGGGATAGAACTCAACTCGATCGTATACACGGCGGAAAGGGCTAAGGACAAAAGGAAGGCCTTCGCAGAGCTTATCGTTGAGTACGTCGTGCTGAAGAAGGCGGGTTTCTTAGGAAGGCTCAAACCTTGAACTTGTGGGCCATCGCCCCCGCGAAAGCCCCGTTAAGGACGTTGGCGACGACGAGTAGCCCCAAGAAGCTCTGAGGGTACTGGCTAATCACTCCGGGGAAAGCGTAGGGTAGCATTGAGAAGAACAGGTACCCCAGCGTGGTAAAAGTCGCGACAGACCTCACGTTCCTCAGTTCGGATCTCAAAGGCATGGTGGGGGCCACGAAAGCCCACATCAGGCCTAGGACGATGAGCTGGATCACACCGACAGCGGGAGATATTATCAGATCCAGAAGGGGCGCGGTTCCAATGAAGGAGGGAGGGTAAAAGAGCTTGACTGCGGCCGAGACTACGAAGGTTACGAACGTCAAGACGAACGAGTACCCTACCGCGGTGGCCATCTCCCAGCTGAGCTCTCTCACGCTACTGCTGTTCACCCTGTTTTCCCTCCTCCTCCCCTCCTTTCTTCTCGACCGCCTTAAGCAGGCTGAACTGATCTCCTAGTGTAACTATAGTGGACAGGTTGGGATAATACGGCACTCCCAAAATCATGTTTACCGCCGCCGGGTCGCTCTTCTCAGCCATGATCCTCGCGAGTCCGGCCCTCACCGCGTCGTACACTTCAAGACCCAAGTCCCTCAGCTGTATTATCCTCCTCAGCTCAGGGTCCTGCGGTACCAGCCTGGTCACCCTAACCGAGAACAGGTCTACCCCGATTTCGGCGAGGAACTGCTTGAGGGCTCCTGTGACGGCCGTGGATATGTCGGCGAACTTCTTGAAGACCTCGGTTAGCTTGACGTGGTTGAGAATGGAAGCGACTTCCTGGTCCACTATCGGTGAAATGTAGTGTGCGAGGTCGGCGTCAGTAAACGTGAGCCCGGAGAACTGGATGTTGGTGACGAAGAGCTCGGGCTTGGACACCCTGAAATAGGCGGCGACCTCGTACTCGAGGGGAACTAAGTCGTCGGTCTGCGAGACCCCGGTAATCCTCACCTCGTGCCTCGTCGTGGACACGAAGTAAACTATTGTGTCGTAAGGCAATTGGGTATACCTCAACTGCGAGAGGACCGCTGAGAGCGGGTTCTGGGGGGTCTGTATGTTGTGAGAGCCTGGTGGCAGGACAGCCCTTACCTGGCCTTGGATGACCACGACCGCCATTTCCGTGGGCTGAACGATGATCAAGGACTTCGATGTTATGTACTCCCTAGGGTACCTGAATACAAGCACGTTTGAAGCCATGTATGAGGTGCCGTCCTCCTTCTCGGTCGATATTACCTGTCCCCTAATCGATATGGACATAATCTTCTCAGGAACTTTCTAATTCATCATCTGCATAAAAACTTAATCAACATAGGTCTAATTCACTTTTGACCGGCTAACTCGGGAGGGTAGAAGAGTTTAGCCCTGTCCCACCAGGCCTTCCTCAACGAGTCCAAAGTCTTTGTAATCGAGTCGAGGTCTCTGGATTCGGAAAGTTTCTCGACCTGAGACGCTAGGCCCACGAGCTGGAGGTCATACTGGTAAATTCGCTCTAACTGCTCGGCGTGTATCTTCCATCTTGCGTAAACGTCGACTCCCCCACTTTGTGCCGAATTGATCTCCCCTACAATCTCCCTTATCTTGCTCGTCAGGTCGTCTATAGTTCTTAACCTCTCGTCGAAGGGGCTCCTCCTGGCTATCTCGGACATGTATTTGGCCAAGTTGTTGTTCGCGTTCTCGAGCCTGTCGATCATGTAGCGCCTCACGAGCATGTCGTCCTGCCAAATGAGGTCCTTGACCTTGTAGCCCCTGTAACCGGGGATCATCAGCTGAAGCTGTTCCAACGGTGTCAGCTCGCGGGGCATCTCTACTCCTATTCTGATTTTTCTCCCCGTTTATAATTCTGTTCAGACGCCCTTAGACTTTCTTCTTCTCTGCGATCTCCTTGGCTAGTCTCACAGCGACGTCCTCTTGGGCCTCCCTGACCCTCTCGTAAACCGCGAGGGCTAGGCTCATTTTCCTTAGAGCTTCGTTAACCATTTCTTTCGTCAGGGGCCTAGCCACCTTCACCGCTATTGAGGAGTAACAGTCTTCTTCCCTGCGGATCTCGACCCCTTCGGCCCTCAGGAAGGGGTTGACCAAGTCCTGGCCCGGAAACCACTCGAGGCTCAGGCTAGGCAAGGTGACGATCTCGTCTCCCCTTACGACGAAGGATACACTGTCGTAGAAGAAGTTGGGCCTCATCAGGCTCGGCCTCAACTCGTCCAGCGTGTCCAGGCCTTCCGACAGGGACTCCAGCACGTCAGGGTCGCTGTAGTAGTCAACCACGATCGCGTAGCTCTTGAACTCCTTCGTGTAGAGCTTGGAGAACCCCTCGACTACGCTCCACTCGTTCGTGTAGTCGACCAGCCTATACCCCTTCATCACCTCCCTGTAAGCGGGGATGCTGAGGAAGACCTCTACTTCGTTCTTCATGGGCCTTTTGCAATTATTTAGCTCGCTCCCGACCTTAAAGTGATGAGCGTCAGGGACTTAGTCAAGAAGGATAAGTTCGACAAGCTCACCGCCGAGGACTTCGGCCTGGTGCTCTCTTTGGTCAGCGACCAGGGCCTTAGGGAAAAGGCGCTTAAGGCAGTAAGGTCGCTCATCGAAAGGTCGTCTGGCAAAGAGGCGACTATCATGTCCAACACCTTGCTGACCTTCATCTCTTCAAAGCCGGACGGGGTGACCGACCTGATTCAGGTCGTCCCCTTGGCCGTTAGGAAGGCCCCTGAAACGGCAGCCTACGCGGTCTCGACGCTTACCCAATTGTTAGATGACGACAACTTAAGAATGAAAGCTATCGATGCTATCCTGGAGATCTCGAAGGACTTCCCCCAAGCGGCGAGGCTCGCGGTTTACAAGATTAAAGCAATGGGGATAGACGACCCGAGGATAGACGGCCTGGGGGAAAGCTCGATACTGACCAAGGGCGTATCGGCGAAGCACAATTATGTCGATTTCACCGACGCGTTCACGACGAGGGAGAGCCTGAGGAAAGTCTTCAAGCTGTTGGACTTGGGACCGAGCTACCCTTTGGCAGACGCGGTAGTCGCAACAGCAACAGTCAGGCCCGAGGCCCTGGTCGACTTCCTGGCAGACCTCGTGAGGCTGATCGACAAGTACTCCTCGACCCTTCCCGACGTTTCGATTAGGCTACTCGACGCCCTCGAACTGGTCAAAGTGCCCGACTTGGAGATATACGTACAACCACTGAGGGAGACAGTGAGGAAGGCGAAGACCGATGAATTGAGGAAAAGGCTCGAGTCGTTCCTAGCGAGAGCTCAATCGAAGAAGTAACGCACTATACGTTTCTTGCTCCGCAATGAAAGATTTTTAGTTAGGCGGATAACTGAATAAAATTAAGAGCTGTGAAAGACACGATACCGTAAACTCCGTTAAAATCACTTTTCGAAGAAGTGCTCAGTTGTTTCAACAAGTTTCGATAAAGTTTATAATCAACTAAATCAAAAATATCTCATGGTGGGGAAAATGAAAAGGGTAGAAATAGAGAAGAAGCTCCCTAAGGTCTACGAGGACGATGACATCGAGGTCGTCATAGCCCCCAGCGAGGAAGAGGTGAGGGAATACATCCTCGACCTCCTCAGGGAGGGCCCCAAGGACATAAAGGAGATCCACGGAGTGCTGTACAACCTGGCCAGCGACGAGCGGATCAGGAAAATACTCTACGACCTGAAATACAAGGGGATAGTCGGGGAGGACAGGAAGACTAAAAAGTTCTACCTCATCAGGAACTGAAAAAAGTCAAACCCTTTTAGCTTTCAGGAGGTTGTCGATTAAGGTAGTCCCCTTCCCGTCCTTTTCTATTTCTTGCAAAGCCGGAGGGTACTCCGTGTAGTTCTCGATGTACTTGCTTATCCTGTCCTCGAAGGTGTCCTCGAACGGGTTCTGGTAGAACAAGCCAATGGGGATCCTGTCCCCCCATTCGTAGGACTTCAGTATCGCCCTCAACGCCTTCTCCTCTGCCTCTTCCGGCTTCCTCACTACGGGGTCCCAGTCCTTCTGCTCCTCCAGTTTGTAGACCCTCTTGTCGTACCACTCCTTAGTGTTCACGTCGTTGTAAGTGGGGCACGGCTGGAGGACGTCTATTACTGCCATTCCCCTGTGCTGGAGCGCCTTCTTTATCAGCTCCTTGAGGTGGTTCACGTCATAGGCGTAGCCCCTGGCGACGAAAGTGTAGCCAGAAGCTATGGCGACGGCCAATGGGTTCACGGCCTCGTTGATGTTGGGCTTAGGCAAAGACTTGGTCTTGACGCCCTTCCTTAGCGTCGGCGAGGCCTGGCCCTTCGTTAACGCGTAGACGCCGTTGTCGTGAATGATCAGCGTCATGTCGACGTTCCTCCTTCCGGCATGGACGAAGTGGCCCATGCCTATTCCGAGGGCGTCGCCGTCCCCCGCGTTTATGATCACCTTAAGCTTCGGGTTGGCCAACTTTATGCCCGTGGCGAAGGCTAAAGCCCTGCCGTGAAGGGTGTGAACTCCTCCCACAGGCAGAGACATGAAGTGGGGGAGCTTCCCTGAACATCCAATCCCGCTGACCACTACGACGCTCTTCGGGTCTAACCCCAGCTCCCTTATGGCCAGCTCCTCGGCCCTCAATATGCCGAAGTTCCCGCAACCTGGACACCAGTCGGAGACCATTGGTCTATGCTCACGCGCCTGCACTCAGCACCACCCTCCTCTCACCGCTTAAGGCCCTCTTCACACCCTCCAATAGCTCGTCCGAGGTGATTATCCTGCCGTTGTACTTCAGCACGTAGTGTGTCGGGAAGATGCCCGTCTGCTCCGTCATCACTTCGGCCCCCTGAGCGGAGTAGTTGCTCTCGACAGCTATGATCGCCCTCTTGCCCTCCAGCAACTTCTTGACCAGCCCCTTCGGGTAGGGGTTGAACATCCTTATCTGCACTGCCATTACTCCCATCCTCTCCAGCTCATCAAGCACGTCGACTATCGCCCCCTTGGTGAAGCCCCAGGTAATTATCGCGTAGTCCCCCTGGCCGAAGACGTTCAGCCTCTTCTCCTCCGGGATCTCCCTGTCGGCCGTCTCTAGCTTCTTCATGCGCTTCTCGTACATCATCCTCCTGTTAGTGCTGGCCTCCGCGATTTGGCCCCACTCGTTGTGCTCGTCTCCCGTATACAGCACGCCGGTGTCTCCTAGCCTTACCCTTGGCGAGATCCCGTCGTCCGTGAACTGGAACCTCGGGAAGAAGTCCGTTGTCGGTTTGATCAGCTTGCCCCTGTCGATGGGGTAAACTCCCTTGAAGTTAGACTCCTCCGCGACTACGTAGCTACTCGCCAAGGCCTTCTCTAAAAGGTGGATCACGGGGGTCTGGTACCTTTCCGCTAGGTTCAGGGCCCAAATGGCGTCCCAAAAGGCCTCTACGTGGTCGCCGGAGGCTATTACTATCCTAGGGAACTCGCCGTGGCTCACGTTCAGGGCGAACTTGAGGTCTGCCTGTCCCGTCCTGGTGGGCTGACCCGTGGACGGAGCCCCCCTCATGTAGTAAGTGATGACCACTGGCACCTCGTTCATACCCGCCCAGCCTATTCCTTCAGCCATTAGGGAGAAGCCCGGGCCCGAGGTGGAGGTAGCTGACCTCGTCCCGGTCAAGGCGGCACCTGACGCCATGTTTATCGCCGCTAGTTCGTCTTCAGCCTGAACCACGACCACTCCGCCCTTATTGAGCACGTCCGCTTCCATCTCCACGACCTGGTTCGCTTCCAGGTAGACCGACTCGTCTGCTGCCGGCGTGATTGGGTAGTAGGACTGAAACCTGAGTCCCCCCGCCAGCTTGCCCAGGGCCACCGCGGTATTGCCGTCTATCCAGACCCTGGGTTCATCCCTCTTTATCGGACTCAGCGAGTGGACCGCGGGCACTTGGTCGTACGCTAAGCGGGCGGCCAGGGAGTTCATCTTGACGAAGAGCTCGTTCTTGAACGTAGCAGATATGGCCTGATCGAGGTATTCGATGGGCAACCCCAAGACCTTCATCGAGGCTCCCACTGCCGCCACGTTCCTAGTCCTCTCGGCCACCGACATCGGTACGTTGAGCTCCTCCGAGACCTTTGTCACGATGCTTTGATAGTCCAGCTCTACCGCCTTCGCCCCCCTCTTAACGGCGTAGGCCACGGCGTCGCTCACTGTCGTTCCAAGGCCCTCTTTCTTCAAAACCTCTTCCTTCTCTTGGGCTATCTCCGGCTCCATCATCCTCAAGAACTGCAAACCAGTCCTCGAGGTTGAAGGATCGTAAACTATGACCTTCCTGACCTCGTCGAAGTGCTGGAACACCGTTTCCGCCTCGAACGAGACCAGGATGTCAGCGTAAGACACCACGCTGTGGACTGGTTTGTCGCTCACTATCGTCTGGAAGTAGCTGTGCCTCCCCTTTATGTTGGAGTAGTACTCCCTGTTGCCGAAGATGTAGTAGCCCGCCTTGGCGACCGAGAGGCCGAACAGGTTCGCGGACGTGTCGACGCCCTGCCCCTGCGGGCCTCCAATAAGCCAGCTGATCCTGAGAACCATGGTACTTCTTATAATGACCTTCCACGTTTTTATTTTGGAGCTATAGGGGGCCTCATTTCCTCAACGTCTTCACGGTTAAGATCACGAGGACTATTGAGAGGAACAATGCGAGGATAGAGAGGATAGTGAAGGCGCTAGACCCTCCCATCGCTGGCGGCTGATAAGTGTAAATGGTTAACTCCGCGGGGCCGTAGGCGATTATAGTAAGCCTCCCGTCCGTCTGGCTGTAATACAACACGCTACCCTGTGGTTGGGACGTGACGTTGACGAACCTGCCCAACGTTGGGACGTCGAGTATGACAGGTCCTTGTGACGTCACGTTAACGTAGAGGACGATGTAGTCGCCGGACGGCGTTGGGATCGCCGAACTCGTGACTTGTGGGATCAATTTGGGGGGCTTGAAGACCTTCCCCGAGAACACCAGGTATTCCGACCCGTTGGCCTCGATAATAGCGCCGTAGGGCAACTTCGTGACCGTCTTGTACGGCACGTTGCTGAGGATGGAGCCGTTGCTGAGGACGGTGAACTCCACGCTTCCGAACCTCGAGGAACTTACAGATGGCGGGAAGCTAGGAGCTTTGACGTAGACTACCGAATAGGGCGTACTCTGGTTCTCCACAATTAGACCCGCGACCGTCCCGTTTAGGCCAAACAAGTAAGCGTAGCCCTGCCCAACCAACGCTGGGACTAAAGCGTTGCCCACTTTAACGAAGGAGTAATTCCCCGCCATCGGGGGCTCGGGCACAATTAACGGCTTCATCCCTTTGTCCTCGATCGGGCCCACCGAGTACACCCTGTAGACGTAACCCGAAAACGTGGCGGAGGAGTTCGTCCCCTCCACTACGGGAACCCTAAGGACGAAGTAGCTCGTCCCATTCAAGTAGTACAGCGTGACGACGCCGCTGCCGTTCACGTAAGCTGGAACCTTAATCGTCACGGGCAGCAGCGAAATACCGCTCCACACTATCCCCGAGAAGCTCCCCGACGAGACGCCGACCGCGAAGAGCTGGGGAACTGTTGAGGTGACCGTGAGGGTATAGTTGGAGTAGTAAACCGTCGCTACTCCGCTCACATAACTCAAATAGCCGTCGTAAGAGAACGGATAGTATGTCGTCATTAAGTACGTGCCGTTGACTGAGTGGAACACGACGAGGGTGTTGCCGGAGAGCAGGAAGCCGTAGGCACTGAGGATCAAGAGCAACGGTAGCATTAGCCTAATGACACTGGGGGCGTACTACCTTAATAATTAATAACGTCAACCGCAAAGCGCCCAGGGCTTCACGGGCACTTCGGTCAGCCTTTTGCCTATTGCTTTCTCGACGGCCAACGTCCCGGCCGCGAGCCCCGCGCTCGTTCCGGCCTCTCCGATGCCTCTAGCTCCTCCCAGCAACGACGTCGGGTAAACTTCGAGCGGATGTACGTAAACCCTCCAAGTTACATCGGCCGCGTACGGGACGCCCTCGTCGTTTATGGAAGAGTACACGGGGTTGCCGTTCTCGTCGAACTCCGCCTCCTCGTACACGACTTGAGCGAGCCCTTGGGCCGCGCCCCCCACTATTTGGCCCTCCACTTCGCTCCTCAAGAGCACTCTCCCTACGTCGAGAACCACGTGTAGTTCCCTGACAAAGGGCACGCACAGCTCGGGGTCGTAATCGGCGTAAGCGACGGCCGCGGCGGGAGTGAGGATCGAGTCTGCCTTGGCGAAGACTTCGTAGGAGATCTCCCTATCCGAGTCAAGGGCTTCTCGCAAGGAAATCCCCCTCGTCTTTAGCTCCTCCAGGAGGCCCTTCACGGCGCTCAACACGGCGTTGACCCCGGCGCTGGAAGTCCTGCTCCCGAACGAACCGACGCCTTCTTTGAGTATTTCCGTGCTGTTCAGCTCCACCTCGACCACGTCCTCGGGCAAGCTGAGGGCCTCGCTCACCACTTTGGCGAACGTCGACTGGTGGGCCTGGCCGTGAGGGCCGCTCCCCGCGTAGACCTTGACTTTCCCTTTACCTATAACGACCTTCGCCCCCTCGCCGGGGGGATTGCTAACGTAATTGAAGAACGTTATGAGGACGGGCCTCTTCCCTTCAGATTTCAACCTCCCGTAAATCTCCCTCGCCTTCTCGAACACCTCCCTATACCCTGCTGGGTCGACCTTGAGCCCCGAGGGCAGAGTGTGGTGCTTCCCGGACTCGACCAGGTTCCTTTCCCTCACCTCGCAGGGATCCATCCCGAGCTCTTCAGCTAATGCCTCCATCAGCGACTCGTGGAGGAGGGCCGCCTCGGGCCTCCCAGCCCCCCTGTACGCCCCGTAGGGTGGCTTGTTGGTGTACACTATCGACCCCTTCACGTCGATGAACCTCATCTTGTACGGCCCGGGCAACATGTTGCCTATGAAGGAAGGGAAGATAGGGCCTATCCCCATCATGTAGGCCCCTCCGTCGATCACGAACTCGCCCGATATCCCCAGGGCAGTTCCGTCCCTCTTGGCGTAGAGCTTTAGCCTAGCCCACATAGACCTCCCCTGGATCGGGCTCACCAGGTGCTCCTGCCTCGTCTCGATCCACTTCACCGGCCTCCCGAGCTTCTTCGAGGCCATCGCCGCGAGGACGTACTCAGGGTAGGCCGATATCTTGTTCCCGAACCCTCCCCCCACGTTGGGGGCCGAACTCACGTGTATCCTCTCGGGGGGCAAACCCAGGGTCTCCTGGAGGTCGGCCCTCACCCTGAAGGCCGACTGAAACGAACCTACGACGTAGAGGTCGCCGCCCTCCCACCAGACAAGAACGCCCTTGGGCTCGATAGGGTTCGCCACCACCCTGTGGAGCCTGAACTCCCTCTCCACAGTCACCTCGGCGTTTAGCCTCTGCTCCAGATCCCCTCCCCTTATGTCTGCGCTCGCGGCGACGTTGGAGTACCCGTGGATCGGCTCGCCGTTTAGGGCCTCCTCTATCGTAACGATCGGCTTTAGGGGCTCTATATCGGCCCCGCTCTCCTCCAGCGCGTCCTCAATCTCGTACCTGTCCTTGACTACGAAGGCTAAGACAGGCTGCCCTACGAAGTTGACCCTACCGTCGGCCAGCACGGGCATCCTGGCTATGTTCCCCTTCTCGTATGCCCTCACTGGCATGTAAGCCCTCACGTCGCCCCAGGTCAGGGTGAGGAGGGCATTCTTGGGAGGCGTCACGGACTTAACGATCCCCCTGGCGACGGGAGACCTGTAGACGCCGAGGAAGACTGTGCCGTCCTTTTCTATGTCGTCGACGTAGGTAGCCCTGGCGGTGACCACTTGTAGGTGCTCCCTGAACATCGGGTGATCCTCGACACGCGCAGTATAAAGCTCCGCGCGGGGTGAGGCGAGTCGCCTCGCGCACAATCTTTACGATTAGCCTTAATTACACGATGGCTCATGTCGACCTAGATCATGATCCAGATAGAGGGATTAACGAAAAAGTACGGCAATTTCGAGGCCGTGAAGGACGTGACATTCGACGTTAGGGACGGCGAGGTAGTCGGGTTCGTGGGGCCTAACGGGGCGGGGAAGACTACCACCATTGAAGTCTCGGTCGGTGTCAAGCTCCCCACTTCGGGGGACGTGAGGCTGGACGGATACAGCATAACTAAGGACAAGGTCAAGGCCTCACGGACTTTAGGCTGGGTGCCGGAGTTCCCCATCTTCGACCCGGACATGAAGGCCCTCGACTACTTCCTATACGTCTGCGGGCTGAGGGGGTTGTCGACCTCGGAGGCCAAGAGGCTGGCCAAGGAGCTTTTCGAGGAGGTTGGCCTCAGAGGTCAGGAGGGGAAGAAGATAAGGCAGTACTCCCAGGGGATGAGGAAGAGGCTGGCCTTAGCTATCTCGATGATCCACGACCCCAAGAACTTCTTCTTCGACGAGGTCCTGAACGGCCTAGACCCCGAGGGGATCAAGTTCTTCAGGGACACAGCGTTGAAGTTCAGGAAGGAAGGGAAGGCCGTGCTGTTCTCGTCCCACATACTCTCCGAGGTCGAGGCCCTCGCCGACAGGGTAGTCTTCATCACCAAAGGGAGGGTCGTCAAGGTAATGGCGATGGACGAAATAAGGGCGATCAGCAGGACTAAGGCCTTCAGGGTCAAGTTCGCCAGCGAAGGCGGTGCCGCTTCGATGCTGGAGGCCATGAAACCTTTCGGTACCCCCAGGGTAGAGAGGAACTCCATTATGATCGAGGACTTTAACGGCGACATAGAAGGGGTAGCGAGAGCCGTCAAGGGCTCCCCCGAGTTCGTCGAAATGGGCTGGGTCATGAGGACCCTGGAGGACCTGTTCTTCGAGATCGTGGGTGAGAGGAAATGAACCCCGTCCTTTTCGACTTCCTCCGGCAGTTTAAGAGGTGGTACAACCTACTCGTCGTCGCCCTTTTCTCGTTAGTAATTCTCGGCTTAGCGGGGCTCGCGGCCTTCGTCGTCGGTTCGAACCTGTCTTACACGGGCTTCACTGGCGCTGGTGGGTTCGCGGTCTACGACCCAAACACGGGGAGGCTGTTCGGCTACGTCTTCGACTCCAACGGTGATTTGACGCATTACAGTGGCGTTCTGTACTTGTCGAACGGCTCACGGGTGCCGATCAGCGGGAACGGCTTGATGAGCCTGGACTTGGGACCTACCGCGCCGACTTTAGCTGAGCTGAACACGAGCGTTGGTAAAGCGGCCATGCAGTTCCGCTCGAACGTAGCGTATTCCTCTCCCACTTTCGTTAACGGGTTCGCTGACGGAGTGATCTACCTCGGCGACCGGACAATTCATTACGTGATAGTGCTGACTCAGGGGGTCGAATACGGTCAGTCCCAGACGGCAATAGTGGCTGCGCTGTGGGACAACGCGTCGCCCGCGGAACTTAAGGTTGAGTCAGGGGGTTCGACGATCTCAGTCAATGGGATAAAGGGGTTCAAGGTGACAGCGGAGCCGACGGTTAACCTTCACGTCTACGTCGGAAACGTCCACGACCTCGTCGCTGTGGCCGACTTCGTGCCCAACCAGTTCTTCGGCATCGTGTACGGAATTGTGCTCTTCGCTGGGATCTTCTTGACCTTGGACGGCGTCTACCCGCTCGTCGTGTTCTACTCCATCCTTACGAGCTTCGTGAGGCAAGTGGAGAGCGGCTCCCTGAAATTCGTTGTGGCCCAGCCAGTGACGAGAGTCCAAGTCCTCCTCATACGGTTCCTCTCCGGCTCCCTGTTGGTCACAGTGGTCGCGCTGATAGCGGACTCCATCGTTTACGCCGTCCTTTACAGCTTGCTCACCCCCTACGGCTTCCCAGCGCCTCCTTCAGTCTTCCTAGGTTTAGTGGCAGCCACGGTTCCCGTGCTAGTCGCCTTCGTTTCGTCGCTCTTCATGATAGCCTCCTTCGTGAGCCGGGGCTGGCAGTTCTCGCTCGTCTCAATAGTCTTCTACGTCATGGTCTACTGGGCGATCCCCGCGTTCATAAGCTTCGAGCAATCGTTAGCGCGGTTCGGCGGCGGACAGAGCCAGGTCGAGACCCTCAAGTACCTAGCTTTCCCGTCGTTGGGAGGAGAGATACTGCAGTACTTCTCGCCCATACGTGAGTCTAACGTGAACTTGGCGGCCGACGCCGTGGCCCTGGCCTTGTGGATCGTCGTGCCGCTAATCGTCTCTATCTACAGATTCAGCAGGAGGGACTTCTGAAGCGTGACGTAGTTTTTTACGTCAGGACTCCACTCCCTTTCGCGCTATAGTACCACTCCTGCAGGCCTCAAGGCTCACAGGAGAGCCTCCCACCCTTCTTCCACGACTAAGTAGATCCGCCTCGAACGCCTTCACGCCTTCAACGCGTCCGCGTTGCCCTTGACCTTCCTGAGGTGGGACTTCAACCACTCCAGCTCCTCGTCCTGGTTCTCGAGGGACTCTATGAGGGATAACAAGTCCTTGCCGCTCTTGGCCTCGCTCACTAGCTCATAGATTCTGGCCATGACCCTTTGATCCGACGAGATTTTGAGGACTGTTCCCTCCTTCCTGACGACGACGGAGCTGTCCTTCATCAGTACCGAAGTTCCGTCCTCAAACCGCTGGATCTCTCCCGACAGGTCGTCGATGACCTTCACCCCCAGGGCCGTCAGCTCTCCAGCTATCAGTTCACTCAACTTGTCCATGTCGCACTCAGGGTAGCTGGAACGGAGGATCCTCAGGTAATTCCTTATCTGGCTCGTCCTCACCTCATTGCCTAGGTAAAGGGTTAGGGCCTTCGATATGGCCAGAGGGGGAGGGCATTCCTGAACTCCGAAGCGGCTCATTCAGTATAATACATCTTTCGATAAGGGATATAAGGGAATACGAGGATTCGGTTACCGTATGAAGAGCGAGTCAACTACTGTATTGGGTGTACTGCTAATTCTCGCACTCGTGTCACTTGCCCTGGCACTATCTCTGGAGGGCATGCTGGTCGCACCGAACGGGTCTGCCTTAGTTGCAGGTGCTCAAACTGGAGTGCTTGGCGAGCCCATTACGACGGTAGTGAAACTGAACTTGTTCTACACGTTGCCGGTCTTCTCCTACAACGGCCAGGTGGGTCTCGTCCAGCTCCAAGGTTCGATGAGTGCCAACGACATAGCGATTAAGGGAAACTTCACCTCCACGGCCTACTTGTACGCGCCAGGGTCTGGCCTGAGCACGATAAAGGCTAAGGGTATGCCCCTGGCCGTCTATCCTACACCCGTGGGCGTCTACCTATTTCAGTTGAACTCCTCCTACTTCTATTTCTATTCACAAAACGTCTCGAAACACGAAGTCACCGAGTTTACGCCAGTGGAAATGTGGCTGGTTTACCTAGGAAGTCAGGGTTCGAAGGTGATAGCCTCGGGGAACATCTCCGGAGTCCTGCCCACGAACTACGGAGTGGTATTCACAGAGATTGTGAACAACAAGAGCTACTTGGTAAAAGTCGAGGGATCGCAAATAGTCTCGAATATTTCCCTACCCTCCCCCGCGTTCCCGGTCTATAACAACGGGGAGTTCGTGCTCTTATCGTCCTCTTACCTAACTCTTAATGGCTTCGAAGGCATGAACGTCGCGCGTCTTCCTGAAGAGACCTTACCATTCATTCATTCCGTTTTAGGCGTACCCAAGTTCTATGCGGCCTATCCGGACGGCACGGTCAAGCCGCTCGACGTCAGTCTGCCCAGCTATCCAAATGCGACGTACTTCGTTATGCCGCAGAACTACTTAGGGGCGAGCGTTGGGGTGATCGCCCATAACTTCACGCTGATTTACGCTTTTAACGGAACGAAGTTACTTCTGATAGCTAACCTGAGTAACCCGTCGACTCTATCCTTCCTGGACCTCAACTTCCCGTTACCTTACGCCGTTTTCGGGAACGGCGTCGCGTATGTGTCGTTCACGGCGCTCAAGTTCAACTTGGGCTCTACGAGCGACGTAATCTCGCTAACCTCCACCGTCACGGGCTACTACATTTCGGGGGACAGAGCTGTCCAGTACTACCAGGAGAAAGTAGACGGACTCCCCCTGGCTCTAGTCCCAGGGGACACTTCGTTCTGGATGTTCTACGTAAAGCCCTCGGTATCGGTAGGGATGCCTTCCATGAGAGAGTACGTGATGTCAATATCCACTAACTACGGCCAGCTCAAGGTGCCCGGCCCCTCCAACTCCTCTCTGACCATCCAGGTTCAGGTGAGCACGCAGACAGTCTCCGGACAGAAAGTCCTGGTAGTCCAGTGGAAGCCCGTTCAAGGAGTGGCAGCTAACGTGACTGTGTACGTGAGCGTCGACGGAGGCCCCTTCAAGGCGATAAGCGCCCCTATGCAAGCTCGTGTCGTCTACTTCCCGTTGCCGAACAACGCCACTAGCGTTACGGTCTACGCGGTGGTAGCGTCGCCTGTGGGGTCGTACGTTACCCCGAAGACGAGCCTCTCCTTGGCGAGCCCTTCCACGACCACCCAGACCTACACCACTACGACTATGTCTACCACCTCGCCAAACGTTACCACGACCACCTTTACTACGACCCACTCGACCGGGTCATCCGTTTCTTCCTCCAGTCCGACGACCTCTGGTTCGCCGCTCGCCGGCCAGCTAGGGACGATCGGCTTAGTTGCTGCGGTCGTCGTCGTACTCGGAATACTCGCGTTCGTCCTCTTGAGGAAGTGATTTTTTCCACCCCTCTTTTTCTCTTCATCCGTTCATGAAATAGAGCGAGGCTATCATTAGGGCGTATATCGCCAATAAGGCCAGGCTCTCCTTCAGCCCCAGAGTCCTGTCCCACAATACGTAGAGGGCTATGGCGTTGGAAACCACGAAGAAGGACAGGTCGACGATGTAGGCCTGAGCCGACAAGGGGTTCAGTAAGCCGATTATACCCAGCAGTATAGTCGCATTCTCTATCTTGCTCCCGACTAGGCTCAGCACCCCGAGAGAGGCCCCGTCGGGGCTCTTCCTCACGAGGACTAAGGAAGTCAAGATGGCGTCCACGTCCGTGGCGAGTGGGGCTATTACGAGCGAGAGGACGAGAGGATCCACCCCTAACCCCTGGGACAGAGAGCTTACGGAGTAAGCGAAGGGCCCAGAGGACAGGGCACCCAGGACCAGCCCTGCTACCAGCATGATCGCTGACTCCTTCGTCACCGGTTCCCTGCTCTCCCTTGTGGCCGACTTCCTGAACCTCTCAGTCAAGTACGCAAAATAGAGCACCACCAACGCCAAGCCACTGTAGAGGTCGAGCCTCCCGTAAACTATCAGGGCCATTAACGCTAATGTAGCCAGGAGCAGGTAGCGGTTCTCCAGCCTGTACTCGCTGGTGATCGTCATGATCTCCTTGTAAGTCGTGGTGAACGCCACGCCAATCGCTCCTATGCCCAAAGTGAAGAGGAGTATGTTGCCCCCGAGGGCGGACCCGAGGGCTACCGCCTGGTCTCCGTAGTAGGCGGAAACTGTTACGACCGCGGTCTCGGGCATGGTTTCTGCCAGACCAATCATGATCCCCCCTACCAGGCCTTGCCCCAGGGCCTTTTCGAGCCTCGAGGCCCCCTCGCTTATCAAAGCGGCTGAGGCGACCAGACCCATGAAGGAAACGAAGGCTACCGCTACCTCCGCTAGAGATAGCAACCTCCGGCTTTAATGGCAGATCACCCTATAAGCGACGCGGTGTCCTTAGAGAGGTTGCTGAAGTTCGTGGCTAAGCTCTGCCTGAAGGGCGAGCCGTTGCCAGTGGCCTTCGAGAAGGCGAGGGAGTTGGGGTTACTCAGGGGCCTGAACGGGGACGAGACATACGAGACCGCGAGAAGGTTCCTCCTGTACTACAACTCCTTAGAAGGGAATTTAGACGAGAGGGTCGAGAGGTTCCTCAGAGGCGAGGGAAGGCCGTCTTTTCCCCCATGGGCCGAGGAGGCCCTGCCTAGGCTTAAAGCGGAGGCGGAGTCCTCGTTAAAGCGCACCTACTGGTTCTGGATAAACCCGCTCAAGGGAGATCCCGAGAAGACAGAGAGGGAGGTTCTGAGCGAGATAGAGGCCGAAAGGGACAGGGACTTCCCGGAGCTTTTCAGGGCGATCAAGGGCAACCCCACTAAGCTCAGGGCGTTCAAGGAAGGGAGGATAGTAGTCCAGGACAAGGCGAGCTTCGCTGTGGTCAAGGCCCTCGACCCGAGGCCAGGGGAGCTGATCTACGACATGGCCTCGGCCCCCGGAGTGAAAGTGGCCCTGGTGATGGCTCTTACAGGGAACTCAGCCGAGGTAGTAGCGTCAGAGTTGGAGGGCCGCAGGCTCGAGAAAGAGAGGAAGCTCCTCCGCGAGCTCGGAGTGGACCTCGACAGGATCCACCTGGTGAACGCTGACTCCTCTTTTCCGCTAGTGAGGAGGGCTGACAAAGTACTTCTGGACGCTCCCTGCTCGTCCTCGGGGATGGTGCCCAACGACCCATCGGTGCTCCTGACTTTGACCAGAGAGAAAGTGGAAGGGTTCTCCCGACTTCAGAGGGAGATGTTGAGGACGGCTTTGACTATCTCGAAGAGAATAGTGTTCTCGACGTGCTCGGTGTTCCCTCAGGAGGGAGAGGAACAGGTAAGGGGTATGAGAACTGCACGGCTGAACTTCGGCGAGAGAACCGAAGGGGGAGTCAGGTTCTGGCCTAGCATGGGCACCCAGGGCTTCTTCATATCCGTAATACTGAACGAGTGAGAGTGTTAGCTAAATGACGAGTGTCGTGAAAGCTCAAGGCCTGTTCAGCCCATCCCCTTTTACGCGGAACGGCGTAATACTCTTATCATGAGTCACGAACCCTTCTACTTCAAATCTTACGAGAGGGTAGTCGGGGTCGCTCACGACCTAAAGGAGCTCGTGAGGGAGATGGACAGGCTAGCTAAGGAGGACAGGGGCTGCGTCGAGTACCACCTGAAGGAGGGCCACGTTTCCGCCTGGTTAGATTATATCGGCGAGAAGACCTTAGCCCAAGAGCTGAGGAAGGTGAAGTCGGTCGAGGAGGCTATCGACTTGATCAGGGCCCACCTGACGGCAAGCGCGATCCCGCCGGCGACAGCGTATTTAACCGGGAAAAAGAAGAGGTCTTCAAATGAAAGAGCAGGTGAGGGAAGGGCTAGAGCGAGCGCTAGAGCTGTCTGAAGAAATTAAGGGAATAATTAAGGACTTGACCAAGGACTTCGACGAGGGAGAGCTGGACAAGGCAATCGACCTGGCGGAGGAGTTGCTGGAGACCCTGCACAAAGTTAGGGACGAGCTTAGTTAGAGCTTCCCTCTCTTTCCCGAGTAAAGCCTAGCGGCCTCCCAGACCGCTTCTAAGTATGAAGGATGAGGTATTTGCTCGAGGAGGATCTCGTGAGCCGTTTTACCCCTTAAGGCTGAGGCCAAAGTGACTATCGCCTCGCCCTCGGGAGAGAAGGCGACCGCCCCAGCGAGCTTCCCGTCCTTGAAGCACACCTTCACGAAACCCTCTGACTCCCTCTCCGCTACTGCCCTCGGCAGGGAGGCCACGTTGACCCTCACGCACTCGCCCCCCGAAGTGTCGCCGAAGTACGCTATCTGGGGGTGGGTGTAGATCACCCTAGGGACTGCCTCGCCGTTGTACTTAACCCTCGAGCCCAGGAGGTTCACGGCGGCTACGATACCCTTCCTCATGGCCTCGTGGGCGGTATAGGAGCCAGTGACGTCGCCAGCCGCGTAAATCCTCCCTATTCCAGTGTACATGTACTCGTCGACCTTTATGAAGCCCCGCGAGTCCGTCGGCAACTCTATCCCCTCCACGTTAGGCTTCCTGCCGAAGCTGAACAGGACAACGTCGAACTCCTCGGCCTTGTCGCCCGCAATTACCCTTTTGCCCTCCACTTTAACGGCGGAACCCAAGTGCAACTTTACCCCCAACTTTTGGAAATGGGAGGTGACGGCCCTCCTCAGGTCGGGGTCGTGCTTGGGCAGGAGTAAGCTGTCCGCCTCGTAGACGTGCACTTCCTTCCCCAACCTCTTCAGGAGCCAGGCGTACTCTACACCCCCTACTCCCCCTCCTATTATCGCGATCCTGTGGAAGTCGCTTATGTAAGGGAGGTCATCGGAAGCTGTCCCCCCAGGCCTCTTGGTGCCCGTCGCTACTATAGTTCCGTCAACCTCCAACGTCTGCCCGTTCACCTGAATAGACCCGACCGTTATCCTGGCCTGGCCGTGAACCACCTCTACTCCAGCGTCTTGAAGGATGTATTCCTCGCCCTTCGAGACCAGGTCTGTGGCCCTCCTAGCTAGGCTCTGGGCCTCCGTGAAGGCGAAGCTCAAAGGTTTCCCCAGCCTTTCGGATTCAGCCGTCAGTTTTGCCGCCTTCAACATCGCTTTCCCGGGGATGCAACCGTACAGGACACACGTCCCTCCCAGCCTTTCCTCCTTCTCTATGAGCACGACCTTCGACTCTTTAGCCAGGGTCAGCGCAGCGTAAAGCCCAGCTGGGCCTGAGCCTATCACTGCGAACTTCCCGATGTCCGATCCCTCCGCCTACTTGAACGCCCAACTTTTATTAAGGTAAGGGGATCAGATCACTGACGGTTAAAGGCCCGAATGTCGAGCGACAAGGAGCACTCTGCACAGGTGACAAGCGAGCAGCCCAAAAGGGAGATCCACCTAATTGACCTTGTATTCCTCTCGTTCGGAGGTCAGTCGCCTTACCTGAGCGTCCTCAGCTACGGTGTATACGCCTACATCCTGGCGGGCGGTTTCGCCCCCATCGCGATCGCCATAGGCACTCTTCTGATTCTCCTTAACGGCCTAGTGATCTACAAGCTCTCCAGCAGGTTCACGCTGCCAGGGGGCTACACGACTTACGCCTATTTCTCCCTGACGAAGAGGCTGGGCTTCCAGACGGGTTGGATCTACACCCTCTACTCCGTCCTATATGGGGCGGCTTACGTGGTCGCGACGACGATAGTGATGAAGGAGGTCTTCAACGTAGACCCGCTGCAGTTCGTCACGCTTGTCCTCGTGATCTCGTCGATACTACTGCTCCTCGGCGTCAGGCCCACCACGAAGTACGCGATCATTGCCAGCGGGATGGAGGCGGCGATGATGGCCTTCATAGCGGTCGCGCTCTTGGCGAAGACCGGCTGGCGGTTCTACGACCCGACACAGTTCCACATCCCGCCCGAGGTTTTTGCTGAGGCCGTGATATTCGGCGCAGGAATATCCACAGGCTACGGCTCGATTGCGCCCGTGACCGGAGAAGTCGTCAACCCGAAGAGGAACGTCCCGTTGGCAATAATCATCGTGATTTTGCTGGGCGGGGGACTGGCGGCCTTCGACACTTACGCCATTTCGGACTACATCTACTTCAAGAACCTGGAGTTGAGTAGCGACTACTCTGTCATATCGTTGGTCGGCCACGAGTACGGCTACTTCACGCTCGCCTTCACCCTGTTCGCGGCTCTAAACGACGGCATCCTGGCCACGATGAGCTTCATGCTGTCCTCGAGCAGGACGATCTACTCGCTCAGCTTCTACAACTTCCTGCCCGGGCTGTTCAAGGAGTGGAGGCCTAGGACGGGGCCCATTTACTCCCTGATAGCGACGTTGGTCTCCTTCGCCATAGTCGTCTATTCAAGCGTTATACTCTTCGGCGTGCACGAGGGGTTCGCCTTCCTGGGCTACGTGTCTATGTTAGGAGGATTCGTGACGCACATCATAAGCGACCTGGCGCTGTTCAAGATGTCCCTGAAGAGGTACAGGAAGAGGGTTAAGGAGATCGCCCTAGCCCTTACCGCCACGATCACTACCGTTGTAATCCTAGCCTACTCGGTATCCTCCGTGCCCCCGATCTTCATCAACGTGTTCCTGCTCTGGGTGCTCCTTGGTTTCATTTACGTTGAGGTTCTCGAGATGGCCAGACACAACGAGGAAGAGTGAAGGAGCC
>JBMFJH010000019.1:0-33352 GCA_049973945.1 Thermoprotei archaeon
AGATGCTCAGCAAGTGGGTCGGCGAGAGCGAGAAGGCCGTAAGGGAGATCTTCAGGAAGGCGAGGCAGGCTGCCCCAACGGTCGTCTTCTTCGACGAGATAGACGCAATCGCCCCAGCCAGAGGGATGGGCCACGACACCAGCGGTGTGTTAGAAAGAATTGTCAACCAGCTGTTGGCAGAAATGGACGGCATAACCCCCCTGAACAGGGTAGTGGTAATCGCGGCCACCAACAGGCCCGACATCCTAGACCCAGCGTTGCTCAGGCCAGGTAGGTTCGACAGGCTGATTTACGTCCCGCCTCCCGACAAGAGGGCTAGGCTGGAGATCCTGAAGGTGCACACCAGGAACGTGCCTTTAGCGCAAGACGTCAACTTGGAGGCGTTGGCCGAGAAGACGGAAGGCTACACGGGGGCCGACCTTGAGGCCCTCGTGAGGGAGGCGACCATGCTCGTGCTCAGGAGGAGGTCGAACGAGTGCTACAAGCAAGCTCAAGAGAAGTGCAAGGACAACGAGGACTGCGTGAAGAACCAGGTCAGGCAGTGTATGTCCTCCGCCGACCTGAAGGTCAGCGTGGCGGACTTCGAGGAGGCCATGAAGGTAGTCCTGCCCTCACTCACGAAAGCTGATATTGCCAGGTATGAAAGAATGGCGAAAGAGCTCAAGAGGGCTCTGGCATGAAGCAGTACAAGATCCTTTTCGTGGTGGCAGACGGCCTGGGGGACAGGCCCGTAAGCCAACTCAACGGGAAGACGCCCCTAGAGGCCGCCGACAAGCCCAACATCAGGGAGCTCGTGAGGAGCTCGATAGTGGGCCTAATGGATCCGATAGCGCCCGGGATCAGGGCAGGATCCGACACGTCCCACCTAGCTATGTTCGGGCTCGACCCGTTCGAGTACTACAGGGGGAGAGGGGCCTTCGAGGCCATAGGAGCTGGGGCGTTGCTGGAGCCGGGCGACGTAGCGTTCAGGGGGAACTTCGCGACGGTGGACGAGAACATGGTAGTCAAGGACAGGAGGGCGGGGAGAAAGATCGAGGAGGCCGACGACCTAGTGAGGGAGCTGAACGAGAAAGTCGGAGAGATTGACGGGGTTAAGCCCCTGTTCTTCCACGGCACGGAGCACAGGGTCGCCGTAGTCCTGAGGGGGCTGAACCTCTCGGACAAGGTCAGCGACACGGATCCCCACGAGGTCGGGAAGAGAGTCCTGGAGAGCAAACCGCTAGACCAGAGCAAGGAAGCTGAGAGAACGGCGAGGATACTCAACGAGCTCACGAGGAGAATTTACGAAGTCCTCTCGAAGTCCGAGTACAACAAAGCTAGAATTTCCAAGGGCTTGCCCCCGGCGAACATTATCTTACTCAGGGGGGCCGCGATCTTCCAGGGATTGCCAAAGTTCAAGGAGTATACAGGATTGAACGCGGCTGCCGTGAGCGCAACCGCCCTGATAAAGGGGATCTGCAGGCAGTTAGGGATGGAAGTGGTAACCCCCCCGGGAGCGACTGGGGGAGTGGACTCCGACTTGAACGCCAAGGCAGACGCGGCGATAAAGCTCCTTAGGGAGTACGACTACGTCTTCCTCCACGTCAAGGGAACCGACGCGGCCTCCCACGACGGCAACGCCAAGGCCAAGGTAGACGTGATCGAGAGGATAGACAGGATGATAGGCAGGATCTTGGACGGGTTCGGGAGGGAAGTAGTTATAGCATTCACTGGAGACCACAGCACTCCCGTTGAAGTGAAGGAGCACACCAGCGACCCTGTTCCCTTCATGCTTTACTTACCCTTCCCCGCTAACTTCGACGGGGTGAGCGACTTCAACGAGAGGGAGGCGAGGAAGGGCTCCCTGAGGATCAGGGGATTGGACGTAACCAACTTATTGCTTGGGTACTCCAATAGAGCTGAGAAATACGGGGCGTGAGGAGGCTCGAAAGGGCCGATCGGTGAAGAGCCCGCGCAGGACTGACCCGCTCATTTTTTCCTCTCCTTTCTCAGCCGCATCACCTGGTTCCAGAACTCCCTGATCTCCCTGCTCCCCAACTTGCTCTTTCCGCTCTCCCTGTTCCTGAAAACGTAAGGCACGTCGCAGACCTTGGCCTGGGGGTTCCTGACGAGTACGTCAAGTAAAGCCTTGTACCCCGAGGTCGTGATCTCCGGCTTGACCCTGTCCTTCCTGACCGCGAAGAACCCGGAGACTGGGTCGCTGCTCTTCCTGGCCTCCGGGAGGAAAAGTTTGGCCAGAGTGATCGCGCCCCAGGAGATAACCCTCCTCTTTAAGGGCCAGCCCTCTATCCTTCCTCCCTTCGTGTACCTGGAGCCGACGACGATATCACAGCCAGACCTAAGCCTCTCGAGGAACTGCGGGAGCACCTCGGGAGGGTGCTGTAAGTCCGCGTCCATTACAGCCACGAAGTTGCACGGGGACCTCTCGATCCCCACCCTTATCGCTGTCCCCAAACCCTTCTCCCCTCTCCTCTCGATGAGAGATATCTTGCCCTCCTCGGCCATCCTCTTCGCCAACTCGAAGGTCCCGTCGGTGCTCTCGTCGTCGACCACCACGATCGAGTAACCGAGGGCTAGGATCTTCTCGACTAGTATCGGTAAGTTCTCCGCCTCGTTCCTGGTGGGCAACACCACGCAGAGCTCCTTGGCCTCGAAGCTACCGTAGAACTCTAGCACCGAGTTGGAATGAACCTCTCGAACAAAACCTTAACCCTCTCTTTGGAGAACCTGTTGACCTCCAGGACTACGATCCCTGCATTGGGTTGGCCGTAAACTATGTACGACCCTTCGTTCATGTAGAGCACGAGAGGGACGACCAGCAAGTCCTCCTCACCCTCCACCAGAACCACGCTCCTCTTCCCCGAGTCCAGCAACTTCTTTAAGACCTCAATCGTTGATGCCCTCACCAGGCCGGGCTCATTCCTCACGCTGATCACTTCGTAACCTTCGACTGATTTGACCTCCTTCGATATCACCCTTTTGGTTTTCCCGTCTATTAGGGCGAGCCTCGGCCTCAATCCCAGGGAGAAGGAGGTCTCCGTCACAACGTCCCCTACGGTCACGAAGTCCTTGTCCTTGATGAAGCGGAAGAAAGCCTCAACGTTTACGAAAAGTGGGCCGTAAGGCCTGGACAGTTCCTTCCGAATTTCGAGGGGTAGCTTGAAGCAGACGTCTACTTCACCTTTATCGCGTACCTCCAAGGCTTCTGCACTCCCATGAGCTGTGCGACGTAGGACCTACTGTCGAGGACGACGACCATTCCCTCCCACTCCTCAGTGTAGTTGACCTGACCGCACACCGGGCACGGTTCTCCCTTCTCCTTATAGCTCGCCAGCACTAAGGCTCTACAATTTCTGCATGCGACGAACTCCTTTATCTTCGCCATTCATCTCACCTCAGGCCTTCACTTTCCCAGGCGTTATCCACTCCAGCTTACCCAAGTACGGCTGCCTCATAGTCATCTGAACCCTCATCCCCCTCCCGGGCTCGATGCTGACTCCTATAACCCTGGCCCTCACCACGTCGCCCTTCTGTAAGACCTTCTTGCTCGTCTCCCCTATCAGGGCTCCCCTGTTGGGGTCGAACTTCAGCCTGTCGTCCGTGACCTGAGAGACGTGAACGACCCCGTCCAAGGGGCCTATGTTTATGAAGACTAGGTTCTGAGTCACCTGAGTGACTATGCCCTCCACCACTTCTCCCTGGACTGGGTAGAAGGTCAAGGCGTTGAAGGTGACCTCGTGATATGTGGCGCCGTCTCCGGGGATTATCATGCCCTCGTCGCTGACCTGAGGGTCAAAGACGGCAACAACGAGCCCTATATCTTTAAATAGCTTGTCCTGGTAAGCCTCTTTGAGGACAGTAGTAGCGATGGACTGAAGGTCGGAGCCGAACATGCTCGGGGGAATCCTGATCACGCTCCTGAGCTTCACGAGTTTAAACATAGAAACGTCACCCCCGCAATTGACTATTGAAAATTAATAGTTTTGCCTCTCCCCCTCGGGGTTACTACCGTTATTCCCTCCCTTTTAGCCCTCTCCTTGAGCCTCATGTCAGCCGTAAAGAGCGCGGCCCCCTCCGCTTTACAGAGGTTTATCAGAACGTCGTCGGTCTTGCCCTGAGGGGTCTCGACCACCCTGACCTTCCCAGATTTAAGCTTCAAGTACTCCATGGCCACCCTAGCCTTACTGCTCTCCGCGAACCTCCTCGAGTTCAGCTTTGAGCTGATCTCGTTAAGGACGGCCCTCGGCACGATGAACTCCAGGTCTCCCGCGTACTCCTGAGTGAGGAGCTCTATGGGGTCGAAGCCGTCCTTGACCATGAGGAGCACGCTCGTGTCGAGGACGACCTTCAGTAAGCTATTTCACCCCAGCCGGAGAGCCTCCACCTTCCGCCTATCTGCCTGCTTATGACCGCCTTCAGGCCCTTAGAGTAGAGCACAACTGGCCTCTTCAGCTCTATGATCAGCTTGTTCTTGGTCACGGTCTTCGCTGTCCCCAGCGTTGTGGACGAGCCCACGTTGATCATCAGGTTCTCCTTGGGCTTTATCGGCTCCATCTTGCTCATGTCCTTAGAGCCGACTACCCTCTCCAGCTGCTGGTAGTCATGAATCTCGAGCTCCCAGACCACTGGAACATCTGCGTCAGCCTTAACGAGCACGCTACCAATGAGGGCGTCCGCCTTGGTATAAGAGGGATCCAAGTAAGTGCCTACAGCCAAAAGCCCGCCCGGCTTAGCCTCCTCGACCTCGAGGTCGCCGAACCTTAGCGATGCCACCTTCGTCAAGAGCGGTACATACTCGGCCTTCCCGCCCGGCTTCTCGACCCTGAAGCCCGGGAGTACTTTGACCTCGTCTCCGACCTTCAGCTTGCCCTGGATTAGGCTACCTCCAACAACCCCTCCCTTCAGCTCTTTGCCTGGGGTACCAGGCCTGTTCACGTCGAAGCTCCTTATGATGAGCATTATGGGATCGACATTCACGTTCCTTTCGGGCGTCTTGATAGTCCTCTCTATTTCCATTAGCAGGGCGTCTATGTTGACCTTGTGTAGCGCGCTCACAGGGACTATCGGGGCGTCCTCCGCCCAGGTGCCCTTGAGGAACTGTTTGATCTCCTTGTACTGCTTGACAGCGTCCTCCTTGCTCACCACGTCTATCTTGTTCTGAACGACGATAAGCTGCTTTATCCCCGCTATTCCCAAGGCGATGAAGTGCTCCCTGGTTTGGGGCTGGGGGAAAGGCTCGTTCGCCGCGACTACTAAAAGGGCGCCGTCCATTAGGGCCGAGCCTGACAGCATAGTGGCCATCAGGATCTCGTGGCCCGGAGCGTCGACGAACGATACCCTCCTCAGGAACTTGGGCTCCTGGTCGCTGTTACAGTGGGAGCAAGAGGGTTCCGTGACGTAAGCCTCCGGCCCCTTGCAGGCCTCACATAAGCCCACGCTGGCCTCAGCGTAGCCTAACTTTATCGTCATCCCTCGCTTGAGCTCCTCCGAGTGCTTCGAAGTCCAAACTCCCGTTATGGCCTGGACTAGCGTCGTCTTACCGTGGTCTACGTGACCTACTACTCCTATATTGACTTCAGGCTGAACCCTCGGCCAGGCCAAGAAATCACCTTACTATCACAGTGTTGACTTGGACTATTTCGCCCGAGATCTGGTTGCCCCTTACCATCTTTTTCTTCCTAACGTCTTCCTTAGGCCTGTAACCCGGAGGGCCGCTCAGAATTATCTTGCGCTTCGCCGGGCCGCTGACGTCGAACCTCATGGGGAAGCCGCTGTTGTCGGAGCCGCCGGTTATCTTGAGCTTGAGGTTGACACCAACGACGTTGGTCTCAAAGACGTCGCCGATTTTGGCCCCGATGAGCCGAGGTAGCTTGGTCTGATCTACAGCTATTTGGAAGGCCTTAGTCCTGTAGGCCTTAGCGTCGAACTCGTTCCCGCCGTGCTTCTCGCCTACAGTTTGACTCACCCAAATCTCGTTCTCTGGAACCTCGTTCGAAACCTTGATCAGCAGGTGGGTCTTGACCTTCTGCTTCTTGTCGCCCTCCTGCTTGACCGTCTCTATCGTGACGAAGTTGTCTGCGCCCAAAGCCTCCTTGGTCTTCTGGTTCATCAAAGCTACCGGCAAAGCTTTCCCTTCCTTCTCGCCCTTCACGCTCTCCACTTTGTCCGAGACCTTGACCTTCACGTCCAGGACTTTCGGGTTCTTGGTAGCGGGGTCCGAGATGACCAGCTTGAAGTCCGGCAACGCCGATAACCCTTCTTTCACGAGTACAGCTAAAATATAAAAAGTCTAACCACGCCGAGGGTGTATGTTAGGCGTCCTCCTCGCCTTGCACGGATCAAGGGACTCCTCCTGGGCGACGGTCGCGGAGGGCTATAGGGACTACCTGAGCAAGTACTTCCAGCTAGTCGAGGTCGGTTACCTGGAGTACAACTCCCCGAGCCTGAGGGAGGCTCTTGAGAGTCTCGTCCAGAAGGGGGCAGACGAAGTCGTGGTAGTCCCGCTGTTCATATCTTTAGGAACCCACTTAAGGAGGGACTTCCCTAAGGCCCTGGGGCTCAATGAAGGCTATGCGGAAGTAAACGGGAAGAAGGTCAGGGTGAAAATAGCCGACCCAATAGGGGTTGACGAAAGGGTCGCCGAAGTGTTGAAGGACAGGGCCTTGGAGGCGATCAAAAAGCCTTAAGTAGAGCCTCCGACCAGGAGCTTCGCCGCTTCTGGGTCGTACTTCCAGTCCTGAGGAAGCTTGCCGACTTCTTTATAGTACCTCACTAGCCTCCTGATCTTGGACTCTATCTCCTCGAGGCCTCTCTTGGCGGTCTTGTCCTTAGGGTGCTCCATCAGGTGCCTCCTCACGTTCACAGCCCTCTTTATCAGGTTGAACAGATCCTCGGGGATCTGAGGGGCCAAGCCCTTCTCCTCGAGAATGTGGCCCAGCTTCTTGCCGGTGACCTGCTTGACCAAAGGAATCCCGAACTGGTCCCTCAGAATGAGCCCGATCATGCTCGGGGGATAGCCCTTCTTGGCCAGATCCTCCACTATTACCTCTACTTCCTCAGCTGTGTACCTCACCCACTTGGGGGCTCCGACCTTAACTGGCCTAGTCGACCCTGAACGACCCTTAGCCCTCTTCTTGTTCACGCTCTCACCTGTTGACTATTGGTTTCAGGCTAGTTGTGGTTACGCCCTTCTTTTTAAGCTCTTCTCTCACCATCCTTGTCCCCACGACCATGACCTTGAGCTTCTCGAATGCGACCCTCCTCGGCCTCAGCTTGAGCCCGCAGTCGGGGTTTATGAACAGCCTCTCGGGCGGGAATATCTCGAGGGCCTTCCTGATAGCTTTAGCCACCGTCTCGGGGCTCTCGACCTTGTTCGTGTGGACGTCCACCACTCCGAAGCCGAGCTCGAGGTCGTACTTGTACTCCTTGAAGAGCTTCAGGGGCTCGAAGTTCCTGTTGGCGAACTCGAGGGCGAGCTGGTCTACCTTGAGCCTGTCCGCGTACCTCAACACCCTAGAGTAGTCGCCGTAGCATATGTGGACAGCGACCTTGACGTTAATCCCCTTAACGGCCTCGTTGACGGCATCGATCGCCCACTCGACCTCGTCCTCGTGGGTGGGCAGGGCGGGCTCGTCGACCTGGATGAACTTCGCCCCGTTCTCGACGAGCGTCTTTATTTCTTGGTTTATCGCCTTCGCCAGGTCGAAGACGAGGTCCTGCTTCGTCTTGTAGTACTCGTTGTAGGACCATTCCGCTATCGTGTAGGGCCCGGTTATGGGAACCTTGACGACGGGGGAGTAGCTGACGTGCTGGGCGAACTTGAACTCGTGGAGGAGCATTGGGCTGAGGTACTCGACCTTGCCGACAACCGAAGGCTTCCTGTAATAGGCGGTGCCCCAGACCCTCACGGGCCCATAGAACTTGAAGCCTCCGAGCCTCTCGGCGAAGTACTCGACCATCTCGTCCCTCCTCATCTCGCCGTCGGAGGGTATGTCAACCCCAGCCACCTGCTGGTCCCTCATTACCGCCACTACTGCGTCGTCGAAGGCTTCGATGAGCTCCTCGTCGCTCAGCCTACCAGCCCTGTGTAGCCTGATCGCTTCCCTCAGCCACTTGGGCCTCGGGTAGCTACCAATGACTGTCGTAGGGAGTACGGGGAGCTCCTCCATGTCACTCACCCTTCAGTCTAGACGCCAGCTTGAATTTCTTGTGGATTATAACTTCTGGGATGAGGTCTAGGAGCGAGGAGTTGCCGATTATCACGTCCTTCGCCCCGGCCTCTTGGGCACCCTTGACGAACCTCTTGAGCGAGGTCAACTTCTCCATCTTAGTGTTCCTGGAGTCCAGGAGGCCCAAGTAGACCCCCTTGCCCTTAACCGCCTTGTAAACGAAGGCGGCCAGCTTCTTCCTGTCCTCGGTCAGGTCGAAGCCGTAGTAGTCTGCCTTCAGCGACGCGAAGTCCTCGAGCCTGTCGGCCCTCAGGTTGAAGTAGGCTATCGCGTGGACTTCCCTGTTGAGGCCGTCGACTAGGGTCGAGAAGGCCCCTTTCGCGGCTTCAATGACCTTCTCGCCTACGCCTTTCTGAAAGAATGATGGCTCTATCACTTCTACGGCGTCGAAGAGGTCCCTCTTCGACTTGAGGAACTCGTTGATCGCCGAAGCGTAGTCGTTCATAAATGCGCTCACGTCCTTGTAGTGCCTGTCCTCGGAAAGCAATGCGAACGAAAGGGGGCCCATCACGGTAAACTTCAGCTTCGCCTTCAGCTTGTTGTCCTTCATTACCTTCCTGGTGGTCTCCAAGTCCTTCACGTAGTCCTCCCCCTCGGAGGGCTCGAGCTTGCCCTTGATGACAGGAACCCTGTAGTAGAAGTTGTTGTCGTAAAACCTCACGAGGCCGTTCTTCTCAACGTTCTTCAACAGGTGGACTGTGGCGTCAACAGGGTCGTCGAACCTCATGAGCCCCGCGGTGTAATAGTCGAGGTTGAACTGGCTCATCGTCTTGACGTAGTACTCGATCTCCTTAGCTACGGCCTGGTCGAACTCCTCCTTGGTCATCTTGTTGCTGAGGAACCTGGAAACGACTTTGCCGAAAACAGCTCTCCTAGGGTAGGGGCCCGTTATTGCTATCGAAACGCCCATCAGGCCAGTTTGGGGGCCAGCAAATAAGTAACTTTCCCCGACGTCTCCGTTCCGAACTCGAGCTGTAGTGGCTTGTTCTCGGAGAAAGCCAGGTTCACGGTGTCCCCCAGCCTCGAGAGGCCCATCACGTCGTTGATGTAAGCCACGTCGTAAGCTGCAGTTGAGGGCTTGTTAACCTGGATCTCTATGAGACCTCCGGTGTCCTTGTCCAGGACCACTTCGACTTTCGACTCGCCCTCGGTGTAGAACTTCACCGAGTTCTCGTCGGCGGTGACGTTCACGGTGTCGGAAACCACCTTAGCCTCGGAGACGGCCTTCTTTATTCCCGCCGAGCTTACCGTCGCTACGACGTCGAACGAGAGGTTAAGCTCGGGAACCTCGGGCGGGATCACTTCCAGGTTCTTCACCTGGTAGACCCTCTCAACGCCCCCGACGAGCTTCACAGTTACCACGTCGGGAGAGCTCGACTCTAGCACTAGCGACTCCTTCCTCGAGGCCGCTTTGAGGAGCTTAGACAGCATGGCGGCGTTGAAGCCGAACTTGAACTCCTCGCTGACGTCGTACTCCTGGAAAGCGCTCGAGGGGATGCTGATCTTTATCAAGGCGATGTGGGCCCTGTCGACGGTTATTAGCTCTACGCCCTCGGGCTTAAAGACGAGGAGGGCTTCGTCGACGAGCTTGGTCAGCGCGTCGACAATTGCCCTAATGTCCCTCACGTCGGAGTGGACTACCCTCATGTTTCACTTCATAATTAGAAGGAGAGCGATTAATCTATCTGTCGTGATGGGGGGTATCATCGTTTCGTCGGACAGGAGCGGTAGTGGCAAGACAGTCATTACCTCAGGGATCATGAGGGCCCTCTCGAAGAGGCTCAGGGTAGCCCCGTTCAAGGTAGGGCCGGACTACATCGACCCGGGCTACCACAGGGTCGCGACGGGCGAGTGGTCTGCCAACCTGGACCTGTGGCTGATGGGGGAGGAGGAGGTCAAGAGGGCCTTCTGGAGGTACTCGGGGGGAAAGGACTTGGCCGTCGTCGAGGGGGTCATGGGGCTCTACGACGGCGTCGGGCTGAGGTACAGCACCTACGAGGTCTCGGAGCTCCTCAGGCTCCCGATCGTCCTCCTAATTAATTGTAGCAACGTGTCGTCTACCGCATCGGCGATCGTCCACGGCCTAAAGTCCTTCAGGAACGCGAGGGTGGCCGGGGTTATATTCAACATGGTCGGGAGCGAGAGGCACTTCTCTTACTGTAAGGAGGGGCTCGAAGGCGTCAAAGTGCTGGGCTACGTTCCCTACTCGAAGGAGCTCAAGTTACCTTCCAGGCACCTAGGCCTTCATTTGGCCGAGGAGGTCTCGAGGGCAGAAGAGGTCGTTAAGCTGGCCTCAGAAATGGTAGAGTCCTACGTTGACCTGGACTCCGTAGTGGAAACGGCGAGGACTGCCGAGCCCCCGGCTGTTGATGAGGAGAGGGAAAACCAAGGGAGCCCTTCGGGCAAAGTCGCCGTGGCTTACGACCTGGCATTCAGCTTTTACTACAGGGACAACATCGAGTTCCTGAAGGCTAAGCGCGAGGTGGTCTTCTTCAGCCCGCTCAAGAACGAGGTCGTGGAGGACGCGGACGCGGTTTACCTGGGCGGGGGCTACCCAGAGCTCTACATGGAACAGCTCGAGGCCAACGAGAGGACGAAAAGGTGGATCCTGAAGACTGCCGAGGACGGCAAGCCCGTTTTCGGGGAGTGCGGGGGACTCATGTACCTTTCGAGGGAATTGGTCGGCGAGAGGGGCTACAGGATGGTCGGGCTCTTCGATTTGACAATCAAGGCGAAGGACAGGCTGACCATAGGCTACACCTCCCTCGAGGCGATCAGGGACAACCTGTTGACTAAGTCGGGAGGTCAGGTTAGGGGCCACGAGTTCCACTACTCCAAGCCAGTCGACCCAGGCAAAACCAAGTTCGCCTTCAAGAACTTGATAGGGAAAGGGATCTGGGACGGGATGGACGGGGCGGTGGAGTACAACTCCCTGGGAACATATAGCCACTTCTACTTCAGGTCTTTCCCTCCTGCTCTTTAGCCAAGCGCTGGAGCTTCTCGATGGCCTCCTTAAGCCTCTGCAAGTCGTTACTGTAAAGCCTCACCCTGAAGGGCAGTTTGCTCGTACTGCTGTCGACCTCGACGTAGGACTTGTCTGCGTTAACCGTTATCTTGGCCCCGACGAAATGCCTGAAGTGCAGGACTATCCCAGTGACGTCTGTCGACGCTATCCCTTTCGTAGTGACCTTGTACGAGTTCGGCGCGACCACCTCCATCATCCTGAACTGGACTAGCCTCCTATAGACGAAGAAGTTAAACAGGAAAAGGGCCTCGAAGTAGCCCACGTAGATCAGGAACCTCTGCATCCCCTGATACTGGGTCACTAATTTATCGAAGGCAAGGTAGTAGAAGGCGATCAGCAATATCATGTAAAGGAACATAATACCTAACGACCTCATGGTCTTAGAGGTGTACTCCCTGAACATGGCCTGGTACTCTTCGTCCCTCATCGCTAAATCCAACGCTCTCCTCTCCTCAAACAGCGTAGGGGCCTTCACGATCTCCTGGAAGTACTTGCGTTCTGAGAGCAGGGGGTTGCTCTTTTGGGCTATGTACATGCTGACGCCCATTATGATCACGATGTACAGGATGTAGAACGGCAGGAAGTACTCGGGGTAAAACGAGAGGACTGCCGACATCGCCAGCATCGCTGTCTGGCTCACGAGGATCATCTTCCAGTTGTAGGGGTTGTAGGGGGGCTGTTGGCTCACGGTTGGTGAATATTAACTGGCTCCTATAAGGGTTTGTCGAAGAGTTGCTGGCTTTAGCAATTGCCCTGCTGAGTCTGGTCACGCCGTACTTCAACTTCACGGTGTCCGTGTCCTACCAGGGCCTGCAGCCCACGGTTGGGGTCTTGCACAGCGGCTACATTTACATATCGGTTCCTGGAAACATCAGCTCGATAAGCTCGCCGTTACCTTACGTTCGGCTGAACTCGACGACCATAGCCATCAACCCCGCCCTCGTGACTAACGGCTCGACCGTAAACCTGAAGTACACGGGCGGGAACGCGAACGTGACGTTCTACATCAGGAACATCGAAGGTTCGAGGGCCAGCGCGACGTTACCCACCCTGACGACGCCCGACTCCTCCATGATTGTTCATCGAACGAGCGAAAGCGGTAACGAAACGTCAAAGAACTGGGCATATTTGGCCATCGCGATAGCCTCAGCGGTTATCGTCATAGCCTTGGAGCTATCCAGAAGACGAGCTTAGCCCCGTCCTCGCCCTGTGCCTCGATCTTCATGGGCATATTGGGGCCGAAGTAAACGTCGACGTTGTCGGAGAACGAGGCCCCCGTCACGGCGTCCTTCAAGACCTCGATGCTGTAGCTGGCCGAGCCAGGCTCGTTCACCTGCAATTCCTTGAGCGGCTTGTCCTTCAGTAGGTGGGCCTCGTAAGTCTTCCCCTCAGCCTCGGCCCTCACGACGACTTTCTCCTGGTCGGCCTCGAAAGTAGCCTCGCTGGAGATCGCTTCGGCCTCCTTTATCACGCTCTTGAGAACTCCTCCCTCGACCCTCATCATCACGGTGGGCGTGACCTTAGGTTCCTGGAGCGTTTCGAGAAGGGTCTGTTCGGCCTTGACGAAGAGGTTGCTCTTCGTCCCAGACCTGGCGTCTGTGATTATTATCTTCAAACCTCCCTCTATCTCCTGGATAGTCACCGTCGACCTCTTGGACTTGGCCTTACCGAGAACCTTCTTCAGCTCGCTCAGGTTCATCTTGTAGGCGACCGGCTTGTCGATAGTGTAGTCCGAAAGGACTGTCTTGGGCATGCTCAGAACGCCCATCAACACCTTGTCGTCAGTCAAGTACCTGGAGTAAATCCCGTCCTCCGAGAAGTTCAGAGTAATCTCGTCGGACAGCCTCACCATTCCCGAGAGAATGTAATAGAAGTCTGAGGCGTTGGGGTAAGTGGCCCTCATCAACTGGCCTCCCCCTCGCCCTCCGAGGTTTCTTCCTCACGGTCTTCTTTCTTGGATTTCTTCTTTGAACTCTTCTTAGACGACTTCGCCCTCTTCTTTTTCTTCTCTCCCTCCTCTTCTTCAGTCGCTTCTTCTTCCTCCTGGGCCTCTTCTTCTACTCCTATCGACTTCCTACCTCTCCTGCTTTTCAGGAGCTTAGCCATTCCCTTACCAAGCCTCACGAAAGTCCTTTCCGCCTCCCTCGGCGAGATTTCCCCTGCTAACAGCTTGTCCCAGGCCTCGGTAATCATGAGGAGGCCCTCTATTTCATTCACGCTGAGCTCTGGGATTTCCTCGGCCTCCTCTCCTACGGGGTACTCCTGGGCACCCCTCGCCTCTACCTCCAGCTCCTCTACCTCTTCGGCCTCGTGAACCTCCTCCTGACTCATGAAGCTCCCCCGGGGGAGAAGCGTACTCGAACAACCCGCCCGGATAATAAATCTCTCGTAATTGCCTCTCCCCTTTCAAGCTGGCCGAATGTCGATAATAACGCTTTCGCGGCCCTCTCGTCTCCGCCGGAGAACATGCTCGAGGCGTACTTGGCGTCCTCCGGGTTGACCAGCCTCATCACGAACTGGTAGCCCGTGTTTGGGATGACCTGCTTCACCGGCTCAAAGTACTGGCTTATCAGGATGAGTCCCAGGCCGAACTTCCTCCCCTCTGAGGCTAACCTTGTCACTACCTGGAGCCCGCTCTCCTTCTCAAGGACGAAGGGGGCCTCGTCTATGACTATCAGGTTGCTCAGCTTACCCCTCTTCTCGCTCAGCCTGTACAGTGCCCCCCTCAGCACGGTCTCTATGAGGATGTAGCTGACCTCCCTGGTCTGAACCCTGCTGACGTCGAGGACTTTCCTCCCCTTGAACAGCTCCTCCAGGCTGATCCCCTTCCCCGGGAAGATGGTCTCGTTCAGGAACTTCAGGTAGGGCTCGAGGGAGGACAGCCTGGCCAAGGCCTGCGAGTCGGAAGCCAGCTTCTTCTCCCTGTCGAGGATCGCCAGCACGTCCGCGAAGGTCGGCGGGTCAATTGACCACGTCTTGGGGTCGTCCGTAATCCCCTTGAAGGCGTAGGTCTCTACGAGGAGGTTAGCCAGGGTTATCTCCTGAAGGGGGCCGAGCTTGAAGACCGACCTGACCATGGATGCTATCTCCACGCTCCTCTGGTGTGGCGAAGCCCCGAAGAGGCTCAACGGGTTCAGGGGCACTTCGGTCGCGTTTATCCTCTCCCCCAGGTCAGCGTGCTCGCCGTGCGGGTCTATCACTAGGTAGTCCACGTCCTTCAGCTCCTTCAAGATGGACTTCACCAGGGTCGACTTACCTGAGCCGGAAGTCCCGACGATGACTACGTTGTAGTTGTTCGCCCTGCTGAAGTCCAAGCAGAACTCCCCCCTAAGGCGCCTCCAGTTCGAACCCCCAGCGAGGACGCCCGCTGGTCTGAGCTCGCCCACTATCTCGCCCAGGCATATCCCGCCCTTGACCGGCCTGTACGGCGAATCTACTACTGCGGGCAAGGACATCCACGACCCGAGCGAGGCCAGGCCGAAGTACCACGAGCCGTCGAGCGTGGCGAAGAACAGGGCTATCACAGAACCGACGACGAGAAACGCGTTTCCAGTAACTAAGTAAACCACGAGAACCCCAATAGCCCCTATTAGGGCGGGAGCCCAGTGAGGCCTCTTCAGTTTGACCCCCTCGATAACGGGATCCGAGATCGTCCGGGTCACCAGGACGTCGACGAAGAACGCGGCTATCACGGCCCCCGAGTAGAAGGGGGCATAGCTGACCAAGAAGACGAGGGGGTTGGAGCCTTGCACCAACAGGAAGGCCGTAGCCAAGGAGAAGGCGTATAGAAACGAGATAATTATGGAGCGGGTCAGGCCGTAGGTTAGGAAGCCCAGGAAGACCATGACGGCGGTCAGTATCAGTGGGCCGAACGTGAACCTGACGCCGAACACCTCGAAATAGTACCTGCTCTCTATGTAAGGGTAAACGAACGCCAACGCAAGTGCTATCGAGATCAGTACGGCGTGCGATAGACGCATTACTATTTTAGAACAGGAGGTATTACCGTAAAATTCGGTGAGCCTTACAGCAAAGGAATTCGCGAGGAGGCTAGTGGAGCTGGGCTACACTGACCTGACCCCTATTCAGAAGATAGCCATACCTTTGGTCCTTCAGGGGAAGAACGTATTGATAATGGCCCCGACGGGCCACGGGAAGACCGAGGCCGCCGTCCTGCCCGTGGTTTACAGGATCCTTAAGGAGGGGTTGAAGCCGGTTTCGGCGCTCTACATCACACCCTTGAGGGCGCTGAACAGGGACATAGGGCTCAGGCTCGTCAAGATCGGCGAAGCTTTCGGCGTCAACGTGGCTGTAAGGCACGGCGACACCCCCCAGTCGGAAAGGAGGAGGATCTCGAGCTCCCCTCCCCACGTGCTCGTCACGACGCCGGAGACTTTGCAGTACTTGATACTTCAGGAGAGCTTCAGGAAGGCCTTCGCCAACCTGAGGTTCGTCATTGTGGACGAGCTTCAGGAGATGCTGGACGACAAGAGAGGGTTGGAGCTGTCCGTAGTCCTCGAGAGGCTGAAGAGGCTAACAGCTGAGAGGCCCCAAATGATAGGGCTTTCAGCAACAATAGGGGACGTGGAGGTCGCCAAGAGGTTCCTCGACCCAGAGGGAAACGTGGAGGTCGCTACCATAGACGCCAGGAAGGACATGGAGCTGAGGGTAGTGACGAACAAAGTGACGAAGGAGCTTATTGACGAGGCCTTCAAGAAGGGCTACAAGCCCCAGCTCTACGGCAGGCTCCTCGCAATAAAGGACTTGATTCGGAAGTACAGACCAGTCCTAGTCTTCACCAACGTCAGGGACACCACCGAGTTCCTAGCTAGCGAGCTGAAGGGGCTCAGCGACCTGGAGCTGGAGGTTCACCACGGCTCTCTCTCCAGGGACGTGAGGCTCGAGGTCGAGAAGAGGCTAAAAGAGGGAGAAGTAGACGCCGTCTTCGCGACTTCGTCCCTGGAGCTCGGGATAGACGTGGGCAAGATCAACGCCGTGATTCAGTACATGTCGCCCAGGCAGGTGGTCAGGCTCATCCAGAGGGTAGGGAGGAGCGGGCACAGGCTCAACGCCAAGTCACTGGGCTTCGTTGTGCCGGGAGAGAACGTCTTTGACGCCCTCGAGTGCCAGGCCATCATAGACATGGCGGGAAAAGGTTACCTGGAGAGGCCGACGGTCGAGTTCAACGCTTACGACGTCGTCGCCCACCAGCTCGCGGGGATGGTACTCGAGGGCTACGACGACCTCAACGAGATCCTCGGCGCGATGAACTCCTCCTACTTCTTCAAGGACTTGACCCTAGAGGAGCTGATCGAGGTCGCCCAGCTCCTGGAGACCGCGAGGATAGTGAAGCTGGAAGGGACGAAGGTTAAGCCCTACGCGAGGACTAAGTCCTACTACTTCACCACCAGCATGATCCCCGATTCGCTCAGGAGCTTCAAGGTCGTCGACGTCGAGACGAACTCGACCATAGGGGAGCTGGACGAGGAGTTCGTGACCGCCCTGACGGAAGGCGAGGTCTTCGTCCTGGGAGGGAAGTTGTGGAAAGTGGTCAGCGTCGAGAACGAGAGGATCTACGTAGAGAGGGCGAAGGCGACCAAGGGCTTACTGCCCTCCTGGTTCGGCGAGTCCATTCCCGTGGAAAAGGAAGTCGCGATGAGGGTTTACGAGTACCTTCACTCGGCCATCAAGGGCGACTACTCCGGCCTGCCCGAGGATGCGACCGAGGAGCTGAAGGGGCTAATCGAGGAGCACAAGAAGAGGGGCTACCCGGAGGTCGGCCCAGACAGGATAGTGGTGGAGTTGACCAACGACATGGCGGTGATCCACTCGCCTTTAGGAACGAGGGGGAACAACGCGTTGGGGGCTGTCCTGAGCTACCTCTTCAAGTCCCTCATGAAGCCCACCTTCAGGTCTAACGCATACTTCATCGCCCTCGCCTCCCCCACGGGCATTTCCGAGGAGGAGATGAGGCAGGTCATAAACGAGTTCCTGAGCTCGCCGATGGAAGCCCTTCTAGCCAGGCTGGAGGCCGCGGTCAAGAACAGCCCCAACTACAAGTGGAAGCTGTTCATAGAGGCCGAGAGGTTCGGCGTGATCGAGAAGGGCTCCGAGTTCAACTACAACTTCAACCTGCTCAAGCCCTACGCAGAGACGATTGTGGGCCAGGAGGCTGTGAAGGAGCTAGTAACTAAGGAGTACGACGTCTCCGCCCTCGAGCTGGCCAGGAAGATGCGCTGGATAATAGTCAAAGTCCCCGGCTTCTCCCCGCTGGCCGAGACGTTCCTGAGCCAGTTGCTCGTCGGCTCGGACTCCAACGACAGCCCTGTCGTAGTGGAGATAATCAAGAGGAGGCTGGCGAGCAGGGAGGTCAGGCTGGTTTGCTTAACGTGCGGGTGGAGCGACGTGAGGAAGGCGAGCGAGGTGCCCCAGAGGTGCCCCAAGTGCGGAGGGGCCTTCCTCAGCGTGACCTTCCCCAACGACAGCGAGGCCGTAGAGGTAGTGAGGAAGAGCCTGAAGGGGGAGAAGCTGAAAGGTTCCGAGAACAGGAAGCTGAGGGAGATCAAGGCCGTCGCTAACTACTACCCCGACTTCGGGAAGTACGTGGCCTTAGCTATTGCGGCTAGAGGCGTGGGAGCTGGCAACCTTGCCAGAGTCCTCTCCGAGCTCGACAAGGGCGAGGACGCCTTCTTCAGGGCGATCCTAGAGGAGGAAAAGAGGTTCCTCAGGACTAGGAAGTACTGGCAGGATTAACCTTATTTTAGGTTCGCACTTATCGTGTTTAGACCCGTCATGGCGGTCATCGAGGTAGGCAGGATAGTGGTTAAGACCAGGGGAAGGGAGGCGGGCAAGAAGGCTGTCATAGTCGACATAGTCGACCAGAACTTCGTCGTGATAACCGGGCCCAAGAGCGTGACCGGTGTGAAGAGGAGGAAGGTCAACATAAACCACATCGAGCCAACGGACAAGAAGATCGACATACCCAAGGGCGCCGACGACAAGACAGTAGAGGACAAGCTGAAGGCTGGTAATCTCATGGACTTCATGAAGCAGGAGATAAAGGTGACCCTCCCCAAGCAGTAAAGTGATCCTGATGTACGATTTTATACGGAAGATCGACGATTTTTGCGGTTACAGGAACGAGTGGAAAATCATCAGGGAGGAGGACACCGACGAGAAGTACGGGAATTACGCCGACAAGAGGCCCACGGAGAGCCTGATTAAGCACGGCGTCATCAACCTCGACAAACCGCCGGGGCCAACTAGTCACGAGGTGGCGTTCTGGGTAAAGCAAATGCTCGGCCTAAGGAAGGTGGGCCACGGGGGGACCCTAGAGCCCCGGTAAAGGGGCGGGGAGACCCCAAGGTAACCGGAGTACTGCCGATCGGGCTCGAGGAAGCGACGAAGCTGATGTCCTACGTCACCAAGTCGGGCAAGGAGTACGTCTGTGTAATACAAGTCCACTGCGACTTCGACGTGGAGACGCTGAAGAAAATCCTGAACCAGTTCGTCGGGACGATATACCAGAAGCCCCCCGTCAGGTCTTCCGTCAAAAGGAGAGTGAGGAAAAGGACGATCTACAGCATCGACCTCCTGGAGGTCTCCGGGAGGCTCGCTTTGCTTAGGGTCTCCTCCGAGCCTGGGACTTACATGAGGAAGCTGTGCCACGACGTGGGGATAATATTGGGCTGCGGCTCCCACATGAGGGAGCTCAGGAGGACGAGGTCCGGGCCTTTCACGGAGTCTAATAACTTAGTCACGCTACACGAGGTCTCCGAGGCCGTCTACCTCTGGAAGAACTGCAAGGACGACTCCGAGATAAGGAGGGTGATCCTTCCCATGGAGTACGCGACTTGCGGTATGCCCAAAGTAGTGGTCTCGGACGGGGCGGTCAACGCAATAACTTACGGGGCGACGCTTAACATTCCGGGCATAGTCGCCTACCAGAGCTTCTCTACGAACGACAACGTGGCCATACTCACTCTTAAGGGCGAGCTGGTCGCCATAGGCAAACCCCTCATCTCGAGCAACGAGTTGGAGAGGAAGACCAAGGGACAGGCCATACAGCCCAAGAGAGTGTTATTAGAGCGGGACGTCTACCCGAAGTCGTGGACGTAATAACGGTCTCCGACGTAGTCGACGGCATCCCGCTCTCGCTCCTCTCCAGCCACGGAGTGTTCTCGAAGAAGCGGTTGGACTTGGGAACGAGGATCCTCTTGGAGAACCTCGATATCGTTGAGGAGGGCGTAGTCGCTGACGTTGGCTGCGGCTACGGCCCCATAGGGATTTTCGTGGCGTTAAAGAACCCTAAGCTGAGGGTATACATGCTCGACGTCAACGACAGGGCTTTGGCCTTAGCTAAGGAGAACGTCAGGAGGTACAACCTCGAGGGCAGGGTCACCGTGCTGAAGAGCGACGCCTTGTCTGGTTTACCCCAGGACGTAGTCCTCGACGCGATCTATTCCAACCCACCGTTGAACCAGGGCCTGGACTTCCTGGTCAAGCTCTCGGATCAGGCCTACGGGAGGCTCAGGCCGGGAGGCCTGATCGAGGTCGTGGTCTACAAGGGCGAGAAGAACGTCCTCGACGTCTTCGGCAGGCACTTCCAGGTGGAGGTCAAGAAGAGGAGTAAGGGCTATTCCGTCATAAAGGCCGTGAAGCCTTGAAAAGAAAATTTAGGCTCGTGACGAGAATTGTAAGTGCCGGGGTGCCCGAGCGGTTAAGGGGCTGGCCTTGAGAGCCAGTGGGGCTCGGCCCCCTCGCGGGTTCGAATCCCGCCCCCGGCGCGCCCTAGAAGTGAGCGAGGAAAGTGAAGGGGAAAAAGATGGCTTGGTTAAGACCAGAGACCTAGTTAAGACCCGGCCACTTCTCCGAGTTCCTTGAATATCGCGTTGAAGTCCGCCTCCGAGAGCTTAACGAAGACGCCGTAAGTCCCCATCACGCAGACTGCATAGACGCCCGCGGCTACGGCCCAACCGTGGAGCGGCGTCCACTTCATCTTCGAGAACGCCGTGAAGCCCTCGGCCTGCATCTCCGCCATTAACGTGTTGGCGGCACACATCTTGGCGACGAGCTCCGCCATCTCCTTCGGGATCCCGCCCTTGTATCCTAGTAGCTTGCCGTCTTTGGAGAAGTGGCCCGCCGCTATCGCTCCTTTTATCTTCGTTAGCCTGTTCAACTTCTCCTCGACCGACACTTTGGGTCGCGTATTTAGTGAATTTATTAATATTTAAGCAAACTTTACTATATACGATTAATTGAGTGCAATATCTAATTAGAAAGAATTCAAATCTTTACATCTTCTGATTTTAAACTATTTATAATAACTTGGGAAATTTAAGAAAGTGTTTAGCGTTAGGTTTTTATTCAAAGTTTTTGCAAATATTTTAATATCTTTTTTATTAAATTAGCAGCTCAGTTCTTGCCCGCCGTCCTTTCCTCCTCTGGATATACGCCCTGGCAGGTCTTCCAGTCAGTGTCAACAGGAGAAATACCGCCCAAATTGGCCCCGCTAGCAGTGGAGGCTAACGACTTCTACAACGTCACCGCTCAGGAGTTGAGCTCGTCAGCGAACAGCGCGTCGTAAACGCCCTGGATCCTTTTAGCCAGGTAGATGTCTTTCTCCGTTACGCCTCCCTCGTCGTGCGTCGTCAGCTCGACCTTTACTTTGTCGTAATTAATGCAAACGTCCGGGTGATGGTTGAGGGAGTCGGCTATCGGCCTTATCATAGCTAGGAACTCCACCGAACTGCTGAAGTCCTTAAACCTGAAGGTCTTGACCAGCGAGTTGCCGTTCAGTTCCCAACCTGGCATGTTTGAGAGTTCAGCCTTGACCTTCTCTGGATCCAGCTTCATGAAGGTAGGACTAGTCCCTAAAGGTAAAATTTTTTCGTTATAAATAGCCAAGTAAGGCCAAGTCGCGTAAAGTCGTGGAGTTCAACGGCGTTCTTTTATTAACTACAATAACAGCGATAAGGGTTGTGATTAACGTAGGTTTTTATTACAGAGTGAAGAAAGGGCACGAGAAGGAATTCGAAGAGACTTTCATGAAAGTACTAATGATCCTCAAGGCGAATGTCCCCGGTTTCAAGGACGCGAAATTATACAGGAGCGTGACGGACCCGCAGGAGTACCTAATTTACAGCGAGTGGGAAAGCCTCGAGGTCTTCAGGAACTTCATCAGCAGTAACGCCTACAGGGAAACGGTGAATTACGGAAGGACAATTCTTGAAGGGAGACCAGTACACAAAGTTTTGCAACAAATAGAGTAAATTTATTTTATTTCTTTATTTATAGGCCTTTGTAAGAATGTTGTTTATAAACGTTTCTTTTCGTCCTATATTCGTCTACTTACGTCAGCTTCTTGAACTTTGTTCAGTTCTTTCGGCAGGATCTTATGACTAATAGCAAATCTTCGTCGCATATTGTGATTGGTTTTCACTTCAACGGCTAGGGAGCTGGTATTACATTAATAATCCGTTCATCGCATGAATTAGTTTCAGCCAATATGACCAAAAACACCCAACACGTAAAGGTAAGGAGGGTGGGGGTGGAACGACTGGCGGGGGGTGGGTGGTGATGTACTGATTTCGAGTCCCAAAAAGTTCGGTTGTTTTTAAGTTTTGTGGACTTTGAACTCGCGCCTCTCGTCCTTTTCTACCCTCGTTCCGATTGTGGCCCTCTTACCCTTCCTCATGTAGCTCATTGGAACCATCAGTGCTATTACCACGAAGGACACCAGGGCGGCTTCCCTGAAGGCCTCCATGAAGGGCTGTGCCACCAGTTGCCCGAACACCTGAGGGGTCAATTGGACGCCAGGGAAAGGATTGTAGCCCAACAGGACAGAGAAAATTACGGCGGGGGCTGGGATCGCCTGTTCAACGCCGTAAATCTGCTCGGCCCGAAGGAGTGGGGCTGTCAAGAAGGCGAAAAGCATGATGAAGTAAACGGCGACGGCTATGGCGGAGGCCGTGTTCTGGAAGGTGCCCCTCATTCCAGAGGCCGCGCCCCTATAATTCGGAGGGGCCGCCGCCATGATGTCGGCCATGTTGGGAGCTGAGAACATGCCCATCCCTAGCCCGCTGAAGAAAGTTATGACGAAGAACTGCCAGAGCTGGAAGTCGTAGGGCAAGAAGTAGAGGGCCAGGGTGGAGAGGGCGGTTACAGTAAGCCCTAAAGTAGTCAGCACTTTAGAGCCGATCCTGTCCGAAAGTCTTCCCGAGAAAGGTGCAGAAACGGCGAAGCCCAAGCTGTTGGGCAACATGTAGAGTCCCGCCAAGAGGGGCGTCTGGTCGAAGGGCACACCGTGAAGGGGTAGCCACACGGCCTGCAACATCACAATTATGATTATTGTCAGTCCCTGCCTCACGGCGGAGACTAGGGAGTTCGCCAGCATCGCGATCGAGAAGTCCCATACCTTGAACAGGGAGAACACGAACAGGGGGCTCTTGGCCCTTTTCTCGATCGAGGGCAGTAACAGGCCGACTAGAACCCCTGAGACCATGAGCCAAGGCGAATAGTCGCTGAGGCCCGGCATCAAGAAGAGGGTGAAGCCGAGCAGGACTAGGCTGAGGGAGATCGCCATAATCGCCCCTCCCAGCAGGTCGAGGCTCCCGCTGGCCTTCTCGGCGTAAGCCCCCAACCCCTTGACGAGGTAGAGGCCCGCCAAGGCACCCGCGGCGGAGAACAGGAAGATGAGCCTCCAGTCCAGATAGGATAGAACCCCGCCGAGGACTAGGCCCATAACCCCGCCTACGAGTCCAACGCTTTGAGTTACCGAAATGGCGTAACCTAGACGTTCCTTTGGCACGAGGTCGGCCACGATAGCTGCGCCGTTTGCCATCAGGAGACCCCCGCCGACGCCTTGGGCCAGCCTCAAAGCGATCATCGCAGTGACCGCGGCTTTCCCGAGGGGAGGGAGGGCGGCCATGGCGAGAGAGGACAGCGCGAAAACGAGGAAACCTAACCTGAAGACCCTTACCCTCCCGTACACGTCTCCCATCCTTCCGAAGACGCTCAGGAAGGAGGCGGTCACTGTCATGTACCCTACTATCAGCCAGACTATGTAGGGCAAGGCGTCGGGCGAGTTGGGATCGAAGTTCAGGCCCGAAAGTATTGCCGGTAGCGCGATTATTATCATGTTGTAGTTAGCGAAGGCGACGAAGGAGGCGGTGCTCACGATCAGCAGGACCTTCGTCGTGGGTGGCATGGCTTTTGTAAGGTACCTAACGATTTAAATCCTCACTTCCTCTTACCCTTCTCCCTGTTGTACCAGAAGAGGAGGATCACGGCCGAGGCTACTATACCGGCCCCCACAATGCCGAATATTATGTTTCTGTAGAACGGCTTTAGGTACTTCACCGTCACCGTTATTACTGACGTGAAGCCGGTCAGGCTGGGAGGAGACTCGTTAGGATTAGCGATGTTGGACTTCCAGAGGACGTAGGTCGAGTTGAATATCAGCGAGTCGTTGTATAAGAGGGAGTACTGGAGGTTCTCGACCTTGTAGGCGAGGCCGTTTGTCCCGTTGACGTACATGACGAAGACTAACCTAACCCCGGCCTGCTTGAAACTCTGGTTGCTGAGGTAAACGTAGTACCCGTCCTTCAATCCGCCGTACTCCACTATTCCGGTCACGTTGTAACCCCTAACAATGGACTGCTTGCCTAAGAGGGTCGGGGAAATGTAGTAAAGGAAACCTGGAGCTGAGGCGTTGTCGAGAGTCCTAAATGAAGTGTACGTATAGTTCTTCAGAACCTCGACCTTCCCCGTAGTGAGATTGTACTTGACGGTGTCAACGACGTAATTCGTGAAGTTTATCAGGGCCGTGCCGTTAGGGTAAACGCTTATCACCCTGATGCCGTAGATCGCGTGGATTACCATGTAGGGCTTAAGCTCGTAGCCCGTCGAGTTGGGAGAGGGAACCAAGGCGTAAAAGGTGTTAGTCACGTTGTAAGCGGCGAAAGCCCCAGGGAATAGGGTCGTGCTGGGGGCTGAGGCTGTAATCGTGATGCCCGACGAGAATGCCGTCACAGCTAGGAGGACGAGCATAACTAGCGAAATGCTTCTTGACATGACGAGGACAAAGAGTACAACCTCTCTCTTTAAATTTTCAATCGTCTGGTCAGCCTGTTCCATAGTAAGGATAACCCCCTGTGGATTGAAACGATAAGGAGGAACTCAACCAGGTAGATCACTGCGAAATAGATCAGACCGACCGGAGGGGTCGACATCAGCTGGGCCACCAAATCGCCGTAGATTTGCCTGACAAGTTCCAGTCCAAGGCTGTAGTCGATGTAGCTTAATACGAGGGAGACCAGGGCGAAAGTTAACAGCCTCATGCGATAGATTGATTCGAGTCGATATTTATTGATTTCAGATTGAATGAAAATTTCGAAAATACGTTCCGCTCAGGCCGTAACTTACGGCCTCCACTCGCCGACTACTTCCCCTTCCTCAGTCTCGACGTCGACCTCGTACTTCAATCCCCTAACCACCTTAACGATCAAGGCGATCCCGGTCACCACGGCCACTGAAATGAGGGCGTCCAAGGCCCTAGAAAGGAACCCACTCTCGACAGGAACAAGGTAGGCCAACGGTGCGGAAAGGACAAGCCCTACGCCCAGAATCAACTCCTCCAGGTCTATTACCCTCCTCGTCTTGACCTCGAGTGCCTTTAACGGCCTCTCTCTCCCCTCAACCTTTACGATGACGTAACCAGAATCGTACACCTCTATTATAGCGTGCCTCCCGTCCTTGGTCTTGCCTGCCAGCACCCTCCTCATTCTGTTTTGCCAGCAACAGTTTCCTCCTCCGATAACTTAACACATACCTATATAGTCTATAAAAACTATATATTCAAGGGAATACCTAAACTCCGAGAAATACTCCAGAAGGTAAAGGATGGCCCGACTCGTAATATTAGGTAGCGGAGTAGTTGGACTGATCGCCTCTTATCTATATCCTGACTCGGTACTCGTCGAAACCGAGCCGAATTCGCTCAATTCGCGGGCCAGCCTGTATTCGGTCATGCCCCCACTGGGCGGCGAGCTCAAAGACCTGTGGAGGTCGTCGGGAGAGGATCTAATTGAAATAGCGGAGGAGCCTGGAGTCCGATACTCCAGGAAGTTAATAATTAGGAGATCGGGCAAGAGCCTCGGAGGGAAAAATGTAGAGGGAGACGAGCAAAGGAGCCTGAATCCAATGCTGATTGTTGACCAGGCAGAACTCTTCGATGGCGGGATCTTCAGGTTCGGCTCCGCCTTGGTGCCGCATATGGCTATAGAAGGCTTACGAATTCCGTTCTGGGCACAGGGAAAAGATTGTGGAGCCCTTTACGGCGCGTAGTACGCTGGAACCGATATTGAGGAGCCGTCAGAGAACGTTATTACTAGCGCATAACCCACGTTAGGCTGAAGTTGAGGCAGGTTCCTCAAATAGGCGACGACTAAGTTCCTCCCCACTTGGAGCGTTTGTGGGCTTACGGTGACAAGAGACGTCTGAAAGCCTGAGAGAGCGACGTTGACGATGCTCAGTTGAGCGTTTGCGACCAGTATCACTGTGACCTGACCGTTGGACCTTATTGTGGCACTACCTTCAGCGAACACTTTAGCCGGGCCAGGAGGTGGGCTGGGCGGGCCAGACGATCCCTGCTGCGGAGCCGGTGGGAGTGGAGTTGCGTATTTGAAAGCCAGGTTGTTTGCCTCTAAATATACTAGTATCCAGCCCAAGATGTTCACGTACGGTATCACTACCAGGATCCCAGAGATTGACAGCACGTTGTCCTTGAAGTACTCACCAGCCTCGTAAATGGAGAGCCCGATGAAAATAGACGATACCAGAACCCCTAATACGCCGAGTACGTAAACGACCGTACTGAGACCCCCTAGCAGAATAGCGAGGAACCCGAGGAAGAGTAACGCGGAAAGGAAAGCGAGGAACGCGATGAAGGAAGCGACTAAGAGCGCGATGAGCGACAACTTCAACGTGTCTACCCACTTGGATCTGTCCTCCCTGACTACCCCGTAAGTGTAAAGGTCTGAGAGCGCGGATTTCAGTTTAGGAGCGGCGTAGGTTATGAAGAAGTACAGGCCAACTACGGCGATTATGAAACCGAAAGAGTGGAGCGAAGTTCCGAGGAGTGCGAGAATTAATGATATGAACGTCCAAAGAGAAGCATCCTTCATTTTCTCAAACAAAGCGTAAAAGTTCAGGGAAGGTTGTGACATTATTCGGGCCTTGTCAGTACGTCGAACATATTCTATTTAAACTTCCCCGAGATACCGTAACTATATAGTTCTATACAGAATAAATAGGATACCGTAACTTATAGGCGTCTTCCTGAGCGACCCGAAAGGTCATGGCTAATTACAATAGCTTAACCCCCTTTGAGTCGATAAACGGGCTTCAGCTGTCCTTTAAGCACATCAAGGTTTGGTTCACTGCAGGCGTGGGATTCTTCACTGACGATTACGACCTCGGCTTCGTAGTGATGGCAGTCCTATGCGCGATGGTCGCGTCCCTGGCAATGGCCTCTGGAACCAGCAATAAGGGATTCTTAGTGCCAAAGTCTCTCGCCTTAGACGTCGAGCTCTAACGCTTGAAATAGCTCTGGTTCTTTTTCCCCTGGTTACATCATCACAGGTCAGCTAGGATGGAGCTCATCAACCGTTCAGCTTAGTCGGGCAGTTCTCTCCAACCAAAATAACCGTTCTACGTTTCATTTCGCTCAACCGTAAATCAGAGCCACGACGCCAGTACCTACTACTAAAGCCCCAAAGCCCCAGTAGGCGACCTCGTTCCAACCCCTAAGCCTGAAGTCTCCCATTATCCGCTCGTCCCTGGCTATGAGTCCCAGAACAACGAGGGGGCCCGCCAGGATAACGGTGAACAGTGCGAGGATTTGCAGAACGTAGACCATTAGGTTTTCGGCCGGTAGAAGTAGGGCGAAGGCCAGCGCGGGGAGGGACTCGAGAACGTAAATTAAGGTCGCCCTTTGCCTCCCTAACCCCAACGCCTCCGCAACGCCCCACGCGCTCCCCAAGGAAATGACGACTAACGCCAGGAAGGCGGCCGAAGAGAGGCCCAAGGCGAAAACGTAGGGAGCCAGCCCCCCTGCTACAGCGCTCAAGGCTTCAGCCAATGCCTTGCCCGAAGCGAAAGTGTCGCCGCTAGTTTCCGTCCCCGTGAACGCCATCTCGATCAAGGCCATGATGACCTCCGAGACGATTGCCCCTACAAGGGTCTCAGTCCTCATCTGCCTCAGAAACGACCTTACCTTACACTCCTCAGGCACCTTCGCTTCAGGCACTCTAAGAGAGACCACCTTCTCCGCAGTGGCTGATGCCTGGAAGAACAGCATGAAGGGCATTATTACAGCCCCTACTGAGCTAGCTACCAATAGGACGTAATCTTTACTCGTCGACAATAGGAACAGGCCAGAGCTCGCGTTCCCCCTGAGTGCCGCGGTAACCACAATCGTCAACACGAAAGCGAACGAGATCCCTAAAAGGGCCTTCTCGGCCTGGACGTAACCTCTCTTTACCACCACGAACAAATGGAGCAAGTAAGCTAACGGGACTCCCACGTATAAAGGGATTCCCAGTACCTCTAAGGCTATACCAACACTCAAGTACTCTACGACGTAGGTCGCCACATCCGTCGCAAACATCGGGAGGGAAACTATTGCGGCCAATTTCCTACCGAACTTCTCCCTCGCGAGCTCACCCAGTCCCTTTTCCGTGACCACTCCGACCCTGCCTGAGACCTCCTGGATAACGTACAGAGGGACGACCAGCGCGAGGAAGAGCCAAATTAGACCGTAGCCGTAAGTCGAGCCGACCTGCGCCGCCCCAATAATACTACTCCCGTCTAGGTCAGCCATCATTGTAAGCCAAGCCGGTCCGAAGAGGGGCAGGAGCTTTAGAAACCTTCGATATGTCGTAATTGACTTACGACTCACTGAAATGAAAGTATTACTTCCAGATTAAAAAACCTTGGGCCTAACATGTGAGGCTGGCCAGCTTAGAAACGCTATTAGGCCTAGTGCGGATCTTGGGAGGGTTGAGGATCTGCACCACCGTGAACGAGGACTACAAACTCGAGGTGTTCTCCAGGGCGAAGTATTTGGCTATTGTCGACGACGCGGGTAATGCTTTCGAGCTTTTGCCGAACCCTGCACTCAACAGCCCGACGAAGAGGCCCAGGGTCGCTAAAGAGTGCGTGTCATTGGGGGCCGACGTGGTGATCGCCCCTAGGGGCTCGCTTTGTTACCCTTCTTACAAGATCCTGAAGAAGGCGAACGTCAAAACTTACGTGGCGAATCCAGGCACTGACCTAAGCTCGATTGATCTGAACCAATTGAGGGCCCCAGACTGGAGGGAGGTCTTGGGTTCTAGCATTCAGGCGGTTAAGGAGAGACTCTTCGGGCATTGAAAAGCCCAGTTTATTAATATGAAATTTATTAGGGCTGACCTAAACACCCGGTGTCCTGCGTATGACGTCAAAGATAGTTATAGTAGGTGCCGGCCTTGGAGGTTCAGTCGTGACTAATGCCCTGGCGAAGTACGACTTAGACGTGACGGTCATCGACAGCTCGAGCTACCACCTCTACCAACCGGGAATTGTGGATTACGTAATCAACGAGGTCGAGGTGGAGGATATTACAAGGCCCTTAGAAAAGGTCGTGAACAGAAAGGCGAAGCTCGTCAGGGATAAGGCAGTTAAGATTGACTTAAACGGGAGGAAAGTAATCACGGCCAGAAGCAAAGAGATAGACTACGACTACCTCGTTCTGGCCCCTGGAGTAATAAACAAACCGAGCCCCTTCCCTTCCTGGCACACCCTGGACGAGGGAAAGAAAATCAGGGAAGAACTGTTGAAGTTCTCAGGAAAAAGGATCATGATATCCTATAGGCTACCCGTGAAGTGCCCCGCCGCACCGTTCGAGATAGCCAGCCACATTAAAGCGCACTTGCAGGAGGCCGAAGTCACCTTACTACTCCCGTTGAAAGAGGCGCCGCCCCTGCAAAGGAGAATGTCGGAAATCCTCGGGGAGGCTGCGAAGGCTACCGGGGTCAGGGTCGTTAGGGGAGCGGAGATCCAGGACATTGACACAAACAACAAGGTGATCACTACGGCTGAGGGGAAGTTCGAGTACGACTTAGCCCTGATAGATTCAGCGATAACCGTTCCCCCAGAGTTCAAGGACTTAGCTAACGAGAAGGGGTTCATACCAGTCGACAAGGAGACGCTCAAGATGAAGGGTCATGACGAGGTCTTCGTAGTTGGGGACGCCAACGATATTTTGACCCCTCCAAAGAACGGTGCTGCCGCTCACTTCCAGGGGATAACTGTCGCCGAAGAAATCCTCGCCGAGACGGTGGGCAACATGAGGCCCGAAAAGTACAAGGGAGACGCGATGTGCGCGGTCTACGTAGGTCACGACAGGGGAGGCTTCGTGTATATGAACTTCGAGAACAGCTATATCCTTACGCCCACCAGAACTTTCAGAATAATAAAGAGGATGTTCACTAACCTTTACTGGTCGACGTTAACTGGAGCGTTCGACTCCACATTTAAGACTGTTGCCGATTACTTCTGGAAGAAAGCCAAAGAAAGCGGTCAAATTAAACAGCTCTGAAGGGTATTTCAGACCCTTCTGGATGTTGTAGAGTTCAACCCTTCGGGGCTATATTGCGAGTCTGGGCCCATTTTTGCAAAAATATTTCTATAGTAAAAAATTTTTATCTTACAGCCAATTAATATATTCCGAACAGTAAAATTATAGAATTTAATAGATTTATTCTTTGAAATTAAAATAGAACATTAATAGTTTGCTTATTTTATAATTTTTGAATTAATACTTTGAACATAAGTTCGATAGTAGCTAGATTTAAAAATTTATGTTAATTTTCAGGTTTTACTTTCTTCCATCTTTATCCGTCTCAGACCACTTACTTCTTTTGTTTAAATGAGCTAAATAATTCTTGGTGTAACTTTTGAAATTCTGTCCTTCTTATCCTCACTAAACATGATCAGACATGTACGAATTAGCATGTTTATTAAAGATCCGTTCAGATAATTAAATTATCTTTCGACTATTTCATTTAGAATTTCAACCCAGAATGTAGCAACTCTGACCTCTGAAAATGTTCACGCCCCTAATTAACTCGTTTTACAGCTGGACGGCCTTCTTTACTGGGATAGACCTCATGACTTGAAAGGCGACTTGTTCCAAGTCGATCGAATACGCTACGACCTCGCCATAATCATCGGTAGTGAGCAACTCGGCTAATACGGTCACGTCGGAGAATTCCTTGTTGTTAATCTTCACGTCGAACTCCACGGGCTTACCGTTCCTAATGTAGACCTTCCCACTAACCTTCTCTCCCCTTATTGCAATTACACCGTAGTTGACCTGGCCTACCGCCTTGAGTGCTTTAGGAAACACTACCATGATCGGCCCCTCGTCCTCGAACACCTTTGCCGGCTCTACTTTGATGCCCTCAAATGAGGCCGAACTCGAGACGACCGGTTTGAAGTAGTAAACCAAGTAGTGCGCTAGGTGGTCCTCGATAATATGCTTGGCCATATCGATATAGCTCCTTCTAAATATGGACACGAGAAACGTCTGTCTCACCTCAAAGACCATGGACATCTGGACCTTGGTCTGGCTGGGCTTGTCCGATTTAATGAGTGTCTCGAACGACACCGTGACCGTACCGTCGTCTGAAACACCCTTGTACGAGACGTTAATGCCACTGGTCGAAGGAGAGATAACGGGGCCCTCTAAAGTCCCCAGTACACCCTTCACCTCGTCACCCTTGGGCAATTGGGCCACGAAGGCCGCCCTGAACTTCCTGGCTACGCCTTTCACTGCCGAGGGAGGAACCCACTTGCCTATTGTCTCGTCCCAGACTTGGAGTATAACAAAATGACCCGAAGCGCCAGCCAACGCGAATATGTCTGAGAAAAACGCCACGACCGCCTGTTTCGTGGCTGGAACCGTTACTTCTTGACTTACGTACTGCGGCATACCCCAACCGCCTTCCGTATCCTAATACAACCTTTTTTTCGCCGTTCATTAATTAATTTTCGTATATAATTAACTCGTATGTGAAATAAATTCGTGCCCCGCTTGACGTGAAATTCCGCTCTGCCCGCAACGCACAAAAACGCCTTCCCGTTACGTACCTAGCCATAAAAGGGTTTCGCCAATAGTGCTACGCTTTGCGCGATCTGGCTCGGTCGGACCAGCATTTTCCCTCACCCGCGCGTTCGAAGGCTCAACAAACCATGCGCTCTCCGCCCAGAAAAGCTTAGAACGAACCGGGATAACCTCTAGATAACGATGGTTGCACCTTGCTCCCACGGTTGTCCTAAGGGGGTAGAGAAAAGGGTATAGCTCCCGCCAATGAACTTCACCACGATCCGGCAGGGAGCGTGTTACTAGGATCCAGCGTTGACCCCAGGAAACCTCGGCTTCAACTGGAGTCAGGGCGTGTAGCAGGGCCCTTGCTGAAGTGTCGAGATAACACCGAGTTATCTCGACAGTTTGAGGGCCGAGTGTAATACCGCTCGGGTTCCCCGAGTTATTGAGGGAGACCACGTCAGCCAAGAAGAGAAATAGGGAGGGGAGACCTTCGCCTGGAACGCCCGAAATTCGCTCATTTTAACAGGAAATTAAGGATTGAGTTCGCTGTGCCGAGACTTTTCTGTAAATTATTGCGTGAAAGCAAGACTAATTCCTTTTCTCTCGTATTCTCCCCTCGGGAATCCCTTGACTTTGAGGGGTAGAAGAGTCTAGAGTTACAAAATTTTTATTTAACTCAATCAATTAAAACTTATTATGTTTAAATCGTATCACAACAAATCAAATTATCTCCTGTGGGTTTTAGGCTCACTCGTGGGGGCAGCGAGGGTTAACGAGTTGTAACGGTTTCTGCCGATATTTTCAATTCTTTATTAATTGACACATTGTAATAATTTCTCTAGAAAGCTACCCTACGCGGGGTATAGCCCCCAGGTCTGATTCTGCAGGGAAAGCCGGAGCCGGCGTGATACCCTAGTTTTCCACTACTATCTCGTGTATCGAAATCGACTGTCAGACTGACCAAGGCGATCCTCTGCAAGCACCCCGGTTTAACGATCAGGAATTAACCGAGGCCGACTACGTCTGAAAAGTCACGGGTCTACTACGTCTATCCCTTCGACCCTAAGGAAGTCCCTGTCCCTAGTTGCTATTCTTAAGCCTCTCTTCTTGGCGGTTATCGCGAGGTACGCGTCTGCTGGATCCAGCTTCTTTTCGATAACCAAATAAGAGAATTCTAACACGTCTTCCTTTCTCATTTCGAGAACTTCGAAGCCCTCGAGTAAAGACGGTAGCGAGGCTATAAGCCTCAGGTAGCCCAGGGCTCTTTCCTTTTCCCCCGCCCTGGAGAGCTCGTGATACTTCTTCAGGGCCCACTCCGAGAACTCTATTAACGTCACAACGCTCAGGACGCCCCCCTTGACTTTCCGCGAGATGAAGGCGCTCATGTCCACCAGGTCAGCCATTCACCGCCCCTTCTACCCTCCTAAACACAGCGTCCCTGAAGGCCTCCCTGACCTCCTCTGGGCTTATGCTGGACAGCAACTTCTCTATCTCCTCCCTCGACTTACCCTCCAGCTCCCTCGCGAACTCCGAGTATGGCGTCAGGACGATGAATCCTTCCAGGTCGACCATGTAGAGCTTCTTGTTAGCGTACCACTTCCCCAGGTAGACCCTGCCCTTGGCGTCGGCGAGCCTCTCCTCCACGTGTAGTTGTGGGAAGATCGAGCTTATATCCTTTCCCACCGCCCGTCGAATCAAGCGCGTCAAGCTTGACAAGCCCCTTTCATCGTTCACCCGCCGACTTTGGCATTAGCGCTCAAGGCTTCGTTTTATCCCCGACTTCGGCAGGAACGCGTTCATCGTCGTCGAAGGCGAGGCGGTACGCGAGATCAATGACTGAACGTGGTCGAGAGCCTGTCGCGAGTCCGAGAACCGATATAGTGCTGGGAACTTTCTAACGTTCTTACCGAAACCTTGAAGCCGTTAAGACGTCGCAAGTTCTAAAGT
>JBMFJH010000020.1:0-30646 GCA_049973945.1 Thermoprotei archaeon
TGCAAGACCTCGAGGGAGAACTCGCCATCGCAGTTTATTGTCACTTTGCCTTCGGACTTCCTCGCCTCGCAGTTCCTTTGGGACACCCTGAACACGAGGCCCCGAAAGTCGAGGTAGTAGGTTCCCCTCGCCTCCTCCCCCTCCCTGAAGGTCGGTGGGATCAAAATCCTCGAGTCGTAGACTTCACCTCGAAGGGTTACGCCGTAGCCTTGGAGGGTCAAGATGGGGTCGTAGAGCCTGATCAAGAGGCTTTGGCCGTTAGAGGAGCAGTAGACCTCGTTCCCGAGGGCGGAGAAGTAGCTCGGCTTGAGCTCAGCCCTGAACGTGGCGAGCTCCCTGTCCACGTAGTCCACCCTGACCGAGCAGTCCGACTGAACTACGACTTCAAACCCCGCAGACCTTAGGACGAACCTCACCGGGCTCAGAGTTATTTATCGCCTGAAATACCTTTCACCGTGCCCATATTCGGCGAGAGGAAGGTCGAGAAGGTCTTCCACATCGACCACTTGCCAGAACAGATGAGGGTCGTGCTGAAGACCGTCATGGACTACTCCCTCTCGGACGTCGCTAACCTCTACGGCCTGACCTACCTCAACCCCAGGCTCGGGGAGCCCATCTTCATCCCCTACGGTTACCTCACGGGGAAGTTCGGGGACTTCGAGGAGGCCTACGAGCACTTACTCGCCGAGATCGAGGCGAGGAAGGCCGAGGGCTATAAGAAGTACGCCGAGTGGTACCCGGGGTATAAACCCCTGGACTTCTTCAGGCTGGTCTTCTACTCCTACACCGACAGGCAGGAGGGCGTAGTCTACGGGATAGGGGCCGAGCCCTTGGCTTTACCACCTGAGCCCAAGGTGAGGCTTGACGGTAGTCTAACTAAGGACGCTGTAGCCCTCTCGCCCGTCTTCCTGCCGAACGCCCTGAGGGGGGAGGTCAAGTTCAGGGACTCCCTCAAGCCCAGGTGGGAGGAGATAAAGAGGGCCTACCTCTGGCTCTACAGGGACTTCCACCTGAGGTTCGACAAGGACAAGGCCCACGCCGACGACGTGGCGATGTTCTACATGGGCAAGTTCTTCGAGAACCTGGAGAGGGTCGAGAGGGAGGCCAGGGAAGACCAGGACGCTACGGCGGAGAAAGCGATAGTCCACGTCCCCAAGGTCAAGAAGGTCGCCAAGTCGGTAGACCTTGTCGAGGCGATAAAGGAGGTCTACGCGGAGGACTTGAAGATAGGGAGGCACTTCGACGTGAGCCTCAAAGACCTGATCATGTCGCCGAAGGCAGTGGAGGCGCAGGTCTACAACGCCATGACCTTCGCGAGGGAGATTGTCGTCGTCTTCGAGGAGAAGGTGGACTTGGACAAGTGTAATTATTGCCCCGAGATCCTGAGGAACATGAAGCTCGTGGAGGACAAGGGAGAGGTCAAGGTATTCAGGGAGTGAGCGGGGAGATTTCACGACCCTTTTCACGTCGCGGGGGGTTGAGGCGCTTCCCAGGGGATTAAGGGCGGCACTGTTGTGTACCGCTCCGTCTAACGGTCGAGGGCTATTGCGCGAGTGTTTCCCGGGGCTAGATCGCGGGCGGGCACTCAGGTAAACACAGTGTTGAGGCGCGTAGTCTGGCTCCGCTTCAGCTCTGACGAACAGGTTTTTGTCCCAAACTAACAACTACGTCAGTCCAGTCTAAGATCTGCGACCTCATCCGAGAGCTCGACGAGCTCCCTCACCTTCTCCGCCTCTTTCGCTAAGACCTCCTTGGGGAGGTCCGCAGTAAGGATAATGACGGCGGACTCCCACAGGTCAACTACCCTCTCGTCCCTTAGCTTTCGCGATATTTCTAGAACGGCGTCGTGCAGGACGCCCAAGCTCCAGAACCCCTCCTCCTTAGCTTCCTTGATCACGTCCTGTAGGTTGAGGGATTTGACGAGGAGCTTCACCGCCTCCTCGGCGGCCTTATAGTACTTTTCACTCGCCTGCACGACGTCGCCTTTTTCTAGTAACTCGTCCGCCTCCGCAAGGAGGACGTCGGCGGCAGATAGCAGGCTCACCTTCTTCATTAATGAGTTGTTGCCGTTCGACCGTATTAAGTCTGAACCGGACTTACGCCTAGTCACGGATCCGACGGGGTTCCAGCGTTGCTTCAGCGACGGACTAACCGGGGGATAGGGATCGACGCCGTTGCACTGGCGGTGGGAGGAAAAAAGAACCGGCTCACACGCCGAGCCAGCCGTGGACGTAGGCGAAGACCTGGTAGAACGGGTTTACTCCCAGGGCTAAAGCTATTACTACCCAAGCGATGAAGCCGTAGAGCAGGTACAGCGCCATGTCCTTCAAGTCCCTGTCGCTCTTCCTGGTGAGGAAGTATATCAGCAGGGAACCTAACGGCCCCGCGAAGTAGAGTAGCCCCAGCCACCTCTCCGGCCCTTTCCTGGCTATCATTACGTAGAAGATCCCCGCTATGTACCCGACGCCCGCCAGCAACCCTCCCAGGAACCAGACCGCTTTCTTCGCCCTGTTGTCCAGCCTCACCGCGCCATCACCTTAGTATATCCCGTAGAGGAAGAGGGCCATCCCTATGATCTCCGAGAGGTAGAGGGCGACGTAATTGCCGTGGGCGGACAGCATTCCCCCGAATCCCAGTACTACTATGCTCAATATGATCGCTACCATCTTCATGCGCTTCGCCTTGTAGAGCAGCGACCTCGCGGCCAGGAAGAGGATGACTCCCGTCGCGGGGATGGTGAGGGCCGAGGACGTGGAGGTCACTAGGGGCGGGAACTTCTTCGGCATGTAGTCGACGACCACGTCGAAGCTCTCAGCCAGGATAGAGGCGACCAGGGCTAACGTTGCTAGGAGGCCGTAGATGTAGTAGTATTTGACGAGCTTCGGGTTGTCTATGAACCGGATCGAGCCCATGGAGAGGACGTACACCAGCTCCGCGACGACGAAGACGTAGATCGCGCTCAGGAGGTAGCCCCCTATCCCGAAGGCGAAGAAGACCTGGCACGCGCTCCCTATCACGAACATCACGAAGCCCAGGAACCAGTAGAGCCACGTCTGGCTCTTCGTCGCTGAGTACTTCCTCCACGCCAAGTACGCCAGCGCTACGCTGAGGGCCAGGGTAATCGTGGACCATACTATAGCCTCCACCTGAATCGAGGAAGTCGAGTCTGCCACATTTAATCACCACATATATTTTAACTAATGATAAAAACAAAGATAAGGAAAAAAATCAGGCCTTTACCTTGGCCGCCTCCATCCTCTCCACTAGCCTCTTGTACAGGGCCTTGTACGCTACGGCAGTGAACCCGCCGATAACCAGGATCCCCGCCATGCCGAGGACTATCGTCCCGGCGACCAGGGTGGTCGGGTTGGTCAGCAGTATCTCGGCTGGCACCCCGGCAAGGCTGCCCTGTATCGACGGCACAGTTCCCGCTGGAACGGCGTACTGCAGTATCCTCCCGTCAGTGAAGGCACCGAACATCATGGAGCCTGTGAAGGTCAGCAGGACTACCCACACCTGCCTCCACGGGACGTTCATGAAAGTCGTCACGAACAGCAGGGCGTAGGTGAGGATCACGTACAGCCAGTAGCCCGGGTTGCTTATCGCGTTCTGGAACACCACCGGCAGCCACACCGCCGTAGTCCCCAGGAACAGGGCGTGGGCGAGCGTCAGCCCCAGGGCGCCTAAGTACCACCTCTCCCTGATCCCGTAGTACGCTACCGTGAAGTACACCACGTAGAACACTACCGCCAGGAAGAACAGTATGTTGAACGGGTTGAACAGCATCTCAACGTAGTTCGGCTGAATCTGCAGCTTCAGTAGGCTCTCGAGGGTGAAGCTGAAGCCGAACCCGCTGAAGACCGAGGTGAACAGCGTCGTGCCGAGGAAGGCCACGATGAGGGCGGCCGGCATGGCCAGGATCAAGTACCTCTTCTCCTCAGTGTGGAGCCCGAGGGAGCCGGAGCCCTCGGCTGTGCCTATGAAGAAGTGGTGGAGGCCTATGAACACTATGAGGGCCAGCAGGGGGCCTATAAGCACTGTGCCGGTCACGAACATCACAGGGGCGAATATCGTGTCGAGCGAGACCACGAGGTAGACCAGGGAAGTCGCGATGAGGGCCCACAGGACTCCCAGGTTCAGCATCATCTGCTTGCGGTACTTCTCGATCTTACAGATCGGGACCATGACGATGGAGCCGGCCTCTATCATGAAGACGGTGACGAACCAGGCGAGTGGGATGAAGAAAAAGAGGACAAATTCGTTCATGCCTTTCACCCTACGAGCTTCCTATCCCCCGAGGGGCTACCGCTCGGGTTAGACGCCTGAGCGGAGGGCAGGTTGGTTCCAGGGGTCGCGGAGATCACGCCCCCGCCGGAGACCGACACGAGGGTAGCGGACTCGGAGACGTCTACGCTGACGTTCCTGCCTCTGAACATCCTCTTCAGCATCAGCACGGTTCCAGCCACGGCGATAGCTAGCACCGCCATGATGGTTATGCCTATCGGCACCACCTCGGGGTTGGTGCTGTAGGCCTCAGCGGTGGGTAGCGCGGCCTGAATCGCGTAGAGCCCGGTAGCGGTCTGCACCATGGGGCCCCAGATCACCCAGGGCTGCCTCCCGACCTCAGCTGCTACCCATCCTGCCTCCCAGGCTACCAGCTGGAGCCAGCCTATGAAGAAGGCCGCGAGCAATGGCAGCTTCTTCTCTTCGGGGTTGTCGAGGCCGAGGAAGCTGAGGGCCTTCGGCCTCTTCCACAGCGAGTAGGCCAGCAGCCAGGCCACGGCGGCGCCGATTATTCCCAGGGTGGCGTGCACGTCATAGGACACGTGGGCCAGCTCCCAGATCGGGTTCCAGGCCTCCTGGACGAAGCTGGAGTACCCTAAGACTACCGCGTTGGGGTCGGGGGGCCAGGAGACTAGTAGACTGAGTAGGCCAGGTATCGAGACGCCGAACATCTCCAGGGGGGCGTTGGGGCCGGTCGTCATTAAGCCCTCCAGGGTCGCCAGCTTCAGGGGCTGATCCCAGTACAGGACCTTGCCGGCGTTGTCCCCCGCCCATGCCAGGAAGATGGCGTCAAGCGCCCACAGGTAAGCCGCGAGCCTGAAGCCCCTGGTGTAGTACTCCTTCTCGTCCTTGGTCATGTCCTTCTTGGTCAGCAGCCTGTACGCGAAGTAGCCCAGCACGCTCCCGAAGCCCACGAACCAAGCGCCAGCGACGCCCATAGGCACTTCAGCTAAAGCAGCGGGAGGGGCGAGGGCCGCCAAGGGGTCGACGTCCTTGAGCTGTCCGGTCTGGGCGAAGTAGGCCGCGTCGAAGCCGGTCGGGGTGTTCATCCAGGAGTTTACCATGATGATCAGTATCGCGGAGGCCGTGGAGCCCAGCGCGACGAGGAGGCCGATTACCATGTGGGCGTTCCTGCTCATCCTGTCCCAGCCGTAGAGGTATAAGGCAAGGAATATGACCTCAGTGAAGAACGCCAGGACTTCTATATCGAAGGGCAGTATGTCGACCTCGTTGACCACGTACATCCACTTGTACCAGACCGTGATGAACTCCACCGCGATCGCTGCACCCGCCGCGGAACCCACGGCGAACAGCACTGCCATTACAACGGACCACCTCTTCGCGATGGCCATGTAGTACGGGTCGTTCTTCCTGTACGCTAAGAACTCCGCGGCCACTATGAAGATCGGCAGGCTTATGGCCCAGTACGTGAAGAGGACGTGGGTTGCCATAGTGTAGGCTGCCAGAACCCTCGAGAAGATCTCGAGGTCCACTTTAATTCACCATGATGAAAGTAAAGCGTTGGAAATATTAGGTTAACTGTACGTTGGAGTTCAACGAGACTAAAAACGCGCAGATGCAAGATCAGGAATATGTAATGACAAAATCCTCGTTACGTGGCCCGATTCACTATTAAAATGTAATATTTACGACTTTTTCTATTTTTTCACGGGGCCTGGAAACTGTTGTTACAAATTGTTTTAGAGAAGTCCAGGGACGTACACTAGCACAAACGTTATATCTATTTTTGTCCCTTCATCGTTTCATTGCCCGTATTTCGAAAGGAGATTGTTGTTTTACTAAGCTTACTAAGTTTTTATGTTTAAGTATTTTGATACCTCGAGCGACTCGTTCGTACTGACGTTCCCAGCGATCATATTTAACTCTGTTCCCTAACCTATTAGGCGGGTGGGGGGAGTCCGAACGTCGACGAAACTGGGGGAAAAGCGACGGAGGCGCTAGGTCAGACGTTCGCTGCGGGTGAGGCCGAGCAAGGGCGCCCGCTTCGGCCGCCGAACCGATGGGGGGCGACACCAGTCGGGAGCCGTCAGGTCGGGATGAGTATCCCCTCCCTCTCCAGCTCCTGCAGGAACCTGGCGTTCTCAGAGACCTCCTCCTCGTCGAACTTGGGGTCGGGGACTAGCTCCTTGAACGCGGAGCAGTCGTACCTAGTCCCGGCGTACTTCAGCAGGTTCCTGACGTAGGAGGGCAGGGCGAGCTTGGCCAGGGACTTGGGGACGGGGAGGGAGACCGTTTTCCTGCCCAGGGCCCTCGCGAAGACCTCGAAGAACCGCGTCAGGTTCACGGGCTCGCACTCCGTGGCGTAGAAGTAGTTCTTTGAGGGTTTCCTGCCCTTGGCTACCGCGTCCACCGCTAATGCGAGGTACCTGGCGCTCACGGGCATGAAGGTCAGGTCGAGCTTAGGGATTATCCCGAGCTTGACTAGCCTGTAGATCTGGACGAACTGGACGTGGGCGTTGAACCTGCCGTAGACCAGGGTTGGCCTCATGATTATCGCGTTGTCGCCCAGGGCCCTGTATACCTCGAGCTCCCCCTCGAGCTTGGTCCTCTCGAAGGGCGTCGAGGGTCTGAGCCCCTCCCCCAACTTTTCCTCGGCCTTGACGTAGCCGGTTAGGCCGTAGGTCGAGGCGCTCGCGTGTACCATGAGCTTGCCGCGTTTCCTCACGGCCTCAGCTATGGCCTTGGGGACTTCCACGTTTGAGGCCCTCAGGCTCCCCTCCGTCCCCGAGATCTCGCCGACGAAGTTGACGACCACGTCGGAGTCCGAGACCAGCCCCTCGAGCTTCTCCCTCTCCTTGAGGACGTCGAGCTTGACTACCTTAACTCCCTGACCCTCGAGGATCTTCACGTACTTCTCCTTCACGGGGTTGAGGGCCCTGTAGGTGACGGTGACCTCGTGGCCCTTCGAGAGCAAATAAGCGACCTCCGTGGCTATGAAGCCGAGGCCGATTATTAGCAGCCTCACGAGCTATGCTCTAAATTCAATTTAATAAACTCGCGTGAAATTCGAAGCTAATACCATGAGACCCCATTCGGTGCCCTCGACATTGGACCATTAAGCCTTCCTCAGCCGTAGCTATTAGCCCTGTAGGTCGCCATCTGCAACGCCTTCCTGTAGCAGTCCATCAGCCTCCTGGCAGTTGAGGACGGCCTGAACTCCGAGTCCACCCTCCTCATCGCGCTCTCCCTGACCCTCCTCCAGTCAACGTCGACCATAGCCCTGCCCATGAGGGACCCGTCGCCCTGCTCGTAGGCCTTAGAGAGGGCCGAGGCCGTGACGATGGCCTCCTTGAGTTCCCAAACGCTTTCGGGGTGGGCCAGGAAGCCCGTCCCGCTCTCAGAGCTGAACCTGAGGTCTATCACTGTCTCGCTCAGGCCGTCGACGCCGTAAGCGATCACGGGCGTGCCGACTGCCATGGCCTCAACCGCGGAAAGCCCGAAGGGCTCCCACCTGGACGGCATGACCAGTGCAGTCGCCGAGTATATGAACGCCTTGAAGAGGTTCGGGTCTATCCCCTTGGACGCTACTATCCTGGCGTTGTCCCTCACCCTTGAGAGGTGGTCGACCAAGTCCCTGAGGAGGCCGTAGTCGCCCGATGGGATCCCCAGGATTAAGAGCCTCGCGTCCCTAACTTCCTGGATTGCCTCGAGGAACGCCCTAACGAGAAGGTCTGGCCCCTTCTGGAACACCAACCTTCCCGAGAACACGAAGAGGGGCCCGTCGCCCAACGGCTCGTAAGTCCAGTCGTCCCTTATCCCCAGGCTCCGCCTCGCGTTCCACAGCGTGTTCCCCGTGTTGAAGTCCTCCGGGACTGCCCTGACGTTCGGGAGTTCGTTCAGCAACCTCTTCCTCAGCTCCAGCCTGTCCGAGGTGCCGAACCTCCTCTCCGCGAAGGCCTTGACCTCGTCGACCCTCCAGTCCGTGCTGTTGTAGACCACGCAGGACTTCCCCTCCAGCCACTCCCCGACCCTAGGCAGAACGACGTTCCTCAGGTAGGCCCTGCTCACGCTCGAGAACGCGTCGCTCTCCAGCACCGCGAACCTCTCCACGTTGCCCCTCGCCTGCTCCCAGAGCTCCCTGTGGCTTGACACCTCGTGCCTGTGCACTTTCCACACGTAGACCGGGCAGTCCCTGAGGCCAGACCAGTCCAGAGAGGCGTAGTGCCAGGGGAAGGAGACCTCGTTTAGTAAATGTACAGTGTAGACCAGGGGGACGTTGTACTTCCTGTCCTCGAACAGCTGCCTCGCCCTCACCCCAGCTACAGCGGTGTGCCAGTCGTTCGCGTGGATCACCGAAGGGACTGCAGAGGTACTGACGGCGTGTGGGACTAACGCCTCCATGGCCCTAGCGAAGAGGGACGCCTTCTCCTCCACGTGGGCGTAGACGTAGGGGTCGTCGAGCATTGAGGAAGTAGCGTGGTCTCTGCCCTTAACCAGGATCAGCTCCACCCCGTCGAGCTCCCCGAACTCGAACCCTATCCTGTAGTGGTACCTGTTCCCGTCAAGCCCGACCCTGTCGCCTTCTGCCGTTAGCCCGAAGTCCCTGAGCTTTGCCCTCGCTGAGAACTCCGGGTCGTAGTGCCTCCCGTGGGCCGGCATAATTACAGTTACCTTGACGCCCTGATCCCTGAGCCCCTCCGCGAACCTCCTGACCGCGTTCCCCAAGCCCCCGAGGCTGGCGACTCCCGCGAACTCGAAGGTCATCAGCCATACCTTGTCTACAGACTCGGGGACTAGGCAGCCCGGAACTCTGGTGAACCTCATCTGCTGATCTTTAGATTGAGTTACATAGGGGTAAAATGGATAGCCTAAATAGGCCGGTGTGACCCTCATTAAGGCGAGGGAGGGATCACCTCTTATTTAGTTAGGGTTAAGGGAATCTTCAGGGTTGGAGGTCTACGTAGGGACTTCCGGCTGGGCCTACCCCTGGAACGAGGGAGGGAACCTCGACTGGTATGTAAAGAACACCGGCTTCAATGCTGTAGAGCTCAACGCGAGCTTCTACAGGTTCCCCTTCAGGAACCAGGTCAAGGCCTGGAGCAAGTACGGCATCAAGTGGGCCGTCAAGGTGCACAGGTCTATCACGCACGTGAAGAGGCTCAAGGACTTCTCGCTCTGGGACGAGTTCGAGGATCTGATGAAGCCCCTCAACCCAGAGTTCTACCTCTTCCAGATGCCCCCCACCTTCAAGTTCAGCGAGGAGAACCTGAAGAGGGTCAAGGCATTCGAGGAGAGGGTGGGAAAGAGGATGGCGATAGAGTTCAGGGACTCCGAGTGGTACAGGAGGGACTTGGGGTTGACCGAGGCGACGGTGGTCTCGATCGACTCCCCCATCGGGACTTTCCTCGTCAACAACGCCGGGACTGTCTACCTAAGGCTCCACGGGAGGACGGAGTGGTACTGGTACGAGTACGGCGAGGAGGAGCTGAGGGAGATAGCGAGGGAAGTCGTAGAGCTAAACCCGGGGAGGGTCTTCGCGTTCTTCAACAACGACCTCTGGATGCTCGAGAACGGGAGGCAGATGATGGCAATACTGAGGGAATTGACGGGACGCGGTTAGTTACGTGAAACCCCGTTTAACGCTTATTAACTGAGGGCCCGGGGGTTTACGTGAGGTGCCCGCGTACAGGGCGAAGGGGAAACGCAAGTTCCTCTCGGAAGACGACCTGGAGGAAGCGATGGAGATTTTTGACGAAGACGGAGAATACCTCTTAACCACGCCGAGGTGGGGGGCCTCGAACAAGTCCCACAAGAGGTGAGGGGCGAGAGTTCGATCGCCTGCTCACGAGCTTAAGGCGACCGAAGCTAAAACGTAACCCTTAGACGACATCGTGCTACCGTACCAGTGAGGCGTGATTAGTTTTCGATTGACGCTTGCGCGAACCCCTTCGTGAGATGCAGAGGTCAGGCCCATGGAAGTAATAGGAACATCGAGAGGACGCCCAACACGGTCAGGGCCAGGACTACGTCCCTGTACTCGTCCCTCACGGCCTTCTCGGCTAGGGCGTAAGCCAACTCTAGGACTACCAGCACGGCGAACTCTATCTCGATATACGGCGTGAGGAGGGCGTTCATCCGCGACGACAGCTCGCTCCCGTGGACAACGGTAGACCATACTATAACTAGGAAAGAGGCCAAGGTCGTCACGACCATGAAGGCCGTCCTCGCCAAGCGAACCAGCTTCCTGTTGAGCCTCCTCGGCATGTAGTTCGTGTAAGCGTAGAAGGCGGAGAGTCCAATCGCCCCTCCTAGGACTAAGAGGGGCATCGAGAGGACTAGGGGCAGGGCGAGCACGTCCGTCACTATTTCCTGCGTAAACAGGGCAGTAACGACCGCGCTGAAGAAGGCGAGGAAGATGTCCCAGAACCACCTGTGCTGTACCTCCACGCTGTAGTAGACGTTGAGGCTTAGGTTGTCGCCCCCGTAGGCCCTGGCGCTAATCTCTATCGCGGAACCGGAGACTATCTCGCCCCTGCTGTCCTGCTTCGGCTCGCACCTCAGCTCCACTTCGGCCCTCCCCAGGGTCACCGAGGAGCCGCATTTGCTCACCGGGATCGCCTTCCCGTCCGCCTCGAGCTCTATGTCCCCCCTCCCCACCCTCGCCACGTAGCCGATCGGCGGTTGTATCACGACTCTCTCGTCGACGTCGTCGAGGAGCTTGACGTTAATCACGAAGTACCTGTCCTCCTCGTCGACCTCCTTGAAGCCCTTGACCGAGATCACCCTCGCCTCCCCCGGCTCCAAGTCCCTCATGAGGTCCACTATTATCACGTTCTCCGGGACCTGGGAGAGGAAGCCCTCGGGGAACTCTGCAGTAAGGCTGTCCCTCGTGAAGAACGGTAGGTCTGCCCCCCTCTCGTCTGTGGCCTTGAGCCCCCTCAGCATCCTGTCCGCGAGTATTGGGATGTACCTCAGCGAGGAGTCCGTCTCGTTGACTATCGTGTAGGTCACCGTAGTGGAGGCGCTGAAGGGGTCATCGTGGGTCTGGAACACGTTGTACTCCTTGACCCTCAGGAACCTCGTGCTGTAGACCCCCAGCCTCTCTATGACCAGCTTTCCGTCCTCGCACCTGTAGCTCACAACGAAGTAGACCGGCCTGACCCTCCTCGGGTCTGTCACGTCCAGGGCCAAGTTGATGGGGGACTTGGCGACGCTCACCGAGGAGGAGGCGCAGTTGTAGGAGAAGGATATCTCGTCCTTGCCCACGGCGTTCCCGTTTATCGAGACCTCTTCCAGGGAGACGGCTATCGGCTGTTGGGGGGCTGAAGCTAGCCTGAGCTTCCTCCCCCTCGAGGGCGGTCGGGCGTTTATGACCGAGAAGGTCACGGAGACGGCGAGCTTCCCTCCTTTGACCCTCGAGAGCCTGACCTGCCTCACCGCGAGCTTCAGGTTCCCGCACTCCACGGGGTAGTTCGCGAGGAATACCCTCGCCCTCTCATGGGGGGAAGACATTCCATTTTAGTTTCTCCTCATAGGCATTAAGCTCGCCTTCTCTAAGGGCCTTCAACCGTTAATAGCTAGAGAGGGAGAGGGTTGTCGGGCGGGATAGCTGAGGAGTGAGGAGGAGGCTAGGCGGCGACCGGTGAGCCCGAAAAGGGTTTACCTCTCCCCCAGGATCACCCTCCTCACGTTCCTCTCGTAGGGCGGGTAGATGACCCCCTTCTCCGTGATCAGGGCGGTCACGTACTTGGGCGGGGTAACGTCGAAGACGGGGTTGTAGACCTTGACGTTCTGCGGGGCTATCGGGATACCCCTGACAGTCCTGACCTCGTCGGGGCTCCTCTCCTCTATGACTATGTCCTCCACCCTGCTCTTGAGGTCGAAGGAGGAGGATGGGGCCAAGGCGTAGAAGGGTATTCCCAGCTCGTGGGCGATTACGGCTTCCTTGAAAGTCCCAATCTTGTTAAAGACGTGGCCGTCCGCCAGGATCCTGTCGGCCCCGACCATAACGCTGTCGACCTTGCCCTGGTACATCACTAGTCCTACGGCGGTGTCTGTGATGAGTGTGACCGGCACCCCCTCCTCAATCAGCTCGTAGACCGTCAGCCTCGCACCCTGGAGCCAGGGCCTCGTCTCCGGGGCGAAGACGTGCACGTCGTAGCCTAGCATCTTCGCCAACTTCATCGGGGCTAGAGCCGTTCCGAGGCCGGTTCCCGTGGCGAGCCCACCTGCGTTGCACTGGGTGAGGATAGAGTCCCCGGTCTCGATCTTCTCCAGGCCGTAGAGCCCAATCCTTATCTCCGCGTCGAGCTCCTCGTCGTAGACCCTGTTCGCCTCGGCTTCCAGCTCCTCCCGTAGCTCGTTGACGTTCCTAACTCTGCCCTCCTCTACCAGTTGCTTGGCTTTAGTCAGCATCCTGCTCGTCGCCCAGCTGAGGTTCACCGCCGTTGGCCTTGCTTTGTCGAGGACTTCCTTCGCCCTCGCCAAGGCATTGATCGCCGAGTCTAAGTCCTCCGGCTTACTGCTCGCGAGGGCCAAGACCATGCCGTAGGCCGCTGAGATCCCTATGGCGGGGGCTCCCCTGACCTTCATGAGCCTTATCGACTCTGCGACATCCTCGGGAGTCCTGTTGGGCTCGAACACCTTCTCGAAGGGTAGCCTCGACTGGTCGAGGAGAACCAAGACCTTGTTCTCGGAGTCCCACTCCAAAGGCTTGAGCTTGGGCTTGAACATGGCCTTAATCTCTTCGACCGAAAACGCCACGTGTTCCCATCCTGGCTCACAAAAATATGTTTACCATCTTGGGCCCGAGGTGGGCCCGAGGCGTGGGTCGTTAAAGTTTAGGAGTTTCACTAACCCTAACGTTACGACGTCCACAGCTCCTGGCTAACGCCGAGAAAAGGAGTCAGGTCACAGCTCGTTACCCTTGACAGTGACCCCGTAGCTCCTCAGGAGCCAGTCGTCCAGGGAGAAGTCGAGGTACTTCCCCTCGAATGGGACTACCTCCCCTCCCAAAGCCTCGGAGAGCTTCATGCAGAGGTTGTACTGGGACGTCCTCTTACCTCCCAGGTTTATCACCCCCCTCGCCTCCTTCCTCAGCAGGAAGCTCACGGCCTGCCCCAACTCCCTCAGCGAGATCGGGGACAAGTAGAGGTTGGCGTTGCATTTCACCCTCTTGCCCTTCAACAGGGCGTTCAGGATGGGCCTCATGAAGCCCCTAGTTATGACCTGCCCCACCCTCAGGATAAGGTAGTTGCCCAGGGCAGCTATCGCCGTCTCTGCCACCAGCTTCGTCATCCCGTAGTAGTTAAGGGGAGAGGGGACGGCCGTCTCCGAGTAGTAGCCCCTCCTCCCGTCGAATATCATGTAGGACGACAAGAAGACGTTGGTCGAGCCCACCCTGTTGGCGGCCCTAGCCACGTTCACGGCGAACCAAACGTTCACGTTCCACATGGCCCTCTCGTCCGCGTCCACCTCGAAGGTGTGGATAACCGCCCTCGGCCTCTCCCTCAGGACTTTGTCCGGCGAGGTCACGACCACCACTTCCTCATCGAGGTAGCTCGCTATGCTCCTCGCCACTTCCCCCTCGTCGGTTACGCCTATCAACCCGAGAGTAATTCGCCTTCTCGAGTTATATCAGTAAACCTTATTCCCGCCTGCCCAACACCGCTCCCGTGAACTGGGTCATCGACGTCGCGAACTACGTGGGGATCATAGCCTTCTCAGTCTCCGGGGCCATGAAGGCCATAGAGAAGAGGATGGACTTGCTCGGCGTGGTGACCCTCGGCTTCGCTACCTCCTTGGCGGGCGGGATAACGGCTGACGTCCTCCTGGGCATGACGCCCCCGAGGAACCTGGTGGAGCTGCAGTACCCCTTGGTATCCCTGACAACCAGCGTCCTCACGTTCTCCTTCCACAGGGCTTTGAAGAGGCTGAGCAGGCTCTTCCTTTACGCCGACGCCGTTGGGCTCGGCGCCTTCGCCGCCTCGGGGGCCTCCCTAGCCTACAGCGCGTCGCCTAATCCCGTCCTGGTGGTGCTGGTCGGCGCAATAACCGCGGTGGGCGGAGGGGTGGTCAGGGACCTCCTCGCCAACGAAGTCCCCATGGTGCTGACCAGGGAGTTCTACGCCAGCGCGGCGATAATAGGCTCGGCCCTGTACTACGCCCTCCGAGAGCTCGGCGTCGGGCAGGGGACTGCTGTCCTCCTGGCCTTCGCCGCGACGCTGGGGCTTAGGCTGATGGCGGTGAAGTTCCGCTGGAGGTTGCCGGTGAGGGGCTGACCGCCAGCTGGGTAGCATATCGAAGCGGCGGTCACAAACTCGAAGATTCGCCTCGGGTGGTCTGCATTTCAATCCGAAAGATTAATAAACGATCTCGCAACACACTCAATTTGAGTGGGTCTAAAAAGGGTGGAAAAGATGACCGTCAAAGTGAGCAAGGAGATAAAGGACGTCGATCCCGATTATTGGATCACTTGGTTCGACAACCCGAAGAACATCATGGCGAGCCTCAGGAACGTCGTCGGGTTCACCGACACGATGGTGGTAATCAGGGTTAAGAGGTTCTTTTTCCTCCAGAAGACGCTGCAGTTTTCGGTAAAGAAAATGCAGCTCACGAAGAACACCATAGGGTATAAGCTCGAGAGCCCCGACGGGTCTATGGGTGAGCTGGCGATAATATACGACCAGCCCAAGAGGACGCTCACGATCTGGGCCACCTACGTGGGCAAGTACGAGGGGCAGATGAAGGGCTTGATCGAGGAGTCCCTTGAGATAATGAGGGTCAAGTTCCTGGAGGAGCACGAGAAGGCCAAGAGGAGGCAGAGCGAGGACTTGTCCCACAAGCTCTCCCTCCTGTCCTTCACGGCCAAGCTGGTCTCCACCTCCAAGCTCGCCGACTCCCTCACGCTCGACACGGGCCAGGTCGACGTCTCCTCGTTCCTCATCGACCTGGTGCACAGGTTCGCCAACTACCCCGTCGTCCTCCTAGTAGGGGTCGGGAAGACCGGCTCCTTCAGGGTTCTGCTCTCAAACGGGGACGTCAAGGGGGCCTACGCCAGGATATCGAACAAGGAGATGTTCGGCGACGAGGCCCTGAACAACCTGAGCGGGGAGTTCAAGGTCTCGGTCTACGTGAACTTGGCCGGGAGCCTCAAGGAGATTTTGGCGGAGTGACCACTGAATGGCCTTCGAGCCCATAGTGTTGAAGGAGGAGGGGAACCACAAGTTCGTTTGGCTCTCGATAGACGAGGCCGAGATGGAGAAGGGCATCCTGACGAACCAGTACCTCCTGATGGTTGGAGACAAGGGCATGGTCCTAGACCCCGGGGGGCCCCTAGTCTTCGAGAGGGTCTTCAAGGCCGTTACTAGGTTCGTCGACCAGAACAAGGTCGAGTACATCTTCCTCTCTCACCCAGACCCGGACGTCATAAGCGGGATGCAGCTGTGGTTGGGCTACTGCCCCAACGCTAAGGTGCTGATTTCTGATCTCTGGGACAGGTTCCTCCCCCACGTAGGTATCGACCTGAAAATGGAGAACGTTATGAGGATCCCGTGGCAAGGGATGGAGATTAAGCTAGGTGGCGACACCATAAAGATAATCCCGGCGCACTACTTACACTCCCCCGGGAACTTCCACGTTTACGACCCGGTGAGCAAGGTTTACTTCTCGGGAGACTTAGGGGCGGCCATATTCCCTAAGGGCAAGTGGTACCTGATAGTGGAGGACTTCGAGGAGCACAAGAAGTACATGGAGGCGTTCCACAGGGTCTACCTGGCCAACAAGAAGGCCCTCGACGTGTGGCTGAACCTGATCAAGGGCCTGGACATCGAGATCATCGCCCCGCAGCACGGGGCCGTCTTCGAGGGCGAGAACGTGAAGAAGTTCCTGGACTGGCTGAGGAGCTTGGACAAAATAGGGACTGACGTGCTGGAGGAGAGCCTGGCGAGGAGCAAGGCTTGAGGCCCCTATCTGAAAGGCTTTTTCCTCGTTGTTCGACTCAGTTTCCCCTAGAGGCGTCGCGTTAGTGGGCCTCCCACGCCCCGGGAGTCGAGAGGCCTCGCCGCCACCGCCTCAACGTTCAGCGGTCAAGTTAAACTGAAGCCGCAGGAAAGGAGGAGCAGACCCCGGCGCGTTCGGGGGCCGCCCTTGATTCGCCTTTCGGCCTAACGACTTCAGCGGATTCGGCGACTCACCCTTTTAAATGTCATTATATCGCTGTGTATAACGAGAACCTTTTCGTTCGCCTTCGTCCTTCGTCGCGCGGGAGAACCGGAGCCGACACACAGCGCGAACGCGACCACGCACGCGGTGAGCCCCGTAGTTTAGGCCGGACACAGCGGGCCTAAATAGGGAAAAACCCGCTTTACTTCTAATATATACGAAAGCTTTAATACTGATCGGGATACCGACCTCGAGTCGAGAGATGTTCGTCGCCTGGTTTACGAGTCTTGTCCGGGGCCATTTCAAGGCAAGCCCTCTCGCCGGCTCAACCGAGAGGCCTGAACGGGCGCAGGAGGAGTGATCGCCGTGACGTTCGAGCCCATAGTCCTGAAGGAGGAGGGGAACCACAAGTTCGTTTGGCTCTCGATAGACGAGGCCGAGATGGAGAAGGGCATCCTGACGAACCAGTACCTCCTGATGGTTGGAGACAAGGGCATGGTCCTAGACCCCGGGGGGCCCCTAGTCTTCGAGAGGGTCTTCGAGGCGGTGACGAAGTTCATTGACCCCAACAACCTGGAGTACATCTTCCTATCCCACGAGGACCCCGACATAATGAGCGGCATGCAGCTGTGGTTGGGCTACTGCCCCAACGCTAAGGTGTTGGTCTCAGACCTGTGGGACAGGTTCCTTCCCCACGTCGGCATAGACATGAAGATGAGCAACGTCGTGAGGATCCCCTTCCAGGGCATGGAAATTAAGCTCAACGGCGACACCATAAAGATAATCCCGGCGCACTACCTTCACTCCCCCGGCAACTTCCACGTGTACGACCCCGTGAGCAAGGTTTACTTCTCCGGCGACCTGGGAGCCGCGATACTGCCTAAGGGCAAGTGGTACCTGATAGTGGAGGACTTCGAGGAGCACAAGAAGTACATGGAGGCGTTCCACAGGGTCTACCTGGCCAACAAGAAGGCCCTCGACGTGTGGCTGAACCTGATCAAGGGCCTGGACATCGAGATCATCGCCCCGCAGCACGGGGCCGTCTTCGAGGGCGAGAACGTGAAGAAGTTCCTGGACTGGCTGAGGAGCTTGGACAGGGTGGGCGCAGACCTGTTAGAGGAGTACCTAGCGAAGGGCATAGCCTGAAGCGTTAATAGCTTCCGGTTCCTGACCGTCTCGCCTTAAGTAAGTGGGGTTTTACCTCACGCGTCTGCCCCTTAGGCGTTGTAAAACCGCGGTAAGATTAGTCCAATGGCCACGCCTCTGGTCGCTATTGGCTCACGTTCTTGACAGACTCTCAATTTCCCTATAATGACGCTTAAGTTGTAGGGGTTTTAACCAAGCAAGTCCAAGTGGCGGTACAGAAATTGGGTTATTCAGGAGTGGTCGTGATCCCCTACTCAATATGCCACGAGTTAGAATAAGTGAGGTCGACGTCGCCACACGACTTGCGATTCACTCGGCGATAAGGGGGTGGTGCCTCCCGCACTTCTTAGTTACGTCCCTGAGTTTCGTCGTGATAATAACCGTTATTATCCTCACGGTAGAGCCCTTAACGAACACTATTATGAGGTAGAAGCTATCGGACAGCGAGAAACAAACGTACCTTTTTCCCGAGACGGCCTCCTCACGGTCGAAAGTCTCCGGGTCGCTGCACACTTTCTTCACCGCGTAAAGGATCAAGCTGGGGTCTAGCCCGTGTTTTATTAGAGTTGCTGAGAGCCTTCCAATCTTTCTCCACGCGTGGCGGGTCACTTCACAATCCTGAAGGGAACCCACGACAGCGTCACGCAGGGAGAGCCGTAGGAGTCCCTCAGCTTCGGGTACACGACGAAGTTCGTCACCTCCAGCGTTACGACTACGGTCTTCTCCCCTACCCTGATCTCGACCAGGGGCTTGCTCAACACGTCCAACTCCTCAGGGACGACGGGTTTTTGTCTCGCCATCCTCTCGGGGTCGCAGTACTCCCCGAACCTCGGCCTGTCGCTGCTTACCGAGAGCACCCCGTTCACGACGACCGCTATGTCACCGTCCTTCACGAAGACCTGGGCAGGGATCGCGAACAGCCTCACCGTGACGGTCTCGTCGGATAGCCTGAACCTGAAAACGCCCGGGACGATCCGCAAGACCTCGTACTCAGTCGCGAGCGACATCGCCGTCGTCCTCGTAGACTATATCTATCGCCACTATTCTACCCGACCTGTCCCTCCAAACCTGAACCCCCGCATCGTGGTACTCCACGTCGTAAGGCTCCCCGCCGAAGTCTATGAACACGCCATCTTCGTACTCCTCCACCACTGGCTCTTCCGAAAGCGGCCGAGCGACGAAGTCCAGTCGAACGGCGTTAGACGAGGTGTACATTTCGTCCAGCGGCTCGTTAGTCAGCGTGTAGGACGACACTCGTCGTAACGCCATTTCCCGTCACATCATAAGGATACCACGCCGTCAGTAATAAACGTATTAGGAGTTTTCGGCCAACGTAGCCATTCCGTGTGGCAAGTAGTTCCCACGATGCTTCACCACGTCACCGACCTGTCTGGACATTCAGTCATCGTAAGATGGGCTCGACCCGAGTCTGGACTTAGGAGCCGTGGTCAAGAGTTGTACCACTCCTCTAGCTTCCTTAAGTCGACGTAGTCCGCCCCTTCGCAGGTTCTCGAGAAGCTCTTCGCGAACACGACGAACTTCTTCACATTGAGGTTCAGCTTCTCCGCCTTCTCCTTCAGGTCGTCAAGCACCTCCTCGCAGTCGACCTTCTCGCTCCACTTGCATTCCCCCGCTATCCCGTCGCCGTAGAGGTCTATCTCTACCTCCCCCCTCCAGACCCTGCCAGTGCTCGCCTTGTAGACGTCAGCCACGTACTCCCTCGCCACCCTCTCGAAAACCCTGCCGAGGTACTCGTTGTACTCCCCCTCCTTCACCTCGTAGTTCCCCTCCTCTATCCTGCTCAGGTTGGGGTAGATGAACCTGAACCAGAACGCCGTGAAGTTGTCCAGTATCACGTACCTCGCCCCCTTCTTAGAACCTAGGGGGTACTCCCTCCCGACCAGGCCTACCCTCTCCAACTTCTTCAGGTAGGACGAGACGTCACCGCCCACCCTGACGAAGTCCTTTATCTCCCCCAAGGTGTTCTTCCCCTGCGAGATAGCGTACAGGATCTCCTTGTACGTGCCTGTCTCAACGAACTCGTACCTCAGCATGAAGTCCATCTCGTCCTTGATGAACGTGTCAGGCCTCTTCAGCTCCTCGTTCAGCCAGTCGAGGAAGGGAACCCCCGCCTTCGCGACGTAGTAGGGCACACCCCCTGCGAAGCCGTAGACCTCTATCGCGTCCCTCAAGGGAAGGCCGAAGCCCCTCAGCGCCTTGAACCTCAGCTCCCTGACCTCCATCGAGGCAGTCCTCCTACCGAAGAGGGGGCTCTTGTAGGACATGGCGTCCTCCATGAGGCTTATCGATGATCCCAACAGGATTAGCTTCGTCCTCGTCCCCTTGAGCACCTCGTCGACTACCCTCTGGAAGGTAGAGAGGATTGTGGGGTCTTCCCTAATGAGGTAGGGGAACTCGTCAATTACCACCACTTTGTCCCTGAGGTAGTGGAAGACCGCCTCCCAGTCCTCCTTGGCGAACCCGACCTCGGGGAACTTGGACTTCGCCACCCCCTTGAACTTCCTAAGGTTGCCCCTCTCGGTCGCCAGGTAGTACACGTAGTCCCCCTCGAGGGCTCTCAGCACTAGGGACGTCTTGCCTATCCTCCTCCTGCCATAGATGAGGACGAGCTCGAACCTGTCGGAGCTTAGCCTCTCCTTGAGGGCCCGGAGCTCCCTCTCCCTATCGACGAAGTTCTCTACTACCATATTTTGAAATATGATATTTTGAAATATGAACTTGTTGCGTGGGTCCCTCGACGCGGTCAGCACTGAGCTGTCTTGAAAGGGTTGGCCACATTCGGCATTGACAGCGGGCTCTCAGCTGCAGGAGCTCACCGCGTTCGCGGCGACCTCGTCCGCCTTCCTAACCGCGTCCGACTTCGCGACGGCGTACTCCCTAACGACCTCGCTGGGGAGCCTCGCGGCTAAACGCGTCTCCCCTCCCTCTTCATACGCGAGGACCTCGAGTCCGAGGCCGAGCCTCATGTCGTCCTGCGTCAGCAGGCCCCACCATCGGGTCGCCGAAGGCGAAGAGGACGCTGTTCCCCAGTGCTAGACCTACTTTCCTCGCGTTTCCCATGCGGTCAACCCTTCAGAATAAGGCGAGGTTTGGGGACTTCATTCTCTCCTCCTGGCGTAATTTTTAACCCACAGCGGTCTGTCCGGGTTCCCGTTTTCTAACTGCCTAGGGGATCCTCTGCGTCCTCAGTTCGTTCAGCCTGCGCCTCAGCGCCTCTGCCACCTCCCTAGCCGCGGGCCTCTTTAGGGGGTCTGGGTCAGTCATTGCCTTGATCAGGCTCTTGTACGGCTCGTCCACACGCGGATCCCACGAGGCCAACAACTTCCTCGCTTCCTCTACCCTCGCCTTAACACAGCTCACGTCACCGCTCGCGTAGCAATCGAAGGCGTCCTCCATAGCTTGTAGGTCTGGCCTGTCGTTCCTCCTCGTTAGGAGCACGTATAAGGTGATCCCCAGGGCGAAGACGTCCGTGGTGGGCTTAGCCGGCTCGAGGAAAGCCTCGGGCGGCGCATACTCCGTAGAGAGCTGGGTCGCTCGCTTCCCCACCCTCACGGCGCTGCCCAAGTCCCCTAGCTTGAAGGTGACCCTAGGCAACTCGGACGGGTCGACCGGCTCCCGTTTGAGGAACACGTTCTGGGGCTTCACGTCCATGTGCACGAAGCCGTTAGAGTGGACGAAGTCCAGCGCCTCCGCTACGCTCTTGACGGCCCTTACTACGGCCCTCTCCCAGGTGGATGAGTAGAAGAAGGTGTCGTCGTAGAGGTACCTGTGTAGGTTCCCTCCAGCCATGTACTCCATCACTATCCTGGGCGGCTGCTTGTAGTAGTTGGAATATTTGCCGGCCAGCGCCTCCCTTATTACGTTGAGGTCCACGTCCACGGCGTAGATTTTGACGACGTTGCGGTGTTTTGAAAGGTTCACGAGGTTCGAGGCCTCCTGGAAAAGGGACTGGAAGTACTCCTCGGCCCTGCCTTCCTGGATCTTCAGGATCTTAATGGCGAACCTCCGTTTCCCGCGGGTGGCCAAGTAGACGTAGCCGAAACCTCCCTCGCCCAGCAGCTCCTCGACTTTGTACACGCCCAGCGTCTCCCCCACGAGGGCGTCGGGGTCGAAGGCCTTCGCGCCCCTTTTCCTGCGCCGCGTCTGGGAGGGCGCCTGGGTGGGCTGGGACTGTTGAGGTTGGGCAGGACTCACCGTGAAGTAGTCGATAACGACACGAGAACCGCTGTGGACGTACCCCGAGTCCGGCGATGGATAATATGTGACGTTCCCGGCCGTCACCGGGTGGGCTGTCCACGCCCCGAAAGTCGGGCAGTAGATTAAGTAGTTCCCGTAGCATGTGAGGCCGCCCACGCTCACTGCCGCGGTCGCCGTGGCAGGGAGGCCTCTGACGACGAACGTCACCAGCGGTTGGGCGGGAGCCGGACTGGGGGCGGTCTGTGGAGGCCCAGGGGGGCTCTGCTGAGTAACGGGGGGCTGGGTCGTCTGCTGGGGAGTGGGCGCGACGGGACTCTGCTGGGGCGTTGTAGTCCACGTGTAGTTGTTGAAGACGTAAGACGCCGCGGCGACGAGCGGCATCCAGGGAGCGTAAGCCAAGAACCAGTACTTGGGTTGGACGAAGAGCTCGATCAGGACGACGGTCAGGCCTATTAAGAACGGAGAGGCCATGATCGCCACGAAACTACCGTCGCTCACAAATAGAGAGAACGCATAAACCAGTAGGGCGAGCGTGCCTGCGAGTAACAAATACCAGGCGTTCCCCGCGTCCTCGAACGCTCTGGGATAGATGAGAGAGGAGAGGGGAGGGACGAAGTACGCAAGAACGCCGGCTATGAAGTACGGCGTCGCTCTGCTCTTGAGGAAGAAGTGGCCCACGAGCAATGCCACAAGGGCCGCGAAGTAGGCTAAGCCAGGCCAAACGAGGCCCAAATTAAAAAGCGAGAGGGCAGAGGCACAAAAGGGGACGGAAAGCGTTAGGGCCAAGAGCACACGGTCGAACAGCCCGCTGTCCCGCCAGTCGTTCAACTCCTTCCTGACGAAGTGCGTCGTGACGGCGACTCCGAGCAAGGTCTCAGGGTAGACCAGGTAACGGAGCTGACCGCTTTCAAGCAAAACGACGGCCGTGTACAGGATTCCCATAAAGACGCCCACGCCCAACAGCTCCTCGTACTCGTAAATCGTCACGTAGAGGGCCGAGGCGAAGAGGACGAAGGCGTAAGCCAGGGCCTCTTGAACCGTCAAGCCAGCTAACGCTGGGTAGACCGCTGCCAAGAAGAGTAACGCCAGCCTTATTAACCCGTGGCCGTCGACTTTGTTGGGAACGAAAAGGGAGGCCAATGAGAGGCCCAAAGAGGCCCAGACCCACGGGTCATGGGTGTCGTAGTAAAGGGCCGGGGCGTAAGGAATGGCGGTGAGGACTGCCCAGGTGTACTTCGACACCGCCAGTGGAGTTGTCAGTGCCCTAATAAGCTTTGTTCGGCGGATCGCGGGGCCCTACCACTCCCCTAATCTAACGCCGGGCACCGCCTCTGGCGACTCCCGAGTGTAGCCCTACGTTATTCCCGCAGTTCCAACGACCTCCCCTCGCCACTGTGTTTAAATCATGCGGGTGACTGACCTTGCGCTCATGGACTTCTGGTTATCACCACGAAGGCCGAGACTTATGAGACTAAGAGGAATCCGAATTCGTCGTTCGAGACCGGCGTACCTCTCCGCCGTCAAGTGGGTCACTCAGGTCGCAGACGACACGCCCATCTCTTCTCCATCACAGGGCCTGCGAACTTCCATCGGCGCGGACGAAAGTCAAGGGATCAGGATGGACAGTGCGACCCCCAACAGGCCCGACTCCCTGAGTAGCCTGCCCTTGTTATCGAAGTTCTTCTTTAGCACCCTCTCAACCAATCCAGCGTAGGGCCTCCTTACCGCCTCAGAGCTCACCTTCCAAGCCAGGTAGAACGCCCTCGCGGGGTTATCCTCAACTATCGGGAAGGCCACGACCTTGTACTTGGCCACCTCCTCAAGCCTGGACTCCCTGACGAAGACGGTGGGGTAGATGAAGGCCTCGTTCAGATCCTTAATGACGTCGAACTCCTCCAGCGTACAGGATCCCTTGGAGTCGCTGAGCACGGGAGTGACGAAATTGCTCTCGCTGAGCCCTAGGACTTCCCTAACCCTCCCCAGGTCGACCTCAGTCGCGGACTTGACTGTCACGTTGCTGAACTTGACCCTGCCGAACTTCCTGGACAAAGCCAAGAGGTCGTAGAGCCTGGGGTGAGCGAAGAGGTCGTGGGAGATCAGGTTAACGTAGCCGTGGGCTTTAGCCTGTAACCTCATCTCCTCCTCGACTACCGCGAAGTCGACCTCCCTATCTCCCCTCATCACCTCAACCTCGGCCATGCCCGAAGGCCCCCTTATCGCGAGGAATTTCTCGGCCCTGGGCAACTGCACCTTACCCCTTTCGCTCAGGACTTCTTCGCTGAGGGACTCGGCCTCCCCGTAAACGACCAAGTCAAGCCACGGTTCGCCCTCGACCTGCCACGCCCCCGGGCCCCCGGCGAACACCTTCACCCCGCTCAGCTCCTTCGCCTTCCTCAGTCCCTCGACCAGCTCCTTGAAGGACTCCTCCTGGCCCAGCTCCCTGAAGAGGGACTTCAGGCTCCTCGAAACCGGAGTCAAGCCCTTGGGGTCGTTGACGTAGACCCCGACCGCGTCAACTTGGCCCCTCAACGCCAGCCTGACCGCTTCCTCTGGGGGCAGTACTTCCCACCCCGTCCTCGCCTGGACTTTCCTCAAGCCGTAGGGAGGGTGCTTGGATCCCCTGACGAAGGGAGGGAGTAGCCTCCTAGGTAGGGCAGGCAGGTAGCGGTAAGTGTGGCCGTCAGAGGTGAGGACTACCCTCAATCTACGCGACTCGTGTAATTAAACGGCTAATAAGCGCGGAAGGTCGGATCCTCGGTCTTTGTCCCTTCTTCACGTGGCCCAGATCACCCCCTAGCTCGCGGAAGCGGGCCAGCGCTCGTTTAACCCTCAGAGCCAGCCCTTCCTCTTCAGGTAGTAGGCGATTACCGCCGTAAAGACGAACACCGGGCCCAGGAAGACCAGGGCGTCCACCGTGAACAGGCTCTCCGCTATCGAGGTGAAGTTGACCGCATAAGTGCTCGCCACGGCGGTTATCGGGAGGAAGAGGATCGAGACGGAGGTCAGCTTCTTTATGACGTCGTTGAGGTCGTACTGTACCCTGGTGTAGTAGATGTTGTAGAGGTCCGACAACCTGGTTATGAGCAGCTCCGCCCTGTCCAGCGCGAACTTCGCGTCCACCTCGACGTTGCTCCCCAGCTCCTTCGTGAGCTTCCTGACCACGAAGTAGAGTACCGTGGCGTCGGAGAAGAGCTGGTAGGCGGACTTCCTGAGCTTCACTACCTCCGTCCCCCCGATGGGCTTGCCGATTATGGCCTCCTCGAACAGCTTCTCGTAGGTCGAGTAGAGCTCGTTCCTCTTCTCCCCTATCAGGTAGATCAACTCGTAAATCGCCTCCCTAAGAACTGAGACGGGGGAGCAGTCGTCAGGCTGTAATTCCTTGAAGAGCTCCAGCGACTCCCTCGTGTGCGTGACGAGCTCTTGCTCGCTCAGCGTGAAGTAGAGGGGCTTGCCCATGAACTCCAGCCTGAAGTAGACCGTGTTGTTGGCCCTGACGACTCTGTAGACGTCGACCTCGTCCTTAGGGTAGTCCTTTGGCATGTCATGGAACTTCAGCTCGCACTTCACGGGCATGAGCTGTCCTTTTAAGTAAAAGGTCTTACGACCGCCGTCCGGGGAGACGCTCAGACGCGGTCAGGACGCACGGGGATATGGGTCAGTCCACTGGCAGAGGTCGTCACGGGTCGCGCAACCGGGCGCTCATCACCCGACATGGACTCGGTAAAAAGGGGAAATAACGCTGTCACGCCTGGGCCAGGTTCGCCTCCTTGGTCTCCCTCAGGAGATAGGTCGCCGCGGCGGAGATGACCCCCCAGACTGCCAGGAAGGTCACGACTACCCACGAGTTGGCCAGGTACTGGCTCGGCTGTCCGAGGAGCGCTATCAGGAGGATGGGCATGAGGCCGCCCTCCACCGCCGCCGCCAGCTGGAGGCCGTAGCTCGACCCGCTGTACCTGTACTTCGTCGGGAACACTTCGGGATAGAAGGCCGCCATGGAGGCGTAGGGCGCGTAGGCGGCCATGCCTATCAGGAACTGGAAGAGGAGCGCCCGCGTCAGGTCGCCGCTGAGGAATGAGCTGACGTAGGGGTAGGCCAAGGCCGCTATCAGGACGTTGCCCAGGATGAGTGAAGGCTTCCTGCCCACCTTGTCCGCGAGCCACGCGAACAGCGGGATCGACACCAGCCCGCCCAGGGCGAACAGGTAGATCAGGGCGGAGGTGATGGGCATGTTCGCTCCAAACAGGTTCACCGTCGCGGGGTAGTGGAGGACGTCGTTGACGTTCTTGAGGTAGACGCTGGGCATCACCGTTGCCGGGATGTAGACGGCCATGAAGACGCCTCCTATGGCCAACATGAGGAGGACTATCTCCTTCCACGCGTGCCTGAAGACCTCTATCGATGGTAGCCTGCTCACCTGGCCCTTCGACTTCATCTCGAGGAAGGCGAGGCTCTCGGTGGCTAAGTACCTCATCAGGGCGCCCAGCAGCGCGGCGAGCCCCCCGACCAGGAACCCGACCCTCCAGCCGTAAGAGGCGAAGTCCTTGCCGAAGACCAGGATCACCGTGGCGGCGCCCATGAAGCCCAGGGGAGAGGCCACTTGGATCAGGGAGGTAATCAGCGCCCTGTTCCTGCTCGCCTGCTCCGCGACCCACGTCGAGACCCCTCCCCACTCGCCCCCCACTCCCAACCCTTGGAGGAACCTGAAGGCGAAGACCAGGATCGGCGCTATGATGCCTATATCGGAGTAGGAGGGCATCAGGCCCACGGCTATCATGGCGACTCCCACCAGGATTAGGTCGAAGCTCAGGGCGTGCCTCCTCCCCAGCCTGTCGCCGATGTGACCGAACACGGTAGCGCCCAAGGGCCTGGCGAAGAACGCCACGGCGTAGGACGAGACGGAAGCCAGTATCGAGACCAGGTAGTCCTGCGAGGGGAAGAAGATCGAGGGGAAGGCGAGTAAGGCCGCGAAGATGAAGAGGTAGTAGTCGTACCACTCTATGGTAGTCCCTATCAGGCCGAGGAGAGCTGACCTGTAGAGTCCGGGCACACCGAATTAAGCGATATAACCCCTTTATGAGGCGAGCTCTGTAGCTTTCGTAAGCGGGTTGTTAATTCGCTCTTGGCGTGATTAGACCTCAATTATCGAAATTTATATTGTGTTGCTCGGGCTCAAAGCTTATCGCCTTGGCAACGATTATCCTTACGTGATAGTCGTCTTAGTCAGGCACGGGGAGGCAGAGCCGAAGTCCCCAGCTAAGCCTGATAAGGATAGAGACCTGACCCAGCTGGGCCTAGAGCAGGCGAGGAGGGCGGCGAAGGTCCTGAAGTCCATGAAGATGCTCCCCGACTTGGCTTATTCCAGCCCTTACTTGAGGGCGAAGAGGACGGCAGAAACGATCGTCGAAGAGCTGGGCCTGAAAGTCAGGGTCGAACCCGCGAGGGAGCTCGAGCCCGACGGCGACCCGGACAAGCTCAAGTCCTTCTTGGACAACTTGTCAAAGCTCGATGGGGAGCGTAGCGTCCTCATGGTCTCTCACGAACCCTTCCTCTCAACCTTCGTTAAGTCCGTGACCGGTGGAAACGTGAAGTTAGGAACCGGGGGGATCGCGGTAATAGAGTACTCAAGCGAAGGTTCTACGTTGCTCGCCCTGATCCCCCAGGAGGCCGTTACCTGACCGTGAAGACGTAGCCGCAGGCCTTGCACTTGTAGAGCTTCCTCCTGGGGTTGATTATCTCGGCGAGCAGGTAGCCGCATTTTGGGCAGAGCACTGCGGCCATCGACTGGCCTACTTTCCTGCCGTCGGCCACAATAGTCCTGTCCCTCGAGTGGTCTATCGTCTCGGTGAACTTCACCTCCTCTTTCGCCCTCTCCCTGTAGCCGCACCTCCTGCAGATTAGCCACTCCCCTTTAGGGAAGAGGGCGGAGCCGCACTTGGGGCAGAACCTCAACGCGTTCAGATTGTCGGGCCGTTAATAAAGCAGACGTGAGGAGCTCATCTGCGCGTTGGTCGTAACAAACGATACGGGGCCGTTTAAAACGCGAGCGGTCAAGATTGGAGCGAGAGCCGAACCCTTCGCCTCACGAGATGCCAGGAGTTAACACACTTCCGTGGGCGGCCTTTCCCTCTTTAAATAAATCACGCCTGTCCTTCCTACCCCGCGCCTTTTCTAGACATGTAGGCTCCGAATGGTCAGATGGGGCCCTCAGGAGCGTGACGCTCGACAGGAACCTGGTCTTCAGTTCTCCGACGAGCTCATACCACGCAGTGCTTGGGTTGGGGCTCCTCAGCTTCGCCCCTAGCTCCCTAGCTACGCTTTTCAGCCTAGACACGCATAGCTCCAATTCGGGACAGTCGCGGCACCTATACGCGTCGCTGTCCGCGTAACGGTAGACCAGGTACCCCTCAGTCACTAGGAGCAAGTTGTCCGTGAGCCTGATGTTCCCCGATTCGTCGGCGGTGTAAGAGAAGACCGCCTTGAAGGTTATTGCTTTGTCCCTGATCAGGCCGAGCGAGTTCAGCCTGCGGAGGATGTAGTAGTAATAGCTCCTGCTTATCCCGGCCTCCCTTTTAGCCGAGGCCAATACGCTCAAGTACCGCTCGTCGGAGAGCTTCAGAAATTCCTCGTCTCTTATCAACAGCACGTCATTTCCGACCACAGGTCTCTCCACACTTAAGACCCTGAAAATACACACCTTGGATCTTCAGTAGAAATTCGCCACTTTGAGGTTAAAATATTTTTTAGTGGGCGGAACTAATTGAAAACTATTCAAATTATCTCGTTAATTATTTGGCTAGTTCTTTCACTACATCGTATAAAATTTATAAATCGTTCAATACAGAGTGCGTTTCGTTAGACAAGTTAGAAGAGGAGGTCTTGTACTACTAAGGGAGAAAGGCCGTTGTACTCCAAGGAAAAGGGAGAAAAAGCTCACATGGGATGAAACAGGGAAAGCAATAGGCAGGAGCCCAGTATACGCCGCCATGCGGAGTACAAAGAGATCCTTATGGAGGTTCCCATGAGGACTCCGGCTCAGCCCTGGCCTCTGACCGACCCGGTCATTTACAGGCTATACGAGGCCGTGCTCCTGTATGGCCCAGTCATAAAGAACGTGGCCCGTGAGATGTTCGGTGACGGGATCATGAGCATGATAGACGTGACTATAGACGTGGGCAAGACGGTAGCCGAAAAAAGGTAACGAGAGGATGTTGCTCACCTTCAACGCGAAGTGGCTGAAGTACGCTAAGTGGTAGTCGCCAGGAAAGGAGTCGCTATTTCCTTTTCCGTTTCCTAACGGCATTCAGTACCAAAGGCTGGTTATCTCCCTCCACATCGAGTCGGACTCCTTGTAGCCCAGAATATGCCTCTCGAAGTCGTAATCCCCTCTGCGAACCTCGTAGACTGTTATCAGCCCCGGCCTACTCATGACGTTCGGGCTCCCTTTATTACGTAAGTGTTGAGAGACTTCTTCGACGACTTTATGGGGTTCCTAATCGTGACCAGCTTGATCCCGTCGGGGAACGTAGCCTCAACCTGGACTAAGTCCAGCATCTCTGGTACTCCCTCTATTACGTCATCCTCCGTAAGGAGCTCCTGGGCTCCCTTTGATTATCTCCTCCATGCTCGCACCTTCCCGACTTACTTTTCCGGGCTATCAATTTCTCCAAACGGTCTTGCGTTGCTTGCAGTAATGCTAGGATGGATCGTTCTCATGCCCCAAGTCTATCATTGGACAAAACTTTCTTAGACTCCATAAATATAATGAAAAACAACAATATTTAAAGATATTCGCGAATTTATTTAGATGAAAATTACATATCGATGTAAAAATTAACGTTTATAAAATAGGAGAATATAATTTAAAAAATTTAGTAATGTTATTTTCCTTTAATTGTCTCAATGAGTGTATTAACACAGATTTCCTTTTCTATATTTAGAGGATTTATCACGTAACAAAGTAGTCCTCCCATAAAAGCTCTTATCTTAACTAAATTTTTGCTATCTTCAGAATTAAAAACTTTTAAGCTTATTTTTCTTACTAACGAATCACATAATTCTCTAATGTTATCTCCTAATTCCTTATAAAGATTCATTGCAGATAACGTGTGTAGGAAGAGCTTTCTCATTGTAGGATTCTCGTATTTCTCCAAGTACTTAATTCCTATGCATTCCAAAATTTTTTCTTCATTCTTAATGCAGTTCTCAACAATGTCTAGCGGAATACTCTTCTTTGCAACTTCTAGAATTAATTGATCTTTAGTTTTAAAATGCCAGAAAATTATACCCTTTGAAACTCCAGCTTTTTTACTTATCTCTTCTACTGAAGCTTTAAAGAAGTCTTCTTCTGCAAAAACCTCAATAGCAGCTTGCAATATTTTTTCTTTAGTTACTTCTTCCTTTCTTTGTCTCATATTTCATCCCTAGTACAGCATGTTTAAACACTTAAATTAATCCCACTAGAACTTTTATTAGTACAAACGCTATTATCGTCATTATTATATATTTTACTAGTTTAGTCCTCATCTTATTCATTAAACAAGATCCGGTGAACCCTCCTAGAATTCCTCCAAGTAATACCACTAGCCATAAGTCATAACTAATCCCCCTCAAGAGGAATAAATAACTGGTAAAACCGCTTGCAGAACTAAATAGAGCAATATAACCAGCTGTAGCAGATACCTTTTTATAGTCTGTCTCAATGAGCGCTAAAACTGGCAAAATTATCATTCCACCTCCTACTCCAAGCAAGCCGCCGAGAAATCCCGCTATAGCCCCAACTAATATACCTAGTAAGTATCCCTTTACATTTCCTGTAAACTTACCGGCTTCCTCCTTTGCCTTCCCTTTTATTAAATTATATAAAGTATAACCTAAG
>JBMFJH010000021.1:0-28855 GCA_049973945.1 Thermoprotei archaeon
TTCAAGGCCGGAGAGGTCGGGGTTGGGCACTACGCGAACGCTGTCAAGCTCGGGGACTACTACCTCTCGATCCACGTCGACGGGGTTGTGACGAAGACCCCCCTGGCCCTACAGACGGGGATAATCGAGCCCGTGGCCCAGGACTGCCTCGCGATGAACACTAACGACCTGGCCTGCGTCGGCTCTAAGCCGTTAATCGCGGTCGACTACCTCGCCCTCGAGAGGCCCAACGACGAGCTAGTGTCCAGGGTCATGAAGGGGCTTAAGGAAGCCGCCGAGAGGGCCGAAGTCCTGATCCTGGGCGGAGAAACAGCGGTGATGCCCGGAGTGATCACGGGCTTCGACCTGGCATGCACTGTTGTAGGAGTCTCGGAGAAGCTTATAGTGGGGAGCGAGGTCAAGCCGGGCGACGTTATAATAGGCCTGAGGAGCAGCGGGCCCCACAGCAACGGCTACTCCCTAATTAGAAGACTAATAAACGAGGGGAAGTTATCGCTCAAGGACTACGCCGAGGACTTAATGAAGCCCACGAAGTTCTACCACAAGGCGGTGCTTTCCGTTATCGACAAGGTCAAGGGCGCCGCCCACATAACGGGAGGGGCTTACACGAAAGTGACGAGGGTCACCAAGCACAAGGTCAGGCTCGAGCTCCCCGAGCCCCCCGAGGTCTTCAAGGCCATTGAGAGGGCCGGGGTTCCTGAAGACGAGATGTACAGGGTGTTCAACATGGGGATCGGGATGCTCCTCTTCGTTGCCAAAGAGGATTTAGACGAAGTGATGAGGGAGCTGAAGAAGTGGGACGAGCCGTTGGTCGTCGGGAGGGTCGAGGAGGGAGAGGGGGTTTACGTCACCATATATAGGGGGAACACCTACAGGCTGGCCTGATTTTCGTTTGATGTTATTAGAACCTGTTCGAATATCCCTTGAAAAAGTACGAGAACAGTTACGGGAGTAACACCATAAGTCCTTAAATAGTGAAGCGATTGTACTACCCCTCTAGTGACCCGAATGAAGAAGACGGATACGAAAGCCCTAGTAAGCTACGTGGCTCTAAAGATACTGGGCGGCAGCGACTACATCCTGGAGGCCCTGAAGGAGTACTTAGTTGAGGGCGAGGGCCCCGCCACGGTCGCCTACAAGTACGGGATATCAAAGCACCAGCTCAGGGGATACGCCCAGAGGATCATTGAGAAGAGCGGCAGCGAGCAGAAGGCGAGGAAAGTTCTGCCTATCCTTATAGAGATCTCGCAGGGCGTCGAACCTATCGTTGTCAGGAAAGGGAGAGAGCTATACGTGCAAGCTCTGCAACGCGGAGCTGACGAGGGACGACGCCGAGGACCACGTCAGGAAGGAGCACAAGGACATCCTCAACGCCGCCATAGCCCAGATGCTCACGAGGCTCGAAGAAGTGAAGCAGAGGCTGTTGGCCCAGAGGTCCGTAATACTCACGGCCGCCCAGTAACCTTAATAAATCTTTTCTTTAAAAGGGTTCCTTCCTTTTATCGAAAGTCATATCAGTTTGACTTTAATAAACCCCCTATACAATCTTTCTCAATGACGAAATCGGTCGTGAGTTTTAGGCTACCAGAAAACTACGTTTACTTGATGGACGAGATAGTTAAGGGCGAGCAGTACAAGAGCAGGAAGGAGCTCATCATGGAGGCCGTGAAGTTCTTTGTGACAAAATCGCAAGGCTACGTTGTGACAAAGCCTTAACCTTCTCTTTCTTAAGAACTCCCTACTTTTACGTCACCGTTTCCTTTATAACTCTTGCTAGTTTGTCTCGCGAGAGTCATGCAGCCTGAAAAGATAGTCCTGTCTTACTCTGGCGGTCTCGACACGACCGTCGCGATAAGGTGGTTGAAGGAGAAGTTCAACGCTGACGTAATCACCGTGACTGTGGACGTGGGTCAGCCTGAGGACTTCAAGGCGTTGGAGGAGAGGGCTAAGGTAGCCGGGGCGACGAGGCACTATTTGATCGACGCGAAGAGGGAGTTCGCCGAGAGGTTCGTCGCCCCAGCGATAAAGATGAACGCCCTCTACGAGGACGTTTACCCCTTGAGTACTGCCTTAGCGAGGCCTTTGATAGCTGAAAAGGTCGTCGAGGTCGCGAGGAAGGAGGGAACGACTTACGTGGCCCACGGCTCGACCTCCAAGGGGAACGACCAGGTGAGGTTCGACTTAACGATCATGACACTCATGCCGGAAGCTACGATCATAGCCCCCGCCAGGATCTGGAAGATGACCAGGGAGGACGAGGTAGCCTATGCAAGGCAGAGGGGGATCCCCATGAAAACGGAGAGCTCGAAGTTCAGCATCGACGAGAACCTCTGGGGGAGGTCGATAGAGGGGGACGTGATAAGCGACCCCTCGGTTCCAGTTCCGGAGGAGGCCTTCGAGTGGACGAGGAGGAAGAACCAGGGCAAGGCGGTTGTCGAAGTGGAGTTCGACAAGGGAGTCCCCGTCGCGGTGGACGGGAGGAAAATGGACCTAGTTGAACTAGTCAGGTACCTTAATAGTTACTTGGGCTCCTACGGCTTCGGGAGGGTCGAACACCTGGAGAACAGGGTGGTGGGGTTCAAGTCCAGGGAGGTCTACGAAGTCCCCGCTGCCCTCGCCTTGATTTACTCCCACAAAGACCTCGAGAAGACCGTTTACACGCCCAGGGAGCTCAGGTTCAAGAGGCTGATCGACCAGGAGTGGGCCGACCTCGTCTACCAGGGCCTTTGGTTTGAGCCCCTCAGGGAGGAGATCCAGAGGTTGGGGGACGACATGAACAGGTGGGTGACCGGCACGGTCAAGTTCGAGGTAGACGGCTCAGGCTTCAGGATATTGGGTAGGTCGAGCCCCTACTCGCCGTTCAGCGAGAAGATCGCGAGCTACAACAAGGGCTGGTACCCGAGCGACGAGCAGGCCAGGGGCTTCATAGAGATCTGGGGGATGCACTCCCTCCTGGCCAACAGGGTGAGGAAGTAGTGCTCTACAGGGACTGGAAGGCAGACGAAGTGGTGAAGTACACCTCCTCGACGGAGCAAGACAGGGAGATCCTTGAGGAGGTAAAGCTGACCCTAAAGGCCCACGTCGTCGAGCTCTACCTTTCGGGCTACATTAGCAGGGAGACCGCTTCCAGGCTACTCAGGTCGATAAACTCCTTCAGGGAGCTGCCGGAAGGCTACGAGGACGTGCACGAGGCTTTAGAGGACTACCTCATAAAGACCCTGGGAGACGAGGGCGGTTGGATAGGGCTAGCGAGGAGCAGGAACGACCACGTGGCGACCGCACTTAGGCTGAAGGTTAGGGCCCTCCTCCTCGACCTGCTCGAAGACCTCCTCGACTTCAGGTCTCAGCTCTTGGACAGGGCTGAGGCCGAGAAGGAGACCCTGTTCCCCGTGTACACCCACTTCCAGCCAGCCCAGCCAAGCACTTTCGGGCACTACCTGAGCTATATTGAAGAGGAAATAGCCTCCAGGTGGTCTCTGGGATTAGCGGCGCTTAAGAACGTCAACAGGTCTCCCCTCGGCTCAGGAGCGATAGTGGGGACGAACGCGAAGATAGACAGGCAGAGGGAAGCTAAGCTGTTGGGCTTCTCTGAACCGATCCTCAACACGATTTCAGGTTCTGGGAGCAGGGCTGACCTGATAGACGCGGTCTACTTCTCTACTTCCCTACTCACAGTTTACTCTAGGGTGGCGGAAGACCTGATCCTGCTGTCCTCCAAGTTCACGGGCTTCATAGAGCTCCCGGACAGCCACGTGAGCACCAGCAGCCTGATGCCCCAGAAGAGGAACGCGGTGACCATGGAAGTCCTCAGGGCGAGGGCCTCCCTTTGCCAAGGCGAGCTCCTCGGAGTAATGGCCACCTATAAGGCCCTCCCTTCGGGCTACAACCTGGACATGCAGGAGATGAACCCCGCGTACTTCAAGTGCCTGAGGGAGGCGTCAGTAGCGACCTTCGTCCTGAGCTCCGCCATCAAGGGCATGAAGGTGAAGGGCAAGGAGCTCGACCCTGAGACCCTGTCTACTGACGAGGCCGAACTTCAAGCAATCAAGGGAGTCCCGTACAGAAAAGCTTATAAGGAGATAGCTCAGAAGGTGAGAGCGGGCTTATACAGGCCTTCAATTTCTTTCAATCAATCCATAGAAATGAAATCGGTCTTAGGGAGTCCGAACCCCTCACAGTTGCAGAAGGCTATAGAACTACAAAGGGAAAGGTTACTGAAGGACAAGCAAGCACTAGAGGTTCTGAAGTCCTCCATCAACGAGGGCCTAGCGTCGCTCAAGGTGATAGAAGATGACTTATTGCAAGAGGGGGACTAAGGGCTACCTTTACCTCGAGGACGGCACGTTAATTGAGGGCTGTGGCTTCGGATCTCACGGCGTCAGGGCGGGGGAAGTCGTTTTCACCACAGCCATGAACGGCTACCCCGAGTCGCTCACTGACCCCTCCTACAGGGGGCAAATACTGGTCATCACTCACCCCTTAGTCGGCAACTACGGGGTTCCCAAGAAGGAGGAGGTTGAGGGAATACTCACGAACTTCGAGTCCGAGAGGATTCAGGTCGCAGGGCTAGTAGTGGCAGAAGAGACGGAGCCCTACAAGTGGAACTCCGCTATATCTTTGCACGAGTGGCTCAAGAGCGAGGGCGTCCCCGGCCTCAGCGACGTGGACACGAGGGCCATAGTGAAGAGGGTGAGGAACAAGGGCGTCATGATGGGCGTGATCTCCTCGGGCTACGAGTTCGAAGACCCCAAGAAGTTCCTCGAGAAGAAGTACGACGAGATAGACTTCACCGAGTTCACCTCCCCTAAGGAGCCCATCGTCCACAGGAACAAGAGCGATAAGGTAATAGTGGTAGTAGATTGTGGCATCAAGCACGGGATTCTTTACGCCCTTTACCAGAAGCTCGGCTACACGATAGTGAGGCTCCCCTGCAAGACTTCAGCGGACAAAGTCATGGAGTTCAACCCAGTTGGAGTACTCTTCAGCAACGGCCCGGGCAACCCCAACCTCCTGAAGGAGCCCATCGAGACGTATAGGGCCCTGGTCGAGTACGGGGTTCCGATTCTCGGCATTTGTTTAGGCCACCAGATCGGCACGATAGCCTTGGGCGGGAAGGTCAGGAAGATGAAGTTCGGCCACAGGGCGGTCAACAAGCCAGTGGTGGACGTGACCAACAACTCCTGCTACATTTCGACCCACAACCACGGCTACGCAGTCCTGAACAAGGAGGACTTGCCCCACGGGGCCAAGCTCTGGTTCGTGAACCCAGACGACGGCACTATAGAGGGCTGGTACCACGAGAAGTACAAGATACTCTCGGTTCAGTTCCACCCCGAGGCCAGGCCCGGCCCGTGGGACACGACCTGGGTCTTCGACAAGTTCGGGAAGCTCATCGAAGGGGTGAGGGCGTGAGGGAGAGCGTAAAGAAGGTACTAGTTATCGGTTCTGGCCCCATAAAGATCGCCGAGGCGGCCGAGTTCGACTACTCCGGCTCCCAAGCCCTGAAGGCGTTGAAGGAGGAGGGCATCCAGACAGTCCTGGTGAGCTCCAACATTGCGACGATACAGACGACCTACAAGATGACTGACAAGCTCTACATGATCCCCGTCGCCTGGTGGGCGATAGAGAAGGTGATCGAGAGGGAGAGGCCCGACGGGATCCTGGTGGGCTTCGGAGGGCAGACCGCTCTAAACGCGGGAGTCGACCTCTGGAAGAACGGGGTTCTGCAGAGGTACGGCGTGAAGGTCCTGGGGACTCCGATAAGGGGGATAGAGAGGGCCCTGAGCAGGGAGAAGTTCAGGGAGACCATGATTCAGGTAGGTTTACCAGTTCCCCCGAGCGGCTCTGCACAGAGCGAGGAGGAGGCGGTGAAGCTCGCCAAGGAGATAGGCTTCCCAGTAATGGTAAGGGTCAGCTTCAACCTGGGAGGCAGGGGCTCGACCGTCGCCTGGAACGAGGAGCAGTTGAGGAGGGACATCAGGAGGGCGTTCGCCCAGAGCTACATAGGGGAAGTGCTCATCGAGAAGTACCTCTACCACTGGAAGGAGCTGGAGTACGAGGTAATGAGGGACTACAAGGGCAACTCCGCAGTCATAGCCTGTATAGAGAACCTCGACCCGATGGGAGTTCACACTGGGGAAAGCACGGTAATCTCGCCCTGCCAGACCCTGGACAACTACGAGTACCAGGAGATGAGGACTAGGTCGATGAAGGTCGCAGAGTCCATAGAGCTAATTGGGGAGTGCAACGTCCAGTTCGCCCTGAACCCCTACGGCAGGGATAACTACGTCATAGAGACCAACCCCAGGATGTCGAGGTCTTCCGCGCTAGCCTCTAAGGTCACGGGATATCCCTTGGCCTACGTAGCGGCCAAGCTCGCCCTAGGCTACACCCTGCCTGAGGTCATAAACAGGGTGACCGGCTCCACCTGCGCCTGCTTCGAGCCGAGCCTCGACTACGTAGTGATCAAGATCCCCAGGTGGGACCTCCAGAAGTTCGAGAGGGTCGAGAACTCCGTCGGCACCGAGATGAAGAGCGTCGGCGAAGTCATGAGCATAGCCAGGTCGTTCGAGGAGGCGATTCAGAAGGCCGTGAGGATGCTAGACATAGGCGAGCCGGGAGTGGTGGGAGGCAAGATATACGAGTCCAACATGAGCAAGGAGGAGGCGTTACAGGCCCTTAGGGACAAGAGGCCCTACTGGTTCCTCTACGCCGCCAAGGCGTTGAAAGAGGGCGCAACTCCAGAAGACCTTTGGGACGCTTACGGCCTCGACATATTCTTCGGCAAGAAGCTGAAGGCCATAGTCGACTTCTACGAGGAGCTGAAGAAGACGAAGAGGCTCGACAGGGACACCCTCCTCAAGGCGAAGAGGTTAGGCTTCAGCGACTACCAGATAGCTAAGGCAGTGGGGAAGACCGAGGAGGAGGTCAGGAAGCTGAGGATAGACTGGGGCATTGAGCCCAAGGTCAAGCAAATCGACACTTTGGCGGGAGAGTGGCCTGCAGTCACTAACTATCTCTACTTGACCTACAACGCGGCTGAGGACGACGTGGAGTTCTCCAACAGGCCGGACAAAGTCCTAGTCCTGGGCGCGGGCGGCTTCAGGATAGGGGTCTCTGTGGAGTTCGACTGGAGCACCGTCCTCACCAAGGACGCCCTGGAGAAGTACTACGGCGAGGTCGTGATGCTGAACTACAACCCTGAGACGGTCTCGACGGACTGGGACGTGAGCAGGAAGCTCTACTTCGACGAGATAAGCGTCGAGAGGATCCTCGACATCTACAGGAAGGAGAGGCCGAGGTACGTCCTGACCTACGCCGGTGGGCAACTCGGCAACAACGTGGCCAAGAAGCTAGAGGAAGCAGGAGTCCCCCTGTACGGCACGGCCGGCCACGCAGTGGACAACGCCGAGGACAGGGAGAAGTTCTCGAAGTTGCTTGACAGGCTGGGCATCAAACAGCCGCCCTGGGTCTCAGCGAAAAGCGAGGAAGAAGTCAGGAAGTTCGTCAACGAGGTGGGCTTCCCCGTACTGGTCAGGCCGAGCTACGTGCTCAGCGGAGCCGCGATGGACGTGGTCTACAGCGAGGAGGAGCTCTGGGCCTACATCAGGAGGGCGGCAGACGTCTCGCCCCAGCACCCCGTGGTGATCTCGAAGTTCTTGGACAACGCCATAGAGGCCGAGATAGACGCCGCCAGCGACGGAAAGGGAGCGGTCGGCACAGTCCTGGAGCACGTGGAGGAGGCGGGAGTCCACAGCGGAGACGCCACAATGAGCATTCCCCACAGGCTCCTCAGCGACTCCGTAGTAAATCAAATGAAGGAGATAGCCCTTACCTTGGCCAGGGAGCTCAGGATAAGGGGGCCTTTCAACCTTCAGTTCGTGGTCGAGGACAACGTGCCCTACGTCATAGAGATGAACCTCAGGGTCTCGAGGTCGATGCCCTTCACGAGCAAGACCATAGGGATAAACCTCATGGAGAAGGCCGTAGAGGCTGTAGAGAAGGGCTTGGGGATCGATTACTTCTACCAGCCGAACATCAAGTGGTGGGGAGTAAAGAGCCCGCAGTTCTCCTGGGCCCAGCTCAAGGGCACCTACCCCTACCTTTCCCCTGAAATGAAGAGCACTGGAGAGGCGGCGAGCTTCGGCTACACCTTCTACGACGCCCTACTCAAGAGCTGGCTCTCCGCCTCCCCCAACAGGCTACCGAAGGAGGACGAGTACGTGATAGTCTACGGCAAGAAGAACGTCGAGAGCTTGAGGCAGGCCTATGAGACCCTGAGGAAGGCGGGGTACAAGGTCTTGACTGTCAAGGGACTCGAGGCGGGGGACGAGGCGATAGATTACAGAGAGGCGGTGAACCTGGTGAGCTCGAGGAAGGTCGGCCTGGTCATAACCGACGGCAAGATGCCTGAGGTGGACTACGAGCTCAGGAGGACTACGGTCGACATGAACGTCCCGATAGTACTCAACGGGAAGTTAGGGAAGGAGGTTGCCGAAGCTATAAAAAGGAGAGAGATGAGTATTGTCGAGCTCAGGGAGCTAGGGGCAGGTATATGAGAGTCGCCCTCGTCGTCGACCTCGTGAGGGTCGAGGAGAAGCTAATAATTAAGGCACTGGAGGACAGGAAGATCCCCTACGACATAATCAACGTCTCCCAAGACCCCCTACCCTTCAACAGGGCCCTCAGCAGGTACAACGTCGCGATCATTAGGCCAGTAAGCATGTACAGGGCCCTGTACTCTTCGGCCGTGCTGGAAGGCGTCGGAGTCCACACCATAAACTCTGCTGACGCCATCAGCGTGTGCGGCGACAAGATCCTGACCTACTCGAAGCTGTTCAACGCAGGGATCCCCATCCCCGAGTCGATAATCGCTATGTCCCCTGAGGCCGCGATGAAGGCCTACGAGCAGAGGGGCTACCCGCTCATTGACAAACCCCCTATTGGCAGTTGGGGGAGGTTGGTCTCCCTCATAAGGGACGACTTCGAGGGGAAAACAATAGTGGAGCACAGGGAGATGATGGGGAACTCTGCCCTCAAGATCCACATAGTCCAGGAGTACATCCAATACAAGAACAGGGACATCAGGTGCATAGTCATAGGGAACGAGCTGTTGGGCTGTTACGCCAGGAACATACCCCCCAACGAGTGGAGGGCTAACGTGGCACTCGGCGGAACACCCTCGCCGCTAGAGGTAGACGAGGGGTTGAGGAAGATAGCCACTGAGGCGGCTAAGACCGTTGGCGGGGAGTTCGTATCCATAGACGTCCTCGAGCACCCCTCGAGGGGCTACGTCATAAACGAGCTCAACGACGTCCCCGAGTTCAAGGGCTTCATGGCGGCCACAGGGATTAACGTCGCAGAAAAACTAGTGGACTACATAATTCAGAACTACTCGAAGTAGCTCACCTGCTTACCTCCGCTACGAAGAGGTCGTGGTGGGTCTCCTCGAGCATTTTCCTCATGTAATCTATTTTCTGCCTCAGGTTTGGCACTAACGCCTTGGGGTACTCCAGCTCCCAAAGGACGTTGTACACTTCCTCCATTAATTGGTAAGTCCTCTCGGCCTCTTCCCTCTGCCCCTTCCTAAGGAGCTCAAGCACCCTCCTCCTCATCTCCCCGACAGCATCTGCCAACCCCAGGAGGTAGTGCTGCTCTGGGACTCCCAGCTCTTCTGGAGAAGGCAACGGCAGGTCGAAGTAGACGGAGAGGACTACGGCGGCCTCGCTCACCTCTTGGTAAGCCGTCCCCACGTCCCCGTAAAGCAAGTCAGGGAAGGCCTTAACCCTCTGGTTCATCTCCTCCAGCTTGGCCTTAGCCGTCTCGAACCTCTTCAAGGCCTCTTCCTTCCTCCCCTTGTGGGAGAGCGAGATCGTTTCGCCAGAATACCTGATAACCTCCCTCGAGATGAGGAGCAAGTCCTCCCTGCTCTGGAACCTCTGCTCCAGCTTGGGCAACATGGCCTGAACGTAACGCCTCAGATCCTCGGCCAGACCCGGCATGGCTTAAAATGGTTCTAATTAGTTTAAATCGGTGGCTCCCTTGAGGGACGTCAGGAAGGTCGCCGTTGTGGGCGCAGGAGTGATAGGGGCAGGATGGACCGCGTTGCTCGCAGTCAAGGGCATCGACGTGGTTTTTTACACTGAGAAGAAAGAAACTTTGGACAAGGGGATGGAGAAGGTCAAGTCCTACCTCACCGTGCTCTATGAGAACAAGCTCGTGGACTCCCAGCCGGAGGCTTACCTCAAGAGGATAACCGCTACCACAGACCTCTCCCAGGTAACGGGCAAGGACGTGGACTTCGTGCTCGAGGCGATAATCGAGGACTACGACGCGAAGAAGAAGCTCTTCGGCGAGCTCGACGAGAAGATGCCCTCCGATGTCATTCTTGCCTCCAGCACTTCCGGCCTGCTGATGACGGAGATCCAGAAGGCAATGAAGAGGCACCCCGAGAGGGGAGTCATTGCCCACCCGTGGAACCCGCCCCACTTGCTGCCTTTAGTTGAAGTCGTCCCAGGCGAGAAGACGAGCCAGGAAGTGCTCCACGCGACCAAGGAGTTCATGGAGAAGAAGCTGGACAGGGTAGTCGTAGTGTTAAAGAAGGAAGTCCCTGGCTTCATAGGGAACAGGCTCGCCTTCGCGTTGTTCAGGGAAGCAGTGCACCTAGTAGACTCAGGAGTGGCGACGGTCGAGGACATAGACAAGGTCATGACGGCGGCCATCGGCCTGAGGTGGGCCTTCATGGGGCCTTTCCTGACCTACCACCTGGGCGGAGGAGAGGGAGGGCTGGAGTACTTCTTCTCGAGGGGCTTCGGCTGGGGAGCTAACGAGTGGATGCACGACTTGGCCAAGTGGGACAAGTTCCCCTACAGCGGCGTCAAGAAGGCTGTCGAGCAGATGAAGGACTACAGTTTCATTAAAGGCAAGACCTTCCAGGAGCTCTCCAAGTGGAGGGATCAGCAACTAATCAACGTCATCAAGCTCCTCAGAGGGAAGGTCTGAGGGAAGGTAAAGATGGAGTGTTTTTTCGTCGAGCAGGACAGGAAGTGCGTCGAGATTTGCGGCAGGGTGGTTTGTGACGAGCAAACAGTCAACGATTACGTAAGCCTGTGCGAGCCCTGCGCCAAGGGCGACAAGTCGAAGTGCCTCGAGCTCTACAGGAGGTACGGCTGCCAGAGCGTCACAGGCTGGTGGATCTAGGGGGGCCTGAGGAAGTAGGCTAGGACGGCCGTTATAACCCCCGCTCCGACCATTATCGCAATTGATTTCAGCCTCTCCTTTACCTCTCCCTCGTACATGAAACCCAGCGAGGCGACCGCGGCCAGGCCAGTTACGGCGGAGTAAACTAAGTTCTGCGTTAGGAGGTAAACGAAGACCACCGAAAGGCCGATCAGGGGAGAAAGGGCGTGTATGAGTGCCGAAATCCAGACCGTGTACCTTGCGGCCCTTTCATATATCGTGCCCTTGAGAGGCCTAAGCATGTGCCTTTCTAACCCTTTCAGCTCCAGTTCCTTCTCCCTGCTCTCCGCAACTATCGTGTTCCAGAACGAGGCCGCGCTAACTCCGGCGATTCCTGAGAGGGCCGAGTGGAAGACTATGTCGGGGTTCCCTATCACTCCCAAGGTTATGACGAGGGAGAGCCCCACGATTAAGCCGTCGAAGGCCCCGAGCACAGTGTAACGCCTGAAGTCGTCCTTGTCCTCACGCCAGGCTAATTTCAGGGCCTCCCAGGACAAAGTCGAGTAATTGTAATCCGCTTCGCGACTATTTAACGGTTGAGTCAAGGCTCTTGACAACCTTTTAATACTCGTCCCGAATCCATGAGCGGTCATGAAGAAGAGCCTCGTGCTGGCCCTCATGGGGCTTGTCCTCATCCTGACGTTGGCGGGAGTTTACGTGGCCCACGAGGGCTACAAGACCACATCACGGTCACTCAGCTGAGCGCCCAGCAGAAGGACGGCTACTACGTGCTCTACGTGAAGGAGGTAGTAAACTACGGCTGGTTCGGCGGAGAACAGCCCTTGTCCGACGCCCCAGTTTGGCTCTACGTTGGTACAGCGAGCAACCACACTTTCTACGCGATGAACTTCACGAACGCCAGCGGAGTCGCTACCTTCTACGTGAAGCCCGGGACTTATTACGTGCTGTTCAACACATTTAAGATGGGTTACCAAGTACAGGTCGACGGGAACGTACTGGTGACCCTGAACGTGGCTTACCTCGACAAGAGGTTCGTCCCGTGATGTGAACGGGAGTACACCTGAGAAGTGATGAGGTGGTCCTTCGCTGACGAAAGGGTATTAACTCCTTGTTCTAGATACACTTGATGTCTGCGAAGATCGACGTAGTGAGGATCGAGATCCCCCAAGGTACGAACGTGATCATAGGGCAGTCCCATTTCATAAAGACCGTCGAAGACCTCTACGAGACCTTAGCTTCCTCGAGCCCTCACCTGAAGTTCGGGATAGCCTTCTGCGAGGCCAGCGGGAAGAGGCTCATAAGGTGGGACGGGAACGACGAGGAGCTCATCAAGCTTGCCCAGAAGGCGTGCCAGTCCATTGCCGCTGGCCACGTCTTCGTTATCTACATAAAGAACGGCTACCCCATAAACGTGCTGAACAGGATAAAGGGCGTGGAGGAAGTAGTCAGGATCTTCGCCGCCACAGCGAACCCGCTTCAGGTCTTAGTGGCCGAGACCGACCAGGGCAGGGGAGTGATAGGGGTCGTCGACGGTCAAACGCCCTTGGACGTGGAAAAGGAGGAGGACATAAAGGAGAGGAAGGAGCTGCTCAGGAAGTTCGGCTACAAGAGGTGAAGGCTCAAGTTTTTTCCCTTCCCTTCTCCAGTCTCCCTCGGGTGTAAGTCATTTTCGTGAAGTACTACGAGGACGAAGAGGAAGAGGACTACGAGACCAAAGAGATACTCCTGTTCGACGTCGCCTTAGACGTCATTTCTGGGCTACTCAAGGGGACGGACTTGACCCCCTTCGACGCAATAGACGTTTACTACAGCGAGATAGAGGTAGAGGGGACTAAGGAGGAGAGGCAGGCCATCGTCCTCGACTTCATCCCCATAAGCGGGAAGAAGGACAAGGTCTACCTGGTCTACCTCAAGGACTACGACGAGAGGATGTGGGAGTCCCTTAGGAAGAAGGTAGAAGAGCTCCTCAAGGAGCTGAAGGGGTTCAACGTCTGCGACGAGGACAAGGAGTTCCTGTCGCTCTGCAGGGTTTACGAAGGTTAATTACGGAGTTCTACGAGTTTTACCTCTGATGTCCAAAGAGGCAGTGCTTTACAAAAAGGAGGACAGCAAGGTCAGGTGCCTTGCCTGTGCTAGGAGGTGCCTGATAGGGGAGAGGCAGATAGGCTTCTGCGGGGTCAGGAGCGTTAGGAACGGCAAGCTCTACCTGGACGTTTACGGGAAGGTCGCCGCCATCCACGTAGACCCCATCGAGAAGAAGCCCCTCATGCACTTCTACCCCGGGAGCAAAGTCCTCTCCTTCGGCACCTTCGGCTGCAACTGGATGTGCATGTACTGCCAGAACTTCGACTTGAGCCAGAGGAGGAGGGCCGAGGGCTACGAAATTACGCCTGAGGAAATGGTAGACTTGGCGATAGCTCACGAGGCTGACGGAATAACCTACACTTACAACGAGCCCATCATCTTCGTGGAGTACGCCCACGACATCGGCGTTTTAGCAAAGAAGAAGGGGCTCTTCAACACCATGGTCACAAACGGCTACTGGACACCAGAAGCTGTGGACTACGTCAAGGACTTCCTCGACGCGGCGACCATAGACTTCAAGGGGAACGGTGAGCCCAAGTTCATGAGGCGTTACACGGGAGCATCGGGGCCGGAGCCGATTATCGAGACGGCTGAGGCACTCAAGAAGATGGGGGTTCACGTTGAGATCACGGACTTAGTCGTCCCTCAGATCGGGGACGACCTGAGCGCGGCTGAGAAGCTGCTTAAGATAATCTACGACAGGTTGGGGCCTGAGACCCCCATACACTTCCTCAGGTTCCACCCAGACTATAAGCTGAACTACCTCCCCTGGACTCCCGTCGAAACTTTGGAGAAGCACTACGAGCTGGCGAGGAAAATGGGCTTCCAATATGTCTACCTGGGCAACGTTCCGGGACACCCCTACGAGAACACCTACTGCCCCCAGTGTAAGACGTTACTCATTAGGCGTTACGGCTTCGACATACTGGAGTACAACCTGACCGAGGACAACAGGTGCCCCAAGTGCGGTTACAAGATAAACATAAGGGGGAAGCTGTCGAAAAACGCGTTTAAGGACAGGTTCCACCCGCTCTACATCACTTAGCTTCCCTTGAAGTTCGGCTCCCTCTTGCTCAGGAAGGCGTTCACTCCCTCCTTTTGGTCCTCCGTGCTGAACACTACTCCCCAGCCCAGGCTCTCCATTTCTAGCCCTATGTCCTGGGCGGCCTCCGCGCCCTTGTTGACCATGAGCTTGATGATTGCAATTGAGACCGGCGGCTTCTTTGCGAGCTTCATGGCGAGCTCCCTCGTCGCCTTTTCCAGCTCGGAGAGGGGCACTACCTTGTTCACCAGGCCTATCCTCTCGGCCTCCTTGGCGGGGATCCTGTCGCCCGTTAACATCAGCTCCATCGCCCTTCCCTTGCCGACTACCCTCACTAGCCTCTGCGTGCCTCCGAAGCCTGGGTAGATGCCTAGGTTGATCTCGGGAAGGCCGAGCTGGGCCTCCTCAGCCGCTATCCTTATGTCGCAGGCTAATGCGATTTCTAGTCCTCCTCCCAGGGCGTAGCCGTTAATCATCGCTATCGTGGGCTTGCTGAGCCTCTCTATGAAGTCCATCAGCTCCCTCCCCTTCTTCGCGAACTTCCAAGCGGTGTAGCCGTTGAGCTGGGTGAACTGGGTTATGTCTGCTCCAGCGCAGAACGCCTTTCCTGTGCCAGTGATGACGATGACCCTCACGTCCTGATTGTTCTCGAGGTCTGTCAGTGCCTGCCTCAGCTCGTCTACCATTTTCTCGTTTATGGCGTTGAGCCTTTCGGGCCTGTTCAGGTAGACCCAAGCTATCGGGGGTTCGAGCTTTACCTGGATCGTCTCCATCTCGGGGAAGAGAAAGCCTCAGAATAAAACCTTGACGAGGTTCGAGGAGGGGATAATCTGAAATTAGTCGAGTAAAGAGCGACAATTAATCAATCAGTTGCATATTTTTCATCATACCGATACATAATTCCCTCAGAAATAGAACTGATTGTGCGAAATTCTTTACAATACACTGCGCTGATAAAGCTTTTTAAGATCGGTATTGCATGAAAGTATTACAATGATAGAGGGAGAGAGGAGACTAGTCGCCCTGCTGGCTCTGTCCCCGGTTCCGGTCGTGGGCACTTCCCTTCCCAGCTTCCTCTACGTTAGGGCCCTTGGAGGTCTGAGGAGGGCCCTTATGTTGATCATAGCCAACTTGGGCATCTCATCTGGGATTATGCTCCTCCTCTCCCACCTCATTCCCGTTTCCCTGGCTTACGTCCTGGCCGGGATTAACCTGGTGGCCGGACTCGTGGGGGCCTTGCTCGGCTACAAGGCCTCTTCGCCCAAGACCGTTGTGAAGGACGGCTACCTCGAGATCTGGATCCCCGTTTCTACGTTCGGGATAAACGATGCGACTCCAGAGGAAGCTTTTCAGAGGCTCGTCGAGAGGGCGGAGGAGTTCGTGTCCCCATACTACAAGGAGCACATTAGGAAGGCAATGGAGTGCTCTGCCAGGTTGAGGGTTATAGTGAACTCGGGCGAGGAGGAGATGAGGGTGAGCAAGAGGTGCAACGACGTTATAGTCAGCGTGAGAAGGAAAGGGAAAAAGGCCTACGTCCTGGTCACAGTGCCCTACTAATAATAATGGTTATCAGTAGGATGGCTAAGTAGGGCGAGGAGACCTTAAAGGACCTCCATGCCTCCTCTTTGGTCGGATTTCTGTAAAGTCTTATTGAGAAGTACATCAGGACTGCCGAGGCGACCGCTGAAACTAATAGGTAAATTAAGCCGAACCATATCCCTAAGGCCAGGGCGAAGGGTATCATCGCCGCGTTGCTTATTGCAATTGCCCTAGCCGTTACCCTTTCCCCGAACACCACGGGCAACATCGGGTAACTAGCCTTCTCGTAGTCCTCCTTGAACCTCAGGGCCAAGGACCAGAAGTGGCCGGGGGTCCACATGAATATCAGGATCCCTAGGAGGAACCCTGGAGCGTCCAGGCTACCTAAGCTCGCCGCGTAACCTGCCCAGGCCGCGGCGCTTCCCGCGAGACCTCCTATCACGATGTTGCTCCAGTGCTTGGGCTTGAGGAGGACGGTGTAAACGAAGACGTAGAACAGGGCCCCGAAGGCCACCAGGATGGCAGTCAGGGCGTTCGCTAAGTAGGAGACAGCGACCCCCGCCATGATCAGGGTGGAGCCGATCACGTAAACGGTCTTCGCGCCGAGGTCTCCTTTCGCGGTGGGCCTCCAGGAAGTCCTCTCCATCACGGCGTCCCTAGGGGCCTCGTACGCCTCGTTGATCATCATGGCCCCCGCTGAGGCGAGGGATCCGCCTACGAGGACGAACAGTAATGGGAGAACTTCCCTGAAACCCGCCGCGAAGTAACCAGCCAACGCCGCTAAGTCGAGGAGGGCGATCACCCTGGGCTTGGCCAACTTGAGTAGTTCAGCCGGCCCTATGGACACGAGTTCTCAGTTTCTCTCAACCTATTAAAAACCAGGATATGTCCTTAAGGTAAGATAAGGGCCCCACGCTTGAGGAGTATTAAGTCGCTGAAGGCCCCGAAGGCCGCCTGCCTTGGGCCCGCCCCTGGCCCCCTTATCGTCACGGTTTGGACTTCGTTCTCTATTGACAGCGCGTTCTCTACCCCGTCCACGGTGTAGAGCGGGTCCTCCTTGCCAAGGAACTCCACCTTTACCCTAGCGTTCACGCCGTCTGAGTAGGCTATAAGCTTGGGCTTCTTGCCCTCTTTCATGGCCTTCTTTATGTCGTCCTCGCTTATCCCGGTTATGCCCTCGAACTTCACGTCTTTGATCGTGAACCTAGTCCCGAAGGCGAAGTCGCTGAGGATAGTGAGCTTCGCGGCTGCGTCGAACCCGTTGAGGTCTAAGGTCGGATCTTCCTCAGCGTAGCCCTTCTGCTTCGCCTCAGCCAGGGCGGAAGCGAAGGGGATCCCCTCGGCCATCCTGGTCAGGATGTAGTTCGTGGTGCCGTTCAGTATCCCCCTTATCTTCCTCACCTTGACTCCCGGCATGACCCTGAGCAGGTTTATCGAAGGAGTACCGCTCATCACTGTTCCCTGGAAGCCCAGAGTAACCCCCCTCCTCTTGGCCTCATTGACGATGTCCCAGAACCTCAGCGCCAACGGTGCTTTGTTCGTGGTGATCACGCTCGCACCCAGCTCGAAGGCCCTCATGTAGAGGCTCAACGAGGGCTCCCCGTCCTGGTAGTTCGCTGAAGCGGTGTCCACGACCAGGTCGGGCTTGACCTTCTCCAGCTTGTCGAGCGTGAACGGCTCGTCAGCCACGAATGCCTCCCTGTCGCCGTAGGATATCCCCTTCCTCGTCACCGTAGCGACTATCTTGACGTCCTTGAGCTCTGGCACGTCATCCCTCTTCTCGTGGATCAGCCTCCTGAACTCCTTCCCCACCTTGCCGAAGCCGAATATGAGGATTCTCACGGCCAAAGAGTCCCAGCGTTGAATAATAAGCGAGAAGCTATTACCGAGGGCGTTAAGGAGAAAGCGTGCACGAGATCATCAAGAGGGCCGAGGAGAGGGGAGCCACTTTTGCCGACGTCCGCTACACCAGGGTTAAGTCCCTCTCCTTGGTGGCCAACGAGACCAGGGAGTACGTGGAAAGCAACGGAGTAAGCGAGGGGGCGATGCTCAGGGTTCTTGTGGACGGCGACTGGGGAGTAGTGAGCCTCAGGAGGGAGCCGAAGGTAGAGGACTTGGATCTGGCCTTCAAGACCGCGATGGGGACGAGGAACGCTACCGTAGTCTTCTTGAGGAGCAAGAGGGCCGAGTTCAGGCAGGAGATGAGGCCGAACCCCCTGGACTACTCCCTCGAGGAGAAGATGAAGGTGTTGAGGAAGATAAGGGACGAAGTCCTGAGGCTCGAGGGAGTCAGGACTGTAACAGTCACTTACAGGGAAGTGGTCTACGACAAGGAGTACCTGAGCAGCGACTCGAGGGAGGTGAGGCAGAGCTACGGCTACAACGGCGTGTCAGTGACCGCAGTGGTCAAGAGGGGCGACCAGACCCTAAGCGTCTTCGACAGGTTCTACTCGTACAGGAGGCTCGTGCTCTTCGACAAGGCCAACGACCTCGTAGAGAGTATGAGGAAGAAGGTCTCCGAGAAGCTGAGGGCCGTCTCTCCCAAGAACGGGAAGTTCCCCGTCGTTATGGCCCCAGAAGTGGTGGGGGTCTTCGCCCACGAGGCTGTTGGACACCTCTCCGAGGCTGACCTCGCGACAACTGGGATCTTCGCCGATAAGGTCGGGAAGAAAATAGCTTCGGAGCTGGTCTCGATCTCGGACACTCCGGTAATCGAGGACGAGCAGGCGATTGGTTTGACCGTTTACGACGACGAGGGGGTCGAGGCGAGGAAGGTCGAGATCATCAAGAACGGCGTCCTCAGCGAGTTCCTAAACGACAGGTACTACGCGGCCTACCTGGGGAGACAGCCTACTGGCAACGCCAGGGCGGAGGGCCCTATAGCGAGGCCCCTCATAAGGATGAGGAACACCCACTTCGAGAGGGGCGACTCGACTAAGGAGGAACTGATTTCCGAGGTCAGGGAGGGCTACCTCCTGGTCTCGATGAGCGGGGGTCAGACCAACAACGACGGCACGTTCCAGTTCGGGATAGACGAGGCCTACGAGATAGTGAACGGGGAGATCGGAAGGCCGATAACCTTCCTGGGCATAACAGGCTCGACGCTCGAGACCCTGAAGAGGGTTTCGGGGGTGAGCAAGGAGATGGAGTTCTCCCCCGGCTTCTGCGGGAAAATGGGACAGACGGTTCCCGTCTCCGACGGGGGGCCCTACGTGAGGGTTGACGAGGTGAGGGTAGGTGGCGTCTGAGCTCGACGCCTACAGGCTGATCAACAGGCTGAAGCTGAGGGGCTTCCAGGCCGAGCTGTTCCATGCCAGCGTCAAGACGTTCTCCCTCGAGTACGACACTACCCTGAGGTCTGAGATGTCCCAGGACGAGGGCTACGGCCTGAGGGTGGCCAAGGACAAGAAGATGGGGTTCGCCTTCTCCACGAGGCTTACCGAGGAGCTGATAGACCGGGCACTGCAGAGCTGGTCTGTGTCGAAGGAGGACGAGGCCAACGTGATCCCTCCGGGGAAGCCAGGGGCAGGGCTCGTCCTGCACAAGTTCGACTTCGATTCTGCTATTGAGGAGGCCAAAGACGCCTTCGTGAGCTCGCTCGACTTCCCCGAATGGGTTAAGCTGAGCCACGCCGGCCTATCGATAGGGTCTGGGACTGTGGAGGTGGTCTCCACGGAGGGCTCCGACAAGGCGAGTAAGTTCACTTTCTCGACTTCCTACTTCTCGGGCAACGCGAGGGACGGCGACAAGACTTCGGCCAGCGTGAGCTCCTCAAGGGCCTCGAGGGACTTGAGCTCGGTGAAGTCCCAGGCGGTCAGGGAGGAGTTCCTGTACAAGTTGGAAATAGCCAGGAAAGAGGTGGAGCCGACTAAGCTACCCGACGTGGTGACCCTAACGCCGGAAGCCCTCCAGGACTTACTGCTACCCCTCCTCAGGTACGCCGTCTCTACAGACGCGATTTACAGGGGGGCGAGCCCCCTGAAGCTCGGCGAGGACTTCGGGAGCAAGCTGACGGTAGTGGACGACCCGACGATCGACAACATGGTGATGAGCAGGGAGTTCGACGGCGAGGGCTTGCCATCTAAAAGGAACGAGATAATTTCAAGCGGGAAGTTCGTGAGGAGCTTAAATACCTACTACTGGGCCCTGAAGGCCAACGTCGAGCCGAGCCACTCAGCCTGGAGGGGTTACTCCAGCAATCCGGTGGCGAGCTTCTCCAACGTGGTGGTTAAGGCGAAGGAACCAGGAGAGGAGGAGGGCATAGTTGTAGACTCCGTCAGGGGAGTGCACACTAGCGACTTCGCCTCCGGGGCTTTCAGCGTGAGCGTGGGCCTCGCCTGGTACCCTAAGGAGGAGAAGGCGGTCAAGGGCCTCAACCTCTCTGGAACTCTGAAGGACATCCTAAGAGGTGTGCTAGCGGAGGCCGGGGACGAAGCTGTAGTCTGGAACTTAAAGTCGAGGAGCTTAGTCGTCAGGGGACTCAGGTTGACTTAATTATTTCCCATTGAAGCTAAAGAAAGGCGTAAACGATATAATTGAAGGCCTCGAATTTATTTCGCGGTGAATTAAATGTTCAGGAGGATAGTCGTCGCCTTCGATGGTTCAGACCACGCAACCAGGGCCTTAGATGTAGCGATAAACCTCGCCAAGGCCTTCAACTCCAGGCTGGACGTGATAGAGGTAGTCGACACGGCGGCGCTCCTCGGAATGGGGTTCGCCCCCATACCGAGCGAGGTGATCAACCAGATCTACAACAAGACGAAGACCGACCTGGAGAACGCTAGGAAGAGGGCCGAAGCTTCAGGGCTGAAGGACGTGAACACGGAGATCCTGGAGGGAGACCCCGCCACGTCGATAATAGAGTACGCCTCAAAGAACGGTGCTGACTTAATAGTGATGGGTAGCAGGGGTCTGTCCACCTTCAAGAGGATTGTGCTCGGTAGCGTTTCCGCGAAAGTAGTGCAGGAGTCGAGGATCCCCGTCCTAGTGGTCAAATAACCTCTAGCCTGAGCACTTCCTCGACCTCGAATATTCCGCAGTCGGCGACGAGCCTCCCCAGAAAGTCGACGAAGAGGGCTGTACAGGCTTTTTCCCACCCGTCCCCTACGAGCCTAACTTTCCTCCCGTTCACGCTTGAGTGCCTGTTCGCCTCTTCCGCTAGCTCCTTCAACTCCTTCGTCGCGTAAGCTTTCGTGAGAGCGATTATCTCGTTTAGCAGTCCCTCGTTGTCCACCTCCCTCCCCGTCTCCAAAAGGACAGAAGTGGCGTTGAGGCCCGGCTCGAACGACCTAACATTCGTGTCGACTCCGAAACCGATGAAGGCCACGGCCTCGCTCCCCTGGACTACCGCCTCGACGAGGGTTCCCGCTATTTTCCTGTCCTTAACCACCACGTCGTTGGGCCACCTTATCTTGGCGTCAACGTACTTCGCGAGGGCCTCCCTGATCGCCAAAGCGTTAGCCAGGGTCAGGTTGGGGATCTTGGACGGGTCGAAGCCTTTGATCACGTAAGTCACCCAGAGCCCTCCCTTCGGGGAGAACCAAGCCCTCCTGTACCTCCCCCTAGCTTTAGTCTGCTCCTCCGCGACTACGACGAACTCGTCCTCCTCAACCATTTGGTAAACGGCCTCGGCGAAGTCCTGGGTAGAAGTGACCTTGCTCAGCTTAATTACCAGCAAGCCTCTCCGCCTCCTCAGCGCTCTTGGCTATGAGGAAGCCTGACGCCTTCCTTATCCTGTTCATGATGGCCAACCCGATTCCCCTCTCGGGGAACGAGTGGATCAGAGCGAGCTCGCCCTCAGTTTTGTCCACCTTCCTCAGGGAGTCGAAGAGGTTCCTCGCTATCTCGTAGAGGTTCTCCTCCGAGCCGAGGACGATCTTGGTGGCCTGGACGTCCTTAAGCTTCTCGCACTCCTCCTTGGAGCAGAGGACGATCGCCTTCCTCTTCTGGGACAGCCTCCTGACTGCCTCCTCGAAGGCCTGCCTCTTCTCGACGACGATCAGCCTCTTGTCTGGAGCGTAGTGCCTGTACTTCATCCCGGGGGCCAGCGCTACCTCTGCCTCTTTCTTCCCTTCGGCGAACTCCGGGACTATCAGGTCGGGGAAGAAGTTCCTCAGCTCCTCGACTGTGAAGGGCCCGGGCCTGAGGAGTACCGGGGGTCTCACGGTCAGGTTGATGATCGTGGACTCGACGCCGAAGAACGTCTGCCCCCCGTCGAGGACTACGTCGACCCTGTCGTCCAAGTCCTCGATCACGTGTTCAGCTAGGGTAGGGCTAGGCTTGCCAGCCCTGTTGGCGCTGGGGGCGGCTATGGGGGTCTCGCTCTGCCTGATCAGCTCGAGGGCAACGGGGTGGGCGGGCATCCTGACGGCTACCGTGTCGAGCCCCGCGGTAGTCTCCAGGGGGACTCTCGGGTTCCTCTTGAGGACGAAGGTTATTGGGCCGGGCCAGACGGTTTTGGCCAGTCGGAATACCTCCTCGCTGACTTCCCTCGCCACCTCGTTCAGCTGTTCGAAGTTCGCTATGTGGACTATGAGCGGGTTGTCCATTGGCCTCCCCTTGACGAGGTAGACCTTCTTGGCCGCCTCCCCGTTCATGGCGTCCGTCCCCAGGCCGTAGACGGTCTCCGTCGGGAAGGCCACCAGCTTCCCTGCCCTGATAGCCTCGGCTGCGGCCTTGATCTTCTCGGGCTCGGGGGTCACGGGGTCTACCTTGATCACTAATGGCATGCCCAACGTTTATGAGGCGGAGGATTTAGGATTGTCTCGAGGGATGATTTCGAACCACCGAACTGAGCCCTGATGAGGGCGCTCTGTGAATGACCTCGTGACCGAAAGGTGAGGAGTGAGGTGATCTCGGAACGGTGAAGAGCGGCCCGCTAGGGCCGACTTAAGTTTTTTGCGTTGCAACTAATACTAACGCTTAATTACCGGGTCGAGAGAAGCCTGTCGATGGATCAATTACTGTTGGTCGGCAATGTTGAGGAGGCCGCGAGGAAGGCGGCTAAGTGGTTACTGACGAGGAAGCCCGTGAAGAACCTCATAGACTGGAGCGTGATGTTCTCCCTTTGGCCTCCTCACTTGACGACGAGCTGTTGCGGGGCCGAGTTCGGGGCCTTCGCGGCTGCCAGGTTCGACTCCGAGAGGTACGGGATGTTGCCCTTCACTTCCGCCAGGCACACCAACCTCTTGGTGATCGAGGGCACCCTGACCAGGAAGATGGCGAGGGCGGCCAGGGTCACTTACGACCAGATGCCGGAGCCCAAGTACGTCATAGCCATGGGGGCGTGCTCCTTAGAGGGAGGGATATTCTGGAACTCCTACAACGTGGTTCTGCCCTCAGAGATCGGAATTCCTGTAGATATTTACATGCCGGGCTGTCCCACTAGGCCAGAGGCGATGGCCAGAGCAATACTAATGCTCCAGAACAAGATAAAGAAGGAGGGAGTGAAGCTCGCTCCCCTCGAGGCTTAAACGCCCTCGTTGTACATGTTCAGGAACCACTTCCACGCCTTCAGTAGCCTGAAGCCGTCTCTTTCGCCCTCCTCGTCGAACGTTATAACGTAAGAGGGAACCTCCTTTCTCCTCCTGAGCTCCTTCAGCCCTTTCGTTTCCCTGTCAACGTACCTGAACGCCACCTGGTAGACCACCTTCACCTCGTTGTCCCTGACTATTACGAAGTCGACCTCGTTCCTTCCCCTGTAGTAATAGATCGAGTTCTCCCCATATCGCCTCCTCAGCTCCATGTAGACCGCGTTCTCCAGCAACGAGCCCAGGCTCTCGTTGAGCCTGAAGCCAACTACGTTCGATAAACCGCTGTCGACCACGTAGACCTTCTTCTCGCCCTTTACCATCTCCTTGAGCTTCGGCGACAGAGGGGGGACGAAGTAGACCAGCATAGAGTCGGAGAGGCACTCGGTCAGCCTCAGCGCCGTGCTTATGGGGATCCCCAAGGAGTTGGAGACGCTCCTGAACGAGACCCTGTTCCCGACGTTGGTCACGTAGAACAGGCTCAGCTCCCTGACGTCCTTAGTAGCCCTAATTCTGCACGCCTCGATCACGTCCTTTGTAATAATGTCGTCGTAGAGCTGTAGCAGGATCCTCGTCTTTGTCTCCTCGTCCTTCGCCTGAACTACCAGTGGGAAGCCGCCGAACCTCAGGTACTCCAGAAGTAGCCCCTTGACTTCATCCTCCCTTGCAATGGCTTCTAGCTCCCCCCTTATTCTAACTCCCTTGAACTCGAGGAACTCTACGAACGATAGGGGCGTTATTTCGAGGGAGACGTGCCTCCCCGACAGGGCCTCGGAAGTCCTCCCCCTCTTGAAGAGCCTGGTCGAGCCGGTCACTGCGACAAGGGCTTCCTTCCTGTCGACTACTGACCTGACGAACCCCTCCCAGTCCCTGACCTTCTGAACCTCGTCGAGGAATACGTAGGGCTTCCCCTTGTGACCTGTGAGTTGCCTGTAAATCGAGAGGAGCTCGAAGAGGTCTTCCCCGGAGTCGACCTCACCGAGCCTCGGGTCCTCGAAGTTGACTATTAACGTGGCTTTAGGGTCTACGCCGGACTCGATTAGCCTCTTCACCGCTTGGTTTATGACGGTGGACTTACCGCTCCTCTTAACGCCGACTAGGTCGACCGCGAGTCCGGTTTCCATTAGCCTTAGCAGTTCTTCGGCGTAACGCCTCGGCACCCCTGTGAACTGCTCCTTCGCCCAGAAGTTCCAGTCCACGAGGGCCCGGACCACGTTCTCCCTGTCTCTGATCATTCTGTGAATCAAATTCACGTAAATTTGATCAACTTAAAGCTCAAACTAACGAGCGAGCGACCCGAGGTCAAACAGCCGCGAGCAAATTCCTCAGAGACCTGTAGACCTCAGCAACGCTCCAGGCCTGAGCGAACGCGCCCGCTGGCCTGTAGGGAGGGACGTCCTCGAAAAGCTCCGGGAGGAAGCCGTTCCTGGACTTAACCCTCTGAATCAGCGGGTAGAGCGAGTGGAGCAGGTCAACCGCCTCCTCCCTGAAGAACCTGAGCACGAAGTCCGTGAACGCTCCGATTAGCCAGGGCCAGATGAGGCCGTTGTGGTAGGCCAAGTCCCTCTCCTGCCTCGGCCCCCTCCAGGTCGGCCTGTACTTAGGGTCGTGCCTACTCAGGGTGGACAGCCCATAAGGCCTGAAGAGCTCCGCCTCTACGGTGTTCTTAACGACGTTAGCCATCTCGTCCGGCCCTATGGGGAAGGGCAGGGAGTAGGCGAAGACCATGTTGGGCCTGACACTCTCGTCCGGAATCCCGTCCGGGTCGATGTAGTCGTAGAGCCCCCAGGGTGCGACGAACTTCTCCGAGAAGGCCGACCTCAGCGCCTCCGCCCTCTCCTCGAACTCCGTGATCTTCTCCAATCCTATTGCGGCCCGCAGGGAGTTGAAGGCCAGCAAAGCGTTGTAAAGGAGGGCGTTCACCTCGACCGCCGCCCCCTCCCTCGGGGTGACCACGGTGCCGTCGAAGCTCGCGTCCATCCATGTCCTCGGGGCGCCGCTGTGGAACAGGAGCCCCTCCTTCCAGTAGAGTACACCGTTGCCGTCGACGTATTCCCAAAGGCACTCCTCTGCCTTGGGCAGCACTTCCTTGACGAACTCCCTGTCGTTAGAGCGCTGGTAGTACTTGTAGAGGGCGTTAACCGCCCAAAGGGTCACGTCCACCCCCAGGTAGAAGGGCTCGCCGTCGGGCCTTATGTGGTTGGGCAACAAACCCTTGTAACAGTAGCCGAAGTACCGCCTGAATATGTCCTTGGCCGGGCCGAAATTGCCGTCGAGGAGCAACAAACCCTCCATGGAAATGAAGGAGTCCCTCCCCCACTCGTCGAACCAGTGGTAGCCTGCTACGACAGCGTAGCCCCTGTTCCCCTTGACGACGAACTTCCTCCCAGCCTCCCTCAGGAGGGAGAGCTCGTCCTCGTGGGCCTCAACCTTCTCGGGGTAGCCGGGCCTGTCGACGTAGGCCACGACTTCGACCTTCCCTTCGGCCTCAACGCAGAACGGGTTGAAGAGGTCTTCGACGTAGTTATTCCCCAGGCTCCTGTCGATGTCGTACTGGAAGTTGTAGTACCAATAGCCCGTGGGGTAGACCTTGCCCGAGGAGAAGTAAAAGCGTAAGTGAGGGAGCCCGTCCCTCAGGACTTTGACCTCCTTCCCTTCTGATACTGCCTCGAAGAAGTACTGCCCCCTCCTCATGGTCGAGTGGTGGCTCCTGTAGCCCACGAGGGGGCACAGCTTCAGCTTCCCCTTTTCCGCGCTGTACCTCAGCAGGACGCAGTTGGCGCCCCAGCAGGAGATCAGTTCCTTGTTGACCCTAACTCCCTCGACCTCGTACTCCCAAGAAACGTAGTTGCTCCCCCACTTGTACGAGACGAGGTACTCGAACCCCCTGGGGTGGTAAACGTCGGGCACGTACCTGTTTGCACCTATGGGGATCTCCTCGCCCAGGATAAGGGACTCCTCGAACTTGGAGAGGTAGAGGAACCTCCTGTGGGGAGGATTGGTCGGGGCTATTACGAGCCCGTGGTAAGTCCTGGCGTTTATCCCGCAAAAGGTGGAGGAAGCGTAGCCCCCCGTGCCGAAGGGGAGGATCCACTCCTCCCCGCACTTCTCCGGGTTCATTGCCCTGGGCTTTAGAGTAGCTCGAGCGATTTTAGGGTTATTATGAACTCGGCGTGAGACCAAACCAGGGGGATCACGTTGGTCGACATCAGGGTCTCTGGGTCTACCTGCTCCGGGAGCAAGCCCGTAGGGGTCGCCCTCTGGGCTACCCAGTCGAGCAATGCGAGGGCTTCGTCCCTCTTTCCGACCAAGACCTTGTACCTGGCTAGCCAAAGGGTAGTGATCAGCCACGGGTTGGGGCTAGCCTTCTCCTTCCTGTAGGGGTCGTTCTCGTACCTTATTAGGCCACCGTTCACCTTCAGCTTCTGTTCGACTAGCTCAGCCGTCTTCGCCATGATTGGATCCTTGGGGTCTACCATACCGAAGATGGCAGGGGCGAGCATGCTCGCGTCTACCGTCAAGTCTGGTTGGCCGTCCTTGTTCAGCATCCTCACGAACCTCCCCTCGTGAACCATCCTCCTCTTCGTCGCCTCTAGGAGGGAGCCCAAGAAGGAGTCTATGTCCGAGGCGATGAAGTGGTCGCCCATGTCCTCGACGAGCCTCTTCACAGACCTCAGCCCGGCGTAAACAGTCGAGACTGTCCAGATGTGGACCCCGTACCTCTCCTCCCAGAGGTCCCAGCTCGGCTTGGGCAGGCCGTCCTCGACGAAGCCCATCACGAACTTGATCGCGGGCTTCACGAAGCCCTTGTAGACCTGGACTAAGTCGTCGAGGTCGTTGTAAATACTGTGGTGTTCTCCTATAGCCCAGAGCTCTATTGCAGTCTCGTCCTCTTGAATTGGGTAAACCGGCTTACCGTCCATGAACCTAGGGTGCCACGAGGAGGCCAGCGTCAAGTCCGGGTTGTACTTCTGGAAGAGGAAGCCGTGGCTCGAGACGAGCTTCGGCAACGAGTTGTAGTGCCTGAGCGCTATCGACCTGAAACCTACTAAGTCAAGAGCGTGGGCCGCTATCCCCGCGTCCCTCGGCCAGACGTAATTGTAGTAGTCGCCCCATAGGGAAGTGTAGCTGTAGTCGGAGGAGGCGATTATCGAGCCATTCTGGCCGGTGTGGGCGAGGATCACGGCGACGCTCGTCCTGGCCAGGAAGTCGTACTTCCTGTCTCTGGGGTTTATCCTCTTCGAGTGTGTGTTCCAGAAGCTTGACCACACAGAATAAGAGATCTCGACGCCGGTCGGCCCGACGTTCGCTAACCTGCTCACAGCCTCCTTGTAGCTCTCCCCGAAGGAGTAGGCAAGGTAGACCTTCACCGCCCCGTTGGGCGGAACCTTCGTAGACACTGATAAGCCGAGAAATATGTCCCCGTTGTCCGCGGCCCTGAACTCTACCCAGCCGTCCTTAGCGTCCTCAGCCAAGTCCCCCTTGCCCAGCGCGTAGGACGTATCGCAACCGTTGGAGCAGAACGCCTTGACCGCCATGTACCGTTTTGACTTGTAAACAACTAACCCCTTCAGCTCAGGGTCGTAGAAGCCGGAGTCGCCGACCCTGTTCGAGTAGAGGTTGACGTCCATGAGCCAGGACATGGTGACCCCTTTCTCGACGTTCTCGGGGTTGTACAGCCTGACGATCCTGTACATCACAGGCTCCACTACGTCCAGGAAATCAGTCCTAGTGACCACGACCGAGTCCGCCCTGAACTCGGCCTGGCAAGTGTTGACCTTGGGCACGAACCTGACCTGTGGGCTTAACTGAGAGACCTCCTTAGGTTCGTTCACCCTGACGTAGTGCTGTTCCGGGATTCCGGCAATCTGGTTCTCCAGCCCCACGTAGGGGTAGTAGAGGTCGACTATCCTGCCGAACTCGTCTAGGTTGACCAGCAGCCTGCCGTTGCCGAGCGAGACCAGCCTCAAATTTCCTTCGGCATTTGTTGTATGGAGGGCGGTTAAATGCTGATGGAATCGTGAGGAATATTGGTTTGTAAGGGGAACCTCCAAGGTCACTTAATAGGACGCGTACATAGGTGTTTCGACTTAAACTCCTAATGGACTTTAGGCAATGAGCTTCTTACTTGTCGATTTAGCCGATAAGCTTTCTAATTCTTGCTATTGAGCGTGAGATTTTTGGTGCTAAAATGTGAGAAATAGATTTCAAAACGTTGGCATGCGGAGTTGGTTGGAATTCGATTTGTAGTATAAGATATTGCGACAATTCTTAGTTCGAAAACCTTAAAGTTTTCTTGACCTCATTTCTCAAAGTCGAAGTCATGGAAAGTTACTTCGAGAAGCTTTGCGGACGACGGGAGGGCGAGGAGGTCGAGTTTAGTTTCCTAAACTCGAGGATTAGAGTGCCGAGGAACTGCGAGGCTAAATTTAAGGCCCTCTTGAAGCTATACGACGCGTTA
>JBMFJH010000022.1:0-22550 GCA_049973945.1 Thermoprotei archaeon
GTGCGAATGTTCTCGAGACGACCGTCAGAACGTTAGGGAATAGTGATCTAAGTAGAGAGGCACTTGACACTATATCAGCTAAGGGGACAGAGATCACAACTAACAGTCTTTCAATTCCCGATAAGACGAGTTCCTCCATGAGGTAATTCAATACATTCTCAACGTGCTTGGGATTAGACACAAGGGCCAGGGAATCCCGTTGATTAAGGATTATGTAGTAATAGTAGTCGTCCTCTCCGACCGCTAGAACCTCTCTGGTAAGCCTAACTACATTCGTCACAGCAACTTACAAACGCTGAAGCCTAAGGATTTAACGCTCTCAGGGTCTAAGGAGACGAGAGTCAAGGCTCCAACGATGGAAGCACCAGCTTTATCAATGAGGTTCTTGACGCTCAAAAGCGTCTTACCCGACCTTATTACGTCGTCGACGAATAGGAACTTGTCGCCTTTTCTGACGTAGTCCTTACGCACGTACAGGAACGAAATTGAGCCGTCACCTTCCCTCACAGGCTCCTCGTAATAGTCCAAGAGTAACGACTCCTTCCTCCTTTTCACGATTACTAAGGGCTTTTTCGTTATCAGAGAGACAAGCGTTGCCAATGGAACTCCGTTTTGGACTACGGTAACGATCTTATCGAAGTCCTTAGCTCCGCATTCGTCATTGGCAAGTAGCAAATTAACGCTGAGCTCAAGTAGCTGTGGATACAAGTACAATCTTGACGTATCAACGTAACCGTCTCCCTTAAACTCTATAATATCCCTTAGTATTTTACTAATTGTATTTTCTTTCTTAATTTTTTCTAAGATCATCATTGAATTGGTCTCGCTCGGAATAGTTGTTCCGCTAACGTACCTACAAAGCAAGCTCTCTGGTAATCCGAAGATCTGCGAGAGCTGCTTGTATGTATATATCGACTTCAAATCTCTCAGTAAGTTCACGGCGCTGAGTCTCAGTCGGACGGAGCTGAGCTTTTGCGTAACCATATTAACTTGGCCAAGATAATAACACGGATGATCGGGGTTTTAAGTGCCGATCTGTGACGAGAAACCCACGCTGAGACTAACTCTCTAACATTTTCTTGATCAACTGATTCACTAAATAGGGATCCGCTCTCTTACCCGTGCGTTTCATTACCTGACCAACAAGGTAATTGACCACCTTGGGGTCGCGTTTGGCCTTCTCGACAGCGTCTGGTTCCTGAGCGAAGACCTGCTTTATCACCTCTATCAGAGCGTTTTGGTCCTTCAGGGCTATGAGGCCTCTTTCCTCAACCAACTTCTTAGGGTCGTTACCTTTGACGACGTCTGGCAGGATCTCCTTGACGATTTTAATCGTAATTATGCCCTCGTCAAGCATCCTCAGAAGGTCTGCTATATACTCGGGTTTCGCTTTTGACTCGCTGGGTCTGATGTTAAGTTCATTTATCCATCGCATGTAGTCGTTAATTAGCAGGTTCGCGACCTCCTTGGGCTTGTTATATAGCTTCACTACACTCTCATAAAAGTCGGCTAGTCCCTTGTCCATAACCAGGACAGTCGAATCGTACTCGCTCAACCCGTACTGTGACATGAACCTTCTGATCCTGGAGTCGGGGAGTTCGGGCAGGGAAGAGGCTATTTTGCTGACCCAATCTCTAGAGATTGAAACTGGAGGCAAATCTGGGTCAGGGAAATACCTGTAGTCCTCCTCGTACTCCTTAGCCCTAGAGGGGATAGTAACTTTCCTTAAGTCGTCCCAGTGTCTCGTCTCACGGGCCACTTTTTGCGCCTGAGCGATGAGGGCCTCGTGTCTGGCTATCTCGTATTTTAGAGCCTCCTCTACTCCCTTTATAGACCCGATGTTCTTTATTTCCACCCTTTCTCCTCCTTCCACGGAAACGTTGGCGTCGACTCTCATCGATCCTTCGATCGAGCAGTCGCATGTTCCCAAGTGTTCCAGAATCGAACGCAGTTTCTCTAGGAATTCCCTAGCCTCCTTAGGTTCCTCTAGGTCGGGCTCCGTAACTATCTCCAGCATAGCTATGCCAGACCTGTTGTAGTCTACCCACACGTACTTGCTTGTGAGAAGAGACCCCGTCGGGTAAACGATTCTCGCCGGATCCTCCTCAATGTTTATCCTCCTAATTCTAACGGTCTTTCCGCTGCGAAGCTTAACGTAACCGTTCTTAGCTATAGGCGTGCTTCCTGGACCGTCATACTGAGAGATCTGGTAATTCTTTGCCATGTCTGGATAGAAATAGTGTTTCCTCACGAAAACTACCTTGTCACTGACCTGCATGTTCAGGGCTAACGCTACCTTTACGGCCTCCTCAATCGCCCTCTCGTTGGGCACCGGAATAGCTCCAGGAAGCCCTAAGCATACGGGACAGACGACGCTGTTAGGTTCTTTTCCCGAATAGTCAGACGGACAAGAGCAGAAGAGTTTGGACTTCAGCGACGTGATGTGGACGTGTACTTCGAGGCCTATCTTAGCTCTTGCCAAGGCAGTCCTGGGAGAGTTCTCTACGATTTAATAAAAAGCCTAAACTCAAGGCGAGGTTATGTTGTGGGCCTCAGAACTCCAAACTTACTGTAAAGTATGAGAGCCACGTAGCGGAAGAAGAGAAAATTGAACTGATCTAGTAGCTTTACCTCTTGGTTGTTAGCTTCTTGGCTTCCCTCTCCGTCTCTCTTAAGATCAGTATATCTCCAACCCTAACCGGACCCTTCACGTTCCTTGTCAGAATCCTACCTTTGTCTCTGCCTTCTAATACTCTCACCCTTACCTGAGTCACTTCGCCGGTGACCCCAGTCCTGTCGAGTATCTGAATTACCTCGGCTGGGAAGCCGAACTCCTCTATTATCGGCGACGTGGACGAGGGCTTGCTCCTCTCGCTCAGCTTGCTCCTCTCGCTCATTATTCCTCTGCCCTTATTGAGCAGAGATTCACTTAAATACTTCACTCTCCCCGTCACCTTAGTATGTCGGAAAGGAGACAAGTGAGGTGCAGCTTCTGCGGTAAGGAAATTCTGCCTGGACACGGCCTTATGTACGTGAAGAACGACGGGACGATACTGTGGTTCTGCTCCAGCAAGTGCAGGAAGTCCATGCTGAAACTGAAGAGAGACCCGAAGAAACTTAAGTGGACGACCTCCTATATGAAGGGTAGGTGAATATGGCTCTTCAGAGAACCTTCGTTATGATAAAGCCGGACGGAGTGAGGAGGGGTCTAGTAGGCGAAATAATCTCGAGGTTCGAGAAGAGAGGCATGAAGATAGTTGCAATGAAAATGATGTATATGGACAGAGCGACGGCTGAGAAGCTGTACGAGGAGCATAAGGGGAAGAGCTTCTTTGAGGAACTGATTTCGTACGTAACGTCCGGACCTGTCGTAGCGATGGTCATAGAGGCGGACGAAGCAGTGAGCGTGGTCAGGAAAATGATTGGAGCGACTGATCCGAAGGAAGCCGCTCCAGGAACAATAAGGGGCGATTACGCTCTGTCGAAGGCGGAGAACGTGATTCACGCGTCAGACAGCCCAGAAAAGGCCGCAAGGGAAATGTCGATATTCTTCAGCGAGAAAGAACTTCAAGTAAGCTTGAGCCCTAGCCCGTAAGTCGGGTCTTTTGCCCTCTTTATCATGATTATTTCCTTGATGACTTCCTTCATGTCATCCGTAACTACGTCGCTGTATTTAGTGAGCAGGATTTCCAGATCCTCTTTGGGCACGTCAGTGTAGATTATGTCGCCCTCATCGATTTGCCTTCCTACCATGATGTCCCCTTTGATCGAGACCGCGACCTCGGCGCCCTTGCTGGCCTGCTCTATTGGCTTCTTGTTCTCTTGAATCTGCAGTATCTCTCCAATTGGTTTGCCTTCCGCATCCATCAACGGTGCCTTTGTCTTTATGATCCCGCCCAGAACCTCGACACCTACAATGGCAGGATTGGAGCGCCTGAATACGTAGCCAGGCAGTATCTTGAACTTCCCAGGCAACACGAGCTTGTCGAGAGTTTTCTTCTTCTCAGCCTCTTTAGCGGTCTGTATCGTTTTCTCTATTTCGTCAATCAGCTGGTAGATGATGTTATTCGAAATCAGCTTAACGTCGCTAGGGATTTCCAGTCCAGGCAACGGCTTGACCTTGAAGGCTCCAATTATTGCATACTCCTTGGCCTCCTTCTTCACCAATTCTACCTCCATTAAGTCTCGCTTCGAGATCGGACCTATGTCGGCAAGCCTTATCGGAATTCCCCTACGTCGTAGCTCGCTTACGATCGCCTCAAGGCTACCTATGCTGTCAGCTTTGATCACGACTCCGTTAACGGTCGCGTCGTAGAACCTCACTTCCTTTACTTCTTCCTCGATCTGTTTCTTTACCTGCTCCAATTCCTCCTGGTTACTTACGACGATAAAGGGAGATCCGGCAATAGCCTCCTCTAGTCCGGGTGCGGATATCTTGACTCCTGCTGCCGCCTGGATCTCATCGATCGGCATCAAGTCGGTCTTTGCAAGCCTTATGTCAGTAAGCGGCTTCGGGACGAGAATCGACCTTACTTTAGTTACGATAGGCCCGTTGATTCCAGCGACGACAAACGTGTCGTTTTTATGCAGAATCCCGTCATATATTATAACGTCAATTGTATGGCCTATTCCAGGATCCTCTTTGACCTCGAGGACGACGCCCTTCGCCGGTCCTTCAGCATACTTCAGTTTCCCCTTCATGAAGGTCTGCGTCAAACCGGCCAGTAAGGCAAGGAGTTCGGCTATTCCCTCGCCCGTCTTGCCCGAAACAGGGACAATAGCAACGTACTTCGTGAAGTCCCTCACTCTGTCAAACCTTTCGCTGTTAAAGCCTACCTCGGCCAGCTGGACGACCAGTTTGTAAACGTATTGATCGAGAAGATCCCTAACCTGTGGGCTCTGCTTCGCCAGGCTGGTCAAGAAGGACGTCGTGTCTTGGGGTTTCCAGCCAGGTATGCGGTCTATTTTATTTGCAGCTACTAGAAACGGAACTTTTCTCTCCCTCAGAATCTGGATGGACTCATAGGTTTGCTTCTGAAAGCCTTCGATAATATCCACAACTAGAATTGCGAAATCAGCTACTGAACCCCCTCTTCTCCTTAGGTTAGCGAAAAGTTCGTGACCTGGAGTGTCAATAAAGAGTAGGCCTGGAATATCAAGCTTAACATTTATAACTTTCTTCAAAGGCTCAGCTAAAGCTTCTATAACTGATTTAGGTACGAAACTGGCTCCCACTTCCTGTGTCATTTCGCCCGGCTCTTTCTTAACCAGAGCCGTACCCCTTATCTTATCCAGAAGAGTCGTCTTCCCGTGGTCAACATGTCCTAGAACAACCACTATGGGCTGTCTGAGCTTCCTAGTCTCTGCAACCTTCTCGGTCGACAATTCGTACCCTGAATGTGTAGGCTTTGAGAACTCTTAAGGTTACTCAAACGTTATAATTGAGAATGATATTGTCACATGAGCTTCTTTGACGTCAACCCTCGATGAAAAGGCGATCGAGATTTCACGTAAATATCACGGAAAAATACAAGTCCTGCCCAAGGTTCCGATTAAGGGGGTTGAGGACTTCGCAGTCCTTTACACGCCAGGTGTAGCTGCAGTTTCCAAGATGATTGCGAGTAACAAAGACCTGTCCTTCGAGCTCACTTACAGGTGGAACGTCATAGCTGTCGTAACTGATGGCACGAGAGTATTAGGCCTAGGCGACATAGGTCCCGAAGCTGCAATGCCCGTCATGGAAGGGAAAGCCTTGCTATTCAAGTACTTGGGTGGCGTTGACGCGGTACCGATAACGCTCGGGACGAAGGACCCCGACAAAATCATTGAGACCGTGAAATACTTGGAGCCGTCCTTCGGCGGGATCAACTTGGAAGATATAGAGTCCCCCAAGTGCTTCTATATTCTAGAGAAACTCAGAGAAAGGCTCGAGATACCCGTCTGGCACGACGATCAGCAGGGCACAGCCGGGGCAACGTTGGCGGGTTTAATCACGGCCCTGGAATTAACTGGAAGGAACCCTAAGGACACGAGGGTATTACTGTTCGGTGCTGGAGCGGCGAATATAGCAACCGCTAGAATCCTTAACAAATTCGGAATTCCTTACGAGAACATGATAATTACAGACAGCAAGGGCCCGTTGTATCGCGGGAGACCTGACGAAGAGGAGATGAAGATCGAGAATCCGTGGAAGTACGAACTCCTCGAAAAGACTAACAAAGACAATGTGACGACGATAGAGAAGGCGTTCGAGAGCATGGACGTCGTTGTCGCCGCGTCTAAGCCAGGGCCAGGAGTGATCAAGCCAGAATGGATAAAGAAGATGAACAAGGATGCCATAGTCTTCGCTTTGGCAAACCCAGTCCCAGAAATTTGGCCTGACGAAGCCAAGAAGGCAGGTGCGAGGATAGTTGGTACCGGTAGGAGCGACCTGCCTAATCAAGTGAACAACTCCCTGATATTCCCGGCCGTATTCAGGGGAGCTCTAGATGTAAGAGCTAAAACGATAACGGACGAAATGGTCATAGCCGCTGCGAGAGAGCTAGCCGCTTATGTGAGAGAAAAAGGTGCAAGGGAGGACTACATAATTCCGAGAATGACGGAATGGGAAGTTTATCCAAGAGTGGCGGCAGCAGTAGGCGTGACTGCAGTCAGTCAAGGCATAGCAAGAATGAAGAAGAGCTACGAGGAGATCCATCAACACGCCAAGGAATTGCTCGAAAGGACTAGGAAGAGCCTGGCGAGTCTAGAGTAAACTTATATTTTAGGTTCAAACATGACCTGAGTGAGCTTAAGCTTAGGTGACCTAGTTTATGCCATCCTCTAAACAGAGGCGTTTCGACCCTACTCTCCACGAATTAGTGCCCAAACACGAAGTGCTTTCCATTGAGGAGGCGATGAAGGTTCTTCAGGAGTTAGGCATCCATCCGCAGAAGTTACCGTGGATTAAAGCGTCAGATCCCATTGCTCAAGCCTTGAAGGCCAAACCTGGGGACATAATTAAAATAGAAAGGGTAAGTCCGTTGGGAACCAAGATAGTCACTTACAGGTTCGTGGTGGTGGGGTAAGGGGAGATGTTGTCGGTTGAACAGAGATGGGCTCTCATTGAGAGCTACTTCAGGGAGAACGGTCTTGTGAGACAGCATCTTGACTCGTTTGATGACTTCGTGAGGAATAAACTCCAGGAAATAATTGATGAACAAGGTGAAATAAAGCCGGAAATCCCGAACCTCAAGATAAAACTAGGAAAAATAAGGATAGATAAGCCCAAAGTAAGGGAGGCCGATAGGGGGCCAGCTACCGAGATAACCCCGATGGAGGCTAGGCTAAGGAACCTCACTTACGCTGCGCCGATTTACTTAACCATGACGATTGTTGAAAATAACATCGAGGGGGAACCTGCCGAAGTCTACATAGGCGACTTACCAGTGATGCTGAAATCGTCTATTGACCCGATTTCGAAATTATCGGCAGAGGAGCTCATTAGAATAGGTGAAGATCCTAAGGATCCAGGCGGATATTTCATCGTTAATGGGAGCGAAAGAGTCATTGTGACTCAGGAGGATTTAGCCGTCAACAGGATACTCGTGGATTACGGCAAACCGGGATCCAACGCTACTCACATAGCCAAGATCACTTCTTCCGCGCCAGGATACAGGGTTCAAACCCAAATAGAAAGGGAAAAGGACGGAACCATACAGGTCTCATTCGCCTCTGTCCCAGGGAAGATCCCCTTCGCTGTAATGATGAGGGCTCTCGGTATAGTCACTGATAGGGACATAGTATTCGCGGTCAGCTTTGACCCTCAGATACAGAACGAGTTGTACCCGTCGCTTGAGCAGGCGAGGGCTATAACGACACCGGAGGACGCTTTGGCATTCATAGGAGACAGAGTAGCGATTGGTCAAAAGAGGGAGAACAGGATCGAGAAGGCTGAACAGGTCATTGATAAGTATTTCCTGCCTCACTTAGGGACCACGCCGGAGTCTAGGAAAATCAAGGCGTATTACCTCGCCGCTGCGGTCGCGAAACTACTAGAACTTTATCTAGGCCGCCGCGAGCCCGACGATAAGGACCATTACGCCAACAAGAGGCTGAGGTTAGCGGGCGACTTAATGGCGAGCCTATTCAGGGTAGCCTTCAAGGCCTTCGTGAAAGACCTAACGTATCAGCTGGAGAAGTCCAAGGTAAGGGGAAGGAAGCTGACTTTAGGGACCCTCGTTAGGTCGGATATAATTACAGAAAGGATAAGGCACGCCCTAGCTACGGGCAACTGGGTAGGGAACAAGACTGGTGTGAGCCAGCTTTTGGATAGGACGAACTGGCTGTCCATGTTAAGCCATCTGAGGAGGGTTGTCTCTTCGCTGGCCAGAGGACAACCCAACTTCGAAGCGAGGGATCTACACGGAACTCAGTGGGGAAGGATCTGCCCGTTCGAAACTCCTGAGGGACCGAACAGCGGTCTTGTAAAGAACCTCGCTTTAATGGCGCAGATATCCGTCGGTATAGACGACAGACTGATTGAGAGCGAACTCTACAAGTTGGGCGTAATTTCGGTGGAGGACGCTATCAACCAAGTCGCTGAAGGAAAGGTCGACCCGACGACTTTCATGGGATACGCTAAAGTTTTCTTAAACGGAAAGTTCGTCGGTTATCATGAGGACGGGAAGGGACTAGCTGAGAAAATAAGGGAGCTCAGGAGGTCTGGCCAAATCAGTGACGAGGTCAACGTTTCCCACGTTCAGACCGAGTTCATAAACGAAGTACACATAAATACCGACGGTGGAAGAGTAAGGAGGCCTCTCATAGTCGTAAAGGACGGCAGACCTCTAGTCACAGAAGAGGATATAGAGAGCATCAAAAAGGGCGAGAAGACTTTCAGGGATCTAGTCAAGGAGGGCAAAATAGAGTTCCTTGATGCAGAGGAGGAAGAGAACGCGTACATAGCTTTGGAGCCTAAAGACATTACCGAGGAAACTACTCACTTGGAGATTTGGCCTCCAGCGATCCTTGGGATCGTAGCTTCGATTATTCCCTATCCGGAGCACAACCAGTCGCCGAGGAACACTTACCAGTCGGCTATGGCAAAACAAGCCCTTGGACTCTACGCGGCGAACTTCCAGCTACGTACGGACTCCAGGGCGCACTTCCTTCACTATCCTCAGAAGCCCCTAGTGCAAACTAGAATAATGGACGTAATCGGTTATAACGAAAGACCAGCTGGAGCCAACGCGATAATGGCCGTCATGACGTACACGGGTTACAACATGGAGGACGCTATCATCCTGAATAAGAGCGCCGTAGACCGTGGTATGTACAGATCCACCTTCTTCAGGCTTTATTCGACCGAGGAGATGAAGTATCCCGGCGGTCAGGAGGACAAGATAGGCATACCTGAGGCTGGAGCTAGGGGGTACAAGGGCAAGGAATACTACCAGTACCTTGAGGACAACGGTATCGTGGCTCCAGAGGTCGAGGTTAAGGGAGGAGACGTACTCATCGGTAAGGTAAGTCCTCCGAGGTTCCTCCAGGAATTCAAGGAATTAACGGCGGAGCAAGCTAAGCGCGACACTTCAGTGACGCTGAGATACGGCGAGACTGGCATAGTGGATCTAGTCGTGGTTACACAAACTGCTGAAGGAAACAAGCTGGTGAAAGTCAGGGTTAGAGACTTAAGGATCCCAGAGCTCGGCGACAAGTTCGCAACAAGGCACGGTCAGAAAGGGGTTGTGGGGATGTTAATACACGAAGCGGATATGCCCTATACCCCGGACGGTATAGTCCCCGACATCATATTGAACCCACACGCTTTGCCCTCAAGAATGACTGTAGGACAGCTTCTAGAAGCGTTAGCCGGTAAGTATGCTGCCGTCACCGGAAATAGGGTCGATGCGACGCCCTGGTATTATAGCCCGAGAGAGGACGAAATGAGGAAGGGTCTCTTAGAGCACGGGTACTTGCCAGACGCCACTGAAGTCGTGTACGACGGAAGGACAGGCCAAAAGGTCAAGAGTAGAATACTGATGGGAGTCGTGTACTATCAGAAGCTACACCACATGGTCGCCGACAAGATTCACGCGAGAGCTAGGGGTCCTGTTCAGATATTGACGAGGCAGCCCACCGAAGGAAGGGCAAGGGAAGGCGGTCTGAGGTTCGGGGAGATGGAGAGGGACTGTCTAATAGGTTTTGGAGCTTCGGCCCTGATTAGGGATAGACTGCTAGACAATTCTGATAAGACCGTCATTTACGTGTGCTCGCAGTGCGGTTACATAGGATACTTCGACAGAAAGAAGAACAAGTACTGGTGTCCTATACACGAGGATAAGAGCGTGCTCTACCCCGTGACCGTGTCGTACGCGTTCAAACTCCTGCTTCAGGAACTTATGAGCATGGGTATATCTCCTCGTCTAATTCTCGGCGATAAGGTTCCGATAAGGGGTGGGAACAATGAGTGAAACTGAGAAGATAATTAGAGGAATTCAGTTCGGCATCCTTTCGCCCGACGAAATAAGGAAGATGTCAATAGGCGCGATAAAGAGTCCAGACGTCTACGACGAAGACGGAACTCCTATAGAGGGAAGCGTTCTCGACCCGAGATTGGGCGTAATCGAACCGGGACAGAAGTGTCCGGTCTGTGGCAATCCGATGGGCGTTTGTCCAGGACACTTCGGGCACATCGAGTTAGTGAGGCCCGTAATACACGTTGGGTTCGTCAAGGAGATTTATGACACACTAAGGGCCACATGCAGGAATTGCGGTAGACTTAAGCTGAGATCGGAGAAGGGCACGACATGCGAACAAGCAAAGGGCCTCGAAGAAGAGTTGACCATAGAGAAAGCGTACAGAATCTTGAGAGCAATAAAGAAGAGATATCCGCTAGCAGCGAGAAGGTTAATAGAACATGTAAAGAAGACTGCGGCGAAACAGGAAGTATGCCCTCATTGCTGTGCGAGGCAATACAAGATAAAACTAGAGAAACCCTACACGTTCTATGAAGAGAGGAAGGAGGGTTCGATAAAGCTCCTACCTACCGAAATTAGGGAGAGGCTTGAGAGAATTCCGAACGAAGACGCCGAGCTCTTAGGCTTCGATCCGCAATACAGCAGGCCCGAGTGGACGATCCTGACGGTGTTGCCAGTCCCGCCAATTACCATCAGACCTTCGATAACCATAGAGAGCGGCATGAGGGCAGAGGACGACCTAACCCATAAGCTCGTTGATATAATAAGGATCAACAATAGGCTTGACGAGAGCATAAGGAGCGGTGCCCCTCAACTGATCGTCGAGGATCTGTGGGATCTACTGCAATACCATATTGCCACGTATTTCGACAACGAGATTCCTGGGATTCCGCCCGCTAAACACAGGTCGGGTAGGCCTTTGAGGACGCTGGCCCAAAGGCTGAAAGGCAAGGAAGGCAGGTTCAGGGGAAACCTCTCGGGCAAGAGGGTGGACTTCTCCGCAAGGACCGTCATATCGCCTGACCCGAACCTAAGCATCAACGAGGTAGGAGTTCCAATTTATGTGGCGAAGATACTCACCGTTCCAGAAAGGGTAACGAAATTTAACATTGAGAGACTCAGACAAGCCGTAATCAACGGTCCAGACACTTGGCCAGGAGCGAATTACGTGATAAGACCGGACGGACGTAGAATAGACTTGAGGTACGTGAAGGACAGGAAAGAGTTGGCGGCGTCTCTCACTCCAGGCTACATAGTCGAGCGTCACTTAGTGGACGGCGACATAGTTCTGTTCAACAGACAGCCGTCACTCCACAGGATCTCGATGATGGCACACAGAGTAAAAGTACTTCCAGGGAAGACGTTCAGGCTGAACCTATTAGTGTGTCCGCCCTATAACGCTGACTTTGACGGCGACGAGATGAACCTACACGTACCCCAGTCCGAAGAGGCGATAGCTGAGGCGAGAGAGCTAATGTTGGTACAGAAGAACATCCTTACTCCGAGATATGGAGGTCCGATAATAGGAGCTGGCCAGGACTTCATCAGCGGGTCTTATTTGTTGACCGTTAAGACGACGCTCTTGACCAAAGAAGAGGCGTTGACTGTTCTCGGCGTGACGGATTACATAGGCGACTTAGGAGAGCCAGCCATACTCGCGCCAAAGGAGTATTACACTGGAAAACAGCTAGTTAGCTTGTTCCTGCCTAAGGACTTCAACTTCCACGGCTCAGCGAAGATATCTAGCGGTCCGAGGGCGTGTAAGAACGAAGACTGCCCGCACGACTCTTACATAGTAATAAAGAAAGGTGTCCTCCTCGAGGGGGTGTTCGACAAGAACGCTATTGGTAACCAGCAACCGGACAGCGTGTTACACTGGTTAATCAGGGAGTACGGCGACGAATACGGAAGGTGGATAATGGATAACCTGTTCAAGGCGTTCATAAGGTACGCTGAAATTAGGGGGTTCACCATGACGCTGGACGACATCAGCATATCAGATGACGCCAAGGCGAAGATTAAAGAACAAATCGGCCAAGCTTTACAGGTAGTTAACGATTACATGACGAAATATAAGGAGGGCAAGCTAGAGCCGATTCCTGGTAGGACGTTGGAGGAGAGTCTTGAGAATTACATACTGGACGCCCTTGACAAACTTAGGAATACTTCAGGCGAGATTGCGGCCCAAGACTTAGATCCGTTCAACAACGTCTACATAATGGCGAGAACAGGCGCTAGAGGAAGCGTCTTGAACATCACACAGATGGCAGCAATGCTAGGTCAACAGACAGTCAGGGGTGAAAGGATAAGTAGGGGGTACAGCAGTAGGACTTTACCCCACTTCAAGCCCGGAGACATATCACCTGAAGCTAGAGGGTTCGTATACTCCTCGTTCAGGAGCGGCCTTAATCCCATTGAGATGTTCTTCCACGCCGCCGGTGGACGTGAGGGGCTGGTCGATACTGCAGTGAAGACTTCGCAAAGCGGATACATGCAGAGGAGGCTCATTAACGCGCTATCCGACATTAAGGTGGAGTATGACGGCACGGTCAGAACCATGTACGGAGATGTCATTCAAACGATATATGGAGAGGACGGTGTCCATCCGATGAGAAGTGCACACGGAAAGACGTTCGACGTTAACAGAATAATTGAGAGAGTTGTCGGCTGGAAGAGGTGATGGTGTGTTGGTCAGCCAGGAGATCGCCGAATACGTAGAAAAGAAAGTCGAGGAGTACAAGGACATAATCCCTGAGAACAAGCTAAAGGAGCTGAAAAACGCTATACTTTCTTTAGAAATAGACATAACTCAGGACGAAGTAGATAGGATGTTCGAGCTAGCAAAGGAGGAATTCGTTAACTCTCTTATCGAACCTGGAGAGCCGGTTGGAATAGTGGCGGCTCAATCCATCGGAGAGCCAGGCACTCAGATGACTCTGAGAACTTTCCACTTCGCTGGAGTAAGGGAACTCAACGTCACGTTGGGCCTTCCCAGGCTTATCGAGATAGTAGACGCCAGGAAAACCCCTTCTACTCCAATGATGAGGATATATCTGACAGAAGAGCATAAGAACGACGTCAATAAGGCCCTCGAGATCGCTAGAAGAATAGAATACACCAAAGTCCAGAACGTCGTGTCAACAATAGACATCGACCTAGCGAGCTTCGCTTTAACGTTATATCTAAACGACGAGCTAATGAGGGATAAAGGCGTTACATTTGATGACGTACTTAATGCCATAAAGAAATTAAAAATGCCTGAACACGAAATAGAAGAATCTAGAGAGGAGAACAGAATAACGATAACTTTTACTAATTTAACCGATGTACTTACATTGTTTAAATTAAGGGAGAAGATTCTTAGCGCAAAAATAAAGGGAATTAAGGGGATTAAGAGAGCGATAGTAAGGAAAGAGAAGGACGAATATGTTATCTACACCGACGGTTCAGATTTGGCGGCTGTACTTGAAATACCAGGAGTAGACGCGAAAAGGATTTGGACGAACAACCTGTACGAAATTAGCAAAGTGTTCGGCATAGAGGCTGCACGAAACCATATTGCGAGAGAAATCAAGAGGGTCTTAGACGAGCAGGGTCTTGATGTCGACTACCGCCACATACTACTGGTCGCCGACATGATGACGAGGGACGGAACGATAAAGCAGGTTGGCCGTCACGGCGTGACCGGAGAGAAGGAAAGTATATTAGCGAGGGCCGCGTTCGAAGTCACCGTAAAGCACTTGCTAGATGCGGCAGTTCATGCTGAAAGAGAAGAGTTCGTCGGCGTGGTAGAAAACATTATAATTGGTCAACCAATTAGGCTAGGTACTGGAATGGTAGAACTCACGATGAGGCTTTCGAGGTGATACAGGTGTCACAAACAAGTTCTGCGTTAGACGAGCTAAGAACCTTGCTAAGAACTGGGAAGTTCGTAAAAGGTTCGAGAAAGACGATAAAGCTGCTCAAGCTCGGCAAGCTCAAGATGGTCGTCATTGCTTCGACCCTGCGACAGGATCTCAAGGAAGATATTCTCTATTACGCGAAACTAGGCGGGGTACCAGTATACGTTTATCCTGGAAGCGGATACGAACTAGGTGCCATGTTAGGCAGGCCTCATATGGTTTCAGCGTTAGGAGTTATCGACATGGGGGCTTCTAAGTTGGACGAACTCGTAAAGGGGTGATGTGACTGCCCCAGATCAAGTTAACTTCTGAAGAGTTAAGGTATATGTTCCTGTTCCAACAGGAGACGAAGGTAACTGCCAGGGACTGCATAATCGATGAAGAGAATAATAGAATAATTTTCCTAGTCGATCAAGACAAAATGGGAATGGCGATAGGTAGAAACGGTTTGAACGTGAAACGCTTAGAAAAGAAGTTCGGCAAATCCGTCGAGTTGGTGGCCTATAGTGAGAACCTGGAGGAACTAGTGAAGAACTTGATGGCTCCGGCTAGGGTTAAAGGAATTAGGGTTGTTCAGGGACAGGATAAAAAGACGATATATATAACGGTCGAACCTGAGGACAAGGGCTTAGCGATAGGTAAGGCCGGAAGGAACGTGAGCAGGGCCAAGTTAATATTAAAAAGGTACGCCGATATCGACTCCGTAGTCATAGTTTGAGGTGACTCGACATGGCTAAGAAGTCGCCGAGAGGGTTATTTGCCGCGAGGAAATTGAGGTTGAAGAGACTTAAGTTCAGGTGGAGCCAGCGCAAGTTCAAGAGAAGGATGTTGAGGCTAAAGGAGAAATACGATCCGCTCGGGAAGGCTCCAATGGCGAGGGGTATAGTACTGGAGAAAGTGGGGATAGAGTCGAGGCAGCCGAACTCCGCAGTGAGGAAGGCCGTCAGAGTTCAGTTAGTAAAGAACGGCAGAGTGGTCACGGCGTTCGTACCCGGTGACGGTGGGGTGAACTTCATCGACGAGCACGACGAAGTAATCATTGCAGGAATAGGTGGCACCTTAGGCAGATCAATGGGCGACCTGCCTGGAGTCAGATACAAAGTAATAATGGTTAACGGTGTATCTTTAGACGCTCTCTACAAAGGGAAGAAACAGAAACCAGTAAGGTAATAAGGAGTGCAATGAGTTTTTGAAAATCTCCAACTTATCAATACTTTATATTCATGAATTCCACAGTTTGATAATTTAGATTAAGGTTCTCCAAAATCCCTGTTCTCCTCTATTAAGTTCTCATTTACATATATTGGCTTACCTGCTATAATCGCTAGGTAAATCGCGTGGCTCGGAATCATTGGTTTTTCGATAACGGCATCTCCCACCCTTAGCCTGAGGTAAGCGATGTAGGTTCCGTGTCTGCGGTTCAGGTCAGCTACCACTACCGAATCCACGCTTTCCTTCAACGCTTTTATCACGTTCTCGCTCAATGTCAGTGCGTCGAAAATAGACAGCCTTTCGTCCTCAAGTATGAACCCGCCTCTCAAACCGGTCGACTGCCTCTTGTTTAATGCTTGAACGACTAACGGCTCGACGTTAACCATAGTGAATTCGCGACCGTCTTCAAGATGAAGTGACATTACAGTTCTGCCCTCGAACCAGTAGGCGTCAACGTCTCTCACCAGGACCTCCCTATTTTGAGTCGGCATGCTACTGTCTAACTGTACACCTTTAACTAAAAAGGGTAAGCAAATCTTTTAAGTGAGGGACTGACGTTCTTCAGGTAATGAACCAACTCGACATAGGTACGATTGACGTGAAGCTCTTCGGGAAGTGGGACACGAGAGTCGAGGTGAGAGATCCGAGTCTGAAGAAGTACATAAACCTGACGCCGGTCTACTTACCTCACACCGGAGGCAGGCATGAACACAGGAAGTTCGGAAAGGCTAAGGTTCCGATTGTAGAAAGGCTGATAAATAACATCATGAGGCCTGGTAAGAACAAGGGCAAGAAAATGTTAGCGTATAACATCGTTAAGTTAGCCTTTGAGATTATTCATCGGAGAACAGGACAAAACCCTGTACAAGTGTTAGTTAGAGCCATTGAAAACGCCGCTCCCAGAGAGGAAGTCACGAGAATCATGTACGGCGGTATCGTTTACTACGTAGCCGTCGACGTTTCTCCGCAGAGGAGAGTAGACTTGGCTTTAAGGCACATAGCGATGGGAGCGAAAGAGGCGTCGTTCAACAACCCGAAACCCATCGAGGAGGCTCTAGCGGACGAGATAATTGCGGCAGCGAATAACGACCCTAAGAGCTTCGCCATTAGAAGGAAAGAGGAGATCGAGAGGATAGCCCTAAGCTCCAGGTGATCAGTCCTTTAACTTTTTTAATATGGGGATACTTTGTCACGTAGGTCGTGATAGGGTATGTCGCAGAAGCCCCACCTTAACCTAATAGTAATCGGTCACGTAGACCACGGAAAGAGCACTCTAGTAGGAAGGCTACTGATGGACAGAGGTTTCATCGACGAGAAGACGATAAAGGAGGCCGAAGAGGCTGCCAAGAAGCTCGGCAAGGAGTCGGAGAAATACGCGTTCCTGCTGGACAGGCTCAAGGAGGAGAGGGAGAGAGGCGTAACGATCAACTTGACCTTCATGAAGTTCGAGACTAGGAAGTACTTCTTCACTATCATCGACGCGCCTGGCCACAGGGACTTCGTTAAGAACATGATTACTGGCGCTAGCCAGGCAGACGCCGCGATACTCGCCGTCTCTGCAAAGAAGGGTGAGTTCGAGGCTGGAATGAGCCAGGAGGGTCAGACCAGGGAGCACATCATTCTAGCTAAGACCATGGGAATCGATCAGATTATAGTCGCTGTTACTAAGATGGATCTCACCGAGCCCCCATACGACGAGAAGAGGTACAAGGAGATCGTGGACACGGTTAGCAAGTTCATGAAGAGCTTCGGTTTCAAGATGGATAAGGTCAAGTTCGTTCCCGTTGTGTCGCCTACTGGCGAGAACATTACGAAGAAGTCCGAGAACATGAAGTGGTACAACGGTCCCACTCTCGAAGAGTTGTTGGACGCGTTAGAGTTGCCTCCTAAGCCCGTAGACAAGCCTCTCAGGATACCGATCCAGGAAGTTTACTCGATATCTGGTGTAGGTGTCGTTCCCGTAGGTAGAGTGGAGACAGGAGTACTGAAGGTTGGTGACAAGGTCGTATTCATGCCTGTTGGCAAAGTCGGCGAAGTCAGGTCGATCGAGACCCACCACACCAAGATGGACAAGGCTGAGCCAGGCGACAACATTGGTTTCAACGTGAGGGGCGTAGAAAAGAAGGACCTAAAGAGGGGTGACGTCGCTGGAAGCCTCAACGCTCCTCCGACTGTGGCAGAGGAGTTCACGGCAAGAGTGATAGTAATCTGGCACCCGACTGCTATATCGGTAGGGTACACGCCTGTAGTGCACGTACACACTGCTAGCGTGGCGTGCAGAGTTTCCGAAATCGTGGCTAGGCTTGACCCTAAGACCGGCCAGGAGGCTGAGAAGAACCCCCAGTTCATTAAGATGGGTGACGCTGCGATAGTGAAGTTCAAGCCGATTAAGGACCTAGTGGTGGAGAAGTTCAACGAATTCCCCGCTCTCGGAAGATTCGCTATGAGGGACATGGGTAAGACTGTAGGCGTTGGCATAGTAATCGACGTCAAGCCAAAGAAAGTGGAAATTAAGTGATCCTAACTTGTTTTTCCCATCTGATAAACGATCAACATTATTACGCTTCTCTCACTGGTGGTGATGTAACGTGCCTACTCGTGCAAGAATAAGGCTCTGGAGCACGAATGTGGAGGACTTAACATACGTTGTGAATCAGATCAGGGAGATCGCTCAAAAGACCGGCGTTCAAATAAGAGGGCCCGTTCCATTGCCAACTTCAAGGCTTGAGGTACCAGTTATGAGACTGCCCCATGGAGAAGGGAAGAAGAAGTGGGAACATTGGGAAAAGAGAATTCACAAGAGATTAATCGATATAGCTGCCGACGAAAGGGTAATGAGACAGCTAATGAGGGTAAGAGTTCCCGACGATGTATACGTTGAGATAGAGCTTGTCTAAGTGGTTTTGTCCGAGTACCTCCTCATTAGGAAACAAACTCTTAAATTGACGCATCCTTTCATTATTTCTTGCCGGGGTGCCCGAGCGGACTAAGGGGCTGGCCTGGAGAGCCAGTGGGGTTAACCCCCGCGCGGGTTCAAATCCCGCCCCCGGCGTTCTTAGGGAAGTTTTCCCGTTTATCTACGCCTTATGAGCCTGGAGTAAATATTGAAAAGGACTCCATAAGGTAGCGATCCTGCAAGGGCTAAGCCTGGAATAAGGTTGTAGAAGAACCTCTTTACTCCTCTATAGTAATAAATCCCGAAACCCACAAGCGGTAAATACATCAAAGCGAGTGGCCTTTCGAGAAGGGTTAGTAAAGCGATAGCGTAGTAACTCCCGTAATAAGCGTACCCTGTTAAGAAGGTAAGGTTAACGAGGCCATCGAAGACTAACATCATGTCGTATTTGCTCCTCCATAAGTTCCTTCTTGCCTCCTTAAGCGAGGACTTAAGGTCATTCCTGGCGTGAACTTTGTTAAGGTGAAGGCACCTGCCCTCGCTTGGTTCTACTCTGTACTTCTTCCTTTTGAGATAGGAGTATAGCCAGATGTCCTCGTCTCTCGCGTACCTTTCATCGAACATACCGATCTGCCTTAGGACGGTCAAGTTAAGCCCTGCGCACCCGAGGTTCGGGTTTTCCTCTCCTACGGCTAAAGGTTTAGTAGTCTCCGCCTCGTCGTAGGCGTAGTGCATCCACGTGAATGCGACCCCCTCCTCTAATTTTCTTATTAACTTCACTGACCAGTCAAAGGGAATTACTACGTCGCTGTCCAGCATAATAACGTAGTCCTCGCTCGCGTACTTAGCCATCTCGTTTCGCAACCGCGCCATATTTACTTCCTTCATCCGCCTTGCTATAACGTGAGAGACCTTGGGAGAGCTGAAACCCTCGATTAGCCTGGTTAAGTCCTCCCTTTCACTATTATTATAAATAACGACTCTGCTAACGGGCTGAGAGAGCGCGGACTCAATACTCCTCTTGACCCAGTCGGGCTTATCGGAAGGACCTACAGGGATGAGTATTTCAGCCAACTTCCTCGACCTCGAGTAGATCGTCAGTTTTACCTCAGGATAATTTTTAATAGCGTTACCTGAAAAGGAATTTTGCCGCGGTCGTCTAGCCCGGTCTAGGATGGGGGCCTGTCGAGCCCTTGACCCGGGTTCAAATCCCGGCCGCGGCGCTAATGAATTAAAGCGTCGTAAATTAGTCCGCGTCTTGACAACATTTCAATTTATTTGTACGACTCACTTCGTTAATTTAATCTCAAAATCAATATACTTTTCGTAATTGAACATGACTATTAAGTAAAAATGAATATGGTTATGTTTATTATTGTGAATTCTTATTTCTCGCGGCGACCCGACTTTGGACAAGGCGTCTTACGACGCAGTAGTGGTAGGGGCAGGATTAGCTGGGCTCATGAGCGCGTATTACATTGCCAAGGAGGGTTTCAAGGTAGCGGTCATATCGAAGGTCTTTCCGACGAGGTCACATTCAGCCGCTGCGGAAGGAGGAATCGCGGCCTACATAGAGGGGAACTCAGACCCCAACGATTCTCCGGATTACATGGCTTACGACACAATTAAGGGAGGGGACTATTTGGTGGATCAGGACGCCGCAGAGCTGTTGGCCTACAAGTCGGGCGAGATAGTCGATTTGCTCGAGAGGTGGGGAGCGCTTTTCAACAGGCAACCCGATGGTAGGATCGCTGTCAGGTACTTCGGCGGGCAAACCTATCCCAGAACTAGGTTCGTGGGAGACAAGACAGGGATGGCCCTGCTTCATACCGTATACGAAATGGCCTCTGGAACCGATAACGTTGACTTTTACTACGAATGGTTCGCTTGGGATCTCGTAGTAGACGAGGAACGCAGGGCGAGAGGAGTAGTAGCTTTCGACATGAGGAACATGTCGCCTACGTTCTTCACCGCTAAAGCAGTAGTGATTGCCTCCGGTGGCATGGGGATGTTGTACAAACACACTACTAACAGTTACATAAACACTGGCGACGGTTACGCGATGGCCCTCAGGGCAGGAGCGGCAGTGAAAGATCCGGAGTTCATACAATTCCACCCGACCGCCCTCTATCCCTCGGACATACTCATCAGCGAAGCGGCCAGAGGGGAAGGAGGGATTTTGAAGAACAACAAAGGGGAGAGGTTCATGGCAAGGTACGCACCAAAGAAGCTTGACCTCGCTCCGAGGGACATAGTCTCCAGGGCGATCATGATAGAAATAAGGGAAGGGAGGGGGTTCCCGGGCGGATACGTGGGTCTCGACCTAACACACTTAGGCGAGGAATACATAAAGGAAAGGCTCGCGTTGGCCTACGAGGCGGCTATGAACTTTGCAGGGGTCGACGCGACCAAGGAGATGATCCCGGTGAGGCCCGCACAGCACTACTTCATGGGAGGGATCGACGTCGATATAACTGGGAGGAACCCGGACATAAAGGGGCTTTACGCGGCTGGAGAAGCGGCATGCGTCTCCGTTCATGGGGCGAACAGGCTGGGCTCCAACTCGCTGTTGGAGACTTTGGTCTTCGGGAGGGAGACAGGGATCGCCGTGACAGAATACCTTAAAGGGGCCACGGAGCCGTCCTCCGACGTGAGCAAGGAGGCTGAAAGGGCGATAGACGAAGCGTATGGCGTAGTCAAGAGCGAGAGCGGGAGGCATTTCGGCGAACTTCTCGAAGACTTGAGGTCGACGATGTGGGACTACGTGGGTATTTTCAGGAACGACTCGGGGTTGAGGAGCGCGCTCTCCAGGATAAACAAACTGAGGCAAGAAATGAAGAGCATGTACGTGACCGATAAGTCCAACGTATACAACACGGAGTTCTTCAACGCCCTCGAGCTAAGGAACATGATGGACTTGGCCTTGGTCATAGCTCACGCTGCGCTGAATAGAACGGAAAGCAGGGGTGCCCACTACAGGGACGATTACCCGGAGAGGAACGACAAAGAATGGATGAAACACACCCTTACGTACTTGAAAGGCAACACGGTAGAGATCGCATACAAGCCCGTTAAAGTCACGAAGTGGAAGCCTGAGGCCAGGGTTTACTGAGGTGGTGCGCATGACTTCCGCATCTTCTCAAGACCCGTCCCTATTGGACAACCAGGAAGTCGAGGTAGTGTTCAAGGTCAAGAGGTACTCTAAGGAAAAAGGCACTTACTGGCAGGAATACAAACTGAAGGTCGACAGGTTCACTCAGGTAACGGAGGCCCTGAGAAGGATTAAGGTAAGCCAGGATCCGACCTTGGCTTACAGGGCCTCTTGCCACATGGCTGTATGCGGCAGTTGTGGGATGAAGATAAACGGGGAACCCAGACTGGCCTGCAAGACCTTAGTTCTGGACGTCGTGAAGAAGTTCGGGAGCAACGTAGTCACCCTGGAGCCGATGGACAAGTACCCGGTTCTCAAGGATCTGATCGTGGATATGGGCGACTTCTACGAAAGGATGGAGAGGGTTAAGCCCAGGCTCTACCCAGCAAAGGAAGTCTTAGAATACAAGGCGGAGCACAGGCTGAAGCCCGAGGATCAGAGGGTTCTCTGGAAGTTCGCCCAATGTATATGGTGCGGTCTCTGCGTCTCTGCGTGTCCAATGGTCGCAGAAGACCCCCAGTTCTTGGGCCCTGCCGCCCACGCGAAGGGCTTCAGGTTCCTGGCCGATCCGAGGGATACCTTAACTGAGGAAAGAATAAAGACACTCGCCGACAGTGCGTGGAGATGCACGTATTGTTACCAATGCTTCCACGTATGCCCGAGGGACATCGAGCCCGTCACTGCAATAAAGAAGACGAGATCACTGCTCAAGTCGATTAAGCCGCTCGGCCCCGCTCAGGAGGTCGGCCAAAGGCACTCCCAGGCCGTTTACGACTCGATATACAACTATGGAAAGATAAACGAGGGTCTAGTCTACGTTAAGACCTCTGGCCTCATCAGGTCTTTAGTCGACATGATTTATGTCTACAAATCTGGAAAGATAAAATATGCCCTAGAGAAAACTGAACCTGTAAAAGAAATCGATCAGG
>JBMFJH010000023.1:0-22386 GCA_049973945.1 Thermoprotei archaeon
GGGGTCGTACGGGACGAGCATTACCTGGCCGCCCAGCTGACTGAACACTTGTTGTACCCTGTTAGCGAAGGCAGAGCCGTAGTCGTCGTTCCTGTACACCACTACGGCCTTCTTGTAACCGTAATACTTCAACAGGTAAGCTATTGCCTCGCCCTGGTGGATGTCAGTTCCGACAACTCTGTACACGTTGGGGTGGGGGACTACTAGCGGGCTCGTGCTGCTCGGGCTGATGACGACGAGGTGGTTCTGATAGGCGTAGGTCTTAATGGTGTTGACTTCCCTGCTCGACGCGGGCCCAATGAACACGGTGACTCCCTTAGCCGATAGAGTTTGGAGGTCGCTCAAGGCGGTTTGTGGGTCTGTCTTTGTGTCGACTATCGTGAGGTTGAACCTGACGTTGGAGCCGATACTAGCCAGGTAGTTGTTGATGTCGTTGACGGCCAGCTTGGCCGCGTCCTGCATCTCCTTTCCGGTGCTAGCGAGGGCTCCCGACAGGGGGAACAGGCCACCTATCGTGTAAGTGACCACTCCTCCCGCCATGCCCCCGCTGGGCGCTTGAGAGGTCTGCTGTTGAGGGGCCGCAGGCGTCGAGAAGGCGAAGTAACCCCCGACTATTCCTATTATAAGACCTATTACGAGACCGATTCCTAACCATTTCGCGTCCATTTTCGCTCCTGCAAGAAGTTGGGTAGTTCACATTAGTTTATAAATGTTATATACCCTCCTTTCGAAAACCTTTTATCGTTCTCGAAAGCTGAGAATACGAGACAGTTTTATAATATGTGGACAGCCTTAGGCTCAAGAAAACGATTATGATTGACGTCGCCACGACCACCTACTACGCCCTGTTGACCTCCGCGTTATACTTCTTAGGCTCGCTCGGGATTTTCCTGACTTACAAGATATTTAACTTCGCGAACTTCTCACAAGCTGATTTAATGACGCTAGCGGCATACATCTCCGCCATACTAGTCGTCGACTATAAGGTGAACTGGGTCGAGGCGGTGGTACTTTCCGTCTTAGCTACGGCCCTAGTGAGCTTGGCGAGTTACGCCGGTGTATACAGGCCCCTCATAAACAGGAAGGCCAAGACGTTGTACCTCATGACGGCCTCCTTCGCCATGCTTTTCATATACAGGTATACAACTTACATTCTCGTATACGGAATTGATAAGTCGTTATTGCAAGCCGTCGTCCTTACGCCCACCCTCTTGGGGACATTCATGGGGATGCCGGTAACAGACTTGCTCATTTACATGTTGATACTGACTTTCGGTACGTTCGCGGTCCTTTGGCTCGTGTTACACAAGACGAGGTTAGGGATTGAGATGAGGGCCATATCGAGCAATAAGGAGTTAGCCCTGGCGGTCGGAATTCGGGTCGGGCTCGTGGAGGCCGCCGCTTGGGCGGTCGTCGGGATCGCCGCGGCTCTGGCCTCCGTAGAGTACCTTTACTTGGGGGTCAACGTCGAGATCGGGGCGTACGAGATAATACCCCTGTTCGCCGTGGCCATCCTTTCGGGCCTCGAGGACGTGAGGAAGCTCCTGGCCTCCGCCTTCATAGTAGGCTTCGTGCAGAAGTTCGTCATGGCCTACCTCATCGCCTACTTCAACGTGAGCCAGTACTACGAGCTCATGATACCGCTGGTCTTCATAATAGTCGTTCTCGTCCTCTTCCCGAAGGGTCTCGAGGGGGTGAGGAAGTTTTGGTGAGTCCAGAGGTCGTGTCCCTTATCGGCGGAGCTCTCGTGGCCTTCTCCCTTTACTTGACCCTGGCGGTTACTAGCAACCTGCAGTACGGCTTCACCGGGATCCCCAACTTCGGCCTCGTAATTTACCCCATGATAGCCTCGTTCGCCGCCGCGTCGATAGCCACGGCCATAATGGAGTTGCTTAGCGGAAACCCGGTGGTGCTTCCGCCCGACACGGTCACCCTGACCAACGTTGCGATGTACTCCCAGTCCCACCCCGGCGAGACCTTCTTGGTCGCGATGCTAGCGGTTTTGCTGGCCGCCCTCATCGCGGCCGCCATAGGCCTGCTCACCGCTCTCCCAGCCATCAGGCTCAAGGCGGACTACCTAGGAATCTCGCTCCTGGCCATCACGGAGTCGGTCAGGGGGATCATCAACAACACCAACCCTCTCTTCGGGGGAGTCTACGGCTTCAGGATCCCCATAAACCCCGTGACCGCCTACGGCTTCACGGGGGAGAAGGCCTACCTAGTTTACGCGGCCCTCAGCCTAGCGATAGCCGCCTTAGCCCTCTTCCTGACCTACTGGATCACGAACTCCCCTTACGGGAGGGTGTTGAAAATGATAAGGGACGACGAAGAACTGGCGAAAGTGTTCGGCAAGGACGTGAACGCCTACAAGCTCCAGGTCATGGCGATAGGCGGCTTCTTAGCAGGCATGATGGGCGGCCTCTACGTTTTTTACTTACAATACGTCAACGCGTTCACATTCCCAACTACCTTGACCTTCGAGGCCCTGTTCATCGTGATTATCGGGGGGATGGCCAGCCTCAGGGGCACTGTCGTGATGACCGCCCTCTACGTCTTCTTGGGCTACTTCATCTTGCCTTACGTTCAGACCAACTTCTCGTCGAGCCTCCACGGCATACCCGTCGACTACTTCAGGTACATCATCTTCAGCGTCCTGCTGATCCTCGTGCTAATATACAGGCCTAAGGGAATAGTGCCGGAGAGGGCCATCGAGACCGAAGGCGTCAAGAGGTCGAGGGAGGAGGTGAAAGCCTAGTGCCTCACCTACTTGAGGTCAAGGACTTGACCGTGAGGCTGGCAGGGGTTATAGTCCTCAACGGGGTCAACTTGAGCGTCGAGGAGGGCGAGATCGTGGGAATAATCGGCCCTAACGGCTCCGGGAAGACCACGCTCGTCAACACGATAACGGGGCTCTACACGCCCGAAAAGGGCGAGATCTATTTCCAGGGGGAGAGGATAGACGACAAGGATCCCTCCTACAGGTTCAGGAAGGGGATAGTCAGGTCCTTCCAGAACCCCAGGCTCGTTGAGGGGCTCACGGTTCTAGAGAACGTAATGATTTCCAAAGGCGAGAGGGAGTCGTTAGTGGACTCCTTACTGCGAAGGTGGGTTGAGTCCGACGTGAGGACGGCTCAGGAGGCCATGAATTGGCTCAAGAGGTTGGGGCAAGCGAGGATAGCCCTAAATCTGCCCACCGCCATCTCGGGCGGTCAGGCCAAGCTGGCGGAGATAGCTAGGGCCATGATGGTCAACGCCAAGCTCCTAATTCTGGACGAGCCCGCAGCCGGAGTTAACCCGACCTTAGCGGAGGAGATATTCAGCACGCTAAAAAGGCTGAACAAGGAGTACGGGGTCACCATGATGATAATCGAGCACAGGCTGGAGTTCCTGTTCAAGACAGTGGACAGAGTGGTCGCCATGGCTAGGGGGACTGTAATAGCGGAAGGAACGCCAGACGAGATAGTGCGGAACCCCGAAGTGATAAGGTCGTACTTCGGTGAGTGAATTTGCTTGTCGTGGAACACGTGAAGGCCGGCTACGGAAAAGTGAACGTCATTAACGACCTGAACTTAAGCGTGGGCGACAAGGAAATAGCAGTCATCCTGGGGCCTAACGGGGCCGGGAAGAGCACGGCGTTAAAAGCCATCATGGGACTCATCGAAGTTTACGAGGGGAAGGTCGTCTATAACGGAGAGGACGTCACGAAGCTCTCTCCTTACGAGAAAGTGAAGAAGGGATTAGCTTACGTCCCTCAGGTGGGTAACGTCTTCCCTAACCTCACGGTCTACGAGAACCTGTACGTGAGTGCTACCAACCTTAAGAAAAGGGAGTTCGAGGAGGCTCTGAAGAACGTCGTGGAGCTGTTCCCAGAACTCAAGGCGAAGCTTCACAGCCCCGCCAGGGGGCTCAGCGGAGGCGAGAGGCAGCTCCTGGCGATCTCAATGGCCTTAATAAAGGGGAGCAAAACGCTCCTCCTAGACGAGCCTACAGCGATGCTGTCGCCCGCCAACGTCAAGAAGGTAATGGAGTCCGTGAGGAGGCTGAAGGACGCGGGTTACTCGCTACTCATCGTGGAACAGAACGCGAGGACGGCACTCGAAATAGCCGACAAGGCCGTGATAATGGTCAGCGGTAAGACAATAATGGAGGGGCCCGCAAAGGAAATCGCCTCTCACCCCAACCTGGGCAGGCTTTTGCTGGGCTATACAGACTGAGCGGGGCCAGACGGCCAGGCACTATACAGTTCGTTTTATATTTTTGATGTGGAGGAAATCAGGAGTTGATAGCGTGTACGAGGGACTGTTACGATACCTGCATATTCGACGAGAACTTCAGGCCGATAAAGGGTGAACCTACCTTCGGTTTCACGTGTTCGAGAGGTAACGCCGACCTAAGGAGGAACGAGAGGAACAGGTTATCGGAACCGTTAATCGAAGGTAAGCCGGCGTCTATGGAAGAGGCCGTGAGGGTGATAGTGAGGATCGTCAAGGGCTTAAGGCCCGAGGAGGTTCTGCACGTGGAGTACGACGGCAACCAGGGCCTCCTCACTTGGTACTACCCGGCCAGGTTCTGGAACGTGATAGGGTCGGCCTCCACGGACTACTCGATTTGTAGCTCCGAGGGGCATCTGGCCCTACAGAGCGTTTGGGGCTGTAGCTGCGGGGCCGGCCTCGAGGACTTCAAGAGGGCCAGGGCCTTCGTTTTATGGGGGTCGAACGCCAGCGTCTCATTCGTCCACGGCTGGTACCTAATGAAGGACAAGTACAAAGTAGTCGTAGACGTCTGGAACAGCGAGACGGCGAGGAAGGCCGAGAAGAAGTACATAATCAAACCGTCTTCAGACCCTTGGCTGGCATTAGGCGTCCTGAAAGTCTTGATCAACAACGGGATGGGGGACTTGAGGCACGTAGACGGCTCAGAGAGGCTCTTGGAGGTCCTCAGCCTGGTGACCTTAGACGACGTCACCCGCTACACGGGCCTTTCGGAGGAGGAGATAGTGGAGCTGGCCGAGCTCTACTACTATTACGAGCCCCTTACCGTTATCGGCTTCGCTATAGGCAGGACGATAGACGGCTTCAACGCGGTTCAGCTCATATCCCTCATCCCGGCAGTACTAGGCCTGGGGAGGTGGTTCTACTACTCCAATACCTATTCCTTAGGGATAGACTTCGCCTACTTGCGCGGCCTTCACCTCGCTAAACCCTCCAGAGTAGTCGGGATGGCCGAGGTGGGCAAGGAGGTCAGGGAGGGGAAGGTAAAGGCGATCTTCGTCTGGAACTCGAACCCCGTGCTCACCCTGCCCATGGGCGACGAGATAAGGGAGGCTGTGGAGGAGGGCAAGCTCTTCCTGGCAGTCCACGACCCCTTCTTGACGGAGACGGTGAAGGCAGCCAACGTGGCCGTCCCTGCTCCCACCTACCTCGAGAAGCACGACGTGGTCTACAGCTACTGGCACAACTACCTGGTTTACAACGAGCCGGTCAGGCCGAGGAGAGGGTACGCAGAGGTCGAACTGATGCGTGCCCTGGCAAAGGAGTACGGGGTCTCCCACCCCCTTCTCGACGAGGATCCCTGGGAGGCCGTGGACAGGGCCATAAGGGGCGCGGGGGTCAGCTTAGAGGAGCTGAGAAGGAGGAAGGTCGTGAAGGTAGAGCCGAAAGTCCCTAACGTAAGGCCCAACGCTTCTCAAGTACGGCTCCCGAGAGTCCCCGAGGGCGGTACTTACCTCGTGTTCACCTCCCACCCCAACTCCACCAACACCCAGTTCGCGGAGGTCTACGGCTACCCTGACCAAGTGCTCTCCGGCGAGTACGAGGGGGAACTGGAGCTGAGCAACGACTTAGCTACTGTTAAGGTGAGGGCCGCGAAGAGCGAGCACGTCCCCAAGGGCGTAATAGTGGCCTACAAGCCCTCCCTAAGGCTGAACCTGAACTCGCTCGTCCCTCCGCTTAAAGGGAGGTCGGGGACGCCGCCCATAAACTCCACCGTCGTGAGGGTTATGAAGGTCAGCTGAGCCCCTTGAAGGGCGTCTCGAGTTACCACAGGCTACTTCTTAAAACAGCCATGTAGAGGTTGTGAAATATGCGGGGTTACTCCGGCTTTTCCATGTTCTTAAATACTCTGAAAATAATGTAGCTTTGGTTATAGCAAAATTATAATCAGTTATGCTTATAAATACATGGCGAGAGTCATATAACCTCGATGGTAGGGCCGGGTAGGACTGAGCGGCCCTTCGTAAAGAGGACGCTGGACATAAGTTGGAGGGAAAGTTTACGCGTGATGTTGACTAACGACGAGTTGAGAAGGGAGCTTAGAGACGTTCGCAATAACGTCGGCCCTACCGCCGAGACGGCTCAGGTATTCTTCCTCGCCGGATTGCTGAAGGCGCGCTCCAGCAAGGCCGTGCACCGCCTCTTGAGGGCAGTGGCTCCCAGCATGCGGCTGAGCGGCATCACTACCCTGGAGGACGGGACCTCAGCGGAGGAGGCTAGGAAAGCCTACGAAGAGTTGCCAAGAGGGGTAGGGTGGTAGGGCCGTGGCGGCGGCAAGGAGTCCAGGTCTGGCAACCGTCGTGGCCGGCTCGTCGTTTGGTCTGCTTTTGGAGTGGTACGACTTCTTCGTGTATGGCATTCTCGCGGCCACTGTGATAGAGAGGCTGTTTTTCCCGAGTTCCGACCCCCTCGCCAGCCTGTTGCTCGCCATAGCTGGGTGGGCTATCGGCTTTGTAGTGAGGCCCTTCGGCGCGGCGTTCTTCGGCGTGCTGGGCGACCTACTTGGGCGTAAGTACACCTTCCTCCTGACACTTTTTATAATGGGGTTCTCCACGTTTGCGATAGGCCTGCTGCCGACCTACCAGCAGGTTGGAGTGCTGGCGCCAGTATTACTGTTCCTCTTGAGGACTCTCCAGGGGCTGGCTCTGGGAGGGGAGTACGGCGGCGCCGCCATCTTCGTGGCTGAATACGCTCCGGATAATAAACGAGGCTTCTACACTGGATTTATCCAAACCACGGCGTCTCTCGGGTACGTACTCGCGGTGGTGGTAACCTCGGTTACGGAGTGGGTGGTAGGGACCAAGGCCTTTTTGGAGTGGGGCTGGAGGGTGCCGTTCCTACTGGCTGGGTTGCTGTTTCTAATAGGGCTGTACATCAGGAGGAAGCTGGATGAGACTCCGATATTCAGCGCCCTGAAGCTGGTGGGTAAGGCCTCTAAAAGGCCGTTGAGGGAGGCTATGGCGGATCCCAAGAACGCGAGGCTGATACTACTGGCGCTCTTCGGCGCGGTGGTTGGACAGGCGGTGACGTGGTATAGTAGCCAGTTCTTGTCTCTTCTATACCTCCAGAAGGCGCAAGTCTTCACGCCAGGTGTGAGCGGCGTCGACAGGCTTACGGCGTATACGATAATCGGAGTCGCCATTGCAGCAGCTGCTCCGTTCTTCGTGCTGTTTGGCTGGCTGTCGGACAAGATCGGGAGGAGGCCCGTCATGCTGGCCGGCTTTCTGCTGGCGGCGACGACTTACTACCCCATATTCCTAGCGATCTCGCAGAACCTTAACCCGCCGAACGTGCCTTTGCTGACGTCGCTGGTGTTAGTCATGGTGATTTACGCGACGATGGCGTACGGCCCACTCGCGGCGTTTCTAGTGGAGTACTTCCCGGCAAGGATTAGGTACACGGCGCTGTCTATTCCATATCACATCGGCAACGGTATCTTCGGAGGCGGCCTCACGCCGCTCGTCGCCACGGCAGTGGGCGGCGCCACAAAGAACTTGCTTCTCATGTTGTTGTCTTGGCCGATCATATGGCCTCTGGTAACTGCGGTGATCATGTTCCTGGCGATACGCGAGACGAAAGGTAGGAGTATATGGGAGGAGGTGAGCGTGTCGCAGATTATGAGGAAGCCGATTGTCTTGAAGCCCGCCGCGACTCTGCTGGACGCGGTCAAGGCGATCGCGGCTGAGAAAGACGGCTTCGTGATAGTAAGCGACGACGGTAGGAGGCCGCTCGGCGTGGTGTCTGAGAGGGACGTCATTAGGTTGCTTGCAGCGGGACGACCGCTGGACACTAGGCTCGACCAGGTTATGAAGTCCCCCGTGGTATCTGTCCCCCACATCACGCCTATGTCCACTGCGTTGAGGGTAATGGCCGACAACAACGTCAGGCATCTAGTGGTGTTGAAAGACAGCGAAATCGCCGGCTTCGTATCTGCCAGGGACCTAACCGGCGAGTCCGCGGTGCTCAGCGACTTGGCGATCAGGAGGAGGATGGCGGAGAAGCGGGCGCGGGACGTAATGAAGAGCCCGCCCATAACGGCGCCGTCAGACGCCAAGATACGCGACGTGGCGAGCGTAATGGCGGATAAGAACGTCGGCCTCGTTATACTTACGACTGACGGCACGATCGCCGGCGTGGTTTCTGAACGCGACGTGGTTAGGGCGGTGGCACAGGGCAAAAAGCTAGACGACAAGGCCATTGACGTAGCCACGAAGAAAGTCGTCACCGTGGCACCTGACGCCAGCTTGGGGGACGTGTTGCTCAGCATGTCGGAGCACGGAATAAGACACGTGGTGGTCGCCCAGGACAACAAGCCTTTGGGCGTTATATCGATAAGAGACATTGTTAAAGTTGCGAAGTTTTAGATCGTTTTTTAAATAATGAAAATTCTACACATCTCATTTACGGGGCTGTTCGTGGCAAGAATAGCGCCCAACAGAGGCGGCGTATAAGTTCAGAGGGGTACTGAAGGGGGATTGACGCTACTCACGAACTCCACCGCCGTGAGGGTGATGGAGGTCAGCTGAGCCCCTCGAAGGGCGCCTTGACCTCGACCATCGGCCTGAAGCTCGCCCTGTTTTTGAGCCCTATAATCTCCGCCAGGATGGCGATAGCTATCTCGCCAGGCGAGGCCGAGCCCACGTCGAGGCCCGCCGGGGCCCTAAGCCTAGCCTTCAAGTCCTCTAGCCTGTGTCCCCTCCTCAGGAGCTCCCTTATGGAGTCCTGGGCCCGCTTCCTGCTGGACATCAGGGCCACGTACCACGCCCCATTCCTCAGGGCCTTGTCCACGGCGTCGACGTCGTACTCCCTCCCCCCTTCGTTGGCCACAACTACGGCGGTCTTATCGTTCACCACTTTGTGCAGCTCCTCGAGCTTCGCCGTTAGGATGTCCTGAGGGGGTACTGGGGAGTCGGTGACGTAGACTACCGTGAGCCCGGCCGCGTTGGCGACCTCGGCAATCTTCCTCGAGACGACCCCGCTCCCTACTACAACTAACGGCACCGAAGGGCCGTGCCTGGTCGCTATGACGAAGCCGTCCTTCAGGTCAATCCTCACTTCCCCTCTTTTCATGGCCTCCTCATAGTACGAGAGGTGCCTGAGGTCACCCACCAAGAGCCTGCCGTCCACGATCAGGCTCCTTATCTCCACGCCTCCTCTCTTCTCCAGCACGACTACAGCGGTCTTGCCGTTAGCGAGCAGCGAGCTAAGGAGCGGGAAGACAGTGCAGGAAGACACAAAATTCTCATTGCTCAGTAGGGTATAAATTGAGGGCGTTATTTCCAGGACGCTTCCAGCCGTTCCACTACGGTCACTTGGAAGTAGTCAAGTGGATTCTCTCGAAGTGGGACGAGGTAGTCATCCTCGTCGGGAGCGCCGCGGAGAGCCACACCCTGATCAATCCGTTCACGGCGGGGGAGAGGGCCGAAATGATCCAGGAGTCGCTCAAGTGGGCGAAGATCGACCCCAACAGGTACGTGATCGTCCCCCTGCTGGAGAACCTGGAGAACTCCACGTGGGTCTCTCTCGTCAGGGAGGTCTCCCCTAAGTTCGACGTCATCATAGCGGGCAACCCTCTTGTGAGGGAGGTCGCGAAGTTCAGCGGGGTCGAGGTTGTCCCCCCACCGCCCTTCAGGAGGGAAGTTTGGAACTCGACTAACGTCAGGAGGAAGATCCTCAAGGGCGAGGACGACTGGGTCGACCTAGTCCCCCCGCCCGTGGCCAGAATAATCCAAGACATAAAAGGCGTGCAAAGGATAAGGGAACTGTCGCAGAGTGATAGGGCTTGAGCCTCGTTGAGCTGGCCAAGAAGATGAGGGAAGTAGGTAACCAGTACGAGGAGCTGTACAACGCTGTGCTTAACGAGCTGTTCAAGCTCATCCCCGATTGCCAGGCACTAACGATAGAGGACAGCCTACTACCGGTTTACGCGGTCTCCGCCCTGAAAACCAAGGGCATCTTGGCCTTCCCGTACAAGTGCAGGGGTCTGGTCGGCTACGTGATTATCACAGAGGAGGGGAGGCTTTTGTTCGAGGACGTCGAGGGGGACGTCTACTACCTTACATAAATCCCTCCTCCCCTAATAATCCCTGGTATGCCGTCCGCCATAGGAAAGAAAGCCGTAGCTTCCCAGAACTACTTGGCGAGCTACTTCGGTCTGAGGGTCCTCGAGGAGGGAGGGAACGCCTTCGACGCGGTCATAGCGATGAGCGCCGTTCTCTCCGTAGTAATGCCCCACACCAGCGGGTTGGGAGGCGACGCGTTCCTGATGGCGAAGACCCCTGAGGGGATCGTAGCCTACAACGCTTCTGGCTACTCGCCCAAGAACTACTACGTGAGGGAAGTGAGGAACCCGAGGGATCCCAACTCCGTGATGGTTCCAGGCCTGGTAGACCTCTGGTCGTGGGTCGAGAGGAAGTACATGAGGTTCAGCTTAGAGGACGTCCTGAGGCCAGCTATTAAGCTGGCGAGCGAGGGTTTCATTGCCGGAAAGTCGTTGGCCAAGGCCGTCGGCGAGGCCAGGGACATGCCCAAGAGCTGGGCCGAGACATTCGGCAGGGTAAGGTTCGGAGAAGTCGTTAAGCTGAGGGAAATGGGGGAAGTGTTGAAGGCGGTAGCGAAGAACCCTAAGGACTTCTATCACGGCGACGTCGCGGTAGACCTCGTGAACGGGTTGGTGAGGCAAGGAGTCCCGGTGGAGCTCTCGGACTTCATGGAGTTCAAGGGTTTCGAGGTGAGGCCGATCACTACCACTTACAAGGACTTCACCCTTTACGAGCTGCCGCCGAACAGCCAGGGGGTCATAACCCTCGAAGTCCTCGAGATGGTGGAGGAGTCGAACGTGAACTCCAAGCCCTACAACAGCCTCGACAGGGTAAACGACCACCTCAAGATCTACGCCTTAGCTTACGAGGACAGGGATCAGTACGTCGCCGACCCTAGGTACGCGGACGGTTATGAGATACTGCTCGACAGGGAGTACATAAGGGAGAGGCTGTTGCAGTCGGGGATCATGCCCAGGAACCTCAGCGACCAGGACACGACCTTCTTGGTCGCGGGGGACGGCGAAAATGAGGTCGCCCTCATTCAGTCGCTATTCCACAACTTCGGCTCCGGGATAACGGTCAAGCAAATCCCGTTCAACAACAGGGGGTTGGGCTTCGGTTACGGCAGGAACAGGCCGGAGCCCAGGAAGAGGCCCTCCCACACCCTCTCGATACTCATGGCTGAGAGGAAGGATGAGACGGTTATAATAGGCTGTTCGGCCGGCGAGTTGAGGCCACAGGTACAGACCCAGGTCTTCGAATACTACGCGGATTACATGCTGGAAATAGACGAGGCCGTCTACGCCCCGAGGTTCGTGCTGAAGGGTGCTACCTTCGTGGTCGAAAGGAGGTTAGGGGGTGCGTTTAACGCGGGGGACTATATGACGTCCGAGGTCGGAGTCGTTCAAGCCCTCAAGAAGAAGGGGAGCGTTTACATCGCCGTCGCAGATCCGAGGAGTGAAGGCGTAGCGTTAACCCTTTCCTGAAGCGCCGACCTTCGCCTTCAGCCTCTCAAGGTACTCCTCCATCGTGATCACGTTGTTGTTCTCGTCGACGACCAATTTCCCCACGAGGCTGTTCCTGGCCTTCAGGAAGTACCACGCCAGGCCGAAAGCTACAGCAGCAGCGACGAACGTAGTCTGGAAGAAGTCCGGCGAAGTGAAGCTCAGGAACAGGCCAATCCCGTTAAGCACTCCCGAGCCTATCGCTACGACTGGCTCATATACGTTCAACTGTCCAAGCCTGAACAACATGAGCGGTACTCCGAACGCGTCTATGATCCTACCCGCGAGCCAGAACACGCTCACGACCACGCTTATCTCGTTGAAGGCGGACTCCACGTCTCCCGTGAATCCCAAGGCTATTCCAGTGAAGGTCGCTGAAAGCGCACCAACTAGAAGCGTGGCCACAAGTGGCTCGCCCTTCTTGTTTGTCCTGGTAAGGGCGAGCGGGGCGGCCCTCTCTCTGGCTAAGTTGAACAGGATCCTAGCCGCTCCCAGGGTGGTTCCGATGTTGGAGGCGAGGAGGCTGTTAATAGAGAGCAACATAACTATCAGTCCGAACAGCGGGGCCATTCCGATGGCCTCCTGAAGCAGGGGCTGGGGGGAGTTCATGAAGTCCTGTAAGCTCCCTCCCCATAGGGTCACCATAGCGTAAGTCCCCAAGAGGATCGAAATGCCTCCCAACAACAGGGCGAGCCACATTCCGTAGAATAAGGTCTTGAACGGCTTCTTGGTCTCCTCCCCTAAGTATGTGGTGGCTCCCGCCCCGGAAATGCTCACGATCGTCAGTATCATGGCGTCGCCCAAGTTCGACAGCTGAACGTTCTTAGGCATTTCGAACAGGGAGGGCTGGAAGCCTTTCGTAGCTATGGAATAGACGAACAGTCCTAAGAGTAAGGCTACCTCCATACTCGCGGAGATCGCCACTATTTTTCCCAGTAGGTTCTTGATTTCGATTAGGCTAGCCAGGGTTGGATACACCAAAGTCAACGCCAATATCGCCCAGGGCAGCCAGCCCGGCAGTTCGACGCCCGAGAGCTGTGAGAAAACCTGGAGAAGAAGGTAGGCGGCCAAAGCGTTCACTGCATTGAGAATAGAGTACGCGAGTACCTCAACGAGAGACTCCATGAACGCCACGAACTTGCTCCTGGTGGCGAAGGAGCCATAGGTGTAGAACCCTCCCGCGCTCGCCACCCTCCTTGCGTAAGCGCTGAGCGTCGCGACCCACATAACGCTCCCAATGAGACCTAACAGCGTCGCGAAAACGACCGCGTTGCCGGCGTAAGCTACTGCAGCAGTTGAGGTAGACACCACGCTCCCCAGAGGAGCAGTGACAGCCATCGCCTGTCCGTATGCCTCTTTTAGGCTCAACACTCCTCTCTTTAGGGTAGGCATATCTTTCATTTTCTCTTCACGCAGAGAAATTTGCCGTTTCTGTTATTAAACGTGTTCTAACAAACGGCAAAATTCTACGTGAAATTTGATGAAATAATACCAGTAAGTCCACGCGATGGTTTGAACAGTTTACACTAACCTATAGGCTTTTCAAGGGGATAGAAAGTCAGTTTTCAAATAATCAAGGGGAATAAATGAATTTATTTCAAAGAGAAAAAGAAATCGTAAAATTTCACTTCCTTTCCTTGACCCTTTTCTCGACTTTCTCGACGCCCTCTTTGGCCTTCTCAGCCACTTCCTTCCCTACATGTTCCGCTTCCTCGGCTACCTTCTCGACGCTTTCTTTGGCCTTCTCCTCGACCTTCTTGGCCATGTCTTTCACTTTCTTAATGTCGACCGTGACTACTCAACGTGTACGTTGGACGAACGAGTATTTTAAAGGCTAGGAACGGGTTCTGCCGAACTACTGCTTCGCGCCGCCGGCCTGCGGCTCGTTCTGTCTCTGCTGAGGAGACGCGGGGCCACCAGCTTGAGCCGGTTGTTGGGCTTGTCTCTGCTGTGCGCCAGCCTGTTGCTGAGCGGCCTGTTGCGCCGCCTTCACTTTCTCGTTCAGTTTCTCCTTCGCCTTCTCGTCCAGCTGCTTCACATCGATCCCGAGCTTAGTCAGGACGTTCGCCAACCTCCTCTTCGACTCCTCCAACCTGATCTTCATCTCCGGGGGTTGAGGCTTCCTGAAGTAAAGGGAAGAAAGTAAAACGTAAGCTTCGGTGAGGGCGTTCAGGTCGGGCTTGCCCGTCTCGGCGACCCTCTTGACTAGCGAGATGGCCTTCCTCGCATCGTTGAGGTCGTTTTCGTCCAGGAGCTTGTCTACTTGGTAGTAAACGAGGTCGTCGGAGACCAGCGCTAGGTCGTTGTCGACCAAAGCCCAAAGGTCGGGCCACACGTCCTTCCACTTCACGGTGAGCAAAAACGCGATCCTAAGGTTATAAGTCATGAAGGGGGTTCAGACGTCGTTCAGGGTCAAGCCCATTGGCGACTCCCTAGTAAGGCCGTAGTACCTCTGCAACAACTTCTCAACGGCGTCGTAGATAAGTTGTGTCAACTCTAATCGTGAACTACCTAGGGAAGTACTGGAGAACCTCCATGGCCTCCCTTGCAGGACCTTGGCTATCAGGGCTATTTCCTCCTCCTCCGTCAAGCTCCAGTCCCTCTTGCTGTCCCAGAAGTACTTGACAACCAGGGCGTGGATCGCGTCGGCGCTCGACTCGTAGGGCGAAACCCCCTTAAGGAAAGCGACCGCTTTGTCGAGGAGCACTTTGGACACTTGAACCTCCCTGTGTGCCTTGGCCCCTACCAGTATAAGCCTGGCGACTTCGGGGGGCATGCTGAAGTACACGTCGTGGAGCACGTTGAGCATCTTGTCCTTGAGGACTTCGGCGGCCACTTGCACCGCCTTCTTACCTCTCTCGCTTATAGGCCTCATTACGACTACTGGGAAGTCGCCCAGCTTCTCGTTCCTCCTCGGGGCCACGTGAACGGGGACAAACCCGTTCTTTATCCAGAACTTGAGCACCCTGGGGTCGCCCATGAAGGCCGAGCCGACCCAGTCGAGGCCTTCCTCTTCGGCCTCCTTAACGAGCATCCCGAGCATCGTGCTCCCCAGCCCCATGTCCTGGAGCTCCTGAACCACGGCGATCCTCACCACCCTCCACCCCCTCATCTCGCCGAACTCCCTCAGCCTCACGTGCTTGATGAGCCTGTCCGGGATCAGGTCGCCGTCGAAAGTCCCCCCGCTCAGGGCGAAGTCTATCATTTCCTTGGGCAGTCCCCCCTCGTCGCTCGTCTGAATCACCCCAACCACCCTGTCCCCCGCCATCAGCGCCCTTATCTTGTGGTGGACTCCGTCGGCCATTATCATCAGGTCGTTGGGGTTGTTCCTGTAGTGGGCGGTGACCATGACCCCGTAGGTCTCCCTCAGAAGGCGGTCGTCGGAGAACAGCTCCCTCTTATCCAGCCTGTCGTAAACGAGGAAGCTCAAGTCCTCGGGGGGCTCTGCCGGCTCCGCGTCCAGGAGCAGGGAGTCGTAGAGCCACCTCTCGATGGGGTCGCCCTTCGAGTACCTGAGCGGGGTGGTCATGCTCACCCACTTGGTCTGTACCCTCTTCTCCTCCAGGATCCTCCTCAGGTACCTCAGGAAGGTCTTTCCAGAACCCTCGTAGCCGTGCACGGTGGTTACCAACACTACTTTCCTCCACGCGTTCACAGCGTTCTCGACGTAGTTCATGCCTATCGCCGCCGCCTCGTCCACCACGAGCAGGTCGGCCTCGTCCTCCAGAGTAGTCTCTGGGGGTTCCCAGTAGACCCTGAAGCCGTCCCCCCTGACCGTTACCGTGACGTCGTTGGCGTTCTTCTGCACCTTGAACTTAATCCCCAAGGCCTTGAGGCCTATCGTCAGGAACTCCGTTATCTGGGAGACCCCTAAGGCCGAGGGCGACGTCAGGGCCACGCTCACGCTCCTGCCTTCCTGCAGCCTGTCGTGGATCAGGCCAGCCAAAGCTAGCCCAGTTACAGCTGACTTTCCCCTCCCCCTAGCCGCGGTGAGTGCTAGAACCCTTCTCCCCGTGCCGACCATGAACCTGAAGGCCTCGAGGGTGGCGTTCTGGTCGGGGGTCTTACACAGCTGGTGGAGCTCCAGGGGCATGAACCTCTTGTCAGGTATCCTCGGTTTGGGCGGAGGGGGTAGCTCGCCCCTGAACGGCCTTATTACCGCTTCGCCCTTTATGTGGGCGAACACCGCCTCGTGCTCCCTGAACTTCCTCCTGAACCTCTCCTCGTAGTAGGACTCTATCTGCCCGTTCCTGACGATGGAGTTCCTGTACTTCTTGTCCCTGGTGAGGTCGTCAGTGACAATCGCCACCAGCCCCCCTCCCCTGACGAGGTCGACTAGCCTGCCCACGAAGTTCGGCTCGAAGTTGTCCAGGGCATCGATAACGACTGCGTCGAAGGTGTATCCGAGGAACTTCTCGCTCTCCAGGTAGTCTATTGGGACGAGGTTGGGGAACAACGCCTCGACCTCGGTCATCAGGGCCTTGGCCCTCTCGCTCCAAGGGTGGTAGGCGTAGCCAACTGTGGCGTTGGGGTTCACCGAATGGAACGCCTTGAGGTAGTCCAGAATGACGTCCCTGTAGTTCTCGCCCTCCACGTAGACCAGGTTCCTGTAGAACCTCTCGATCCCGTCCTTGAGGGAGTCGACGAATAGCTCCATGTCGTACCACTTCAGAGCCCGTATTTCCTCCTGACAGCGTCCTCGACGTCTATGCCTAATAAGTTGGCCACAGACAAAGTCCACGCAATTACGTCCGCGATCTCTTCCTCGCAGGCCTTCTTGTCGTTAGCCAGCAACGCCTCTGCGAGCTCCCCCACTTCTTCGACCAGCCAGGTGAAAGTGGCGTAAAGCCCCCTCTCGCTGTCCTTGTGGAAATACATCTCCTTCATCTTGGCCTGTAGCTCCCTGAGCTCCACGCGCCTCTAGAACACTCGTCAGTAATAAGGTAAACCTACCTCCCTCCTTAGGAGCCTGACGTCCTCCTTCTCCAGCTTTATCCTCATCCTCGTTTCCTCGTTGAACGCCGAGTCCACGAAAACGACTTCGATCTCTCCGCTCTTCGTGACCTCCTCCACGAACTTCTTGTCGATGAAGTACTCGAGGACTAGGGGGTTGTTTGGGTCGTCCTTGACGATGTTCCTCAGCAACGGCGACCCCGCCTCGCGGTCGATCTCGATGTCCACCGGGGGGTTCGGGACTCTGGGGAAGTCCTCGGTCACGCACACTACGTAGCGTTCGCAGCAAACGCCGCACTGGCCCTCCTTGATGAGCTTCTTGAAGTCCTCGGGTATCTCCATCAGAACCTTGCTACGAAGTAAACGCTCCTCGGTTATATTCATTGGCAGTTCGTCGCGCGGTAAGCCCAAACAGGCGCGGTCTAGCAATTATTTAGTAGGAACCGGGTCGACCTCTACTCAAGGAGGAAAAGAATGATATCGTGCGGAAGACCGACGGCGATCGAGGGAGTTTTGCTGGCAATAGAGGCTACTTCCGCTGACCTCTGCAACGCACCGTCGCAAAGGGACGTCGAGCGTCTCGGTGCCATGGCGAGAGAAGGCGGCTTGAGCGTCGTATATCTAAGGGTCATCGAGGAGGAGATGGTCTCGGTTTATTACGACGAGTCAAAGGACGCGGTAGTCGTTGAGGCCGGCCCGAAGTCGATGAAGCTACTCGACAGGTTAAAGGTGCTCAGGAAGGACTTGAACGTGCTGATGGACGGTAATACCATAGTCCTGACTGAGAGCGAGGGAGGCTTGAGGGAGGTCTCCCTCCCGTTGACGCCGAACTCCAACACGATCGCTTTGGAGCTATTAGAGAAGCTCGGCGAAAACGTGAGTTTAACGGTGGGTTTGAGCAGCGCGGGGTTCAGCCTTTCGCTGAGGGAGGAGGACGGTAGGTTGACCGTTAACGTTTCGTTAGCTAGCGCGGATCAGGTCTCCCTCGAGAGGAGCATCGTTAAGTTGCCGAGCCTGCTGAGGGCGTTAGAGGAAGTAACAGGCCTAAGGCTGCTCTCTTCCTGAGGCGACTCACCTACGTCCTGCGAGGCGCTCGATCAGCTTGTCGCACCCGGCCCTCTTCGCGGCGAGGTATAACGCCCCGACCTCCGGCGGGTTCCTGTCAGGAATTACCTTACCTCCGGCGGCCAGCACGTCCTCCCTGAAGGCGTTGTAGAAGGCCCTGGACTTGAACATGCTCCCCTTCGTTACGACTAGGTCCACGTTAATCCTCGCCATCATGACCTTAACCCTGTCTGCCAAGACTATAGCGCCCTCTCTGAGGAAGTCCTCGGCCTTGGATATCCCCCTATCGGCGGCCTCGCTCAGGAGCGCGGCGAGGGAAGCTACCTTGTCCTTCTTGCACTGGTTCTCGTAGGCCCACTTAACTAGGTCGTCGTGGGTTGCTACCCCCATTTTGGAACGCATGAAGTCGAAGAGCTCCCCGCCGTGTTCTAGCCCGTCGAAGACCCTCTGCATCCACCTGAGCGCGTTCACAGACACCCAGTACGCAGAGCCCTCGTCTGAAAGGAGCCAGCCCCTCCCCCCTATCCTCCTGAAGCTCTTCCCGTCGTAGCCCACCACAACGCTACCGGTGCCGGCGATGACGACTATCCCCGGCCCTCCGAAGGTCTCCGAGAACAGGGCGATTACAGAGTCGTGGACGGACTCCGTCCTTTTCCCGACGTCCGCGAAGAACTGGGAGAAGGCGATTTCGTCCTCAGCGGTGTCCATTCCGGCGAATCCGATCACCACGTAGTCCGGTTTCACCCCCTTTGTCGCCTTCATCACAGCGTCAACGACGTTCCTTTTGGCTTCAGTCAACCCCAAGTCGTGCGGGTTCCCTGGACCTGAAAGGCCCTCACCTACGAAGCTCCCGTCGCAACTGTAGGCTACCGCCTTCGTCTTAGTACTACCCGCGTCTACTCCTACCAAAATCACAATCAGATCTTGTTGTATGTGTAATTTAATGCGTTGTAGTAGCTGTCCGGGTCGCCCACGTTCAGCCACTTCTCCTCGTTCAGCAGGATCCCGTAGACCTCGCCCCCGTCCTCAATCAACCTCTGGATCCCGTAGGTGAGTTCTAGCTCACCCGACTCGACCTTAACCTCCCTCAGAGCCCTGAAGATCTTCGGCTTGAAGACGTAAACAGCGGAAATGGCCACGTCGCTCTTGGGCTCCTTAGGCTTCTCTTCCGCTCCAGTGACCCTGAAGAGCTTGTGGCCCATGAACTCGCCAGTCTCGACGTAGGTGACGATGCCGTACCTCTTGGGGTTGGTCACCTTCCTGAGGAGCAGAACGCCGTCCGGCTCTGCCTGCTCGAAGAGGCTGGCAGCTTCCTTGTAGCCTCCCGTCAGGACGCCGTCGTCGGCGTGGACGAAGAAGGGTTCGTTCCCCGCGAAGTCCTCGGCCCTCAGGACGGCGTCGCCGAAGCCCTTGGGCTCCTCCTGGAAGACGAAGGTCACCCCCCTCTCGAAGAGGTAGTCCATCAACAGCTTCCCGTGCTTCCCGACCACGAGGCAGAACTTCTCGACCCCGGCGCTGGAAAGGCTCTCCATGATCAGGTCGATGATCGGCCTCATCACTTTCTTGCCGTTCTCGGTTCGGAAGAGGGGCAGGAGGGCCTTGGGCATCACGGAGGTGATGAACTTCATCCTACTGCCCTTTCCCGCCGCCGTTATCACCGCCTTCCTGACCCTCATGTACGGCCCTCCTTGACTCAAACAAGTCTATAGCTTTTCTCGCTATCATGTAGGCCCCAGCTACCACCGTGACCACAACGAACGGCTCGAAGTCCGCGACGTAGAAGCTGAAGAGCGTCGTGTTGCCCCCTAAATAAACTAGGACGAAAGAGGCCCAGGCAATCCAGCCGGAGGCAGTAATCACGCTGAGCTTCAGGTTCCTGACGAAGGCCAAGTTGAGAATCGAGATCGGGATCCAGGCAAGGAGGATAGGGGGCGAAGTAGCCGCGTAGAGGTTGACCTTACCGGACGGGGCGTCGTAAGTCCCCATGTAGAAGGGGTGGACGTTGAAGAACCACTCCCAGGGCTCGCTGACCTGGTTCGTCGCCCCCGTGGGGATGTGGCCTGAGGTGAGGTCCCAGCTGACCTCGTGGAGGATGGAGTGCTGTAGCCAGCCATAGGGCCCGCCGAAGTAGACCATGATGGGGACTGCCAGGATTAGGTAGACCGCTATGGGTATTACTATGCCGTACAGCACCCTCCTCGTCACGTCCTTAAACCAGTACGTCGTGTAGAAGAGGAAGGGCAGTAGCAGGAAGTACGAGCTCTCCTTCGCCGAGAACGCCAAGCCTAGGAAGATAGAGGCGAGCAGCGGTCTGTCCGTGACCAGGAAGTAGAAAGCGGTTATGGAGAAGAAAGCCACGTAGATCTCGAGCATGGCGACGCCGTGCAAGACCCAGAGAATCGGGTCTAGGGCGGCGACTGCGGCCCCTGCGACCCCGAAGACCGAGGCCCAGGGCTCGGTGCCTATCAGCTTCCTCACAGTGAGCGCTACCACGACCAGTAATAGGTCTCCCAGCACCCAGCTGGGGGTCCTAAACACGACGAACTGGTAGCCGAACGCAAGCTCGAAGACCCCCATGATGTACTTGGCCAGGGGAGGGTGCTCCTGGTTCACGTAGTTCGTCACGTTGGCTGGAGTCCAGGGAGAAATCAGCCTGGGCTGAACGTGAAACACGTAGTCGAGGATGTTGTAAGCCGAGGCGGGGTAGTAAGCTTCATCGCTAATATAACTGTTAATGAAAGCGAAAGTTGTCACTGTGTAGTACGTGTAAACGGCGATTATGACGACAAGGGAAATCCAAAAAACCAGGTCGAGGCGCCTCATCCCGTCTCATCAGGGTTCGGCGGAATATGAGCTTATTCGAGAAGTCTGACCGCTTCCTGGGGGCTCTTGCCCTCGTGGACTACCGCCGAGACCGCCCTCGCCATCTTCGCCGCGTCCTTAGCTCCCCAAACGTTCCTGCCAACGGTTACCCCTGCAGCCCCAGCGTCTACGGCGTCCCTCAGCATCTGGAGGAACTCCAGGTCGGTCTTGGTCTTCGGCCCTCCCCTTATGAGGATGGGGGCGAAGGCCACTTCTACCACCTCCCTGAAGCTCGCCTTGTCACCCGTGTAGTCGACCTTTAGCAGGTCTGCCCCCAGCTCCGAGGCCATCCTGGTCACGTACTTGACCAGCTCCTTCTCCTTGACGCTGTCCGGGTTGTCGGGCCTGACGAAGAGCGGTTCAACGATGAACGGGATCCCGTAGTCTTCTGCTTCCTTCCTCAAGTTCGCCAGGACTTCCAGGTTGTAGCCCTCGACCCCGTCCTCCCCGTAGCCCACGACGTAGTAAGCGACCACCGCGTCGGCTCCGGCGTTGACCGCGTCCTTGAGGTCGTAGAGCAGGGAGTAGTACCCTGAGCCGTAGGGCTTGTAGTTCCCCCTCCAAACGTTGGCGGTGTCGAGCCTGGCCACGATCATCGGCGAAGACCTTGAGAAGAAGTTCTCCTTGACTAGCTTGAGCATGGCGGGGGTCATCTGAAGCGCGTCGGGCCCGTTGCCCACGAGCTTGCTGACCACTTCCGCCGCCCTCTCTATCCCCTTCAGCGGCCCCATGACGAGCCCGTGGTCGAGTGCGACTACGAAAGCCTTCCCCCTCTCGAATAACCGCCTTATCCTGATCTCCTTGCCTACGCTCACGCCCTGAAACTGTAGCGTTTCATTAAATGCTTTTCCTGAGAATTAAGCTCACCGATTTTAACGCAGAACGAGTATTCACGAGGAATTGCCGCAGAGATACGTCCACGTGGTCGTCAACTCCTTCTTCTCTTGGGCGGGGAACATATACGACCTCCTTATCCTCACTTACGTCTACGAGGAGTTGGCCAAGGAGTTAGGGGCGGGCATTAACGTGAGCACCACTGTAGTCGGCCTGGGGCTCGTCGCGAGAGTTCTTGGGGGCTACCTGTTGGGGAGGGTGGCCGACACGTACGGCAGGAAGCCCGTGCTAATAGTGAGTACGCTCGGGTACTCCCTAGCCCAGGCCGGGATCGCCTTCGCACAGGACGTCGCCCAGCTCTTCGTCTTCAGGGGCGTCCAGGGGTTCTTCATGGGAGGTCACTGGGTCACAGCCACGGTAATAGCCTACGAGGCCTCACCCCCCAAAATGAGGGGAACCGTAAACGGGATAGTCCAGGCCGGTTACGGCGTGGGCTATGCGTTAACCGGGCTGGCCTACTTGGTTTTGCCGCCCTCCGAGTGGAGGCTCTTACTCTTGACCGGGAGCTTACCGGCTTTGTTAGTGCCTTACATGCTGTGGGCTATTCCCAAGGAGTCTGACGTGATGACTAGAGGGCAAGGCGAAAGGAAGCCGCTTGATCCATCTGTCAAGAAGGAAGTGGTCAGGGCGAGCCTGGTCATTTCGGGCATGTTCGCCTCTTACTACTCGATCTTCGCCATATTCAACGAGGACGCTCTAGTCCACGGCGTGTCCAAAGAAACGATAGGCCTGGCGTTGTTGACGTCAAACTTGGCTTTAGCCGTGTCCTTCATCGTCTACGGTAGGCTCTCAGAG
>JBMFJH010000024.1:0-20980 GCA_049973945.1 Thermoprotei archaeon
GGGAAATGCCAGTAGTACCCTCGAAGACCTGGACTACCGCCATGTTGTTGTAGCTGTCTACTACCATCCCCCTCCTCTTTGTGCCGTCTGGCATCTCGATGTCGACTAGCTCCTGGTAAGCGGCGTCACCGATGCCCTGGACTACCATCAAGGGGCCTTTGATCATTGAGATGTTGGTGTACTCCCTGATGTTGAGCTGGACGGTCATGCTTTAACACCCGACGCCAATTGATCGAACCTGGCATTAATAGCTTGTATGAGGTTGTCTATCTTCTGGAGCTCGTCGTTCTTCACCGTGAACTTAACCCTTCCCATCTCCGAGACCAGATCCTGAGTCGCCTCCATGATCTTCTTGACCGGCACGCCCTTGTTCACTAGGTCGTTCGCCCTGTTGTAGAACGTTATTATCATCCTCATCATCTTGGCCTGCTTCTGCGGGGAGGCGAACGCGTCGATGTCGTCGAAGGCGTTCTGTTGCAGGAAGGCCACCCTGATTATCCTCGCTACTTCCAGGGTCAGCTTGTCCTTCTCTGCCAGGGATTCAGGACCGACCAGCCTGACGATCTGCCTCAGCTCGTCCTCCCTCACGAGGAGCCTCATTATCGTGTCCCTCATGCTCCTCCACTCTGGGTCGACGTTCTTGTGCCACCACGTGGCTACCAAGTCCACGTAGGCCGAGAAGCCCTGGAGCCAGTTGATCGCGGGGTAGTGCCTCTGCTGGGCCAATGAGACGTCTAAAGGCCAGAAGACCCTCACGAACCTGAGGGTGTTGCTCGTGACCGGCTCAGTGAAGTCTCCGCCCGGCGGGGAGACAGAGGAGGCGATAGTCACTGAACCCATCCTCTCCGGGTTGCCCAGGGTTATAACCCTGCCTGCCCTCTCGTAGTACTCGGCGAGCCTGGAGGCCAAGTAGCTCGGGAAGCCCTCCTCGGCGGGCATCTCCTCCATCCTTCCGCCCAAGTCCCTCAGGGCCTCGGCCCACCTCGAGGTGCTGTCGGCGACCATCAGGACGTCATAGCCTTGGTCCCTGAAGTACTCGGCGATAGTCACTCCGACGTAGATGCTCGCTTCCCTTGCAGCTACTGGCATGTTGGAAGTGTTGGCGACCAGGACTGTCCTCTGTAGCAGGGGCTTGCCAGTCCACGGATCCTTGAGCTTGGGGAACGACCTCAGCTCGTCCGTCATCTCGTTGCCCCTCTCGCCGCAACCGACGAAGACCACTACCCTGGCCGAGGACCACTTCGCAAGGGACTGCAGGGTTACCGTTTTGCCAGAGCCGAACGGCCCTGGGATCGCCGCTGTTCCGCCCTTAGCTATGGGGAAGACCGTGTCCAGCACCCTTACTCCCGTTAGCATTGGCTCCACGGGCTCGAGCTTCTGCTTGTAAGGCCTCGGGAACCTCACCGGCCACCTGTGGTACATCTTCAGCTCCTTCGTGTCGCCGTTCTGGTCCACAACAGCTATCGTCTCCTCTACCGTGTAGTCCCCTTCCTTGGCTATGTTTTTCAGAGTGCCGTGAACGTTTGGCGGAACCAGAATTCTGTGCTCGATCAATTCGGTCTCCTGTACGGTGCCCAGTACGTCGCCCGGCCCCACTTTGTCCCCAGGCCTCAAGTTCTTGTTAGGGACGAAGTGCCACCTCTTGTTCCTGTCGAGGGCCGGTACGTCGATGCCCCTCGCGACGAAGGGAGACTTCGTCACTTCGCCGATGGTGCTTAAGGGCCTTTGGACTCCGTCGTATATGACTCCCAGCATTCCGGGGCCGAGCTCGACCGAAAGAGGGGCTCCGGTGCCGTAAACGGGCTCGCCGGGCCTAATGCCGCTGGTGCTCTCGTAAACCTGTATGTAGGCCCTGTCCCCCTCAATCCTGGTTATCTCGCCAACGAGCTTCAGCTCTCCTACCCTCACTAGCTCGTACATCATTGCGTTCCTCATGCCTTCGGCTACGACAAGGGGACCGTTTACCCTCACGATCCTGCCTTTCGCGCTCATGCCCTCTCACCGAAGAGAACAGAAGCGATCTGACCCTTTAGGTCTTCGAAAACCTGGTTTAAAATTAAATCGAGGGTGAAGTCCCTGCTTAACCCCTCCTCTGGGTAAAAGATTCTGATCCCACCAGAAACCTTCTGATCCTCGACCACCTGGACTTTCATTCCCTTTACGGCGTTCTTCACCTTGTCGGAGTCCCTAGGAGAGCAGTAGATCACGGCCCCGTCCTTGGCGTTTTTCGAGACCAAGTTCCTCAGTATCTGCTCGTACTCCTTCGAGTTGACGAACTCTTTCGTGAGCCTTTCCCTAGCCTGGGCGTAGACTTTCTCCAGCCAGGCCTCCTTTTGCTGGCTAACGGCCCTCTTGGTTTCTATCTCGAGCTTCGCCTTCTCCCCCTCCACCTTTTCCTTAGCCCTGGAAAGGTAAGCTTTCAGTTTGGCCTGATAGTCGAGCTGAGTCGCTTGATATTTTTGATCTAAGGAGCTCTTGGCCGCCTGAAAGGCCTTCGCCAGCTCGTCCTCGTACCTCTTTATCTCTTCGTTGACGACCTGCGTGACCAGTGCCTCGAAGTCGGCCAAACCGGATCACCCGAATCCTAACGCCTTCATTAAAAGGCTTTTGGCGTCCACCGGTTTTGACTCGCTGAATGGGGACGGTATGATCGACACCACGGGCTTTTTGGTGTTCGCCAGTACTTCCTCCACCTTCTCCCTGACCACGTTGTACAGATCATAGGTTATCAGCAGGAGATCGACGTCCTCCCTTTTCTTTATCTCGTTGATTTTGTCGGGCAGGAGCTCAGGGTTCTCGAGTACCTCACCCTCAGCCCCTACCAGCCTAAAAAGGTTCGCAGTATACTTGTCCCCGATCACGTAAATCTTTCCCATTACGCGATATACCAATCGGCCAACATTTTTAAACAATTCAGAGACTCGAATTCAGCAATGATTATTCCTGAGACGATGGCTAAGGTTCAAATCCTCTCGCTGAACGCCGTGAAGGACAAGGTCGTAACTTCCCTCCTGAAGTTCGGGAATTTCGAGCCCGTGGAGCCAAGTTATGGGAAGATCGGGGAGACGATGGACGAGCCGAAGAGGCTCATGAGCGTCGTTCAGGATCACCTGGCCAAGATCAGGATGCTCATCGAGGAGAGCGGCCTCCTGTTGGAGCCGAAGGGCACGCTCAAGGTCAAGGACTGGATGGAGACTGCGAGGAGGGTGAGCGACGAGGCGAGCAAGTTGGAAGACGAGTACAAGCAGATGCTCTTCGAGGTCTCCGCGCTGAAGGCCGAGCAGGAGAGCCTCATGACAAAACTGAGGGAGTTGGAGCCTTTCAAGGAGGTGAGGGTGTCCCCGACACAGCTGAAGTACTTCAAGGTAATTTATGCTTACGCCAGCAGATCCTCATTACCAAAGATAAGGGAAATAGAAGGAGTTACGTTAGTCGAGGGAGAGAGCCAGACGGATAAGGTTCCAGTTATAATAGTGATGGGTAAGGATAAGGATCTTGAGGGCAAGCTCAGAGAGTTGGAAGTTTACCCGATAACGGAAGTTCAGGAGGCCCAGAGCCCTGCCTCGCTTTACGAGTCCCTTCAGGCGAGGCTTAACGAGATCATGAGCGCGCTCGCAGAGAGGAGAGAGGCGCTCAAGCTCAAGATCAGAGAGGAGTTCGACCGGGTCGCGAACGTGCTCGGCTCCCTTCTGACCGTCCTCGACGCGTTGAAGATCCTGTCGAAGGCTTCAGTATCGAAGTACTTCACTCAGTTCGTTGGCTACGTCCCACTTAAGCTCGTAGACAAGCTCAAGGGGATGCTGAGCTTCGAAGGGGTGTTCTTCAGCTACGAGATCCCGAAGTACTTCGAGAGCAAGGAAACCCCTCCCACTTACGTGAGCTTGCCCAAAGCAATAAGGCCGCTCGAGTCCGTAATTCAGATCTACGGCACCCCCTCCTACTGGGAGATTTCCCCCACCATTTTCCTGATAATCACCTTCCCCTTCATATTCGGCCTCATGTTCCCCGACTTCGGCAACGCCCTGGTCATTTTCCTCTTCGCCCTCTGGTTCAGGAAGTACGGGAAGAAGAAGGGGAGCCAGAACATCCAACAGCTCTCCCTCGTCCTGCTGTACTCCAGCGTGGTAGCTATGATAACTGGGATCTTCGAGAGAGGCTTCTTCGGCCCCCTGCCGATCGGCGGCTTGGCCGAGCTCCTGGGCAACGAACACCTTCCTAAGGGTCCCCTCTACCCGCTCTGGGACAACGCTGGGCTCAACGCGGTGTATCACGTCATGGAACCCATACTGCCCACGGGTGGGGCGATAGGAGTCATAAACACGATAATCCTCTCGATCCTCCTGGGAGCCGTTCTCCTGTTCGTGAGTTCGCTGCTCGGCGTCGTGAACGCAATCAAGAAGAAGGACAAGGAGTGGCTAGTCTACGAGAAGCTACCAGTTCTGCTACTATACTCCGCCCCGTTCCTGGCGTTCATGTACGGCTTCACTAACCCCTCGAACTTCGCCGGAACCGTAGGGCAGGTGCTCCAAGGGATCCTCAACTTCACGCTGTTGTTCAACTTCGACTTCTCTCAGCCAGCGTACCAGTTCGCCTTCGTCCTCCTCTTGATGATCTACGTAGGCCTGTTCTGGGGACTTGCGGGCAAAGTGATAGTCCTGAAGAAGCACGAGGGTCTTTCTGGCGGCCAAGCGTTGGGCGTAGGCTTCATCGAGGGTATGTTCGAACCGGCCTTGCTACTGCTCTCGAACACCGTGTCCTTCATTAGGGTCCTGGTGTTCGCCTTGGCGCACTACTACGTGCTGTTCGCCTTCTCCTACATGGCCTACTTGGCCGCTGGTAGTCCGAACGACGTGGGGGCCATATTCCTGAACCCGATTGCCGACATTATACTGGTGATAGGAAACCTGCTCGCCATCGGCCTGGAAGGGCTCGTGGTCTTCATCCAGGACATGAGGCTCCACTTCTACGAAATGTTCAGCAAGTTCTACGAAGGGAAGGGGAAGCCGTTCGAACCGGCCCAAAGCTACGTAGGCCTGATAGAGGAATAAAAGATCTTTTCGTGTTTTTACCTTAACAGCTCAGGCCTCTCTTTTTCCACCTTCGCTCTGACTTCCTTGAGCTTCTTCTCCATGTCCTCAGGTGCAAGATCGATCTTCCTGAACAAGGGCTCGGTTTTCCCTATCCTGTGGCCTTTACCCAGCTTAAATTGACCGGCCTCGTCCCACCTCTCGCTCTCCACGTTGGATAGGCCCAACATGTTGTATAGCCTTTCGGCGTGCCTCGGCATCAGCGGGTAGAGCATAACTGCGATCGTCCTCACCGAGTTCGCCCCTAATGTCAAGACGTTGCCCGCCTCGTCCTTACTGCTCTTAACCAGCGCCCAGGGCTCCCTCCTGTTCAGGTAGGCGTTTCCCTCCCTCGCCAGCTTCAGTAGCTCCTCGGTTCCGGCCTTCAGCTTGTTCTGCTCGAAAAGCTCGCCCATCTTCTTAGGCGCCTCCTGAACCATAGTCATGAAGGAGCGGTCGTCGTCCTTGAGCAGCTCCTCCTTGATCCCTGGGACTTCGCCGTTGAAGTACCTGTTGACCATAGAGAGCACCCTGTTCACGTAGTTACCGATGTCGTCGTTGAGCTCCGAGTTCACAATCCTCAGCGTCTCCTTCCACGTGAAGTTCGTGTCCCTCTCCTCCGGCCTCTGCCTGATAAGGGCGAACCTCCAGTACTCTATGTCCATGATCTCCTTGGCCTCGTCGATCCAAACCCCTATCCTCCTGCTCTTGCTGAACTTCTGCCCCTCGTACAGGAGGTACTCGGTGGAGGCGACCACTGTCGGCAACGCGTAACCCTTGCCAGTGGCCATCAGCATTGCCGGGAAAATTATGGCGTGGAACGGGATGTTGTCCTTCCCTATGAAATAGTAACTTTTAACGTCCCCGAACCAGAACTCCTTCCACTTCTCCTCCTGTCCCAGTTTCCTGAAGTGCTCTATTGTGGCGGAGATGTAGCCCAAGAGGGCCTCAAACCAGACGTAGACCGTCTTGCCTTCTGCTCCTTCGAAGGGCGCCGGGATCCCCCACTTGTTGTCCCTCGTCATGCTCCTTGGCCTCAGTCCCTCGTTCAACCAGCTGAACGAGACCGCCTTGACGTGCTGGGGCATGTCCTTCGACGACTCCAGCCAGTCCCTTATCTTGGTCTGAAGCCTCGAGAGGTCGAAGAACCAGTGCTTGGTGACCCTGAAGACTGGAGTTCTGCCGCAGAACACGCACCTGGGGTTGATCAGCAACTTCGGGGTCAACAGCCTGCCGCAGTTGTCGCACTGGTCGCCCCTCGCGTCGGGGAAGCCGCAGTAGGGGCAAGTCCCGGCGACGAACCTGTCAGGAAGGAAGATCTTGTCGTACTCACAATAGGGGATCTCCTCCTCCTGAACGAAGATGTAGTCCATCATGTCGAGGAGGAACTGCCTGACGAACTCCTTGTGGACTTCCGACTCAGTCCTCGTGTAGTTGTCGTAGCTTATCTCCCAGACCTCAAGGAAGTACTTCCTCACGTACTCGTGGGCCGCGTCAGTTAGCGACTTCGGGTCAACGTTCTTCTTCCTGGCCTCGACCTCTATGGGGGTACCGTGTTCGTCGCTACCGCTGACGAAGACTACGTTCTCTTTACCGTACTTCAGCCTGGCGTACCTCGCGAAGACGTCGGCGCTCAGCACGGAGCCTATCATCGTTCCCAGGTGAGGCACGGCGTTGACGTATGGCCAGGCGGAGGCGACGAATACCTTCATCGCTTTTATCGTTTGGCCCGACCTGTCTAATAAGACTCGGGGCTTGCCTGTCGACACTTCGAGGTACCCAGAGCTCGCCGACCTTCAGGAGAGGCTCAGGTCGAGGGGCATAGGGATAGACGTAGTTCTCTCGGACAGCGTGATAGAGACCGTTAAGAACAAGGTAGTGCAGCTGTTGGAAGGCAAGAGGTTCCAGGGCTTCGGGAAGGACGCCGAGCTCGAGTTCTTCGTGATGATCTTAGTGATGAGGGCTTTGGGAATTCGGGCGGCGTTCAACAGGTTCTTGGAGGACGAGAGGGCTAGACTCACTAACCTGCTGGCGAGAGAGACCCAGGAAAACCTCCTGGAAATCGCGAAGCTCCTCGGCCTCGAACTCGAGCAGGCGAACCTCAAGGTTCACAGGAAGAGCTTGACTGTCTCCCTCGACTTCAGGATCCACTTCATTCAATACCTTAACGCGATTAAGGGGCTGAAGGACGAAAGGCTGAAGCTCAACAGGAGGGTACTGAACGGCGGATACGTATACTTGTCGAAAGACGAGCTCACGAACCTGTTGGCAGACCTGCTTGCGGAGAGGGCTAGGACGATTTACGACTCTATCGACGAGTCGTCGATACCGAAGGAGCTCAGGGAGGTGGCGAAGGGGCTGAAGGCCAGGAAGTTCCCGCCGTGCATGGAGGCCCTGATGGCGAAAAAGGAGCTTAACGACGACGAAGTGGCTAACCTGACGGCGTTCTTGTTGGCGGTCGGCTTCGACAGGAAGGACGTTGAAGCCTTACTGAAGGAGAAGGGGGTAGACAACGCTGGGGAAATCGTTGAGGCGTTCACCCCTAAACGCAGGAAGGCCTACGTTCCCGAGTCGTGCGAGTCGCTCAAGGCGAAGGGGATCTGCGTGGCGGACTGTAAGGTAAAGAACCCCTTGCAGTACTACTTCGGTAGCCTGACGTAAACGAACCAGAACCTTTGAATTACCGTTAACGCGGAGAGAGCGGTAAGAAGGTACAGCAACAACTCGGCCAGAGGCCTCCAGTGGGCGGTGAAGACGACAATTAGGAAGAGGCCTATCAGCCTCTCTCCCCTCTCGATGAGGCCCCTGCCCTCGACCTTGAGGCCTACCGCCTCGCCTCTCGCCCTGATGTAAGGTATAATGATGGAGAGGCCCAACAAGAGGCCTACAACGAGGCTGTTGTACCCGAGGGGGATGAGGCCCAGGATGAAGGCGGTGTCCTCAACCCTGTCCAGCGTGCTGTCGAGAAAAGCCCCCCTCGGCCCCGCCGTCCCCCTAATCCTGGCCACCTCCCCGTCGACGGCGTCCATCAACGAGCTGAGCGCCATAAGCATAGCGAGGATTAAAGGGCTAGTGCCGACATACGCGAGAACCAGATACGCAATTGACAGCACGAGGCCGATAGCGGTCACCGAGTTCGCCGTTAGGCCCAGCGAGATGACGGCCCTCGCAATCGGCCTAAGGACGCCCTTGGACGCCTTCCTCAGCCTGGTAATCACGGCAAGGCGTGAAAACGCATAGTCTTTTTAATTTTCTAGCCTCGAGAGACCGCGTGGCTGTCAAAAAGCTCGTGTTAGTAAGCTCCACCAGCGACCCAAGGCACAAGCCCTTCACGCAGGCCCTGGAGGAGTTGGCGAAAGCCCTGGGGGTCGAGAAGGAAGTAAAGGAGGAGGACTACGTCTTCCTGACCGATTACGGTGAAAAGGACGAGTTCGGCATGCCCTTCTTACCGCAGCTATTCGCAGTGACTGACGACGGCAAGACAGTCCCGATACTTACTCAAATACCGTTCAACAAAGCCCTCCAATACGACGTCGAGGCCGCGGTGAAGCAGGCCCTAGAGAAGGTCAAACAGCTATAAGGCAACTTGAAGGAATTAAACGAAGAAGTGATACTGGGTTGAGCAGTAGGCCAGACGTACCTTACGTGCCAACCCCCCAAGTGGTAGTCGAGAAAATGCTTGAGGCAGCGAAGGCCGGCCCTGAGGACGTAGTTTACGACTTGGGAGCCGGCGACGGCAGGATTGTGATCACCGCGGCCAAGAAGTTCAACGTAAAGAAGGCCGTGGGGGTCGAGAAAAACGAAGAGAGAGTAAAGCTCGCCCTAGAGAACATAAAGAGGGAAGGGGTCGAGGGCAAGGCGACGGTTATCAAGGCCGACTTCTTCGACGTGGATCTGTCTGAGGCCACCATCGTCACCATGTTCCTCTTGGCGAACGTTAACGAGCTGCTGAAGCCTAAGCTCGAAAGAGAGCTCAAGCCCGGGGCAAGGGTAGTTAGTCACGAGTTCGAGGTTAGGGGGTGGAAGCCCAAGGAAGTCTTAAAAGTGAAGGAGGAGGGTGGGTTCGGGGGGATAACCCACACAGTTTACCTGTACGTGATAGGTGAACACAAGTGAAGTACCTGGTGTTGAGGAGCGAACTGGGGAAAGTGACGTCGAGCGGAGTCGAGGAAGGCGAACTGAAGGACGTGATAATCAAGGTAGCACAGAACGCGATGAAGGAGTGGAACGAGAGGGCCTCGGACTTCAGCATAATGAAGGACGCCGTCGAGATAGTCGTTCCGTTGCCGTTCACAAAAGAGCAGTACTTAGCGCTGAAGGACTACGTGAAGGAAAGGTCCAGCAAGGAAGCTCTGGTAGAACTGCCCGTCTACGTTATCTCATTCGACAACGAATGGACAGAGAGCGACTATATAGACAAGAAGGTTTACGTGATCGCGCCCTTCGTGGACAGCAAGACCGTGAAGGACATCGAGCAGTACGCCTCAGACCTGACTAACCCCGATAAGAAAACGGAAGAGGAAGAAGAGGAGGACTTAGAGGAATAAACCTACTTTTGTTGAATTAAATTCTGAATTATTTAACACTATAGGCTACGGATCCGCTGGAGGTTCAGCTATGAGCTTTTGAGGGCGAAGAACGACGTAAAATTGCGTTGGTTGCCAATCTACGCTAACGCACGACGGACGGCAACTTGAAGGCGTTCTACGACTACCTCGTAAATGAACGGAAGGTCAGCGAGAAGACGGCCAAAGAGTACGTTTCCGCCCTCACGAAGCCCTACCGCGAGACGAGGAACTCGCAGTAGGCGTACCGCCTCTTCGCGAAGTTCTTAACGTCGCGCGACGTGATCGGCGAGGACTTCGCCGAGAAAGTGCTCAAAGTAGCGCTGATTTTTTAGAAAATCAACGATAATACGTCACCTTTGAATATGCCGTACAGAACATTCAGTATGTGTCTCATGAGGACGTAATAATCATTGAAACTCGGGGTAGGTGATAACAACGGAAGATATTCTAGGCGTCGTGAAGAATCTCATTCGGTTTTTAGACGTTTTCATTGCAAAGCTTATGGCATATCGCGATTTAGACTATGAAATCAGGGTAATAGCTGTCCAAGATCCACGGATAAACAACAACACGCATGAAATAACCGCTCTATGGGTCGCTGAGGTTACTGCGACGTCCGCTAACAGAAGCCACTTTTTCCCGCTAAAAATAACCGCTAACCTTAATTATGTGGAGGTGTCGTCGCCTTACTTCCGGTTTGTGATATCGATAGAGGATGTGAAGAAATTTCTCGAAGAAATGAAACTGGATAGATAGACGTTTTCTTCCTTCTCTATCTATCTAACGATAAACGTTACGGGCCCGGGGGGATTTGAACCCCCGACCACCGGCTCCGGAGGCCGGCACTCTGTCCTGGCTAAGCTACGGGCCCATTTGTTAATCGCTTTTAGAGTATTATGGCTAACTAAATGTGTAGTGGCCAGGCAGTCAACGCTTTTCGACGTTCTACCGAAGAAGACGCAGGGCTCTTCACGACCTAAGACCGCACCCCCTCAGGAGACGAACGCCACTACACTGAGGCCCGTAAGGGAGACTAATACTGAGGGGGAGAAGTCGAAGAGGAAGGAATGGCTTAAGCCCGCCGAGGAAGGGGTAGTGTATTACCTGTTGCAAGTCGATTACGACGGCGAGAAGGCCAAGGCCGTGATGAAGCTTTACGATCCAGCCAAACAGGAAATAAGGATACTTTACGACTCGACGGGCCACAAGCCCTATTTCTTGATCGACTTGGACGTCGACAAAGCAAACAAAAACGCGAAGATAGTCAAGGATCCTAGCTTCGACCACTTCGAGAGGGTCGTTAAGTTCGACCCTTACCTCAACCAGAAGAGGTCGTTGACCAAGGTCGTCGTGAAGGACCCTTTAGCCGTTAGAAAGATGAGGGACGCCGTGCCGAAGGCTTACGAGGCACACATCAAGTACCACAACAACTACGTTTACGACCTCGGCCTGATCCCAGGGATGCCCTACATGGTGAAGAACAACCGACTTTTCCCGGTGGCCCCCGAGGTCACGGAGGAGGACAAGAGAGAGATCGAGAGATCCCTCGAGGACGCCACGGAGAGCACTAAGAAGCTGGCGGTGGAGTGGACTCCCATATTCGAGGCCTCCGTGCCGAACATAAAGAGGGCCGCAGTAGACATCGAGGTCTACACGCCGACAAAGGGCAAAATACCTGACCCCACTAAGGCCGAGTTCCCGATAATCAGCGTCTCCATGGTTGGGAACGACGGTAAAAAGAGGGTCTATCTACTCGCGAGGAGCGACGTGACCAACGACCTTAACCCGAGCCTCAAGGACGTGGAAGTGAAGCTGTTCTCGAGAGAGAAGGATCTGCTTCTCAAGTTCTTCGAGGACGTCCTGGAATATCCCATGATACTGACGTTCAACGGGGACAACTTCGACATTCCCTATCTCATAACCAGGGCGCTGAAGCTGGGGATAAGCCAGGACAGGATACCCTTCAAGGACACGGGGAAGGAAGGGAAGTACCTGGCCGGGCTCCACGTAGACCTCTACAAGTTCTTCTTCAACAAGGCAGTCAAGAACTACGTCTTCGGGGGAAAGTACGCCGAGTACACCCTTGACGCAATAGCCCAGGCCGTCCTTGGGGAGTCTAAGGTCAAGATAGACACGCTCGTGAGCTTCCTTGACCTCCAGAAGCTCGTAGAGTACAACCTGCGCGACTCCGAGATCACCCTCAAGCTCACTACCGATAAGGACAACCTCGTCTGGAGGTTAATGGTCATTCTGTCCAGACTCTCCAAGCTTGGTATAGAGGAGTTAACCAGGACGGAAGTTTCGAATTGGATCAAGAACCTGTACTACTGGGAGCACAGGCAGAGAGGCTGGCTCATCCCGCTGAAGGAGGAAATCTTAACAAGGACGTCGAACGTTAAGACGTCTGCGATCATCAAGGGGAAGAGGTACAAAGGGGCCGTCGTCATAGACCCCCCGCAGGGGATATTCTTCAACGTCGTAGTGCTGGACTTCGCGTCTCTGTACCCCTCGGTCATAAGGAACTGGAACCTGAGCTACGAGACCGTCGACGTCGAGAGCTGCAAGAGCGTCAAGGAGATCAAGGACGAAACGGGCCAGGTACTTCACGTGGTGTGCTTCGACAGGCTGGGTATAACTGCTGAGATTACGGGCCTGTTGAGGGACTTCAGGGTGAAAATTTACAAGAAGAAGGCCAAGAGCCCTAACGCCACTCCCGAACAGAAGTCGCTTTACGAGGTAGTGCAGTCCGCGATGAAGGTGTTCATCAACGCCACTTACGGCGTATTTGGGGCTGAGAGCTTCCCGCTTTACGCTCCTGCTGTGGCTGAAAGCACGACAGCACTCGGGAGGTTCGTCATCACCTCTACGATTGCGAAGGCGAGAGAGCTAGGCCTGAAGGTTCTGTACGGCGACACGGACTCGCTCTTCTTACACGATCCGCCCAAAGACAAGCTGGAGGCCCTTGTGAAGTACGTTAAGGAGCAGTTCGGCTTGGACCTGGAGCTCGACAAGACCTACAAGTTCGTCGCGTTCTCTGGCCTAAAGAAGAACTACCTAGGAGTTTACGCCGACGGTAAGGTCGAGATAAAGGGGATGTTGGCTAAGAAGAGGAACACTCCTGAGTTCCTGAAGAAGGCGTTCTCTGAGGTGACTAAGCTAATAGCATCGATTAACGGGCCACAAGATCTGGAGAGGGTGAGGAAGCAGGTCATGGACAAGATAAAGGATGTGTACAGGAGGCTCAAGAACAGGGACTACAACCTGGACGATTTAGCGTTCAGAATTATGCTGGCTAAGCCTCTTGAGAGCTACACGAAGAACACGCCGCAACACGTTAAGGCGGCTTTGCTCTTGAAGCAGAACGGCATAGTGGTACAGCCTAGGGACGTGATTTCCTTCGTAAAGGTAAAGACGAAGGACGGCGTGAAGCCGATCCAGCTGACGAAGCTCTCCGAAGTGGACGTAGACAAGTACGTCGAACACGTCAGGAGTACTTTCGAGCAGCTTATACTAGCCTTAGGCATGAGTTGGAACGACGTGGCCGAGGGAACTTCGATACTCTCGTTCATGGGATCATCGAAGAAAGGCCCCCAGTAGTGCGCTGGTTAATTTGCCGAGCCCCTTGAACAGGGCCTCGTGCCTAGATGAATTGTATAAGACAAACTCGAAAGCTCCTAGAACGAGTTCACGTCTTCTTGACAGTTGAAAGGCCTCTTTGAGGCTGAAGGTATACGAGGGCTTCCTTCCCTTGAGGAAGTCGAGGTAGAGCCTGTGAATCCTCGCGTCTAAATTGCCGTATTCGAGCTGAAAGTCCTGGAGCTCTGCGTACTTAAGGAACGTGAGCTTGCTTTGAAGCTCCCTCTCGTAGACCTCTAGTAGCCTTCTTAGCTCGCCGGGCGATTTCCTGGCGCTCGTGGATCCTGATCCCACCCTATAGTAAGTTAGTCTGGTCTTGTCGTGAATGCCTACTGACGTCATTGAGAGCAAAGTCAGCGCCCAATCGATCGAAGACTTCAGTTTCGCTAACGCCTCCTCATTACCTTTGATCAGACGCTTCCTGATTGCAATTGAACTCAAGTTATGGTGGAGTGCAGGGTACCTAAGCCAGGTATCCATGTAATCACGCGGAGCTCTCATTATTTGCGTTCGGCCTGGTTGGAAATACTCGTAGATGAATACCCTGGGGTCGGCACTCTTAATTTCGCGGCCCTGAGCATCTATGTAGACCTGTCTGTTGTGGTAGTAGTCCACGTCTCGCTTCGAAGAGAAAACCTCCTTCACTTTCTCTAACTTTCCCTTAGAAAACGCGTCATCGTCTTCCAAGAAAACAATAACGTCTGAAACGGACTCGTTTATGCCCCTAATTACGCATTCGCCGTGGTTTGGACTACTGCATTCGATCGCTTTAACCCGATCGAACTGAACTCTGTGTGGCTGGTCTGCAACTAAAATCACCTCGTATTCGTCGGGAGGCATCCCGCTCCTCCTGAGGCTATCGAGGGCTTGATATACGTACTGGTACCTAGCGTAAACCGTCAGTACTACGCTTAAGCTGACCACTACACCGTGGAGTTTATGTACGCAACATAAGTCTTTGGCGGCGTTGGTGACCCAGTATTCACGTTAGCAGGAACTATCAAGATTACTGAACCCGGTACGAGGTCGATCGGAGTTGGATAGTAGGCGATTCCGTTAGTAAAGGGATTTACGTTAGTAGCATTTGTGTAAATTCCGTAAACGTTCACAGGGAAGGAAGGTCCTGTCGTAACGGCGTTCCAATCGCTGAGCCAAATCACGAGTGGCTTATATGGACCCGACCACGATACAGGCCAAACGTAATTGACCTTTTTAGGTACTGGCTGCCCCGTGAGTTCCTTGAAGTAAAGTTTGCTCCATACGAATCCAGACCCGTTGTAGGTGCCCACCCACAGGAAGACCTGGGCGGGACTCCCTTGAGCGAAATGTATTGCTACTCTTAACGTAAACCAAAAGTAATTAGGCGATGCGCCGAGACTCGTTGTTCTCGCTGACACCGGATAAAGGAGTTTTATTGCAGGAACTGAGTCTACGCTGTTGTTGGTGTAGCCGTATATATAACGGAAGTCGCTGCCGTCCCCCTGTAGAACCTTGTACTGCACGCTGATGTAAGGGGGGCTGAAAGTGTACCATTCACCTATGTATACGCCTTCGATATTCCACGGGCGCCATTTTATGTAGCCCCACACGATCGCCCAATTGATAACTAAGACGATCTTAGTACCAGAGGCGTTAGTCAGGAGAACGCCCAAGCTTGATTTAGTGTAGAAGTATTGGTATGGATTGCTGGGATCATTCCACGTCCCGTTCGATAAGGTATAGGGTGGCGAGAACACGGTGAAATTTAACCACCCGTTACCCGTCTTAACTGGCACGGCCGCGACGGTGCCATCACCGAAAGTTGCAGCGCTGGGGGGCACGAGGACTTCATTGGATATGTACGTGGGCTTTATAGAAAAGAACGCACGTACAGGATTGCTAGATAGGCCCTTTTCTGATATTTCGTACCAGGTCGAGAGGTTCGCTGGATCAAGTGGATAGGGAGCGTAATAAGGGAGGGCCACGTACTGGCTCCAGGAGCCACTAGACGTCAGATCAGGGTTTCTGGTGATGTTGAACGTTTGCCCGTTGGATAAGACGACTAAAGCCCATGGGTTGCCCTTAAGCAATTTCTCGAGATCTACGTACCCCCTGAACGGTTTGGACACATTGACTACGTTCCCTCCTGGATAAATTACGTATTTTACGTAGATTACGCCGTTGGATACGAGGGAAGAACCACTAACCTGGTAGGCCTTCGGTGAGGCCAACGAGTCCTGCACTATTTGAGCCTGTACGTACTCTTGGTTGAGGTTTATGTGTGCTATGTATAGCAGTAGATATACAACCGATACACTTAATAAAACTAGGATGATTGAGGACAGTATCCCGCCTACTGCCTTCATGTCGAGCAACAGAAAACTAAAAATTCAGTGACTTGTCCGAAAGTGAGGCTGAAACAATCAGCTGGACTTGCCTACTAACTCGTTCACCCTCTTAATCACTTCGTCCACGAGGTCTTTCGCACCGCCTGGGTCGACGATTGCAGCGGACGCGGCTGCCACTTGAAGACCAGCAGCCTCTCCAAGGGCCTTTTTTGAGGCGACGTAAACGTATGGAACTTTCTTCTCGTTGCACAGGAGAGGCAAGTGAGCCACTATCTCTTCAGGCTGAACGTCCATTGCAATAAGGACGAGCTTCGCCTGCCCCCTTTCAACCGCCTTGGTGGTCTCGTTGGTACCCTTTTTTATCTTACCTCCAGTTTCCCTCGCCTTCTTGAGGGCCTCTAAAGCCTTGTTCTGAAGCTCGTCAGGTACGTCGAACTTCACGTAAGACGGCTTTGACATCGCGTTCATCCTCCTCCTTTACCTCGTCGCGCTAGGTCTCAATCAGTTAGACGCTTAAAAAGTTACTCATGTGAGAATATGAGAGCTATCTCTGATTGAGTTACCTCGTCCACTCTCGAGAATCCAACCCTTATTAGCTGAATTATCTCGTTTTCTTTTAACTTCTTGAACTCGGCTTCGCCCTTACCGCTGATAACCTCGTAGTTCTCAGTACCCAATATTCTGTAGAGCTTGACCGACACGGCTTCAGAAGCTTTAACCCATTGCACAATAGGTAAAGACGACCTTTTGGCCTCCTGTACGTCCAAAGACTTGCAAGCAATGATCTCGTTAGAGTCGTCAATCTCGGCGTTGCAGAGTTCAACGAGCCTCAGGCGCTTGAAGTCCATTGCGTCCGATTCTTCTAGTAGAATTACGTCCCCGTGAGCAACCCTAATTTCTCTGTATTCGTTCGAGTTCGGCCTTAAGGGAAGGCGGGCTACCAGTTCCTTGACGCCGAGTCCAGAAAGATCTATCCTGTACTCTACAGGTTTGGCAACGAACATCAGTCGCTTGGCTATCGGATCCAATATCTTCCTGTTTATCGCCGCTAAGTTCATGAAGCTAACAGTCACGTCGTTGGGTTTCATTCCTATCTGAATCAGCAGTTCCCTAATCGTTTCGGGCAATATCCCCCTCCTTCTAAGACCAGCTAATGTCGGAAGCCTCGGGTCGTCCCTCTCCGACCCCTTCTCTAACATCAACCTGATCTTCGACTTGCTCATCATGAAGCCTTCCAGTTTCAACCTGCCCATGCTGTAGACTTGAGGGTAAGTCCAGCCGAAGTACTTGTAGACCCACTTCTGCTTCTCGGTATTCTGCTCGTGCTCCTTCCCCCTGAATATGTGGGTAGTACCGGTCAGTTTGTCGTCTATGGCGGACGCGAAGTTGTACGTCGGCCATATGTACTTGTCGCTGACGAGCGGGTGCTTAGGGTCCTCGACTATCCTCAGGACGACCCAGTCCACCAGCGAGGGGTCGGGCGAGTTCAGGTCTGTCTTAATCCTAACGACGGGCTTCCTCCCGCCGAATTGGGAGAAGTCGAGCGGGGAAGAGAGCATCTTGTCGAAAAGCTCCAGGTTCTCCTCGGGAGTTTTCTCCCTGTTCGGGCACGGCTTCCTTAAGGATCTCATCTGCCTGAACTCTTCCTCCGTGCACGTGTCCACGTAAGCGCCTCCCAACTCGATGAGCTTCCGGGCGTACTCGTAATAGATCTCTAGCCTCGCAGATGCCCTTATCTCCTCGTGAACTACAACCCCGAGCCACTTGAGGTCTTCGCGAATCCAGTCGTAGGCCTCCCTGATGGGAACCTTCACTTTCGGGTCAGTGTCGTCAAACCTCAGGATGAACTTGCCCTTGTGCATCTTCGCGTACTCGTCGTTTATGACCGCGGCCCTCGCGTTGCCCAAATGCAACGGCCCGTCAGGGTTGGGGGCGAACCTGACTACCAAGCTCCCTTCCTTGACTCCTGGGAGGGGCGGTAGGCCTTTCCTCTCTTCTCCTTTTTTTTCCTCAAGGAGCTCGGGGAACTTCGTCTCCAGCTCCCTCCTTTGCTCCTCCAGAGGCATAGAATTGACCTTCTGCACGACCTTTCTGACTATCTCGACTACCTCCTTCGCCCTCTGCCTCAAGTCTGGCCTCTCGCCGAAGACCTTGCTCACTACAGGACCTTCAGTGGCCCTCCCGCCGTACTTCACAGCGTTCTGCAAAGCGTACTTGTAGGCCAGCGTCTCTATGTCCTCACTCACCCCTGACACCCCTCAAGATCAGCTCCGCCAGCTCCCTAACCCCCTCACTACTCGGCCTTTTAGTTATAAAGTCGGAGACCGACTTGAGGCTTTCGTCGGCGTTCGCCACAGCGACCTTGATCCCCACTTCTTTCAGGAACTCAACGTCGGTATCCGAGTCACCAATGCCCACCACTTGATCCTTGCTTAGCCCTGTGACCTCTATCAGCTTCCTTACACCAACCGCCTTGCCTTCCCTGTTCTTACTTATGTGGACTGCATAACCGCTGGACTTTATGTAGAGCCCCCTCTCCTCTGCCCACCTCCTCATGTCTTCGGTTATCTTCGGCGGACTGAAGGCGAACTCGTACTTCCTGTACTCGTTCTGCCAACTCTCTCTCAGGCCGAACTTAGTGGCGAACTCGACAGCGAGAGACCTGTCCAGCTCTACGCAGACCGGTATCAAATTCCCAGAGTAGTACACAACGCAACCGTTCTCCGCTACCACTCCGCCCGTAAGCCCCAGGTAGGTCGCCAGGCCCCTGAGAACCGGATAGGAGTTACCGCTGACTAGACCCACCTTTATCCCGTTGCTTTCCAGCTTCCTGAGGGCTTCGACGGTCTTCAAACCTAGCTTGTAGCTGTCCCTTGATAACGTAATGGTTCCATCCAAATCCGCCAGAAGCAGCTTCACCCTTGAGAAGTCAGGAGCTTTCAGGGTAATCCCCCACTATACCCGCTTACGCGAACGTCGCGAGTTCAGGATAATACCTCTCTAGCCCTCTTGACGAAGGGCTGTAGTACGTAAATCCTCTGTATGTAAAGGTTCTCGGGCATCGTCGCTATTAGGGTCTCGAGGGGTTCCTCGAACTTGAGTTTGTCCCTAGAGACCACAGGGATTTTCTCCTCGACTGGTATTATGGCGTCCTCGGGGACGCCGTACTGCATGAGCCTCCTTATCCTTGAGTCCATGAACTCCGGATCGCTCTTTGTGAAGGAAACCCTCTCAGACACGAGCTTAGGGCCCCTCCTGTTGAGGAAGTCCTTTATCGACTGCTTCAACCTCTCGGGGACGTCCGGATCTCCGAGGGCGTTGTAGAGCCTGGACATGAACCAGTCGTCGTCCCAATAAGGCATTAACCCCTGGTTGACTAACGACATCACGTACTTCGCCTCGAGAATCTCGGCACAACAACTCTTCGCTAGGTCCTCGAACAACTTCCTCGCGAATATCTCGTAACCTAAGATGGTCTTGTGGTAGTAAACGGCCTCGTACATGTGTAGCCTAGCTATGTAGAAGTCCTCTAGGGCGTAAAGCCCCTTCGAGCTCACCGATACCGTCTTGTTCTCGTGGTACGTCACCGTCTGTAAGAGCCTGTCCACGTCGAATCCCCCGAGCCTAACGCCGGTGTGAATCGAGTCCCTCTGAAGGTAATCGAGCCTGTTGACGTCAACCTCGCTGTCCAGGATGGACGTGAGGAGGCCGTTGTCCTCGTAGATTCTTATTATCTCTTTCGGGCTGAACCCGTTCCTTTCCAGGGCGTCTCTGATCTCGGAGTTCTCTATTATGAAACTCCTCAGTTCGTCGCTAGTTAGTCCTTGGGAAGCGAAGATGCCTTCCAAGGAGTGGCTTAGGGGCATTTGACCTACGTTTATGAGCAACGCCGAGATCCTCAGCTTCAACTCCTCGTCCTTCGTTATGATGCCCTTCTCGAGGAGGCCGTTCGCCACCTTTCCCGCCAGCACCATCGTTCCAAGGGAATTGCTGAACCTGACGTGAGTGGCCCCAGGGTAAACTAGGTGAGCGAGAGTCAGCTGCTTTATCCTCCTAAGCCTTTGAAATATTGGGGTCTCGACTAATTCGACCTCGTGATCCCTGAGCTCGACGTGACCGTGCAATTCGTCGTAAATCCTTTTCATCAGATTCTCGGCGACTAATGTTCAACCGAAAATTAAAAACGAATGGAAGGATGCCCATCCCGGCTTAGCAGGGCTGCGGGCCCTCGCGGATCCCACGGCCCTGCTAACGTGGGCGGCTTAACTTCCGGGTTCGAGACGAGTCCGGGTGTTGCCCGCCCACTATGGCCGGGTGGGCATTTACATCCTAGCTCGTCTCCATTTTAAAACTATTGTGCCTTGTTCTCGGGCTTAATCGTATAAATGCCCCAGAGAACCAAGGGCGTTCCATCCTTGGGACACGTCTTATCCACGACCTTCATGACGAAGTCTCCGGGCTGGAACTGCCTCTCCTCTGTATAGCCACATTTGGGGCATCTGAGAACTGTCTTGGTCTCCTGTTTCTGAGGCTGTAGGTTAACGCTCATTGTGCGACACCCGAGGTGTTCCCCACTCCCACGACTATCACTGTGGAGCCGGTTGGCGTCCTCTCGGCTATTATCTTCCTCACTAGGGCCTCCGCCTTGTCAGCAGCCTCATACACCTCCTTGGGCATATCAGTTATGGCTTCCTCCATGCTCATCTTGACAATTACTGCATCTATCGGAATCCCGTACTTCACGGCCACCCTTTCTATCGCGATCTTTTCAGGGCCTGGGTCGCCCATAGCTACTCCCACCCCCTCAGCGACGCTCCCCGTCTGCTCTCCCTCTAGCTTAAGGGCGGCATCGACTGTGATTATCCTAGACACTTGATTCCCGTACTCCTCTACGATTTTAGCTACCGCCTCTCCCGGTCTGCCCACCGTAGCTAGAGGACCTAGTGCCTTAACGACTATCACCCTCCTTCCTTCTATTACCGTCTCTCCCGCCACGGTCTCCTCCGCGGGCTCCCACTTCCTCGTGGCGTTCATCATCAGCCTGGCAGCGACTAGGGGCCCTAGGGAGTCCCCTACAGGTTTCCCGTCCTTGAACGTGTCCTGGGCCCTGGAGTAGGCCTCTGCCATCCTCTTGAGTATCGGTATAACCATCTGGATCTGGTACATCAACATGGGGCTCTTCAGCTTCTTGGCCAAGTTTATGTAGTGCCTGACGACTTTGTAAACCAAGTTCAGGGCATTAACGACCTCAGCGGATACCTCTAGCTTGCTTATCGTTACAGGATCAGCGTTGGGGACGCTCTGCTTTATGAGTTCCTTCATCTTCGCCTCTCCTCCCCTCAGCAAGTGCCTCATCCTGTTTATGATGTCTGTGGGTTCGACT
>JBMFJH010000025.1:0-20052 GCA_049973945.1 Thermoprotei archaeon
TACGACATTGAATTCCTTGAGGTACTGAACTAAACTCGCGTCGAGCTCAATCACTGCGTCCGGGTTCGAAGCCCTCGCTCAGTTGCTGCTTCACGTCCTCGAGGCCGCCGATGTCTGTCCACCTCACCTTGGGAACCTCGACGTAGACCTCCCTCAGCAATGTCGGCTGAATCACCTTCATGGCGTTCAGGAAGTCGTTCATCGTGACCTTGAGCTCCTTGAGCACTTCCGGCGGGATCTGCGGGGAGTTCAGGTCGATCTTCTTCGCTGTCATGAACCTCCTTAGTGCTATGAGGGCGGCCTCCTTAGCTAGGGCGGCCAAGTCGGCCCCGGTGTAGCCGTAAGTTATCTCGGCCAGCTTGTCTAAGTCCACGTCCTCGGCCAACGGCATGTTCCTTGTGTGGACCTGCAGGATCTCCTTCCTGCCCTTGGTGTCTGGTGGCCTGATCTCGATTTCCCTGTCGAACCTCCCAGGCCTCCTTAAGGCTGGATCTACGGCGTCAGGCCTGTTGGTCGCGCCTATTACCACTACCCTACCCCTGCCCTTGATCCCGTCCATGAGGGTCAGGAGCTGGGCCACTACCCTCTTCTCTACCTCCCCCACCACCTCCTCCCTCTTGGGGGCTATCGCGTCGATCTCGTCGATGAAGATTATCGAGGGCGCGTTCTTCTGCGCCTCCTCGAATATGTCTCTGAGCCTCTGCTCGCTCTCGCCGTAGTACTTGCTCATTATTTCAGGCCCGTTGATGCTGATGAAGTAGGCCCCTATCTCGTTGGCCAAGGCCTTGGCCAACAGCGTCTTCCCGACTCCTGGAGGGCCGTAGAGCAGGACTCCCTTGGGGGGCTCTATCCCCAGGTGCCTGAACAGCTCGGGGTGCTTCATCGGTAGCTCTATCATCTCCCTGAGCCTCTCCTTGACCTCCTCGAGGTCGCCTATGTCCTCCCAGGTCACCCTCTCCGTCGTTATGGGCTCCTTGACCGGCTCCCTGCTGATCTCTATGTTGGTCTTGGGCGTGACGTAAACATAACTAGAGGGTTGAGTGTTGGTCACGACTAAGTCGATCGTCCCGGTGTAAATCGGGATAGGAACGGTCTCCCCCCTCATTAGGGGCTTGTTCATGAGGACGTCCTTCACGTAGTCCACGAAGTCCTGGCCGAAGTAGATCGGCTGGGTTGGGGCGAGGGTCACCCTGGTGGCCTCGTCTACCCTGACTTTCCTAACCTTTACCTCGTCGCCCACCGAGGCGCCGATCTTCTTCCTCACGTATCCGTCCAGCCTGATCTCGTTGTCGTTTTGGTCGTAACCCGGGAAGACTTGAACCAGCGAGGAGCCAGAAGGGCCTATGACCTCGACGAAGTCTCCCGCCTCCATTCCGAGCTTCCTCATCGCGCTCTCCGAGACCCTCGCGATTTTCCTCCCGACGTCCCTCTGCTTGGCCTCGATGATTTTCAATTCAATAGAGCTGGTCGACATAGTAACTCGTAGTTTATCGATCAAGCAAATCTATTATAATTATGTGTGAGCATCTGTGCGGAGGCGAAAGGGAACCGAAGTACTGGCGTTGATAGAACTAACTCAATTCAAATGGAGAAAGTGATCCTAACAATTTTACAATTTCTTTCTTGAAGATCTCGGAACTGGAAAGCATTTAAACGCCCAGGACGGGCAACCTACTAGTGCAGGCCGACGTTCCTCCGTCAATATATGCGTCGTCTTGCCCCAACTGTGGGGGCGACATTTCGGCCGAAAGGTTGCACAAGGGTAGTGCGTGCTCTAAGTGCATAAGGTCTGAAAGGGAGTTCACCAGCGTCTTCCAGTTGGCCGAGGCGTTAAAGGAAGAGGGGACGCTGAAGGGCTTAGCACAAACCCTTGAGCTGGGGAGGAGGTTCAACGCGGTAGTCGAGTTCTTCAAGAAGGCTTTGGGCTACCCCCCTCTGGGCCCCCAAAGGGCCTGGGTGCTCAGGGCTTTGAGGGGGGAGAACTTCGCGATAATAGCCCCTCCCGGGCTGGGGAAGACCACCTTCGGCCTAATAATGAGCGCCTACTTCGCGGCAGAGAGGAAGAAGTCCGTCGCGATCTTCCCCACCAAGACCATAGTCCAGCAGAGCGTCGAGAGGTTGGGCAGGATTTCCCAAGCCGTAGAGTCCGAGCTGAAGGTCATTTACTACCACGCGGGGCTCACAGAGACACAAAAGCAGGAGACCCTCGAGGCACTAAAGAAGGACGACTTCGACGTCTTCCTCACCACAAGCAGGTTCCTGACCACCAACCTCGACCTGATGAAGTCCCTCAGCTACGACTTCCTCTTCGTCGACGACGTCGACACCGCGTTGAAGGCCAGCAAGAGCGCCCAGGCCATACTGCAAATGGTCGGCTTCTCGCAGGAGGACATAGCCAACGCGAGGGAACTGCTGAGGCAGGCCAGGACTGACGAAAGGGCCTTCGAGAAGATAGCCGAGATCAGGCGGGAGAAGCTCAAGGGCAAGACCGTGGTCTTCTCCTCGGCCACGATAACCAGGGGGAATCCAGTGCTCTCCTCCCTCATGGGCTTCAGGCCCGGGAGCGCGGTGATCTACCTGAGGAACGTGATAGACGCCTACCTCAAGATGCCCCAGTCTGAGGAGGAGGCGGACGAGAAGTTCGTGGAGCTCGTCAAGAAGCTGGGCGACGGAGTGCTCGTCTTCGTACCAGTAGACAAGGGACAGGAGAAAGGGAAAGCCTTGGCGAACCTCCTGAACGAGCACGGGATTAGGGCGGAGTTCGTAACGTCAGAGAGCACCAGGAAGCTCGAGGAGTTCATAAACGGGGAAATCAACGTCCTCCTGGGCTCGGCAGTCCACTACGGCCTGTTGGTTAGGGGCATCGACGTCCCGTGGAGGGTCAAGTACGCGGTCTTCTACGGGATCCCCAAGTTCAAGTTCAGGATAGGCGACGTCCCCCCGCCCCTTCTGGTCTCGAGGGTTCTGACTATCCTCGCCAACATAAGGGAGGACAGGGAAACCGCCAGGCTCGCCGGCAGGGTGAGGAAGAAGCTCAACAGGATGTCCCCAGCGGCGCTGGCGATGCTTTCCAAGGAAATAAGGGAGGGTAAGCTGGAGGACGAGACCCTGAAGAAGGCCTACGAGGTCGTCCAGCAGGTGTTCAAGGATGAGGAGACCCTGAAGCTCGTCGCTTCGAAGGGAGACCTGATCATTAAGGGGAACGACCTGCTTTCTCCGGACTTCCTGACGTACGTTCAGGCGAGCGGTAGAACCTCGAGGATCTACGCAGGTTCCCTCACCACTGGGCTCTCTATCTTGATGGTGGACGACGACGACCTGTTCAGGGTTCTCACTAAGAGGCTAAACATCGTCCTGGAGCAGGTGAACTGGTTACCCTTTGACCTCGACTCCTGGAGGATAGGCGATACTCCCGCGCATGAGGTAGTATCCAAGATCGAGGGCGAGAGGGAAGCAATAATAAAGGCGAAGAAGGAGGCCGTGGAGCCCCAACTGGGAAAGGTAAAGACCATAACCTTCATAGTCGAGTCGCCGACGAAGGCCAAGACGATCTCTAACTTCTTCGCCAAGCCCAGCGTCAGGGACATGGACGGTCTGAGGGTCTATGAGACCGTGATCGAGGAGGGAGTCCTCAACGTCGTGGCTAGCCAGGGACACGTCTACGACCTAACAACTGAGGAGAAAGGGTTCTACGGGGTCGAAATAAGGGTGACGAAGAAAGGGATCGAGTACGTCCCGATATACAACACGATAAAGAAGTGCGCCAACGGCCACCAGGTGACCTACACCGTGGACGGGAAGTGCCCGATCTGCGGAGCCCCGATCGTGATGGACAAGTCCAGGACGATCGACGCCCTCAGGAGGCTAGTCATGGAGTCCGACCTAGTACTCATAGGAACAGACCCTGACACCGAGGGCGAGAAGATAGCCTGGGACCTCTACCTGGCGTTGAGGCCATTCAACCCCAACATAAAGAGGGCGGAGTTCCACGAGGTGACCAGGAGGGCCATAACGAACGCGATAAGGAACCCGAGGGAGTTCAACGTCAACCTGGTCGAGGCCCAAATAGTAAGGAGGATCGAGGACAGGTGGATCGGTTTCGTCCTCTCGAGGAAGCTCCAGACCGAGTTCTGGAGGGACTACTGTAAGAAGGCCCACTTAGACGAGAAGGGCTACTCTTGCGATGAGAACAGGAACCTCAGCGCGGGCAGAGTTCAGACCCCCGTCCTGGGCTGGGTCGTGAAGAGGTACGAGGACTTTAACAGGACGAAGAGGAGGGTCTACAGGGCCACGATAACTAAGCTTGAGGACTTCTCCGTCCTAGTAGTCAGGGACAAGGAGAGGGGGATAACGAAGAGCTCCCAGCTGACGATCAAGTTCGAGGAGATGTCCACAACTAGGAAAGTACAGAACCCGTTGCCCCCTTACACCACTGACGCCCTCCTCGCCGACGCGGCCCAGCTCTACAGGATAACGGCCTCCGAGACCATGAGGATAGCCCAAGACCTCTTCGAGAGCGGTCTCATAACCTACCACAGGACGGACAGCACGAGGATCTCAGCGGTAGGAATAAGCGTGGCCGAGAGCTACCTCAAGGACTCGCTGGGAGAGGACTACAAGAAGGTCTTCCAGCCCAGGTCGTGGGGAGAGGGGGGAGCCCACGAGGCCATAAGGCCTACCAGGCCCCTCGACGTCGAGAAGCTGAGGATGGCGATAGAGGAGGCCGAAATAACGCCAGCGAAGGAGCTTACAAGGGAGCACTTCCTAATTTACGACCTCATCTTCAGGAGGTTCATAACCAGCCAGCTGGCCCCGATGGAGCTAACTGTCGAGACGCTGAGCTACAAGGTCTACGACGAGGAGAACAACGAGGTTAAGCTCGACTGCGACAGCCAGGACAAGACCGAGTGTTACAAAACCGAGAGGGTCGTCGACTACTCCTTCCAGGGCTTCGGCAAGCTTCCCGAGTCGCTGGAGAAAGTTATGGTGTTCACGCCCTTCAGGCTCAGCAAGCCCCTAATACCCAGGCTCAAGGAGCTTTGCGAGGGGGAGGAGGAGTGCTCCTTCGGGTTGCAAATAATCTCGTCTTTCCTGAAGAGCGACTTCAGGCTGTTCACCGAGGGCGAGCTAGTGAGCGAGATGAGGAGGAAGGAGATAGGAAGGCCGAGCACTTACGCCACAATAATTTCGACCATCAAGAGGAGGGGTTACGTGATAGCGAGCAAGGCTAGAAAGCAGTTAGTCCCAACGCCGCTGGGCAAAGCCGTTTACGAATTCCTGAGCCCCACTGAGGTGTCAGGTCTCAGCGAGGAGAGGAAGAAAATAAGGGAGCTGGTCAGCGAGTCGAGGACGGTGGCCCTCCTCAAAAAGATGGACGAGATCGAACAGGGGACAAGGTATTACGTCGACGTGCTGAACGAAGTTTACTCGGAAATAAGTAAGGTTAATAATGGCGTTCCCTAATGCGTTCTAACTTGACCCCTAAGGTGCTGTCTGCATGCTCGTTGGGATTCTCCACATGAGGTTGACCGAACACATGAGGAGGAACAACATTGACAAGGCCAAAAACCTGATGAAGGTCGCTAAGGACAAAGGCGTGAAAGCGGTCATCCTTCCTTCTCTTTTTCCGGTGGGCAACCTGATCGAGGTTTACGACAACACGAAGAGGTTGAGGAGCATCGTGAAGAACCTCAGCGAGAAGATACCAGGACAAATGACTAACACCCTGGTTGAACTGGCCATGGAGTCGGAGATGTACGTCATTTCAGGCTCAATAGTAGAGCAGGCAGGCCCGAAGCTCTTCCTGACTAACCTAGTGATATCCCCTCACGGCGACATAATCGGCAAGTATAGGAAAGTCATAGTCTCGCAGAGGGAGAGGGAGCTCGGTATCTCGTCCGGCAAGGAGCCGGCTAAGATAAACTTGGAGAGGGACATAGGGATCCTCCTTGAGGACGACATGCTAACTCCGGAGGTGGGGAGGCTGCTGACCCTCCACGGCTCCAAGATGCTGTTCTCGATCATGAAGCCCTGGCCCCTCGGCTTTCAGAAGGCCCTTGAGAGCGTCGCGGTATCTAGGGCAATAGAGCTGGGAGTCCCAGTAGTTATGGTCGGAGGCGAGATAGCTGACAAGTCCGAGAACGTCCTCGGCGGGGCTCCCACAATGGTAGTTCTCCCCGACGGGACGGTTTACGACAAGGCGGACGAGATCGACACGTTGGTCACATTCGAGAGCATCGTGTTGCTTCAGAAGGGAAGTAATGCGAAGAAGGTGACGGACGCGTCTGAGGAGATTTTCGAGATTTGTAAGGGCATAAGGAAGATCGGGGACGAGAAGCTTAGGGCTAAAAGGTCAATATCAAGGGCGGAAACGGGAGAGGAGGAGGAATAAAACGACCGTAACATACTCGCTATCCAATTTTCTTTTACGGATTTACGACGCTACGTAAACGGCCGTCCTCCTGTTCTTGGCGACGAGCTTCACCGCTCCTTCAGAAGCCATCTGCTCAAGGATCTTCTTCGCCACGCTGATCGTTATTCCGGCCTTCTGGGCTAAAACGTAGGGGGTCACCACCTTCTCGGCCTTGAGTTCGTCCATCACCTTCTTTCTCGTATCGTCGTCGATAACCACGTTCCTGCTTATCACTTCCTTACCAGTCTTGCTAGGGGCCTTCTTCTTCTCCTTCTTCTCAGCCTCTTCCTGTTGTTTCTTCAGCCTCTTCTCGACGTTGCTTATCGGCTTCTTCGTCGCGCCACCCATCCCGTCTACCCGGGGAAATAATAGCCCAAGCTACTTTTTAACTTGATCTCATGTCTTCGGATCTTCTCGAGGGGCTGATCGAACGGGTCGCGCCTTACGCCAAGGCCTTCGGGGTCTCGAAGGTCGAGATTAAGGTCTACGTCACCCTCCTCTTGAACGGCCCCCTTACTGGCAGGGAACTGGCGACGAGGGTAGGGATGAGCCAAGTAAAGGTCTACCCGGTGCTGAAAGGCCTTGTGGAAAAGGGCTGGGTGAGGAAGACCTTGGAGAGGCCCTCTAGGTTCGAGGCGGTTCCCCTCCTCGAGGTCTGGGGTTCGCTGAAGAAGAGGGTGTACGACGCGTTGGAAGGCATAGAGAGGGACATAATACTTCCCCTCAACGCGTTCCTCTCCACGAAGCCCAGCGCCCAAACGGTCGGAATAGTCACGGGCAGGGCGGTTGTAGAGGCCTTGAAGGGAGTGATCTACAGGGCTTCGAGGCAACTGGACATAGCTTTGGCGCACAAAGAGCTGGTCGTGGACGACTTGGTCAGTGCAATAGAGGAGGCCTCGAAGAGGGTGAGGGTCAGGGTCTTGACGTCTGAGGACGTCAAGGTCGAGCTCCCGACAAGGGTGGAGGTCAAGACAAGGACTGGCATGTTCGGCAGCGGCGCCATCAGCGAGGACGCAATAGCGCTTGTAATAAGAACGGGCAACGCCCTGAGCGCGATGCTCTCCAATCACGACTATTTCGTCACGATAGGCCGGTTTTACTTCGACCACCTGTGGGAAACCGCTTAAATATCATTCTTACCACAATCACACTCTCCGAGGTTCCATGAGGATAATTACCGTCAAGTTACCTGACAAATTTATAGAAGCTATGGACGAATTAGTGGTAACCGGAAGGTACTCGAACAGGAGCGAGATTATTAGGGCCGCGCTCAACGAGTTCCTGAGGAAGGAGCTCTTCATGGAAACGTGATGAGGGCTGGTATTTCGGATTCAGTGAAGAGAGACACCAGGTCTGACCTCTCAACGTTTTAACGTTCCCGACTATTTCCCTCACGAATGCCGATAAACGAGGGTGACCCGGCGGTTATCAGGCTCGACCCGAAGAGGGTTTACCTGGTCAAGGTCAGGAAAGGGAAGACCTTTCACACGGACAAGGGCTACATAGACCTGGGCTCTTTGATAGGCAAGGAGTACGGCAGTGTCGTCTCGACGTCGAAGGGAGTGAAGGCCGAGATCCTTAGGCCGACCCCCTACGACATTTACTTCGGCCTAAACAGGCCCTCCCAAGTACTCTACCCTAAGGACATAGCTTACATGATATACTCCTCCGGTATCAGGGCCGGGGCAAAGGTGCTCGAGGCTGGGACGGGATCGGGCTTCCTAGCTCTCACTTTGGCATACTTCCTCAACGGCACGGGGAAGGTGATCTCCTACGACGTGAGGAAGGACATGCAAGAGGCCGCGAGGAAGAACGCCGAAATGCTGGGCTTTACGAACGTCGAGTTCAGGCTGAAGGACGTGAGGGAGGGCTTCGACGAGACCGATGCCGACGCGGTCTTCCTGGACATGCCGGACCCGTGGAACGCCGTGGAGGCGGCCTATAACGCCCTGAAGCCCTCGGCCTCTCTCGTGGTCTTCGTGCCCACCGTGAACCAGATCGAGAAGACCGCCCTTGCCATGCAGTCCAAGGGCTTCGTCGACGTCCGCGCGGAGGAACTCATACTCAGGGAGTACCAGGTAAAGGAGAACGCCGTGAGGCCGAGGAACATCGGGGTAATGCACACGGGCTACATCGTTAGGGGAAGGAAATCAATTTAAACGTGAACCTTCCTTCCTTCTTGATGTCGTCAAAGTTCGCCAGCTACGTTAACGCGGTCGTCTCGCTCGAGAACGGGTTGAAGAGCAAGGAGTTCGAGGTCTCCGATTACGGCAAGAGGCTCATGCTGCTCGTTGACGAGCTAGCTAACGAGCTGAGCAAGGCGGCTGACGCCAAGCTTCAAGAAATATACGACATGATCGACAAGGAGGTGAACGACGAGGTCGAGAAGCTCAGGGGGACTTACGAGGCCAAGAAGCAGGAGGAGCTCAAGTCGGTCGACAACGCGGCGAAGAGGAATTTCGACGCCGCCGTTAACCTCCTCGTCTCCAAGGTAATAGAGGTGCTCAAGTCTTGAGCATGCCAGTTCACGCTTACGTCACTGCCGTAGCGAGGATAATCAAGTCGGGCACTCTGAGCAAGGAGACCGTCGAAGAGGTCTTGGCCTCCAAGGACTTCAAGGAGCTGGCCGCAGTCCTCTGGGAGAAGAAGATAGTCACGAGGGAAGGGCTGAACACGCCCGAGGCGATCCTGACCAACCTTAAAGAAAGGGGCGTCACGATCCTCAAGTCCCTCTCCGGGCTCTCCAAGAACTCCAAAATTGTGAACGACCTGGTGGACGCATACGTCGGCCTGATGGCGGTCGACGAGCTGGAGTCCCTGATTTCTTATGCCATTTCCCTCGAGAGGGGCATGGTATCGAGGCGGTTCTCGGCCGAGTCCAACTTGACCCTACTTAGGGCCGGACTGGAGTCCGTTTCCACCCTCCAGTCACTCGTCCCGGTGGCATCGAACGCTTCTAGGACGCTCGGCGACGCCCTCGTCTACGCGATTACTAAGGCCCCAAAGGAGTCCTCCGCGCCTTCCACGATAAGCAACCTGGTCGAGGCCTACATCATGAGGAAGGTTTACAACATAGCCAAGTCCAGCAGGGGCGACTGGCAGGCCCCCATGAAGAAGATCCTCTGTGGCTATGCGGACTACTTCGCGTTGTCCACGGCCTTCGCGTTGAGGTCTGTCGAGATGGAGGGTTGTACTGTCAAGGATCAGGTCAAGGACGCGGCCTCGGGGAACCCGGCCCTCCTTTACGAGGCAGTGAAGAAGACGGAGCTGGGCAAGATGATAAAGTCCGAGAAGCCGCTGGACGCACTCTCCGAGCTGAAAGTCCTGGCAAAGAGGAGCGCGAGGAAGGGGGCTTATCTGGCCTTCCAGGGCACCCCGTTCAGTCCTGCAGCCGCCTTAGCGGCGGCCGAGCTGATCAGGCTGGACTACCAGGACATGGCGGCGATCGTTACGGGAGTTCACGCCAAACTGCCCAGAGGGGAGATAGCGAAGCTCCTCTCATTCGAGATACTCTAAGGCCTTTTCCTCGACGTAGAACTCGTTCCCCTCAACGACTATAGTTATCTCGGGGATCCTCGGCGGATCTGGCAAGCTCTGGAACGGCTTGGCCTTCCCCAAGTACCTCCACTTGAGCTTCCCCTTCTCCCTCTCCAGGACGTACCAGTACCTCCCCACGTATATGTACTTCCTGTCCCCTCTGTGGACGACGTGGTAGGGCTTTAGGTAGACGTTGGTCCCCCTCAGCGAGGTGTTGTACTCGTAGACCGCCCTTTTCAGGGAGTCCATTATCCTTTCGTACTGCTCCCTCGAGACCTTAACTAACATTTACTTATTCCCTCCTGACTACACTCATAACGCATAGCAACTCAAACGGGGGTAGAACCGTGAGGCTCAGGGAGTACGGTACTACGGGCATAAAAGTGAGCGAGTTGGGCCTGGGGCTGTGGTCTTTGGTCACGCACGAGTGGGGAGGCGATATTGACAGGGCGGAAGAGGTCGTCAGGAAGGCCTTCGACATGGGCGTAACCTTCTTCGACACGGCCGACGTCTACGGCGAGGGGAAAGGCGAGGAGGTGATAGCTAAGGCCTTGGGGACGAAGAGGGACAGGATAGTCATCCTAACGAAGGTGGGCCTCGACTTCTACCACAAGCAGGGTAACAGGATAAGCCTGAACTACGACGTGGACTACCTCGAATTCGCAGTCAAGAAGTCCCTGGAGAGGCTCAACACGGACTACGTCGACATCCTCATGCTCCACAACCCCAAGATGAGGCACATAACGGACAGGAAGGTGCTCGAGTTCGCCATGAGCCTTAAGAAGGACGGGATAGCCAGGAGCGTGGGGGTCGCCCTAGGCCCCACGTTGGGTTGGCTGGAGGAAGGCTTGAAGGCGATAGAGGTGGGCTACGAGGGCCTCGAGTTCATCTTCAACATAATAGAGCAGGAGCCGGGCAGGACGTTCGACAAATACAACGTGGGGAAGGTGGTCAGGGTTCCGCACGCCTCCGACGCCCTCGACGAGGAGAGGAACCCGCTCGAGGTCGACCCCAAGCTTCACAGGAGGTTCAAGGACGTCAACTGGATAAAGTGGGCGATGGAGGTAGTGAAGCCGATTAAAGACTTGGCGTACAGGAAGGGGCTTAAGCTCTACGAGGTAGCCCTGCTTTACGCTCTCAAGTTCAACTTCAGCTCCGTCGTGCCCAACATAGCGAATCTGAGGGATCTCGAGAGGTTCGTGAACGCCCTGGACAGGGAATTGGACGAGGAAATAGTGAACGAGATAGAGGCCCTGTACGAGAGGGAGCTCAGGGAGCTCAACGAGGAGAGCGTCAAGGAGACCCTTGCGTATAAGTGAGGTAGAACTCGGCGAACTTTCTGAAGGCCCTGGCCCTGTGCGAGTACTTGTTCTTTTCTGGCACGTCCATCTCCGCGAAAGTCCTGCTCTCCCCGTCCGGGATGAATATGGGGTCGAAGCCGAACCCCCTGTCCCCCCTTATTTCCTCGGCGATCTTTCCCGTCACCTCGCCCCTGAAGACCCTAGTCCCCTGGCTGTCGGCATAAGCCAAGTAGGTCACGAATTTAGCCCTCCTGTCCTCAACTCCCTGCATCAGCTTCAGAACCCCCTCAAGGCCTATCGTCTTCCTCGCGTAGCTGGTGTAAGGCCCTGGGAAGCCGTTCAGGGCGTCTATGAACAGGCCCGTGTCCTCGACTATTACGGGCGACTTCACTATGGTGAAGGCTATTTCGGCGGAGAACTTCGCTATTTCCGCCAAGTCCTCCGACTGTATCTCCCACTTGGGGACGTTGACCCACTCCAGTTCGATGCCGAACTCCTTCGCTAGCCCGGCCAGCTCCCTGAACTTCCCCTCGTTAGACGTTAGCACCTTTACGCCTCTCCTCAACGTACCTCCCCCTCATCCTTATCTCCTTGACCTTCTCCAGGACGTCCCTGTAGTAGCTCACGTGCCTCGAGTATCCCTCGACGAAGCCCTGCATCACCTCTTCCTTAACGTGGGGGTGGACGCTCTCCAAGGCCCTCATGAAGAGGTGGACGTCGGTCGCCTGGTCTTCCACGTCGTCGCTCTTCTTGGCGAGCCCGAAGTCGATTAGGAAGAGCTCGTTCTCCCGTGATAAAATCATGTTAGCAGTGGTCAAGTCCCCGTGTACTAAGCCGGAACTGTGGAGCTTCCCCACGGCTTCTCCAACGACGACCCCCATGTCCCTGTTCAGTCCCTGGAAGTCCTTGAGCAAAGTGCCCTCGACGTACTCCATGATTATCGTGTACTCTGGCGGGAGGACGAACAGCACTGCCGGGACGTTGACCCCCGCCTTCAACGCCAAGTACATCATTCTGGCTTCCTTCGCCGTCCTCTCCTCGTTTATCTTCCTGTCGAGCTCGGGGTGCCTGTAGGGCTTCGAGACCCTCCTCTTGACGATCACTTTCAGGCCCCTTAAGTTACCCTCGTATATTACGGCCTCCGCCCCCCTCTTTATTTCCCTCCTTATCTCCAGCCAATCTCCACCTGGTCTATCCTCCACCTCGGCCTCACCAGGGCTCTTTCCGGAGCCACCTTCTGCCCAGCCTTAAAGGCCAGGAGTCCGGTGTAAGCTATCATGGCCCCGTTGTCCCCCGCGTACTCGGAAGGGACTATCTTGAGCTCGACCCCCCTGTCCTTGGCCAAAGCCTCGAGCTTGCCCTTGAGGGAGACGCTGGCCGCAACCCCTCCGACTGCGAGGATCTCCCTCTTCCCGGTCAAGGCCAGGGCCCTCTCCGTGGCCTCTAAGAGCATGTCGAAGGCGTACTCCCTGACGCTGTAGCAGAGGTCGTGAATGTCTACCTTGTCCTTTAGCCTAAGGGCCGCGGTCAGCAGTCCAGAGAAAGACATGTCGTTACCCTTAACGACGTAAGGCAGGTCGATCAGCTTCTTCCCGCCCTCGGCGCAGATGTCGATCACGTGGATCCCGTTCTTCACGTAGGGCGGGGCCAGTCCTATTTCCCTCACGAAGACGTCCATCATGTTGCCAAGCGCGATGTCGAGCGTCTCGCCGAAGACCCTGTACCTGCCGTCGAAGTAGGTCGCAATTATCGTGTTTCCTCCGGAGAGGTAAAGGACGAGGGGGTCCTTGCTTCCAGTAGTGAAGATCCCGATCTCTATGTGGGCTACCCCGTGGTTTACGGGCACTATGGGCTTGTTGTGCTTCAGGGCCAGGCCCCTCGCCACCACCGCTCCTACCCTTAGCGCCGGGCCCATCCCTGGGCCCAAAGCAACTGCTATGGCGTCGACTTCCTCTATGGAGACGTTCGCCCTCTCCAGAGCAGTCCTCACGACCGTAGGGGCTACTTCCGAGTGGTGTCTCGCCAAGTCCCCAGGCTTCATCCCGCCCTGGGGCGGGACGTAAGTGTCCCTGACGTTGGAGAGTATCCTGACAGGGCTGTCGGAAACTACGCCTGCTCCGAAAGTGTGGGCTGTGCTCTCGATCCCTAAAACGATCATTTCTTAGAACCTACGAACTCCGTGTAGTGACACTTCCCGCAGTGCCACCTCTCGATGGGCTTCATGTGGTGGGCCATTACGCTCCCGCATCTGGGGCACTTCTTGTTCTTCAAGACTATTTTGCCGTCCTTTATCTCGTAATAAGTCCTGACTACGGCCTTAACTCCTCCCTCTTTACCCTTGCTTGGCACCCTTACCACCTCCCTTCTTCACCTTCTGGCCAGTGTCCCTCCCGATCAAGTGAGCCGGGGCGTACTTCTGCATGATCGCCTTGTCCTTGTAGATCTCCGCAATTACCTTGCTAATTCCAGCTCCGTAGACCGTGTCGACCCTCCTGATCAGCACTAGGTCTCTCTGGGCCCCAAAGGCGTTGGCTATCCCGTCTATCAGCTCCTTCCTCGACGGGGTTCCTATGCCAACGTGGAAGACCTTCAGCACCAGCTCTTTCCTGCCCATTGTCGGGTTGTCCCTGAAGGACTCAACGACGCCGCTCAGTTTGTCCGAGAGCTTGACCGTCTGGGACATCCGGCCCTTCCTCCCTTACCAAGTCCTCAAAGGTTTTAAGACTTACGAAGGTCTTCGATGACCAGCTCGGCCACCCTCTTCCCGGAAAGCACCATGGCGCCGAAGATGGGCCCCATCCTGGGCAGGTTCTTCACTTCGCAGACCGCCATTCCAGTGGCGTAGAGCCCTGGGGCTACCTGGCCCGTGTTCTCCACCACCAGCTCCTCCGCTATTTCGCTGTATGCCGACCTCTCGCCGGGGATGGAGATGTTCAGCTCCGGGATCTTCCTCGCCGCCACGGAGATCACCTCCGCGTCGTGCCCAGTGGCGTCGATTACTGCTCTGGCGCTGACGAAGAGCGGGTCGACGTGTAACCCTGCCATTTGCGTCGCAGTCCACTCCACAGCTACACCTACCACCCTCAAAGGGTTCTCCCTGAATATCACGTCGTCCACGGTTATGCCGTGAATTATCCTAGCTCCCGCGTCGACCGCCTTAGTCGCCAGCTTCGCCATGAACTCGGCCGCGTCAACTACGTAAACTCCCTGGTCCACAGGTTTCAGCCTCACCCCGAACTCCTTCAGGATTTCGTCCGCCGGCTCCTCGATCACGATCTTGTGGAAGAGCATTGCGCCCCCTCCTATCCCGCCGCCGAAGCTCAGCCTCCTCTCGAAGACCGTAGTCTTGAGGCCTGCCTTGGCCAGGTAGTAGGCCGCGGTCATTCCAGACGGGCCCGCCCCCACAATCACCACGTCGCTGTCGACTACCTCGAGCCAGTCCTTCATGGTTTCCTCAATGATGTACTTGGAAATGTTCCGCTCGGGAACCCTCCTGACCCTCGCCATCGCCTCGAATATTAGCAAGTTAATAATAAGCTTATTTTTATATGTTTGTTTCTCAGTTAAGAAACGATCCTAATGCCCTTCCAGCTGAACACCGAGGTCAAGTTCGAGAGGTGCACCTGGTGCGGAGGAGTAATAAAGGAGAAGCCGATAGTAGTGAAGACCTGCTGCAGCAACAAGCCCAAGGTGTTCTGCTCCCAGAGGTGCTACGAGGCTTGGAAGAGGGAGTGGCTAAGGGCCCAGGAGCAATTAAGAAGGCGGTTGTAGGCATAACGGGGGCCTCGGGAGTAATTTACGGGGTCAGGACTGCCAAGGCCCTGAAGGGCTTGGGCTTCGACGTTGACGTAGTGGTGTCCTTCGAGGCCGAGAAGGTCTCAATTTACGAGTGCGGCGAGTCCCTCTTCGAGATGCTCAAGGGCTTCAGGGTCTACAGGGAGAACGAGATCGAGGCCCCTCCCTCCAGTTCAAGCTACATAGCGAAGACCGAGGGAGTGATAGTCTCGCCGTGCAGCACGAAGACGTTGGGTTTGATAGCCCACGGGGTAGCCCAGGACTTGATTACTAGGGCCGCGCTCTCCGCCCTCAGGATGAGGAAGAGACTGGTCTTAGTGCTGAGGGAGACCCCCTTGGGGGAGATAGAGTTGGAGAACGCGCTCAGGGTGGCCAGGGCGGGCGGGATAATTCTCCCCGCATCTCCTGGTTTCTACCACAACCCGAAGGACTTGAAGGATCTCGTAGATTTCGTCGTGGGGAAAACCCTCGATGCCTTGGGGGTGGAGAACGACCTTTACAGAAGGTGGGAGTCCGTCAGATCAAGTCCAGGCCTCTGCGAGAGACTCTAGAGGCCAAGTTGCTCATCTCCTGCTCTTCCCTGGCCAAGTCCCTCTCGAAGTCCTCGCTCCTCCCCTTGGGCTTGATGGCGAAGGAGCACTTGTTGCCGGGGAGTAGGGCCCTCTTCTCGCAGAAGGCGTACTGGCACTGCCCGGCAATGCAGTTGTCCCCTACCCACATACAGAAGCCGACCTTCTGCAGCATCCCCTTGATGTATTTCTTTTCTATCTTGAGGGCCTTCTTGCTGCACCTGAAGTACGGGCACAGGGGGTTACAGGAGTCCCCCAGGGGGAGGGGTTTGGGTTCGCTGTCGTCGTCGAAACGCCTCCCGTATGGCCTTTCCTGGCCTCCCTTTCCGTTCAACTGGAAGACCTCCGTCCCTTCGTATCTTTAGGGTTTGATCCATTTAAACGAAACGTAGTTTATAACCTTTCCTGGCCCGACTATCGCTAAAATCAGCTCCTTCCTTGTACTGTGGGAGACCCTGCCGAAGCTCAGGAGCTCGTTGGGCTTCAGCTCCTGTCCATACCTCAGGGCTATGACGAGGTAGGGCGCGTGCTCTATTCCCGGGGCTAAGGAGTAGACGGCGAAGTCCGCCCCGTACTTCGTCCCCGACCTAACTACGAAGCCCTTCCTCCTCAGGTCGGTGTAGACTGCGTAGAGCTCGTCGAACCTCTCTATTTCCCTCCTCGCGCAGGCCCTCAGCTCGTCGACGCTCAGCCTCTTCCCAGACCCGTCGTAGACCTCCAGCACTCCCTGCTCCGCGAGGTAAATCGCCTCTATGACAGAGAGGACGAGGGGCTCGTTTATGTCCTCCGGCCCCTTGGGTTTGCCCGAGGTGAGGGGACGCCCGTAGTAACCGAGGGCGTAGACCTTCCTGGCCTCCTCTACGTTCTCGACTACCGCGTGGATCCCCCTCAGGACGGCCCTCATCTCACGCCCTCAGGTACGATATATAGTATAAAGAGTTGGCAATCCTGAGCATCGCGTCGGATGAGTCCTCGAGCCTGTCGAAGACGTCCTTGAGGAGCATGGTGGTCAGGAGGTCGGCGGAGTGCTCGAACAGCTTGAGCTCGGAGTTCCTGTAAATGTCGTCCACGTCCTCCTCCAGGGCCTTCACCTGCCTCATGTACTCCACCGCTTTGGTGGGATTAACCGAGAGGATCCTGAAGCCCTCGATCAGCGTCATCGCTTGGCTTATGAGCTTCTCCAGCATCGTCGTCAAGAGCACCTTGATCACATCGGGCATCTGGTAACCTTTACTCATGACTATGGAGATCCTGTAGGCCGCCGCGCTGAGGTTCTGTGCCACCCTCTCCAGGTCGGAGCCCACGCTCATGTAGAGGTCGTAGGCCTCTAGCGCCTCCTTCAGCTTAACTAAGTAGGAGCCCAGCTCGAAGTTCGCTTTTTCCACGCTGTCCTTGATCGCGTTCACCTTCGGGTAAGTGTTGCCGACGGAGCCGTTCGTCACGGCTTCCCTGATCGTCCTTATGGAGTCGAGTACGTTGTTGGCCATCTCTATGAACCGCTCGTCGATGTTAATTTCGGAAATCTTGTCGGGCATTTCTCGTGATTTGAAAGGATCACAGTTAATAAATGAACCGCGTGATCAAATTCCGAATTTTTTCGATCATGGCCAAGTCTTTCTGTACTTCCTCCCTCAAGTGGCCGAGGTTGACCTTGGTGGGGATTGCCTCGAGGGCCCTCCTCTCGTCTGGTAGCATGACAGCGTAGTAGTAGTTAATTATCCCGAGGGCCTCCTCCCTCGTGGGCCTGTAGGTCACGTGCTCCAGGTTGTCCACTATGGCCTTGAAGTTCTCGTATATCTCCTTCCTCTTCGACCTCAGCCTCTTCAGCACTTCCAGCACCTCCTCCTCGTTCGGGGCGCTGAGCGCGACCAGGTTCTCTAGCCTCTCCACTAACGTGTGGTGCTCCTCCACTACCTTCTCCAGGTAGAGCAGGGCCCTGTGCACTTCTGCCTCGCTCACTGCTTGACTGCCCTCAGCGTCACCGTGCTGTTGTCCTCCAACCCCATGACTTCCATGTCGGCGGGGCTCGCCCACACCTCGTACTCCGGGATCTTGTCCTGGAGGATGACGTCGAAGACGTGCCTCTTGCCCTTAACCGAGATCTCCGCCTTGTCCTTGATGCCCAGCTCTTTTGCGGTCTTCTCGGGGACTACTATGACCCCCTGGTTGACGTCAGGTCTCTTCCTCAGCTTGACCCTCTTCTCGGTGACCGTCTTCCTCTCTCCCCTAAGGGCAGAAGGGGGCGGGATGACGTTTAAGACCCTCTTCAGCTCCTCCTCTTTTTTCTTCTGCTCCTCACTCATACGTCCCACTCACCGGCACTCCCACGCCCTCGAGCTTCGCGTTCTCGTAGAGTAGTTTCCTGAGGACAGTAATTAAGTCCTGCTCCTTGACCCTCACCTGGTTCCAGGTGTCCCTGTCCCTTATCGTAACCGTCCCGTCCTCGAGGGTCTGCGGGTCGACTGTGACACTGTAGGGCACTCCTATCTCGTCGACCCTCGCGTACCTCCTCCCGATGCTCCCCGACTCGTCGTAGACAGCCTCGAAGTGCTTCCTGACCTCCTCGAAGATCTCCCTGGCCTTCTTCATCAGGTTCTCCCTCTCTAACAGCGGGAAGACAGCGACCTGATAGGGGGCCACCTCCTTGGGCAGCATCAGCACTACCCTGTCCTTCCTCTCCGTGTAGGCGTTTAGTATCGTCAAGTACAGCGACCTCTCCACGCCGAAGGACGGCTCGACGACGTGCGGGATGAACCTCTCGCCGTGCACCTTCTCCTCTCTCTCCACTATCGTCACGTAGTTAGCTATCGGCTTACCCGCGATCATCATCCCCTTCTTCACGGCCTCCTCCACTTCCTCAGGCTTCATCTTCGTTACCGTCGACATGAACTCCTTCACGAACTCCTTGCCCTCCTTGTTCAGGGCCTCCCGGTTAATCACGACGCTCTTCCTCTTGACCACCTTGGGCTTGTCGTACTTCCTGAAGACGGTCAAGTCCTCCCCGCTGAAGGCCGAGTGCCTCCCCAGGTCGTAGTCGCCCCTGTAGGCGTGGCCCGAGATCTCGACCTTCTCGCCCTTTACTACGGCGATCTGGTCGAATGTCTGCCTCGAGTAGTGGGCCCTCTCGTGCGGGAGCTTCTCCTCGAAGTAGAACTCGTTTATCCCCAAGGCCCTCACGAACCTGCCAGCCACGCCCATCCAGTAGGCCATCCAGGGGTTGACTACTACTTTCTCCCTCACCAGCTCCTCGATCCCGTACTCGACCGGGTTGCCCCCCTTCTCCTTCTCGCTGGCCGGGAGGACTTTCACCTTCTCGCCCTTGAACCTGTCGAGCGGGGGCATCTCCTGGGACTCGGGGTCTATGAAGAACTCGACCTCCATGATGTTGAACTCTCTCATCCTTATGAGCCCCTGCCTGGGCGAGATCTCGTTCCTCGCTACCCTACCCACCTGGGCTATCCCGATGGGCAGTTTCTGCCTGAAGGTCTCGTAGACCCTCTTGAAGGACGTGAACATGCCTTGGGCGGTCTCTGGCCTCAGGTAGCCAACGGAGCTGGAGTAGGGGCCTATCTGCGTCCTGAAGAGGAGGTTGAAGAGCCTAACTTCGCTCAACTCTCCCCCGTCGTAGGGGCACTTGACCCCCTTCTCCCTGATGATCTTCGTCAGCTCCTCGGGCTTCAGCCCCTCCACGCTCATCTTCAAAGCCTCCTCTATGAGGTGGTCGGCCCTGAAGACCCTGTGGCACTTCGTGCACTCGACTATCGGGTCGGTGAAGTTCTCGACGTGACCGCTCGCCTCGAGAACCCTCGAGGGGGTGATCATGGGGGTGTCTATCTCGACCACGAACTCGTCGTTGTCGTAGACGAAGTACTTCCTCCAGAGCTCTATTATCTTGTTCTTTATCCTGACCCCGATAGGCCCAATGTCGTAAAGGCCCGCCACCCCTCCGTAGATCTCGTAGGAGGGCCAGAATATGCCCCTCCTCTTGGCCAGCTCGACTACCTTCTCGTGGATGTCGGCCATCTAGGCATAACTCAGGCACACTAATTTAAAGCTCCGCGTAGTCCCGACCATATGAGCGACGCCAGGCTCCTCTGGCTCAACGAGTCGGCACAGAAGTTCGCGGGCTTCAACAGGGAGTCCTCGCCCTTCGTCGTAATTGGCTTGCCCATGGACATAACCTCGAGCTTCAGGCCCGGCTCCAGGTTCGCCCCCCAGGCGATAAGGGCGGCGGCCCCGAACATAGAGTTCTACTCTATTAGGGGAGGGGTCGACGTCGCCGAGTTCGGCTTCAACGACGCGGGCGACATAGCCTTCCACCCCTCGGACGTCGAGGAGAACCTGAGGAGGATTAGCGACGTCTTCTCTTACTTCAAGGAGAAGGGTAAGGTGGCTATCGGGATAGGGGGAGAGCACACGGTGACGCCGGGGATAGTCG
>JBMFJH010000026.1:0-16280 GCA_049973945.1 Thermoprotei archaeon
GCTTTCCCTTACACGTCCTTCCCCTCTAGGCTAACGTCCTCCACTTCCTCTGGCCTAATTCCCGCTTCCCTTAGCACCCTCTCCATGACCTCTGCCGAGGGGAAGGCTACTATCATTCCTTTTACCCTCTTCATTATCACGGGAACAGCATCAGTTATAACCGAGGGAGTGATGCCCGAACGATAAGTTGAACGGGGGTAACTCTACTTTCCTAACGGTTCTCTTCCCAGTTTTAGCTAAGGGCATGATTTGGCTAAACGGAGCGACGCCGCATCAGCCCGAGTACCACTCCATCCCGTGAACGTCTTCCGGGCCTTCTATCATGTGCCCTACCTTGCAGGAGGGGCAGTGTTGGCCTCTAGGATTACGGAGAGGTGCAGGTACGCGGGGAGGTCGGTCGAGGAAAAATTGGGTCGCGGTTTAAGCTCGTCCTTCTCGAGACTTGATTAAAGCATATGATAGGACAAGAAGGTTTACGTTTCATTCGTCCTTGAAAGCGAAGAGCTCGGCATTAAAATCCGGCTTTGGAATCGTCCTTACTCCAATTCGCAGGGAAAAACTAGGGAAAAAACTTATTGAATTTGATATCTCGCCCCTACTAAGGAATACCGAGCTGAGACTTCACGATTCCTAAGGCCTCCTTTGAGCTTGTGTAGTACAAGATGATGGCGATTAGGCTCAGTATGATCGCGACAAATTCAAGGGCGTAGAGTGATGATAAGCCCGCTATTACGGCCAAGACAAATCCAATGACGTAGAGTATCCCCGCCGTAGAAAAGCCACTTACTCCGTATCTCTTTTTTAGTCTGAACCCCCCGACAGTCAGCGCTAGTATCCAGCCCACGAGTCCTATTATTTCGATTATGGCTATGGCAATAATGAACCCAAACGCTCCGAACTCGACGGCGAAGGCCGAGCCCGGCAAACCTCCGGCGTGCTGATAAGGTACGCTCGCAACATTTACGGCGACGTAGGCTACGAAGGCTATTACGGCTATTACGGTTAGGACAAGCGAGAGAACGACCAGGTTTGCTCCTAGATAGGGAGTTTCGAACTCGGACGAGAGGTTTTTGAGGGTCTTGAAGGCGGAGCGCAGGTTGACGATTGAGAGTATGCCCAAGACAATGGCCAACAAGATGAAGACTACCATAACTATGGCTGCCACTGCTAAGGCTGCCGTGGCAGCGTCACCAGCCGATCCCAAACCGAAAGCTAAACCCGCCATAAACGCTGCGCCGATAACGCCCACAACGATGAACACAAGCGTTAAGATATTATAAAGCGCGAATTTCCTCAACTTGTTGAGGGCGGTCACGTCGTCTTGAGTGAAGGGCGGTTGGCCTGGCGATGATGGGGACGTTTGTGGGCCTGGGTCGGGCGGGGGCGAGCTCCGAACGCTATACCTCGCGTCGCCGAAGTTGAGGGTCTCAGAACCTGAATAGCTCTCAATCATCCAGAACATTTACAATCGGCAATTTATAAATCTAAATCGAATATCTGAAACCGACACGTGGGCGATTCCCCCTAGTTCAGACCACCGCAAGACGCAATAAGTACGTGCCGCCTTACGCATCTCATTGAAGATCTACCGGGTTCACTTCATCCTCGCCACGACTAGCGACGCCGAGGCCACTCCGACGGCTATCGCGAGCCCTAGGCTGACCGCCACCACAGAGGGCCTCGAACCTAAGTCCCCCTCTATGACTTGGGCGACGCTGACCGTCTGGGCTTGAGACGCCGGTTCGACTACCCCCTGGCCAGTCAGCGCCATGTTGCCCCTGACCTCCGACAAAGGAACGAAGACGAGCTGGAGCGGGTTAGTCGCCTTGGCAAACACGAGGTAGCCCCCGGACGCGGTCGCCCTCCAGCCCTCCATGTGGTACCCGTCGCTGAATGAAGGCCTGAATTCGTAGCTCAGCTCCCCCTGCACCCCCGAAGAGTTGAAGACGTATGCCACGGTCTCGTTGCCGTATTCGACGAGCAGGACGCCGTCGCTCGACGCTGTCGGGAAGTAAGCGGTGCGGAAGGTGAACGCTTTAATCCCTTTAGGGGTGACCCACGTCACGTTGTACGCCGAGCCGTTGCCGTTAAACGCTAGGAGGGTGCCGTTGGCGAAAGGGGTCAAGTAGCTGAAGCGGAGGGAGGCCACCTCGCTCCCGTTGAGGTAGAACAAAACGCCGTACGTCCCGTTGGACTCGGCGTAAGCGATGTGGCCCGCAAACGGAACCACGTAGGTCACGTTTCCTGGAAGGGAGTACTCTTTCATAAGCTCGCCGTTGCTCGCGTTGACCTCCAGCACGTAAACGCCCAACTCTCCGTTAATGACGGGGCCCGACACTGCACCAGAGGTCACGTTGCCCCGCTCGCAGCCGTAAACGAAAGTCACCAGGTAAAGGTCTCCGTCAATGCCCTTCACGCCGAAGGGCGCGTAACCCGAGGGAGCGTAGCCCATCGTAGGTTTAACGGGGTCGGACGAAGGAATCAAGGGCTGTCCCGCCTGGGCATTCGCCTCGGTATACCAGATGATGGGGTACACAGGCTCGGACAGGCTAACGCCTTGAGCCGTGACGTTCTGCCCCGCGTGGACGACGAAGGTCTTGTTCCACACGACCTCGCCGTTCTTGCTCACCGAAACGAGCTCCGCCGACACGTCCATAGAGCACTGAGTGCCGGGGTTCCCTACCTCAATGATGAGGGTTCCGTCGACCTCCTCGATCAGGCCGGGGGCGTAAGTGAAGTTGAGGGTCAAGGCCCTCTCGCTCATTACCCTCACTTCGTACTCCCTCGTGGCGTCGTTGTACCAGACGTTTACCAGGAAGTGGGGCGTGTGGTGTATTCGGCCCGGGTAGACAGCCACGTTACTCAGCTTCAACCCTTTGAACTCGTAGACCGTCGTGGTGGACGAGTTGGGGACAGCTAAGTACAAGGAGCCGTTGAAGACGAAGACTGTAGGGAAGACCGGGTGCGCGAAGGCCTGGTTGAAGAAGACCTGTTCACCGCTACCGTTGAAGTAAACGAGGCTGACCGTGTAGTTCTTCGCGACGACTGAACCGTAGACTTCCATTACAACTATGCCGCCCTGGTAGGGGACAGCCCGGAGCTCGAGGACTTGGACTCCAGGGTAGAGCTTCGTGATAGCGGGGAAGGCGTTGGACAGCGTTGCGGTCAAACTCAAGGCGAGGAGCGCTAAAGCCGCGAGTAGCGCCACAGAGGCGACGGGATAGACTCTCACATGGCTAGACCGGTCGCGCGGCTGAACTTAAGCTTATTCGGTACAACTACTCTCTACGCCCTTCAATAAGGGGTATAGAACCCTCTCGACGACCCTGAGGTTCTCCTCTACTCCCAACAAGGGGTCTACCCTGGCCATCAGTATCGTGTGGCCGTTGTACTCGAACTCCAATACACCGCCCTCCCGCTCGACCCTCTCGTCGAGCTCCCTGGTCGCTTCGTCCTCTTCGTCGTAGTTCGGGCCTTCCTCGACCCCCGGGTAGACCAAGACGCTCAGGCAGGGGTCGTACTCGTAAGTGTAGGCCATGACCTTGAACCTGCCCATCGTTATGTAGCCGACGCTCGTCGAGTACTTGCACTCGAAGATTATAGGTCTACGCCCGTACAGCGAGAGGTCAGGCCTGCCCCTGAACCTCTCTATGTCGCCAGGGCTCGTCAAGCCGTCGACCCTCCTGAGCTTCGAGCTGTTCAGCGAGGCGTTGAACACCAGGTTCAGCCGCTTCCCGTCCTTCTCGGCCACGTAGCGGCTGTTGGCCTTCTCGCCGTCCACCTTCCTTATTCTGTATCCCTCTCTTTCAAGCACAGAGACCACCAGGTAAAAGACGTAAAGCTCGTACAGCTTCCAGAGCACCAGCTCGATGACCATCTGGTCCAGGGGTTTCTGCCCTCTCTCTTTCACCCCGAGCTTGATCTCTTCGAGCCCCTTCAGGAGGAAGTATGCCCTGAAAGCGGTCTTCAGCCAGTCTGGGTCAGTGTAGGTGGGGTCCCTGTAACGGCCGAGAGGGAAGTTCTCCTTCAGCTCCTTCAGCTCTTCGAAGTACCTCTTGAAGTCCTCCTTGAAGTTAAAGTAGGCCAGCTGAGGCTCAACTTCCTCTATCCTTCGCTTTTCGGACTCAGCAATAGAGAAGGTCCTCCTCAAGAGGTATCCTAAGACGGCGTACTCGGGGGCGTTGTAGCCCTGGACTAAGTCGTAATAAGCCACGAGGCCATGAGGATAAACTGCGACAGTCCTAGATACGTCGAGCGCCCCCGCAAGCTCCGTCGAGTAAATCGTCGCGAACTCCCTGTACGTGAGCCTCTCGTTGCGGGCCTTCTTGGCCGCCTCGACGGAGCTCCTCACGGCCAAGTATATTAGGTAAGACCTGACGTAGTCCATGAGATGGTCGTTGACGCTGACCTCTCGCGTTGCCTTGAACAACGAGAGTAGTCGCTCTACGTCGACTATCCCCTTGTACTGAAGGTAGTACTGCCCCACTCTCTCGACGAGGGCTAAGTCCCTCTCGTTCAATCCTTGGGATAGAATCCACCGGCTATTATTAACCCTTTCGAGCGGGCATCCGCGAAGGGTGAAAAACATACTTTGGCGCTGTGTAGAAGTGAGACAGCTTGGGCAGTAGTATTACGAAGTCCTCAACACGCGCAAACTGTCCAGTAATCACCAGCTTCGGGCGATTTAGGCTTCAAACCGCCTTTCGTAAGCCTATCGTAAACCTCGTAATACAGCTGTAACGCCTCAGCGTTATGCTCCACCAACTCCCAGTCCGGCTCCCAAGGCCGGCACAAACCGCTCGTTTGTCTGATCCTATTCAGTACCTTTGAAATCAAGCTTCTCGTCAGTCCCCTATAATCGACGAAAGAAGCCTCGAGTTCCCGTAGTGCCTCGCTCTGAGCTAGCTTGATTTCGTCGACCGACCTCTCGTCGTCGAATACGTGGAGTAGATATGCTGGGCTGTTTTCGATTTCTTGAAACACCTTCGCCATGAGGAGCCCCGCATAAGTTTGTCCAGGTCTTACCTTATCCTTCACGAGGCTCGGGTGCGTCACAGCGCTCGCTTTAATTATCTTTCTTGACTCGGGAGCCGTTAGTCTCCTCGCCTCTAGCTCGAGTCTCAGTTCAGACGTCTCTAGGTCGCCGTTCAGTTCCAACACTTCCATTGTCTCTGTCTGATCAAGCTTGCCTTCCTTCACAGACTTCACTTTGAATTTAGCTACGAACATGGTGTATAACGCGGTATCGTTGGACGCCAGTTGAAAAGTCGTTAACGGCCAAGGGAGGACCCTCAGGTCCCTCGCCATTATTCCAACAGACGAGATGAGGGTTAGGTATCTCACCTTCTCTAGGCAGTACACGTCGTTGAACACCTCGCTTGCGTTACGGCTTTCGTGCACTTTAGTCTCTTCACTCCTTAGGCCTTTATCTGAAATTAAGTAGTTATTCAGTCGGAAAATTTCGCTATTTTCTGAATCGTGTCTTTCCTTAACGCCTGTTAAAATCATGTTCTGTTTTTCAAAAGCATTAAGTTTCAATTTAGAGCCCTTTATTATCCTGACTATTCCGTAGCTACATTTAGTAGGGATGAAGACCAAGTAATTAACGTATTTCGTAACCCTGTACAGGGTCGTGAGTTTCGTGATGGATAATTTTGCAGAGTAGTCGATTATGCTTGTCTTTTTCAGTAACGTTTCGGAGGTGGGCACTACGTAAATCTCCCTCTGATATCGATTTATCAAACTGGCAGCTTTTTCCAGGTAATCCACGTTATCGAAGGACAATATTAAGTCCACTTGACCGTTTTGAAACTCGTTGATGAGAACTTCTTTGGCGTGGAAATTTTCCTCTATGTACTCCACTATTTTAGTCCTGTTCTTGTCGATATCGAACTCTCTTACGATGCTCAAGTTCAGGAAGTCCTCAGCAAGCCTTCTTTTACTCATTATGAGATGCGCGACGATCCTGTAATTCCTCAAGGCGCCAGTGGTTGTGCTCAGCATCTCGTCGTGTAACCATATATCATCGATTTTTTAGCAAATAAATTTTGCCGTTCAGAAGACTAGTCTTAAGAGTCGTAAATCTCGATTTGTCGCATTACATTAAAAGGAACACAGCCAGCCACTACATAGTTCGGCCATTTATTACTTTCAAGGAGGTCTGCGCGTTACTTGCGTATAAATGAACGGAGAAGTGCGGCCATTCCGCTTAATATCTTACCGTCGCAAGGAGGCGACCAAAGGAAACAATATGACGTTGCTGGACCAGTGGCCAGCCGAACTCGTCGAGGTCGTCATGGAGAGGATCAAAACGAAGGAGAGGGGCGGAGTAAAGAGGGAAGCCAGCCTCCACCGCTGGTGGTCGAAGAGGTTCGTCTACATGTACCGAGCTATCCTAGCATCGTTCCTCATGAGCGACTACGACCGCGAAACGTTCGAGAGGGCGATAGATCGCCCTGAAACCCTCGACGCAGGAGGGAAAGTCTACCTGGAGCCGATGGCGGGTGGCGGGACTGGAGTCGTTGAGGCATCACTCTACAATTACACGGCCTACGGGATCGATGTCAACCCATTGGCTTACAGCATCATCAAGGGCTATTCCGTCCTGAGGAAGGGAGTCGACCTGGACAGGATTTCAGCGGTGATTGAAAAAGTCAAGGTTAAGCTGAGCAGTGTTTGGCAATATAAGGGCAAGACGGTTTCCTACGTGCTGATAACCAGGGGCAAGGTACCCTCGTGGATCTACACTAGGAAGGGCAAGAAAGTAGTCTTATGCCCCAAATGTGGTACGGCTTTCGAGACTAATGAGAAAGAATCAGCGCGGTGTCCCCACTGCAAGCACGAGGTTAAGATGACGATAAAGCCGACGTTTGATCCTCCAAAGGCGGTTCCGTACTTCGGCCCCTGGAAGGCCTTCGGCGTTATCCTCGAAGACAGGGAGTTCGTATTCGACGAGGAGTGGCTGAGGTCGAGGGCCTCCAGACTCGGCGACGTGAAGCTCCCCTTCGAGTTCAACCTTATCAGGCTCAAGGAGGGCGAGAGGCTGATCAGGGCGGGAATACGCTCGCCTTCCCAGCTCTTCACTCCCGCACAGCTCGCGACCTTCATGGAAATAGCTGAGGCCTCCAAGGAGCTCGACGAGAGGGAAAGGCTCATCCTTTCCCTGCTAACAAGCGACTCCGTGAGGACATGCACGGTCTTGGCGAAGTGGTACCCTCCGCTTACGGAGCCCGTGATTTATGGCGGAGGAGTGAAGGGCTTCTGGGTGCCAGAATACACAGCTGAGGCGAACCCGCTCGAAGGAGCGAGGGGTTCCGTGTCGAATAACCTGAAGAACGTAGAGCGAATCACGAAGTTCAATTTCAGGGGCGAAATAATCCCGATTTACGGCAACGCACTTGACGTCGACTTCCCGAAGAGCGACCTGATAGTCATCGACCCTCCGTACTACGGCATGTCGATAGACTACGCGTCCCTGAGCTTCCCGCACTACGCCGTTTGGAGGCTCTTCGATGGTAAATACTCCATTGAAGACGCTTTGAAAGGAGAGATGAGGGCCGAGAGCTACTTCTACGTGCTTGAGAGGGTACTGGCTAAGAGTAAGGACTCCCTTAAGAAGGATGGGAGGGTGGTTCTGATAATCAACATGAAGGGGGAGTGGGAGAGGTTGCTGGAGGTGCTTGAGAGGTCTGAGCTAAGAGTGGTCAACGAATACGAAATGCCTGGTGAATCCCCTGGTAAACTCGGGAGATCCTCGGAGAGGAGTATAAAGGTAGTAGTTCTAAGTGAAAAATGAAATCAATCAAAGCTTAGTTATTGTGAAATTCTGAGCGTTCGCCGACTTCTGACAATTCCAACTCGTATCGATCACAATCTTTTCGCCCGTGCTATAGGTGAATACGTACTCCTTTTTGTGAGTCTTCTTCTCTAATTTGAAGGCAAACCTTCCTTCGTATTCCTTCATGAGAGTATTTATGTCGTTCTGAAGGTTCGCGACCGTCTTTTTATAGTTCTGCTCGTCGACCCATAAGACTACCTTTACGTTTGGGTTCCCTTTCAGGACGTTCCTTACTCTCTCGAGACAAGACTTGTCGATGAACGCCGACGTGATTTCCACTTCTCTTAGGTCCTCGTCGGAGCCGAACTCCTCCAGGAGAGCGAACCCGTCATCGGAGGTTCCCTTGGGAATACGCACGCTAGTTCTCAACGAGTTAATCTTAGCGTTTAGCATCAAGTTGAGGAACGCGAAGAGTATCCTCCTGCTAACGAGCAGGTTCTGATGAATCGGGTAGTGGCACTTATCGGACATCACGCATGAGGAACAGCCGTCAACACAGAACCTTCCCACCGCTATGTCTGCGTAGCTGAGCAGCGTTGACTCATCGGGCTTCTTGACTCCCAATTTCTGAAGCTCTGTAGCTATCTTGTTCTGTCCTTTGCCGAAGTTCTCGGCGAGGTAGAGTTTGAACAAGTACAAGTCAGGCCTAACGTTCTTCCTTAGCAGTTTCGATAATCGTCTCCGCGCTACCCTCACGTATTTTGCGGTGTCGCTTTGAGGGCTGGCGCTCAGAACCCTCTGTTTCAGGATCTTGAGGTAGTCCATGTCCGCCTTTATCGATGAGATGTGCGACTTCAGCTCGTCGTACACGTATAGTAGGAAGTCCTGGATTAACAAGCTCAAGTTATTATTATACGCTTTGGAAATCAGGTCGCTCAACTTTAACGCTCCGAAAACTGTGTTCTCGAATATGTATATCGAGTTGGCCGGCTTGGAAAGATCTTTGAGATCGAAGCCATGGATATAATAGTCTATTAAGTTTTCTTCTATGTCTAGTTTGTACACTAGGAAGTCCACGAGTTTGTGAGCGAGGGTATGAACCAGTACGTTGTATACGAAGTTCAGGAAATTCTCCATTTCCTTCTTGTCCTTCAGGTTCACGATTTGATTGTAGATGTCCGCATATCGAGTCCTGTCCTTTTGATCGTATTCGAGGAGCTTAACGGCGTTGTAGACGTTCTGATTATTCGCTGACGTTAACGCGATGTAGTATTTCGTTAACAAAATTTCCAGGAGTTTTCGCCTGCCGTTGCGCTTGCTTTCGAAGAGAAACTCATATAATTTCTTTTTAATCAAAGTTTCATTTAATTCGATACGTATACCATTAGTGTCGTGAAGTTTGTGAACCAGTCTTGGTCTAATGTACAAGAACCTTGGATTATCTTCTATTGACACTTGTATTTTGTCGATCTCCTCGTACACCTTTAGCGACTTGATCACAGAGATCTTCATTAACGGCGTAATCAAAGAGGACGAGTCTTCGATTTCGCCGGCCAGGTCTTGTTTAACAACAGGTATGGTCCTTTTCATCTGTTGCATACTGCGACTACTCCAATATCGACAAGCTTTCCTCTTGTGCTGTAACCCGATCGAGCAACTGTCCTTAAATGGACAGTCTTTTGCGGCCAAAGTGTTAGTGGATAAGGCTAGACCTATTCCGCACGTTCTAGCGTAGTTAAGTATGAGGGGGTCGTAAGAAATCCTCAACTGTTGAGCCGAATTTCTTATCGCTGATATTATGCTGCTCAAATCGCTGTAGTGACGCTGATTTAGCGCTAAAGTATTAACGTCGATTCCGTACTCTAAGAATAGAGGACGAGAGCTATCGTCACCCCTGCTGGAGCCAGGCAGAATCCTTATGGAACTATTCAGTACGGTGTTGAGTTCGAGAATGTTGTAAACCCTGATTTCGCCTATTTGATCAATATCAACGACTTCGCCTCCGGTCGGTCCGAACTTGCCCACGTTTATCGATAGGTAGAATGTGATCTTCTGCGCTATCGAACTGTCCCATACGTTGTTCTTCAGCTTCAGCGGGAACAACACTATTCCGTATCTCGGTAGATCTGGTTCACTGCCAGGGGACTTCACGTAGTTCTCGTAATTGAGGACTGTGAAGGGCGGGAACTTGTTTAGGGCGTCCATGAAGTCGTACTCCCTAACAGGACCTACTCGCGACCACTTGTTGCCTCGCAGCTCGTAAAACCCGACCTTCACCTTCTTAACTCCCTTGTCCTCCACGTTTAGTAAGGACGGCGACAGCGACGAGTAATCGAATATGAACTCCCTCGGCGAAACTCGTTCGTCCTGCGCGTTGTCTAAACCGGATAACACTGAGATCATTTTGTCGCAAACTTCGTACTCGTTTATTCTGTAAGAGAAGGATTGTCTGCCATACTTATCCACCTGTTCACTCATCTTTTTTATCTCACTGGATATATTCTCTAGTTCGTCCCTCGTTTTCTTTAGTGCCTCAATTTTGACGAGGTGGACGTTGTATCTTAAATCATGGGATATATCGTTCAGCATTCTATCTATTTCGCCTAGGAGAGTGATGAAATCGTCCACTAATCTGCTCCCAACCTTGGGCACCAGAAGGGCTCTCGATAGGATTCTAGCCTCGTCGAATTTCTCATTTAATTTGCGAAGAGAATTGGATAAATCTCTCAAGCTAGCGGGAATTTCATCTCGTTTAATTTTTTTAATTTCAATTAACTCTTCTATTTTCTTACTTAATTCGAGTAAAGCCTCGTTCGTTCTTCTTTTCAACGAGGATAAATTATTCGGAATCAGCTTTAGTTCCGCTCGACGAATTCCGTATTCCATGTCTTCCTCGAAGATCTGCCTACATCTCTCAACGTCGAGCGTTGTTCCTTTGCCGCCATTACATAAACCGACTTTGTCCAGGAAGTCGCTGAGGCTCTTGCTCACTTCGTTCGATCCGATGCTCCTCTTCAGTCCGGCGACAAAGTCGCACAACGACACCCCGTTGCTCACGGAACCCGGATTACTCTTGTACATCTTCAACGTACCGAGAAGTAAATGACCGAACTCCACCACCGGCTTAGCGTCCTTCAAGATCCTCAAACCGAGCTCTTGCCTAATTCTTTGACCGATTTCCTGCTTCTTCTTGTTGGAACCGGCAGAACCTGACAGCATATAGACGATAGTGTCTATGTATTTCGTGTCATGAATTCTGTAACTTTGTAGGGGGACGTTCTTCGAGAGGATTATTCCCAACGTTATTCTTGGTATTGCCCCGCTCCTGGAGGCCCTGCCCAGCCTCTGAACTATCTCTACCTCACCGTCAGCTCCTGAGTTCAAGATGAACGAGACTCCTTCGTAATCTACGCCCACCTCTAACGAAGACGTCGCCCCTACGGTGACGTACTTCCCCTCAGCGATCTCCTTGAAGGTGTTGAACTTGTTCGAAGCTTCCATGAAAACGATAGTGGACTTTTCCTCGATCGTTTTGCCTAGAGAGTTGTTGCCGTTACCGCACAACTGCGAGTACTTATGCGAAGGCAAATAGATATAGAACGGGTCTACGTCCTTCAGAGTCTTTCCGTAGAGCTGGTTAGAGTCCTTAACCCTGTCTTTGCACGGCTCACCTAGGCTTATGTTCTGTTTCAAACCGTCCCGAAATCTGCCTAATTCGAAGACGTTGTTTATGAACACGATGCTCTGGTACAGATATTTCTGAGCGTTCGGTTGCTTCAAGATAGCGATAGAGTAGGTGGAAGCCAGAACGCCCCACAGCTGAGAGTAAGTCTGCCACGATATGTCGGGCCTTATCTCGAAGAACCCCAAGACGTAAAGCTTCCTGCCGATAATTGCTCGGCTTAACTTACCGCTGCTTATTATGTCCTTGCTGCTGACGAACTCGATCTCGCTTTGAACTCTGCTCGGTTGAACGCCGAACAGCTTAGCGGAGAACTCCTCTCTGTTGGGAATTGTTGCAGATACCCCCACGAATTTCACGTCTGGATTGACAGTCTTGATGCCCTCGAGTACGTACGAAACGGCCCCGCCCGTTACGCCTGTGTAAATGTGCATTTCGTCCATAATTATCAAGCCGATCTTTTCGAAGTCGTTCACGTTAATGTCAGGCGAGTCGCCGAAGTCGAGGAGCCTGTTGGCGATCGTGTAAATGTTAGACACTATGATGAGCGGAGGTTTATCCAGTCTCTTGTAACTCCTCGTGTCGTAGACCGGTAAACTCGTCTTGGAATACCTACACGAGCTGTCCTCACAGGCCGCTCCCCCGCCCGCGTTGACCCTCAACGCGTGACCGTTCGGGCACTTGATCGTGCCGTCCCTAATTGGCTCCCCCGCTCGCGGGGAAGCTTCCTCAGGCGACTCGCCGTCCCTCAATAGGATTGGGACCTCTATGCCTAACAGTTCCCTGAGTATCGAGGCCAGCATCACGATCCTGTTCGCGTTGTCTACAGCCAAGGCCTTCCTGGGGTATAACAAAAGCACCTTCTTCTCTGGATTGAAGTCGTGCTTCAGAAGGTAGTAGAGGATAGTGAACAGGAATATCTCCGTCTTGCCGAAGCCAGTCGGAGCCTCAATCACGACGTGCTTGCCGTTCTCTAGAGATTCAATCGCTTGCCTAATCATAGATATTTGGACAAGGTCGAGGCCGGAGTATTTCTTGCGCGTCAAATACTCCTCGACGATCTTGACGAACTTCCGGGCTCTTTCCTCACCCAAGTGCTTGTTCAAAGTGTTGACTAACTCTCGAATTTCTTTAACGTTCGAGTTCGGATCTAAGTGAAAGACCCTATCCTCTTCTGACGGAACAACTGCCTCGACCAGAACGAGTCTGGGTTTAACTATATAATTATGGGAAAAAGGGGCGGTCCTTAGGAACGCGCTGTGAAGGAAGAGGTCCATGTAAACAGACCTGAAGTACTTACCGTTTGGGCCAAAGTCGTACTCCACAAGCAAACCCTTCTTGATCAGGTCCTCGAAAATTTGGCTAGGATTCGGCAGTTTCAAACCCTTAATTAGATCCTCTATTTCCTGCCTGGTAAGACCGTAAGCGTAATTTACTCTGTCTGGAGTAAGTTCGATTGGTTCAGACGGCTTACAAGCCTGCTGATGCTGATTTTGTCCATGTTGATTGGAGAGAATTCTTTTGCACTCCTCGAATATTATCTGTTCCAAGACCTTAGTGTAGACGTTCGAAGTTAGCCCCTGTGACATAACTTGTTGTCTAAATTAAAGTAGGAGAGTTTAATAAATTAAGATCTTCAAAACGAATTTAGGAGACATTCACAGGCACTGTTTTAACTAACTGCAATTAGCTCAACCTTCAGCCTCCTCCCCCTTGTTCATATGTTGAAAATAATCCCGTGATACTGAAGAAGGTAAGGGGAATGACAGTCGCCTTCCCTTCAGCGGAGGTCATGAACGCTATCTTAAAGGACGCGGGAGTCAGGCCTGAGGAGGTCGAGGACGTGGAGCTTAAGGAGGATAAGTAGGTGAAAGACAACACTAGTTTTTCTTTTCAAGTCATCTTTGAGGTTCTGGAATCCTTCCAGTCGCTTATGATCTTCCTCACCTTTTCAACCCTTTCTTGATCCAGCGTCCCTAGGGTCGATAGCAACATGTCGGCAAATTTCTCAACGTTTCTGTCCTCCTTGCGTAGCATGGAGTAGATTTCCAGCGCTGACCTGACGGCCGCGGGCGAAAGGTTGAACTTGACGAGGCTGTCGCGGTCGTTCTTAAGCTCTCTCCTGATGTGCGCGACGAGGTCTTTGATTCCATTCTTTTCCTCATCGCTCAGGTCGTATTTCGTCAAGAACAAGTCTAGGTCTTCAGTGCCGTTTGGATAATCGAAGTAAAACGTCACGAACCTCCTCGCCAGAGCGTCGCCTATATTGAACAAGTTCCTGGCGTCAACTAGGTTCATCGTGGTTACGAGCCTTATCTTCCTTAACGGCTCGTTCTGCTTGCCTTGAGCCTTTAAGCTCTCGTAAATCCTAACGAACTCCCTAGCATACTCGTCGACATTGCCTTCGTAGGACTTTATTTCGTCTGCTATAGAGTCTGGAATGCTCCAGGACTCAGGGTCTGGGGACGAAAATATCGTGAAAAGCTCGCCGAAAGCCTTGTCCACGTCGGCCCTATTAATCTCGTCCAATATAACGAAGTAGTAGCCGTCACCCTTAATCCTCGAGGCCTTGACGTACGCCTTAATTAACACTCCGCTAATCCAAACAACAGAGCCGTTCCTGATGCTTTCGCCTCCAACTAGGTTCCTCCTAAACCAGAGGGCGTTGGCCGTATAGATTGTGAAGCACTCTTCACTGCCAGTAAGGGATCTGGCAATCTCAATCGCTAACCTCGTCTTTCCTACTCCCGGAGGGCCTACCAATATGACGTTGGTCTTTCTCATGGTGTTGGCAATCACTTCGACCCGGCCTTTGTCGATGAAGAAGTCCTCGCTAACGGTGGGAATCTGATTAACGCTCCTGCACTCAAGTTCCGCTGTCACAGGTTGCTGCTGGATTGGAACGGCTCTGCGGTGTGTCAACCCGGCGTAAAACTCAAGCGTTTGACGAATCTCATCCTTCTTAGACAATATGAACGCTTTGAAGCTCTCAATAGCTGCCTGGTTTGTTTCCTCGAAACAGTTGTTGCCCAGAGGCGACACTCCCTTGAGTTGAGGATTTTCGCCCTGCCATTTCGAAGGATCTGAAGGGTTTTTGCGGATTGATTCGTGTAGCCAAAAGACTTTCATTCTGTAACGGAAGACCCAGTACCTATCGGGTTCTTCCCATCCTACGAAGTTCCTGGTGGCGTCGAAGCCTACGTCGGTTACCACTCCGAAGCCCAGCACTCCGTCATTGGCCTTAAACGCGCCGATTAGGACCTTCTCTAACTGGGGAAAGTAATACTTCTGCTCAGCCCTCAAGTACGCTTTCTTATATCTGTCCAATATGGCTGACGGCGAACTTATGTCGGCGGAGCCCCATAGGGTAAAGCCTGTCTCTCCCTCAAACGAGTATTTGATTGAGTTTACCCAATGATTTTTCGACCCTATAAAGAGGCACGGAAGGAACTTATTCGATTCGACGAGGTTAATCAGCCTGTTGGTCGCGCTCTGTGGGTCTTTGAAGAGCTCCTCGAACTGCGGCCTTGCTTTGAGCCACTCTCCGTACATGTTTCGTGAGGATACTGTTCTAACTCATGATATAACCCTTTTCTCAGTCACCCTATAATTCATAGCTGATATTCATTAGTGTTCTTTGTATTCGAGTGCATTAAGTATGTTTCTAAATAACTAATCAAAGTCCGACATTACGGCAGCGAATTCATTAAATATCAGGGAGCCTGACGAAGTAGGTCTCCGCCTCCGTCCCAGTTACACCCCTCAGCAGCTTAACGTCTACCGTCAGGACGAGGTCGTTCAGGCTCATGGCTGCCGCTATCAGCGCGGCGTCGTACACTGTGAGGCCCAGCTTCAGCGCGAGATCGAACGCTCCTTTAATCACGCCCTCAACCTTAACAGTCTCGAAAGAAGAGAGCAACTCCACGGCCTTCTCGAAGACCTTAGTCGCATCCGTCTCATCTATCTCTCCCCTTGCCACCCTCTTCCTGATGGCGTTGGCCACCTCGTAGTACGCCAAGTCTAAAGCCCTCACTTCGTCCGCCTCCTCGACCTTCCGCCTCACGAAGTCGGAGAAATTTTCCTTAAAGAACAAGGATAGGACGGCCGAGGAGTCAACTATCATTCTCCCTGTCCTCCCTCACCAACTCCCACGAGGGAGTTCCTATCTTGTACCTCTTTGCCAGTTCTTCTCTGAGCTCGTCGACCTCCTTCAGGATTCTCTTCCTCTTCTCTTCTCTGACCACCTGCTCCAAATATTTCCTGACCAAGTCCGCGTAGTCGATGTTGAGCTCCTCCAGCTCCCTCTTGAGCTCCTTGCTGACCCTGATGGAGATGACCTCGCTCACGTGTTTGCGATTGTGCATACAAGTAGATATACTTTACTGTTTACGAAATTGTAAAACATCTAGACTCCTTTTTGGGAGAAGAAAAAAACAGCGTTGTAGGACGACTATAAGACGAACGGGAGAAGAGGACGTACTCACAGAACGTTCCTTTCTCACCCTACTATACGATCTTTTCGACGTTTTTCCTAAACTTCTCACAGTCCCGTGTAGGGTATCGACCTCCCGAACCCCAACAGGTTGGCCACCACGTCGAGGGCTATCAAGCCGACGATTACTCCCCACATCACGTAGTCCTCCCTGACGAACTTCAGCTCGACCAGGGAAGTCCTGGAGTTCCTGGCCCTGAAGCCCCTGGTGTCGGCCGAGATAGCCAGGGTCTGGGCACCCCTGAAGAGGTAGACTATGGTCGGCATTATCGCCTGGATCCCCGCTATCACCGTAAGCAGCGGCCTCAAGGCTTTGGACTTGCCGTAGC
>JBMFJH010000027.1:0-13557 GCA_049973945.1 Thermoprotei archaeon
GTTTTTAAGATGGTTAGTTTCTTGGGTGCAATAGCGTTACTTTCTGGTTTTGGAATGGGACTAGCTTTCAACTACTTAAAGCAACAACCGGAGCTCTTGTACTCCTCGTTGGGTGCGATAGCAGCGGGCGCCCTCATTTCCTCATTCTACGTTTTCCACGACGCCTTCAAGGATGTGGTAACCCTGGTTTCCATGAACCGTGAGAGCGGGAGGCTCCTTTGGTCTCTGACCGTCTTGGGTTACTTGCTGTTCGCGCTGGGACTCCTGTCAGTCTTGGGAGCCATCACTAGGGTAATACTCTTCGACATTGTTATGATATCAATCATTCTCGGCTACGCGTTTTACGTATATTTGAAGGGACGGGAACAGGCCAGGCGCCAAAGAGGAAATGGTTAACCCAGAAGAAGCCGCGCTGATATGTAATGAAGACCTTAGCTCCCCTGACTAAGTGGATTTCACCGTCCCTCCCTTTCAACTCGTAGTCCCTGCCGAGAGCATGAAGATATGCCACAATACTGCAAATGACAGCGTCCTCCTCGTTTTTAGTCGCTCTTGACATTTCGATAAACGTGAAGCTCGAGAGCTTTCTCGTCGCCCCTGGATGGGTCTCAATAAAATTTAAGCGTGAAGCTTCGGCGAGTTTCACGAACTCTTCCACGAGCTTCCTGAGAAAGTTGGGAGGGAAGACTCGTAGGCCTTGAGACAGCATCGCGAGCTCGAAGTCCCTGTAACCGGACTTGAGGCGGAAAGGCGCGTCGACCGCTACGACCTTACAAGACTTCAAGACCGGCGGGAGTAGTTCGTTCTTCAAGGTGTAAACCACACCCTTCTTACCGTCGAAAACCGCTACTGAGGACGGCCTCTTGTAAGCCAGATCTACGCCGCAATACATTATTAAACTGAACTATCCCAGATTTGGCTTATGAAGATCCCTCAAGTCCTCATAAACTTCAAAGCCTACGAGAACTCCTTTGGGCCGAAAGCAATCGATTTGGCTAAGGGGTTAGACAAACTCAGCAAAGAGTTCGGAGTCGAGATCTCTATCTCCGTACCGGCCACGATGATCTCGAGGATAGCAGGGGCGGTGGAAATACCGGTTTACGCACAACACGTAGACCCGTTCCCGCTCGGAGCACACACGGGTAGCGTTCTTCCAGAAATGGTGAAGGAGGCAGGAGCTAAGGGGACTCTGGTGAACCACAGCGAGAAGAGGATAAGGCTGGACGAGATAGCGGAAATCGTCGCCAGGTCTAACAAGCTGGGCCTTTACACTGTCGTCTGCGTAGACAGGTACGAGCTGGTACATCCCATAGGTTTGCTGAAGCCCACAGCCGTGCTTATCGAACCGCCCGAACTCATCGGCACTGGGATAGCAGTGTCCAAGGCTAGACCGGAGGTCATAACAAACGCGGTGAAGGAGATCCGCAAGGTTGAGGGAGTCTACCTGCTAGCCGGAGCCGGAATAACCTCTGGCGAGGACGTTGAAGTGGCGATACGGCTGGGCTCAGACGGTATAGGCGTGGCGAGCGCGGTGATGAAGGCGAAGGACCCGCTTAAGGTCGCGGAGGATCTCGTGAAGGGCGCGATTAGGGGCTTCGAGTCGAGAAGATCAGGTCAGGGTCTCTAGAACTTTGATTACCAGCGAGTCCCCCCAGGCCTTCCTCGCTCTGGTTATGGCTTCGTCTCTTCCGAATTTAGCGTAAAGTACTGCTCCCGTAATGTAAGCCGACATGAGGCCCGACTCACCTCCGATTTCGGCCTGGAACGAGTCGAGCCTAGCCACGTCGATGACTATTTTGCTCCCCTCAAATTTCGCGATCCTACCACCGGCGTCCCCCAGCACTATCTCCTCGTCAATTCCCAAGTCCGTCTTAAGTACGTCTCTCACGCAGTCCAGATCCTTGCACTCTTCTGGCCTCATCGTTGTGTAGTAAGTAAACGCGGTAATATTTTTCGGATCAGACGAACAACCCCTCCTCACTCCTCAGCTAAGGTTGGTCTCCTCATCTCCATTACTCGCCCTCAGATAGTCCAAGTAATAAGCGCGTTGGGGGTCTCATGACTCATAAAAGTTTAAAATCTATTTCCGTTTGGAAATATTAATGAATAGAAATGTTTTGATTGGTATCGTCGTTGTCGTCATTGTAGCGATAGCTGTAGCAGGGTACTTCGCCACGATGGGACCAAGTTCTTCAGCGCCCTATTCAACGTCGCAGACAGGCACGGAACACAATCATTCAACGACTCCAACGTCCGTGCAGACCAGCAAGACTTCGAGGCCTTCTGGTGTACCCACAAACGTCCTGCTCATCTCGACTGCGGACGCTTTCAGGCTCGAGGGCGATGCGTACGGAAAGGTCTTCCAACAGGCTACGGGGATCCAGTACAAGGTGGCTTCCAGTGGCTCTTTCGATCTCGCCAGAAAAATAGCGGCTGGGGTCGTTCCCACCACCGTCTTCATGCCAATAGCAGACACCGCAATTTACCCTCAGTACCTGGGGAACTACTCCCCTGGGTGGGCGATAGGTCTGGCCACCGACCAACTCGTTTTGGCGTACTCTAACGCCACGCTGAAGAGCCCCGTAGCGGTAAACATCATAAAGCTCTTCGAAGAGGCCAAGCGGACTAACTCTAGCACCTTGTACGCGTACGCCTTCGGTAACCTCACTTCCGGCCAAGTGAAGGTCGGAATCGCGAACCCGCTCGCAGACCCAGCCGGTTTGAGGGGCTGGCTATCACTTAGGGCAGCCAGTTACGCGTTCGCGAATGACCCTAACTATTACGTGAACCGCATCCTGGCTAACGGCGGTAACGTGACAGCGGCGCACGCGGCCGAATTAGTTCCCGCCTTGACCACCGGGAACATAGACTTCTTGTTCATCTATAAGAGCGCGGCCAAAGCCCAAAAGCTAAACTACATCCAGCTACCACCTCAGACGAACTTCGGAGACCCTCAGTATGCTGGCTTTTACAAGAAGGTGACTTACGAGGCCGGAGGTCGCACGTTCAAGGGTGGCCTGATAGTGCTGTGGATCACTATCCCCCTGAACACGAACAACGAAACCCTAGGATTCCAGTTCGTCAAATTCGTCTTAGACCACCCCGAGATACTCGACAGCTTCGGCCTATCCGTAATACAGAAGCCGTTACTCGAAGTATGGGTTCCACAGGACAAGTTGCCGCCGCAAGTCCAGGAGTTCATTCAGTCCGGGAAGTTCAAGGTGATTAACGAGCCGGTCTGAAGAGGAAGTAGAAATTATTCACGTTCGTGAAAGTAAACCCCGTTTTTATCGTTCTGCCGTACTTCTCCAAAAGCCCGTACGTGTCGTGGTTTTCGAGGGCTTCCAGGACTTCGCTCCTTTCCAGGTCTAGATCGTCTACGTAGCAACCAGCGTACTCGCTGTTGCCGTCTATTCCGTCTGAGGCTAGAGCGACCAAGGTGAATCCCTTGACCCTCAAGTGCAGGTAATAGCTGAGGCAGACCTCGCCGTTCCTACCGCCCTTGCCTACTTTCTCGCCTAGTCTGACCTCTGGTTCACCCGCCATCGCTACTTTCTCGATGTCTGTCCTCTGCGACGAGTTAGCGATTGACGCGAGCACTGCACCTAAGCTCTTCGCGTCGCCCTTAGCCTCTCCAGTTAGGATAAGCCAACCGCTGAACCCCTCCGTCAACACGTCGAGTGCGTCGAAGAGCAGGTAGAATGAGGAGTTGGGCAAGCTCTTCGGGGTCTCCCTCAAATAACTGACGTATTTCGTAAGGCCGACCCTTTCCATTATCTCCCTCGCTTGCTCCACTGTGCTCGTGTCGGGCACGGTTGGGCCGCTACCGATCGAGGAGGGATCGTTGCCCGGCACATCGCTGACCGCCAAAGTCAACACTCTGGCCTTAGATAGCTTCGCGAGTTGACCTCCCTTTAAATGGGAAAGGTGCTTCCTGACTACGTTGATTTCGTTGATCGAAAGCCCCGAGCCTACTAGGACTCTGTAGACCTCCCTCAACTCCCCGAGCGTTAAGTCCGATTTCTCCATAAGGGCTGAAGCGCCCCCAGAGATCAGGAAAAGAACCAAGTCGTAATCCTCATTGGAGAGGGCTTCCTCTATCACCTCCCCTGCCCTCAAAGATCCTTCCCCTGGCAACGGGTGTTGTGCGACTATGGCCTCAGCGTCTATCTCCGCAGGCACGGGCGTAACGACGATCGCCCTCACAGGCTTCATCCTCTTGAGGAAGTAATCGGCCATCGGAACGGAGGCCTTGCCGACGGATATGAGTAACGGTTTCTTCGTTACGTACGTCTCGCCGTTAACGTTGATCTCCCCGTTCCGAATTATGACCTTCTTCATCAACCAGTACCTGGGATCGCTCAGCCGTAAGACCTTGGAGACTAGGTCACTTATCGCGTTTCCCTTCATCCCTCATCTCCTTATAAAGGCCCGAGGCGACCTTCCTCCCTTCCTTAGTGAGGTCGTAGTATATCCCTGAGGGCTTGTGGCCTATTTCCCTGGCCTTGACCTTGAGCCAAGGCTTTATCGATGACGTCACCTCCCTCTTGAGGTTGCCCTTGAAGCGGGTCAGCAGGCCTAAACTCTCGAGCCTTTGACAGGCCCTCTCTATTTCGATTTCGTCGTACTTAGGTGCCCAGCCAGACTCGCCGAGGAGCCTCCTCGCCATGTACCACGGGTTGTCCGGCCCGTACTTGTAGATGTGAACCAGGATTCTCCTTTCTAGATCATTTAACTCCGTAAAGCATCACCTGCTCAGCGAAGGCCTCATCGAGTTCGTGCGTGACTCCGCTAATCCTGATCACGTTCCTCCCGAGGACTTCGAGCTCGGTTCCAGGCTTAATGCCCAACTCTAAAGCCTTCCTGAGGATCCACTCCTCCTCCCTGATTATCATAAGAACCTTGTACCTCCCAGGCGGGGCGTCGACGAGCCTCACGCCCTCGACTGTCTTGCCCCTCCCAGGAATCGGGTGGCCGTGCGGACAGGTCTCGGGCTTCCCGAGAACCTCGTCTAGTCTTTCAAGAACGTCGTCGGGCCATACGTGCTCCAGCCTGTGGGCTATTTCGTGAGCCCTAACCCAGTCTAGGCCCAGTATATCGGTTAGGAGCCTCTCCGATAGCCTGTGGGACCTTATCAGCCTCTCCGCGATTTGTCTTCCCTCCTCGGTCAACTTAATCCTCCTGTCCTTGGTTCTCGTAATGAGGCCCATCCTCTCCAATTTTGACAGGGCCGAGCTTATCGTGCCTGGGCTCACCTTGAAGACCAATATGAGGTCTGAAGCTCTGGCGTAACCTCTCATCTCCTCTAGCTCGTAAATTTCCTTGAGGTAGTTCTCGAGGGGCTCCGATATCTCCGCCAAAGCTATTATACGATTAGCGTCACAGGTAATAACTGATACCGAATGTATAAGGTAAGGATCAAGCTGGAGAACCCCAACAGGGAGGGAAACTCGCTCAACGACCTGAAGAAGGTGGGGCTAATACCGGTGTTCTTTGCCGTCTCGGGGAGTTACGAGCTATACGAGGCAGTTGCCCCCTTCAAGTCCGTCTCGGACGTGAAGGAGGCCCTGGTCGACCTAGCTTATTTGGCGAGCAAGAAGGGCAAGAGGAGCGACTCGAAATACGCCATCATTTATGAGGTGAAGAACCTCGATCTAGGAATCGCGCTGGGAGCTACCTTAGGAGCCCTAGGAGGGTTCGCCGTTGGAAAGATCCTCGGAGGAGTACTAGGGGCTTTGGGAGGAGCCGTGGCGGGCGCCATCGCTTCGAGCCTCCTGGGAGAACAGCCGGTCGAAGTAGTGCAGTGGCCGATCGCCGTTAACTCTTGATGCTTTCAAAAAGAGCTAGGGTTCGCTTATTTGGGTACGAAATACGACCCTTTCAAATGCCGGGTTATTTAGGAAGTATTACAACTCTTGATCTAGCCATCATTTCTTGGCTATCTCGAAATACGACCAAGCCCCCATCTTCTTCGCGCTCTTGACATCAAAATAGGTGGACAAGGAGCCCAGGTAGTAGTCGTAGCTCCTCAGCTTGAGTCCCCACCAGTTAGCGAGTGCTCTATCTATGAAATTATTGTCGCTCATGACTATGATCACTCCCCTACCGTTCGGCTTCAGAACCCTGGCGATCTCCTTAATCGCTTGGATGGGGTCGTCGAGCATGTGTATGACAAAGAGGGAGCTGACTGAATCGAACGCGTTGTCGCTGAACGGTAAATTCCTCGCGTCTCCCCTCACGACTAATACGTTCGGCCTCTTCCTCTTCAAGTACCTGAGGAACTTCAAGGAGATGTCGAGACCCACGCAAGTTTTACATTTAGCGAAGTCGAAGAGCTTACCGCTACCTGTCCCTACGTCTAGGTGCTTCTCCCCCATAACGGAGGCCGCACTTTTCATAATTGAAGAGTAAGTCGTGCCGGCGGTCAAAGTCAAGCCTAAGGGGGCCCAGACTGTCTCGTAGAAAGGCGCGACCTTCTCGAGAACGTCGTGCGTTTTGACGTCCTTCATTAGGAAGTTCACTATCCCCTCTTCCTCTCTGAACTCGTGGCCTTTCTCACACCTCCACTTGGCGATTATTCTCGACCCGTCTATGGGGCACCTGAACAGACCCAGTACGTCTTCAGAGTTCAACCCTGTTCCAGGAGTCTTATCAGGTCGCTCAAATAACTCTTCGGCTCAAGCGTTTTCCGCAGGCAAGGCTCTAAGACCCTCAACATCTCCTCCGCCTTTGCGTCAATTTCCTCTGGCGAAGCTATCTCGACCCTTATGGGGGCCTTGAAGTCCTTGAACCCCTCTAATAGGATCACGTCCACTTGGAGGCAGTTGACGAACGATGGATCAACGAAGAAACCCGTTAAGCCCTTGGGATCCTTGAGTATCACGACGTCGCTGCCCGACTCCCGGAGCCTGTAAGTGTCCTTACCTTGCAGGTCGATAACGTGGTGGGAGTGCTTTATCACAGCTACCCTAAATCCTCTGTCCTTCAGAACCCTTATCACCTTCTCGAGTACTGCAGTCTTACCCGTGTCCTTCCCGCCTACAATTTGAGCTATACACGCCATTAGTTAAGTCAAATATAGTACGAGGGAAACATTTTCAACTATGCTAATACCGATAGAGGAAGCTCACGCACTAATAGAGAAATCGTTTGCCAAGTTCAGCAATGTAAGGAGCGTCAAGGTTTGGGAGGCCCTGGGTAAGGTAGTGGCGACGGACTTGGTATCTCCCATAGACATTCCAGAAAGGCCTCTGTCCGCCATGGACGGTTATGCCGTGAGGACTTCAGACTTAGAGAAGTTCCCCAAGCTCAGGGTAGCTGGCAAGAGCTTTCCTTCCTCTTACACTGTCCAGGAGTTGAAAGAAGGGGAGGCGATCTACGTCACCACTGGCTCTCCCGTTCCGTTGGGAGCGGACGCGGTCGTAAGGGTTGAGGCCGTGAGGCTGGAGGGCGACTTCGTCACCGCAAGCGTAAGGCCCAAGCCTGGACAGGACATTAGGCCGCAAGGAGAGGACTTCAGGCGAGGGGAAACGTTAGTCAAGGCAGGGACTCTCCTGAACGAGAGGCAGTTGGCCCTCTTGCTGAGGGCTGGAGTCGAAGAGGTTCCGGTGCTTGACGTTAAGTCGTGTGTCTTCGCCACTGGAGACGAGATCTCCCCGTTTTATCGCAGTGAGCCGGGCAGAATCAGGGACTCCATTGCTCCTACTATCCTGGCGTACTTGAACCGCTTCGGTAAGGCCGAATACTTAGGAGTCGTGAGGGACGATCAAAGGGAGATCGAGTCCGCAATTTCGAAAGCCGCGAACGAGTGCGATTTGATCGTGTCGATCGGCGGGTCGTCCATGGGCGAAAGGGACTACGTCAAGAAGGTGGTCTCGAAGCTAGGAGATCTGCTGTTCGAAGGGGTTAACGTAAACGTAATCAAAAGATGTGGTATAGGAAAAGTCGGCGATAAGCCCTTCGTGGCCCTCCCTGGGCAAGTCGTGTCCGCAGTTACCTCATTTCACGAGTTCGGCCTCCACGTCATCGAAAAGTTAACTGGGATCTCGATGAGGAGAACCAGGAAGGTCACGCTGGCCAACGACGTGAGCGTCAAGCACAGCATGGACTCGACCTATTTAGTAAAGGTCGAGGACGGCCGAGCCACCACTCTACGGTGGGGGGTCGGGCTTTACAGCGAGCTAGCGAAAGCCGACGGGTACACAGTCCTCAAAAGAGGCGTCACATATAAGCAGGGCGACCTCATTGACGTCTCGTTCTTCTTATAGGGTTGTAATACTCGCGGGAGGTAAGTCAGTAAGGTTCGGCGTCGACAAGTGTTCGTTCGAGTGGAACGGCCTAAGCCCTCTCGCGAGGCTGACGAAGGAGTTCGAGGATATGGAGGTCATTATCCTCACCGACAGACCCAGAGGTTTTCCCAACGAACTGCTGGACAGGGAACTGAAGGGCCCATACGTAGCCGTTAGGTACGCCGTCAAGGAGCTCAAGTTGAACGGTAAACTGTTCGTTGTAGGCTGCGACTACCCTTTTGCGAACCGTCGCCTTAGCGACGTCCTTTGCAAATTCGAGGCGAACGCCGTCGTTCCGGTCGTGAACGGAGTTCCCCAGTACCTAATCGCGTGTTACAGTTCGAGTGTCTTCAAAGAAGGGTGCTACAGTTTCGCTGGGTGTATCGACGACCCCTACCTGATAGACGCTAGGAGCCTGGGTTATTACGGAGTTCCAACTTATAGCTTCCTGACAGCCAACCGAGTGAACGACCTAATCCTGTCGCCTTCTATACATAGAGAATAAGGGACGTAGTTAAAGTAACCCTCAGCATTACCCCTTCTATAAATAGAGAACGGTTGAACAATGTATGTTAATCAGCATATTATAATAACATTTATTCATTCTTAAAACGTAGCTCCTCAAAAACAACTCATTCGTGACGTTTTTAAATTACGCAACCATTCAACATTGTTTCTTCACCGAATTCTTTTTACGGCTACTTACGATATTCTATATACGATAAAAATGGCTAAGAAGAAGGAGCAGAAGCAGGGGCAACAGCAGGCCCAGAAGAAGAAGTAACACTACTTCAGTTTTGACATTAATAAAGGTAACTCTTTTTTGACGGCGAAACGCTCTTTTCCAGGGCAGTCTGTGCTGAAGACTCCTTTCGTCCCAACGCCGTATGAGACCGGCCTCGAGCTCCTCAAGTGCTTAAACGTAACCAAAAACGACGTGGTAGTTGACCTCGGCTCTGGCGACGGACGAATTCCGTTCATAGCCGTCAGCGAGATGAACGCGAGGGCCGGAATCGGCATAGAAATTGACGAAAGGCTCTGCAAGGAGAGCTACACCAAACTGGGAGACCGCATAGAGATCATATGTGGCGACCTGTATTTCGTGCTCCCTGGGATAATCAGGAGGGCTACAGTCATCACGGCTTACCTGACCCCGATGCTGGTCGAAGAGCTCGAAAAGGCGCTGATCCAGCTTCAAGTGAGGAACGTCAGGATAGGGTTGCACGACTTCCCGTTCCCCCACATTAAGCCGTCAAGGGTCGCGAAGGCCGTAGCGCAAGGCATCCTGTGGCCTATAGAATCCACTCTCTACTGTTATGAGCTATGAAGGTCTGCGCGTTGTATTCTGGGGGGAAGGACAGCACCTACGCGATACACTGGGCAGTGTTGCACGGCTTCGAGGTAGTCAGGACTGTAACGCTGGTTCCACTCAACAGGGAGTCGTGGATGTTCCAAGTCCCTAACGTGGCCTGGGCGCCATTGGCGAGCGAGGCCATGGGAATCGGATCGATGGTTTTCTTCACTAGTGGACTCAAGGACAAGGAGCTGGACGACTTGAGAAGGGCGTTCGAAGCCTGCAAGGCCATAGGAGCCAGGGGGATAGTGAGCGGGGCACTGTTGAGCGACTACCAAAGGATGAACATTGCGGTGGTGGCTGAGGACGTAGGCCTAAAGGCCTATTCCCCCCTTTGGAGGAAGGACCAAGCGAAGTACATGGAGGAGTTGGTCGACGAGGGATTCGAGATACTGATCACTTCCGCCTCAGCTTACGGCTTCCCGTTCGAACTAGTCGGCAAAGTCCTGGATCACGAAGGGGTGAGGAAGGTGATAGAGGTTTCGAAGAGGTTCGGCTTCAACCCAGCCTTCGAGGGCGGGGAGGCGGAAACTTTCGTGATCTACGCCCCTTTATTCAAGAGGAGACTGTACGTGGAGGGGGAGAAGAAGAGGCTGGGTGAGTACGAGTGGGTCTACGCGATAAGACGTATACTCTGACGAAGTGCAGGGCCGTAATTAAGGACGCTAACACGGTCGAAACTGACGTGAACGTGGTGATAGAGAAGGGAGTGATCAAGCGCTTGGACAAGCGGGAAAAGGAGGGCGACGAGCTAGATTGTAACGAGTATGTAGTCGTTCCAGGATTAGTTAACGCCCACACCCACGCCGCAATGGTAGCACTAAGGGGCTACGGTGACGACAAGGAACTCAACGAGTGGCTCCAAGACATGTGGTCGTTCGAGAGGAGTTTCCCTAAGGAACTGATGAGGCTTTCCACCCTGATTGCCGCCCTAGAGATGCTGGAGAGGGGGGTCTCTGCTTTCGTCGACATGTACTTCAATCCCGAAGACGTCTTAGAAGCGACGGAGCTCTACGGGGTAAGGGCGCAGGCCGGCTATACCTTCCTCGACTCGATGTTCGACCCCTCCAACGTGATGAAAAACCAAAGGTCTCTTAGGCGAACTGAGCTCTTTACGCCAATCGTCAACGTGCACAGTCCCTACGCGGTCTCGAAGGAGACGTTGAGGTCGGCGTTCGATTTGGCGAGAGAGCTGAAACAAAGGGTACAGATCCACGTGTCCGAAACGAGAATGGAGGCCTTCGTCATAAAAAGGGCTTACGGCCTGTTCCCCGTCGAATACCTCCTAAAGCAGGGCTTGCCGAAGGGCTCACAGCTCGTTCACCTGGGGTGGGTCACTAGTTGGGAACTGGCACAGCTCAAGGACTACTTCGCGACTTACTGCCCCACTTCGTCAATGAAGTTAGCTACAGCTGGAGCCTTCCCGCTTCGCGAGGCTTTTGACCAGAGGGTGAGCGTCAGCTTGGGCACTGACGGACCGGCGAGCAATAACTCCCTCGACGTGTTCAGGGAGATGAAGAACGCCGTGCTCCAACAGAGGCACAACTATTGGGACGACCGCATAGGGGCGAGGGACGTCTTCAAGATGGCGACCGAGGAGGGCTATAAGCTCATTGGGGTTAGAGGGGGCAGGGTTGAAGAAGGGTATGTCGCGGACTTGGCACTGCTAGACGCCGAAGAACTATATCCTTTCAAGGGCGATAGGCTGTTGTCCCATATAGTCTATTACGCGACTGGCGACATCGTTAAGGCGGTCATCGTGAACGGCGAGCTCAAGTCCAAGGAGTGGATTAGGTCACGCAAAATCCAGCTGGTGAAAGAACTCAATTCCATGCTCACGAGCTGAACTGCGTCATCACCAGGTCTTTTATGCTCTTAGTGCAGTCCTCGATCTCCCTAGTGAGTTTAGCCTTCAACTCCTCGTAGCTCATTGCGCTGTATAAGTACCTAGGCCTTCCGGCCTTGTTTCCGGGTTCCTTGATCCTCTTCACCAGATCCATTGAGAGAAGCTTGTTGAGGCTCCTGTTGACTGAGGCCTTGCTCAGTTGAAGCTCCTGCTCTAAGTCCTCAGTCGACTTAGGGCTGGACTTCAGGAGCGCCATAAGGACTTGGACGTCAGTCTCTGAAAGGCTATAACAGAAACTGAGTATGTCCATGAGCGTAAGCTCCTTCCCTGAGGGCAAAACGAACTTGCCCTGAGATACTGTAGACATTTTATCTCAGATAGGAAATTGTGTATTCGGCTATTTATTGTTTATCTAAATTGGTATTTGATTATTCTCCTAGGTATTACTCAATTTTAGGATGTTGAACGATTTCCGATTACTCTCCCGTAAAGGCTGGTTGTATTCACTGAATCTAAAAGATCTATTCACAATATCATGATCAAGTTTAAATATTATTAAAGAGATAACACAAATTTGAGAGTCATGCCTATAGAGGAGATCGTCAAAGTCTCCAGGAACTTCCAAATTACAATTCCCGCAAAGATCAGGCAGAAATTCCCCATAAAGGAGGGAGAATTAGTGGTGGTAATATATGATGAAAATGAGAACTTGATCAAAATAAAGCCGTTAAACCAAGGCAGACTCTAATAGCCTGTATTAAAGGGAAAAGCTCGATAGAGTTGCTCTTCGACGGTCACGCCCACCTAGACTCGGAACAATTCAAAGGGAACGTGCGGGACATAGCTAGCGAATGTAACGTTTTGATAGTTAATGCGTCGGTCGACCTTAGAAGCTCGTTAAACACCTTGAAACTCGCTTCCGAATTAGACAACGTCTTTCCGGCGATAGGTTTCCACCCCGAGTTTGTTGAGAGGAGTCAGGAAGTCCCACAAGTCCTTGAGCTCGTTGAGTACGCCGTAGAGGTGAGCGAGGTAGGGCTAGACTACTACTGGATTAAGGACGACGTGCTAAGAAAGAAGGAGATCGAAGTCCTGTCGGCTTTCCTGGAAAGGGCTGAGCGCTTATCCTTGCCGGTCGTAATTCACTCGCGCGGGGGAAACAAAGACCTACTGAATATACTCCCGTCTTACAGAATCACGTTCGCAATCCACGCCTTCGAGGGCTCGCTGAAGCACGCGAACGCGATCGTGGACTTGGGCGGGTTCATATCCTTCCCGCCGATCATAGTCAGGGACAGGTCGAGAGCGGATATAGCCAAGAGCGTTGATCTGTCCCACATCTTAACCGAGACAGATTCGCCCTTCATGGGCGCTGAGAAGGGTGAAATAAACAGGCCCTGTAACGTGATCAAAGCGGTCAAGAAGATAGCTGAGCTAAAAGGCCTCCCGCCGGAAGAGGTCGAAGCCATAATCGAACGGAACGCCTTGAGGTTTTTCGACGTCTCAAACTGGGACGAGCTGAAGGAGAAGAAGAGGGAAAAAATGAGGAAATACCTTGAACGCGGTATCGCTCATTAATGCTTCTCCTCTGTAGGTGGCGGCGCGAAGTGTACGAAGAGGTAGTACAGAACGAAGCCTATTACTGCAACCACCGCGAACGGCAGTGTGTATGGAGTCGCCGCCCCGTGAGCGACTACGGAGAATATCTCCCACAATAGGCCTATCACCGCTAGAACGTAACCGATACCTAACATCTTGTAGAGATCCGCCATCTACCTCACCCTTCCACGAGTATTGCTCCCCACAGGGACATTACCATCCCTTTGTCCTCGCCAGTGAGCATGCCTGACATGCCAGCGACGTTATACACGTTGAACACCGGGTAGACTATCCCGTATAAGTAAACTGGAGCTCCAGTAGCGCTGAACGTGAAGGTCATCGGAGTATTGTACTGTATCTGCTTGTACTCGACCGGCACTATCGTCCCGTTGGGATATAGGGCATATATCCCCACATACACGTTGTCAACGATCTGTGGCTTTCCTGTGCTCGTGTAGTTCAGGAGGTAG
>JBMFJH010000028.1:0-12669 GCA_049973945.1 Thermoprotei archaeon
CGCGTTAATCCTGACCTTATCGCCCACGCGAACGCCCTTAGACTTGAGGAGCTCCAAAGCCTTACCTCTATACCCTTCTAAGCTCATACGACTGGAAACTCTTGGCTACAAAAAAGGCTTTGTCCTTTACCTGGCAGGAACATTCGCCTTCTCGGCTTTCAGGATCCTCTTCTCGTACTCGAGCCTGTTCCTTACCCTCGGGACTTCCTTGTGCTTCTCCTTCTTAGGGATCTTCGGTGTCTGGTTCCTGACCTTGCCCGCCTTAGTCAGTGATCCGTGAGAAGGCATGTTAAATGACTCCTCGTATCAGCTAAATTTTAAGCTTTCGGCGACTAGATCACGACGATTTCTGATGAAGATCTATTTGGTCGAGCACGCGATCGGGAGTTTCGGCTATGACGAGAACGGAAACCTCGTGGACTTCGTCCCCATGGAGAGGGACATAGGCAAAGTCTCTGAATACCTCATAAAGAACGAGAAGGGCGAACCCCTTCCCACGACGCTTAAGCTCCTCGAGAAGCTCAAGCCGGAGGAGGTTATCGTAGAGAACGAGAACGTCATCCCGTCCCTTCAGAAGCTCGGGTACAAGGCGAGATCTGAGATCCATCACGTGGGAGCATCCAAGTTCAGGGGCTCTCTGGTCGAGGTAGCCACGTCGAAGGGCCTGTTCAAGAGCCCCGACGAGCTCTACGCGTACCTTTACAACCTGAGCCTCGAGTACACGAGGAGGAAAATAAGGGGGGAAGCACAGAAGAGGGACTTGCTGGCGGTTCAGACCATAAGGGCCCTCGACGACATCGATAAGACGATCAACCTCTTCAGCGAGAGGCTCAGGGAGTGGTACAGCATTCACTTCCCCGAGCTCGACAAGATAGTGGACGATCACGAGACCTACGCCAAGATCGTAACCGAGCTCGGGATGAGGGAGAACTTCAGCGAGGGGGCCTTGAAGGAGCTAGGGATTAGCGAGGAGTTGAGTAAGAGAATCGCTAGGGCGGCCAAAAGCAGTATAGGAGCAGATATCTCCGAGGTCGACATAAAGACCATCAGGATGCTGAGCTCTAAGATAGTCGACCTCTACAACATAAGGAGGGAGCTCGTGTCGTACCTGGAGTCAGTAATGAAGGAGGTAGCACCGAACGTTACGGCCCTCGTGGGCCCAACCATAGGCGCGAGGTTGCTGAGCTTAGCCGGTAGCCTAGAGGACTTAGCCAAGTTACCCGCCAGCACCATCCAGGTTCTCGGTGCAGAGAAGGCGTTATTCAGAGCCCTAAGGAAGGGCGGGAAGCCCCCCAAGCACGGCGTCATATTCCAGTACCCCGAGATTCACGGCTCGCCGAGATGGCAGAGGGGTAAGATCGCGAGGGCACTCGCCGCGAAGTTAGCGATAGCGGCGAGGGTGGACGCCTTCAGCGGTAGATATATCGGCGACAAGCTGGTCGAGGACTTGCGCAAGAGAATAGAGGAGATCAAGACGAAGTACGCGAACCCGCCTCCTAGGAAGCCGGAGGCGGTTGCCAAGAAACCGGAGGAGAAGAAGAAAGAGAAGGAGAAGGGTAAGGAAAAACCGAAAGGTAAGGAAGGTAAAGGTAAGAGGTGAAAGACATGGCCGAGGTCACCGTCAAGGAAACCCAGTTCCAGGGTATATACACATGTGAAACCCAAGACGGCACTACGAGGCTGTGCACTAAGAACCTAGCCCCAGGCCACAGCGTTTACGGCGAGAGACTCTTCAGGGTCAAAGGGATAGAGTACCGCGAGTGGAACGCGTTTAGGTCGAAGCTGGCTGGGGCGATATTAAAAGGGCTAAATGAAGTCCCAATCGCAGAGGGGACTAAAGTCCTGTATCTAGGTGCAGCTTCTGGAACTACCCCGAGCCACGTATCGGACATAGTCGGTAAGGAGGGCAAAGTGTACGCAGTGGAGTTCTCTGCACGTATAGTCAGGGAGCTCCTGCTGGTCGCCCAGGAGAGGCCAAACATATTCCCAATACTTGCCGATGCCAGGTTCCCCAACGCGTACGCTCCATTAATTGAGGACGTGGAGGTTCTCTACGTCGATATAGCCCAGCCCGACCAGACCGACATAGCTATCAGGAACGCGAGACAGTTCCTCAAGCCTGGGGGCCATATGCTCCTCGCCGTAAAGGCAAGGTCTATAGACGTGACGAAGGACCCAAGGGAGATCTTCAAAGCGGAAGAGGCGAAACTCAGGGACGCGGGCTTCGCAGTTAAGGAAATAGTGAACTTAGAACCTTACGACAAAGATCACGCGATGATCCTGGCGAAGTACGGGTAAGGCATGATAGACAAGATAATCGACATAGGACTCAGGGGCCTCCTGAACTACTACCCTTCTGAAAGGCCAACGCTAGCTGAAGTGCTGAAGGGTAAAAACGTCATCAAGCTAAGTGACGGTTCGGAGATCGAGATACCGAAACGAAAGGCAGAGGAGATGGGCTCTAGGGTTCCGATTTACCTCTGGGACTTAGTCAGGCTCCCCATCGTGATCGTGAAAACGAGCAACAGCGGCGAGTTTCAGGTGGAGGAGTATAAGTGGAACAGGGAGGCCTTGAAGGCGCTTTTAGGGAGAGACAACGTCGACGCGTTGATGACCGGAGACGTCGAGAGGTTAGTAGCGCAGTATGGCACTGCTATTTTTATTACTCTCAGCGTTTCAATAAACAACAGCGAAGAGAGCCAAGAGGACTACTGAATTGGTCGGCAACATCCTTTGGCTAGTGGAAAAAGTAGTACAAAGGAGTGGCGCGCGTTATGAGATAATAGACTATCCTAAGAAAGGGAAGAAATCGGTCGATTTGTTGGTAACGAAAGGTAAGGAGAGGTTCGTCGTAAGGGTCGTGGACGACTACACGAAAGTGACTAGGGCCGAAGCTGACGAACTCAAAAAGTTGGCAGCGACATTTTCATGCAAGCCAGCAGTCGTTTCAGAGAACGAGGACTTAGACGAGGAAATCCCGATAGATAAGGGCGTTCCTTTAGTGAGACCCAAGACGTTGGAGAGGAGGTTGAGCGGTGAGAAGTTCTTCACGATCTACAGCAAAGGAGAGATATACGTCAAGATTGAGTCTGAGATCATTAGCAGAAAGAGGGCTGAGATGGACATGAGCCTGGGAGAAGTCGCGAGTAAGCTAGGAGTGACAAGGATGTCCGTCTATGAGTACGAAAGGGGCATCACTAACAAGGTGACCATTAACATCGCTCGGAAATTGGTGGATCTCTTCGGAGAGGAAGTATTAGGAGACGTCTTTGAGGTGTCGAAGAACGAAGTAAAGCCTAGCGGAGAGCTCAGACACAGGGAGTCGAAGGAACTCAGCGTGAAGGGATATGCGGTCTTCGAGTACTCGTACACGCCAATAGACATTACGGCTTTCAGAAATGACGAAGTGGTTGCTGTAGTAGTCACAGAGGACGACTCAAAAATAGAAAATGCAAAGAAAATAGTGAGAATGTTCGGCGGTGAATTTTATATCAAGAGTACGTGAGATCAAAGGAGCATGAAGTTAAGGGAGATTGCGGAGGGTCGCGTAAGGCTACTCATCCCAGACCCTGAAGAGTATAAGAGAGGCGAGAAGTTCGACCCGTCCTGGGCACCCGTGTTCTACAACCCTAAGATGAAGTTCAATAGGGACATCAGCGTGGCTTTCCTGAAGGCGTTTCCCGTGAAGAGCGCAATTGACGGCATGTCGGCGACAGGGGTCAGGGCGTTGAGGTATAAGATAGAGGCTGGAGTCGAAGAGGTGATAGCAAATGACAAAAGCCCCCTTGCGGTCGACCTGATTAAGAGGAATTCGGAGCTTAACAACGTCAAGATAACTGTAACGAACAAGGACGTCAACGCGTTACTTTACGAAGTTAAGGCGGAATTCGTCGATATAGACCCTTTCGGCACGCCATCGCCGTTCCTTCTCTCGGCGCTTGACTCCAGTACCAAGTATCTAGGCGTGACCGCTACGGATCTCACAGCTTTGGAGTGCGCCTCGAGGTCTTCCGCAAGGAGAAAGTACGATTTAACGTGTTATGGAAGGGTAAGCTTCTCTAAGGAGTTCGGCCTAAGGGCTTTGATCGCCAGAATTGCCCGTTACGCCGCCGTTCTGGAAAAGGCGGTCAGGCCGATGGTCAGTTTCTACAAAGAGCACTATTATAGAGTGTTTGTCGAGGTCGTAAGGGGTTCGGGCAAGTCCAACGAGAGCCTGCGGAACTTGGGTTACATCTACGAGTGTCCAAAATGTGGTTACAGAACGAAAGCTGACTGTTCGTGTCAGCCTAATTGCCCCGTTTGCGGCTCTAGAATGAACGGAGGCGGGCCGGTTTGGTTGGACAAGCTGGGCGAGAGCGAAGCTATAGATAAAGTAGTAAGAACGATCGAAGACAAGGGGGAGAGGGAATTTTTGAGGCTCATTTTAGAAGAGGTGAAGTACTCAGAGCCCTATTATAACACGGACTTCCTTGCCTCTATCGCAAGGACAAGCCCCCGCAAAATCTCCGATTTACTAAGTTGCCTGGGCGACGCCAGAAGGACGCACTTCGACCCTAAGGGTTTCAAGACCGACCAAGACTTCGAAAGGGTTAAAGACTGTGTGGTTCGAGGCTCAGCAAGAAGTTAGTCAGAAGGGTGCAGCTCCCCGGATTTATGACGGATCCGTTCCCACATTTGAACAAGCTCTTGCACGTGTAACACGGAATCTTCTCAAGAAGGTTAAGCTCAACTAGCAAAGGCCTCTTTTCACTTTCTGCGACGAAATACTTAACGACGGTCTTGCTCTCCTCCTTAACGGGCTTCTTGATAACCCTCTTCTTTCTGACTAGTTGACTAAGGGTTTTGCTCACCAAATCTACCGGTAGCTTCAATTCCTTTGCGAGTTCAGCCTGCGTTATTCCCTTTTGGCCGGCGTCCCTGATTTTCTGGAGGATTAGCTCTTCATACGACACCGTTTCTGACTCCAAGCCGAAACACCCACTCTCGACTGAAATTAATATATAGGTACGATACGCTTATTAAGCTTTACATATATCGCGAATAAAATTAACTAAAAATTGATATAATAGAAAAGGTTTCTATAATTTGACTATGATATCGAAATTTTCAATTATCTCCCTGTATCTGTTCCTTATCGACACCTCCGTCAGGCCTATGACGGACGCTACTTCCTTCTGCGTCTTCTTCTCGTCAAATAACGAGGATACCAGATACACCGCGGCGGCGCTGAGGCCGACGTTACTCTTCCCGCTGTTCAAACCCTGCTTCTCAATGAGGTTAAGCAGTTCTGCGGACTTCGTCATAACCTTGTTCGAAAGCCCTAGCCTACCTACTATCTGCGGAATGTAGTTTGTTGCCTTTGTCTTCGGCCTGAGCCCCTGAGCTTTCATGACTTCCTGAACCCTCGCCATGGCCTTCCACAGCTTGTCCTTATCGTTCTTCAGCGAGTATCTAGCTAGTAGGTCCGAGAGAGCTAACGGGTAACCGTTTATGTTTGCCGCGTAGTAGATCGTCGCAAGCACTAGTGACTTGTCCTTAGAAAGCCTGGAAGTGAGGCCCCTATCTACCAGTCCCATAATTATCTTCCCAGCGGTTTCCTTAACGCTTTCTGGGAGGCCTAGCCTGGAGGCCTCGGCGTTCATTACGTGAAGCAGGCTCACTTGTTTCCTGCTCTTAGACGAAGTCCCTACTCTTATTTTCCTATTTAGAGCGACTAATCTTCTGAACCTCGGGCTTTTGGTTTTGATGCTCCCTATTTCCGTATGGAGCCCCAAATCATGAACCTTACTTGTTATCCTACCGCCTACTCTAGCTTTTTCTGTCTCTTCTTCTGTAGAGAAAGACCTCCACTCTTTCCCCAGATCTGGCAGGTTTTCTTCAAGTACTAAACCACAGAGTGCACAGATCAACGATCCAGTCCTATGGTCGTAGATGGGCTGATGACATCCACCCGTCACCAAACAAGTCCCGAGACAGGATCCCGACTCTACCGCCTCGGAGCTCATTCCCGTCACCTCCTCCTAGGCTTCCTGCGTCCCCCTTCTCTTTCTACGATTTCCAGGTACACCTTCCCGCTAACTGGGGTATCGACGAGGGGCATAGCCAAAACGTAAGGCGATTTAACGTTACCGATTACGTCGAGAACCTTAGCGACCCTCTCGCCCTTTTCGTTTATCACAACGAAACCAGTTGGGTCTGTCTTCTCGAAGTCCAGATCGTTTCTCGCCCTTATGAGTATTTTATTTTTCAGTACCACCTTCTCGACTACGCCGAGATCGACGACCCTGAAACGCGTCACAAGGATCTGAGGAACTCATTTAAATATAGTTGTTTCATCGGTAATACCGAACTAATGATCGCAAAAGACTATAATTACGAGCACTAAGTTAGTCCTCCCCAGCGTCTAACTCGAATCGAATCTCTCTGAAAACCTTATGGCGGGAACTCTTATATATCGACCTAGGTATTAGAAAGAAGAATTCGTCCCTTGGAGGTGCATTGATGTCCCTCTCGACCGAGGAGCAACTCATAGAGAAGATTACCGAGCTCAAGAAACAGATATCCGACGCAATAAATGAAAGGCGTCAGCTAATAACGGAGCTCAGGAAACTGAGGCAGAAAAAGAACGAGAAGCTTGAAAGGTTAAGGGGAGTAAGGCAACAGCTGGCTCAGGTGAGGGAGGAGCTTAACCAGAGGATAAACGAACTAAGAGAAATAAAGAGGAAGCGTTCGGAACTTTTGGAGGTAATCAAGAAAATAAGGGAGGAGCTGGAGGAGGCCAAGAAGGTTCAAGCAAACTTCAAGGACGTCGACGTGAACTCGTTGGAGAGGAAGATAAAGGCCCTAGAGTGGAAGCTCCAGACGAACACGCTGACCCTGGACGAGGAGAAGAAATTGATAGCGAGGATTGTAGAGCTGGAAAAGAGGTTAGCATTAGTCAAGAAAGCGGTGAAACTCAACGAGAAAAAAGTAGAGAATAAGGCAGAGCTCATAGCCAAGAGGGTTGAACTGAACAATTTAAGGGAAAGGTTGCAAGTTCTTGTTAGGGAAATAGGAGAGAAAAAGAAGATTTATCAGTCTTTGAAAGAAGATAGGGACAAACTGTTTAAGGAAATCGGAGAATTAAAGAAACAGGTCGAAGAGGTGAAAGCGAAGGTGGACGAATTGACTAAGAGAATTGGAGAGCTGAAAGCTCAGCGTGACTCCCTAGTGGCTGAACTGAAGAGGATTCAGGAGACAGAGAGGATGAAGAAGGAGGAAGAGATCAAGACAAAGAAGAAGAAGATAATCGAGGAAAAGATCAGACAAGGGGCCAGACTCTCGTTCGAAGACCTAAAAATCTTGTATAGTGAGGGTTCCTCAGAGGATGGAGAAGGAAAGGATAGCGGTAATGTACGTTGACTTCGACGACGATTTAGGTCGTGTAGGTATCGAAACTCCTGTAGTAGGCGAAGAGAAGGCCAGGGAAGCTATTTCGAGATTTATGGAGTCTCGCCCCGAGGACAGCGACTTAAACACGATGATAGTAGCCCTGAACGTCTACAACGAATTAAAACAGAAAGGCTACGACGTCCAAATAGTCTTTTTGTCCGGCTCTAGCGCGGGGGGAACATCGGCCTCTTTAGAGTTTTCGAAGAAGTTAGACGACGTTATCCAGAGCCTCCGAATTACTGGGGTCTATGTCGTTTACGACAGCCCAGAGGACGCCAAATCGATCCCCCTGATTCAGTCGAGAGTGAAAGTCGTCGGGGTCAAACACGTAGTAGTAGAGCAATCGAAAAGCGTAGAGGAAGTTTACGCCCTACTGGGAAAATATCTCAGGAAAATCGTTGAGGAGCCGAGGTATTCAAGGATAGCCCTAGGAGTACCTGGTTTAATTCTACTAATCGTGGGACTTCTAAGCCTCATGGGATTGGGGCAGTATATAGCCCCCGTTTCGGCCCTGGTTATAGGGGTTTTCTTCATCGTGAGAGGCTATAATATCGACGACGTTTTCCAGAAATGGTGGGAGAGTTCAGCCCTAATGTTCGTCTCAGCTTTAATCTCACTCAGCATATTACTTCTGGGGGGCGTTTATTCGTACATAGCCGTTCAGAGCCTCTTCAATCAAAACTTGCCGGCTTACGTTTACGCGCTCTACTACTTTCAGGCTTTCCTACCCTTTTTCGTACTCTCAGCAGTCGTGTTCTTGGCTGCAAAAAGCGTGGCGAAACTACTCTCCGATGAGAAGTTTAGGGTGTGGCATGAAGTCTACAAAATCGTAGCAATCGTGTTCATATATTGGGCTCTCAGTAGAGGGTTCGCTAACGTAAGCGTTAATGACATAGTTAAAACCCTGGTAGAACAGCAAAACAGCTTGATAGACCTGGCTGTCGGGGCCGCCGCGTTGATATTTACATATGTAGTGCTCACTCTCGCTGAGAAAAGGATAGGGAACAAAGAAGGTTAAATCAGGGAAGCTATTTTCTGCTTCGCGTCTGTAGGCAAGACGTCCAGGCTGAGCACTTTGGCCCTTTTCGGTTTGCTCGTCCTTACTAATCCAAGGATCAAGTACTTCTGCGGATCTGAGTTATCTCTGCTCTTAAGCACTCTAACCTTAACGTAATAGGTTACCTTCCTTTTCCCCTCGTCCTTCGTCACTTCCACGTAGGCATACTTCCCGTGCTTCAGCATTTGCCCTTGATATTGAAGCAGGTGATTTAAAGTTCTAACTCCTCTTCTGGGATTTCCTGAGTACAGCCGAGCTCGGTCAGCTTGTTGTAGATTTTCTCAACGGCGTCATGAACTTCTTTTTCCCTCTTGGCTCCAGTTATAACCATCTTGCCCGAGCTGAATATCAGTAACACGACTTTCGGGTCGTCCATCCTGTAAATCAGTCCTGGGAACTGCTCCGGCTCGTACATGTTGTTTTCCAGTAAGTAAGCCGCCATGTCGAGGTTCACGTTAACCATGATGTTGGCTGAGGCAACTATGTTCTGGATCTGAATCTTTGGTTTTCCTATGATGTCTATCCCGTACTTCTTCAGGTACTTTATGATCCTCTTAACCGCGTTAATCAGTTCCTCCGTGCTCTTCGCTCCGGTCACCACCATCTTGCCCGACTTGAAAATTAGGGCGGTGACCTTCGGTTTCTCGAGCCTGAAAATGAGCCCAGGGAACTGATCCGGGTCGTACTCTACGTTCGGCAAACTCCTTTCGATAGCGTACAGGTCGAGGGTCTGTTCCAAAGAGACCGTCGCAACTATGTTCTCTATGTTAACTATAAGGTGCTTAGTCTTCTTCTCAGAAGCTCCGTTAGATATAGAGCTCACCTTATAAAGGCTTTAATAAGCGTTTTTAAACATATCCTGAGTCACAGTAGGTCTTTGATTAACTCTAGTTCTGGGAACTCCATTATGCCCTCGCCTTCAACGATAACGTAAGGTTTCGCCTTTTCCAGGATAGCGTGTTCCCTCATTAACGGGGAAAGGTAGTTGGATCTTATTAGGGATATATCGTTCCCGGGTTGGTAGATGGCTGTTGACGGCAAGACGAGAACCTGAGCTCCGCCCTTGAGTGGGGCAACCAAGAAAGCCTTGAACTTCCGCTTGAAGCCGAGGCTATCCCTGATGCTTATCCTCGGGTGTTCGTGCCCAATTATGTAGATTTTCCCCTCCTCCGGGCTCATTTCCACGTGCCCGTGCATAAGGATGACGTTATCGACAGAATAGGTCTCTACTATACTCACCTCAAACTTATCGGCGATAGAGCCTATGTAGTTGTCGTGATTCCCCCTCACTACGACGACCTCTACCCCCTTCTCCTTTAGGTCGGCGAAGATTTGGGAGAGCTCCTCCCTTTCCTGCCTGGTCAGCTTGGAGAAAGTGTGCTTCACGTCCCCGTTGATGATGAGGCGCCTAGCCTTGAAGTAGTTCAGGGCCTTCGTGTAGGCCTCGACCATCCTCTTCTTCTGAACTCGCGGTATGAAAACGCCCTGCGACGCCATTTCCTCTTCGTAACCGATGTGAGTGTCGGAGATCACCACGGCGTTCGCTGACCTAAGGTAAATTACGGGCAGGTCGCCTGCTATCTCTATGCCTGGAAGTATCTGGACCACTTTCAATAAGCCTTAATCCAGCCCTCGAGTAATAACGTTTCAATATATGGGAATTCTTTACTTGGTCGGCCTAGGCCTGTCGTGGAAGCTCACTACACCGCTAGCGCTTGAGGTATTGAAGGGCTCTGACGTCGTGTATTTCGACACCTACACGTCTTTCTCCTGCGACATAACCCATGAGAGGCTCTCTTCCATGGGCATTAACGTCGTCAGGGCGTCCAGAAAGGATCTGGAGAACGAGTACAAGAAGGTCATAGCACTTCTTGACGAGGGCAAAAAAGTGGCGATAGCCAGCGTCGGCGATCCCATTATTGCGACCACGCACGAGGCCTTAGCTATAGAGGCGGCGAAGCGCGGGCACAAGGTCAAGGTCATCCCTGGTGTCTCAGTCCTCTGCTACTTCCTGTCCAAGTCAGGCCTCTCGTCCTATAAGCTGGGAAGATCGGTGACGGTGACCTTTCCTGAGAACGTCCCTTCCGAGACCCCATATAGGGTTCTGAAGGCAAACGACGAGCAGGGGCTCCACACTGTCATGTTCCTCGACATTAGGAACGGAAGGATGATGACGTCTAAGGAGGCAATATCGATCCTGGCGTCGCTTGAGGAGAAGTTCAAAGAGGGCGTCGTGACTCCCGAGCGAATCGTAGTAATAGGTCAAAGGCTGGGGTGCGACGACGAGAAGGTCTCCGTTATGAAAGTAAGCGAGGTTCCCAACTCGAGTCTCAGCGACCCGCCCCACATACTCTTATTTCCGTCAAGAAGGCTTCACTTCGTGGAGGAAGAGGGGCTACAATGGCTGATGAGATCCACAATAGAGTGATGAAGTACATCAAAGGGATGAAAGAAAGACTCGCTAACGTGAACGTTCAAGACGAGAGGCTCAGGAAAATCGTCGACTTAGCGAGACAGTATACTGAGGATTCCGAGTACTACTTGTCCAAGGGCGACGAGGTGACGGCACTTGTAGACGTAGTTTACGCTGAGGGCCTCCTAGATTCGGTTCTCCTCTTTACAGGTCAGGACACGAAGGGCGACGTAGGTAAGAAAGTGTTCGTCGGAGGGACGTTCGACCTTCTCCATCCAGGTCACATTGAGTTCCTGAAGGAGGCAGCGAAGCTAGGGAGGGTTTACGTTTCGGTTTCCAGAGACAAGAACGCTGCACGGATTAAGAAAAGGAAGATAGTTATGAACGAGAGCGAACGCCTCGAAATATTGAATTCCATCAGATACGTTTACGAGGCCTTCTTGGGCGACGAGAACGACTTCCTCAATTCGGTTCTAAAGGTGAAGCCGGACATCATTTTCCTGGGCCCCGATCAGAAGGTGGACGAGGAGGAACTGAAGGAGGAATTGAAGAAGCGGGGCTTAGATAACGTAGAGATCGTCAGAATGAAGGAAAGGCTGAACTCGTGGGATCACTCAAGCTCGTCCAAGATAATAGCTGATATAGTGGAGAAGTTCTGTGAGAAAGGGGAGAGGAAAGAGAAGCGGGCTCAAACGTAAACCTCGACGCTTATTTCGTCGCCGTCGTTCAGGTTTAGCTTCTCCCTCAACTTAACCGGCGAAATTAGCTCGATTACGCTCTTAGGGTGAACTGTACGCGAGGGAATGACGAGAGCGGCAGGAGAGAAGTCGTTGATCGAGGCCGGGAACGCCTTAACGCTCCCTAAGATCCTGTCCGGCTCCCTCTTCTCTGGGATCTCTATTCCCTTGTACATGTCCAAGAGCACCCTATTCTCGAGTGACACCCTATCGTAAATTATCCCGTTGAGCGTCCCTGGATAAGGGTCGAAGCCCAGGTACTTAAGGAAAGACTCCTTATAGTAGGGCAGAGAGACGAAGAAACTACCTTCGCCCTTACCTGACACGACTCTGGCCCTCATCTGGAGCTTTCGGCTTATCGAGACGAGCTTAGAGATCTCCTCAACGATCTCCAACAGTTTCTGCTCCCCCAGCGGAGTGAGCCTGATTATCTCGCCCTCCTTCGAGGCGCTCCTCGTTATCCACCCCGAAGTCTCGAGCTCCCTTAATACCCTGCTGACAGTTTGCTGGGAAACTCCGAGAGCCTTGGCTATTTCCTCCTGTTTTACGACTTTGTAAGCGAATTTCGAGGCGTAAAGGTAGAGGTCGCAGAGCGCCTCGCACTTCGACCTTTCCACGGAAGTCAAGGAAAGTCACAAACCTTTATATTCACCACCCGTATCGTCGTCGACGTCGGGCGTGCTCCAGTTCCACTTATCGCTCCAGGCGTTGCCGATTTGGATCGGCCTGTCCAGCCTGCTCAGGAGGACGATCCTGCTCGGCACATGCTCCGAAAGGATTCTGTAGCCCGTATAGCTGGCTAGCAGTTTGGCGAACTCCCTGACCTCCGCGTGGCTGGGCATCGCGTCTCTCGTGAGCCTCATTATCGAAGGCCCCACGTGCATGTAGGCCTTGACCTCAATGTAGGTCGGCACGGCGATCCCTATCAGCCTAGCGAACTCTTTTGCGTCCTCCTCGGACATGTTGTAGCCCTTTATCATTGTCATTCTGATGACCGTGGGAGAGCTGAAGCTCGGCAGGATCTGCAAGGT
>JBMFJH010000029.1:0-12300 GCA_049973945.1 Thermoprotei archaeon
ATTTAAAGATAACCCTCCGCGAGGGCAGTAATTCGCCGTATCGAGTCACAAACGCCGTGCAACAGTGGCGTGGTTCTAATAATTTTGGTATATTACACGAGTATGAAATCCAAACCTTATGAGTTTAAATTGTTTAAACCCATTTTAACATGGCGTGCGATGGCGAAAGTCATCATTTCCTGTATGGACTACAGATTAAGCGAGGAAATAGAAAAGAGGGCTGAGAAGGACACGTTGATTCTCAGGAACGCTGGGGCGAACGTGAACGGTCTAAAGGACGTCTTAAAGGAGATCAAGGCTGACGAGGTCGTTTTCATGCCGCATACAGACTGTGCCGCCCTGAAGCTGGTCTACTCAGCGATTAAGGAAGGTAAGGCCGTTGACCCTGAAGTCGAGAAAACACTAGTGTCTCAGTTCAGAGGGAAGGAGTTTCAGACCCTACAAGACCTCGAAAGGCTCAACGCCAAGTTGGGCGAAGAAGCCTTGAGGCAGATATTCCCTAACGCTAAGGTCACGACAGAGCTGATCGACGTAACTAAGATCAAGATACCCGAAAGGAAGCCAGTGGTTTACCTGCTCAAGCCTGAATCCAGGTACAATAAGGAGATAATAGGAACGTACGTAATTCAAGCGCCTAAAAGGGAGGCCGTCTCGGCAGACCTAAAGATCGCCGAAAGCCTAGGTTTGAAATTAGAAAAAAGCGAGCTTTGAAATTACTTCACTCTTTTTATTAATATTCTCGTGACCCCTCCTTCCTGCTTAACGTCTATGATCTCCTGTCCTGTCCTCCTCGCCCAGGCCTCTATGTCTGGCTTAGCAGCCGGATCCGTGGCTAGAACTTCCAGGACCTCCCCGACGTTTATCTGCTTGATCGCCTTCGCTGTCTCCATAACGGGACCAGGGCAGTACATTCCTCTTACGTCCAGGGTCTTGGCTATCTTGACCTGGCTCATGTTCCCACCTCAGATAAACATCACCATTCCGCCCTCGGCTCTGTCGAGGAACGTCGCTACGCCCACTACGTCGTCGACGAACTCCGCCAGGTCTTCCCTCTTAATTCCGAAGAACTCCATCGTAGTGCTGCACGCGTAGACCTTGACCTCCCCGATCTCCTTAGCCTGCTGGATCAGTTGGTGCCACATTGGGTACTTCATCTCCTGCATTCTCGCCATCATTGCTGGCCCTAAGGCCTCGTAGTTCTTGTCCAACGGCGCCGGTTGGTTCCTGAGCCCTTCCTTCGTAATGTTCCTCAGCCCCCAGAAGGTGAAGAAGAGGTTCACCTCGTATCCCGCCGCAGCGGTTCCAGACGTCAATATACCGACGGGCATTAGCTTGTCTATCGTTCCCGAGAACACAATTATGGAGAGTTTTTTCTTACCTTGTTCCTGGGAGGGCATGTCTCTCGCTTATTTTATATGAAAGTTTAGTATATAAATTTTAACATTTAGCACATACATCAAAATTTTATTTTTAATTAATAAACAAAACATTAAACAAAGAAGAAAAAGTTGATATTATAAAATTATGTAATTAAAAATGGTAAAAAATATAAGCAAGGTTTACGTTAAGTAGGTTCGGAGGAGTCCGCGATGTCCGAGTCAAAGAGGAAAGTACTAATAGTCGTAACCCACGGCCCAGAGGATTTGGACAGAACCTACGCCCCCTTGTTCATGGCGTCGATAGCTTCTGCGATGGAGAATGACGTTAGTGTGTTCTACATGATCAAGGGGCCTAAGCTGCTCGACAAGCACTGGCAAGAGGAGGAGAGGAAAAAAGGAGGTAATCCGTTCATCCACTTCTTCGACATGGCCAAATCCAACAACGTCAAGATGTACGTCTGCGTCCAGAGCTTGAAGGACATGTGCCACATGAAGGAGGAGGACGTCGTTGAAGGCGTAGAGATCGTGGGCGGCTCGACATTAATAGATTTACTTTTTGAGGCAGATAGAGCAATGTTCTTCTGAAAATAAATGAAATACGACGTCGCCATCATAGGGGGCGGGACTGCAGGCTACGCCGCTGGTGTGGCGTTGAGCAGGAAGGGCAAAAAGGTAGTAGTGATCGAGAGGGACAGGATAGGGGGCACGTGCGTAAACTACGGATGTGTTCCAGCAATTTTTCTTTTTGATATAGCTTTTTTGTATTCTAGGTTCGTTGAGATAGCTAATTACAAAGGTTTGGACGGCGAAGTGGACTTAAACAGTTTCTTTTCAAAACTCAATGAAATTATCAATTACTTGAACGAAGCCGGAAAGAAATTGATAACCAGCTCTGGAGGGGACGTGATCTTTGGAGAGGCAGAGATCATATCGCGGCGCTCCGTTAGGGTTAACGATGAGGTAATCGAGGCAGATATTGTTGTGATAGCGACCGGAACCTCGCCCAAGATGCCGGAAGTTGAAGGAGCGGACGAAGCGATAAGCGAGGACGACGCGACTAGGCTCAACTTCGTTCCACCCAGCATGGTCGTCATTGGCGGAGGAATAGGGGCTGTGGAACTCGCTCAGATCTACGCGAGGCTGGGGAGCTCCGTGACGCTCGTGTCGAGGTCGAAGGTGCTCAAGTTCCTGAGCGAGGAGGCAAGGAAGACCTTACTCGAAAGCATGGAGTTCGACGGGGTAAAGGTCGTAGAGAACGCCAAAATCGAGCGGATAAAGAGCACGGCCGTTGTAACTGACAAAGGGGTTTTCGAGGGGGAGGTCGTCGTTTACGCGACAGGCCGTATTCCGAACATCCCTAAAGGGGCTGAGGCTATAGGGTTGAACTTCAGCGACCAGGGGATTCTGGTCAACTCGAGGCTAGAGACCAATGTGCCTGGAATTTACGCGATAGGAGACGTGGTCGGTAGACCGCTCAAGCTGGCCCACCTCGCGTACCTGGACGCCCTGGTTCTGACAACGAACCTGACGGGAGGGCGTGAAGAGGTCAATTATAGGGGAGTCCCAGCGGTGATCTACGCAGATCCGATGGTAGGGTTCGCGGGCGACATGAATGAGGCGACGCAATTCGTTAAGTTTCCGCTGAGTGCCAACACTCGAGCTATAATTAAAGGCCTGAGGGAGGGCTTCGTTTTGCTTGGTTTGAACGACGAAGGAACCATAGTTTACGCGGAAATCGTGGGAGACACGGCTGAGGAGCTGATATCAGTCGCTTCCCTCGCGATAAGAGCTGGAATGAAAGTCAAGGACTTAGCTTTCAGCCCGTTTCCCCACCCGTCCCTAAGCGAGGCCATCGTTAATGCGGCCAGGGCCTACTTCGGTCTGGACGTCGACACCTTCAAGTAGTCTAGGAGTTGTTTGACTCTCTCCAGCGTTTTAGCGTCGCTGTTCGTTGAATTTTCGGGGGTTACTCGTTTACCTACGAGCCCTTCTAGGAAGTTAACCATACACTCGGCTGACATCCTGCCGTAGCCTCCCCCGCCGTATCCGATTACTTTACTTCCTAACGAGCCCGCGAACCTCCTGACCTTAAGGCCCAAGAGGTTGTAGGAGTTGCAGGTCAGGTTAAGCGACTTCAACTCGTCGTCCTTATGGCCGTCGACTCCGGCCACCACCAGGATGTATGCTGGTTTGAAGTCCTCCAACGTCTCTAACAGGGATAGGGCAAGCTCGAAGGCGTCGTCTCCCGAGCCCAAGGGCAGACCTACGTTGTAGTTTAGCCCTTCACCTTGTCCGACACCTCTTTCCTCCGGTTTCCCCGTCCCGGGGAAGAACTTACCGTCGTAGGCGAACACGTTTATTTTGAGGATCGGCTTGTCGTAGAGGAAGTCGACCAGCCCGTTTCCGTGGTGGGCGTCTACGTCGACTATCGCTACCCTCTCCCCTCTTTTGAGGAGCTGGAGCGCGGCGTAAGCTACGTCGTTAACCGGGCAGAACCCCATGGCCCTGGAGTGTGTAGCGTGGTGGAATCCCCCTAAAGGAATGTAGATCTTGTCGATGAACTCGCTGTACTTGATCGCTGTCTTGCTCGCGCCTAAAACAAGAAGCACGTCCTCGAAGATCCCAGGGTAGTGGACGGTGTCTCCCTCGTCTAAGAAGCCTACGTACGGGATTTTCGAGACTTCCTTCAGTTTGTCCACGTACTGTCTGGCGTGGAGCGAGTATAGGTCGTCCTCGCTGGCCGGGTCGGGCCTTATTTCGAGGTAGTTAAGCCTTTCCCTAGCCAGTCGTATGAAGTTCCTTATCCTCTCCTTGGATCTGTCCTTTATCATAGGGTGCGAGAAGGAGATCTGGAGGAACCTATCGTCCCAAATAATGCCTAATAAGTCGGTCGAGCTCAACTTGATCACCTAACTCACCTTCGTATTTCCTGAAGAACCTGACCCTGGGCCTGCCTCCGTAAGAGAGGACTGCCTCGAAGAGGGCCCTTTTCCCGCACACCGGTTCGTTCCTAAGCACTTTGAACGACGCTTCCCTCTCCCAGTTCCTCAGTATTCCGCGCTTTCCTTCAAAGAGCACCACGTTCTTCCTGGGCCTATTGACACTCTCGCCCAGAGTAACGCCGTAGAGCTCTAGTGACCCGTCCCAACCGCCTATTATCCCTCCGTAACAGGCGTAGGGGAAGCTGACGTTGAGCAAGCCCCCGCAACACCCAAACCCCCTCAGGTTCCCGGACTCGGCGTAATCAAGGACCTCGACGTCGAAGTAGTGCTCTGTCACGTCGACTACAACGCCTCGCCTGCTTTCCCTGTAATTTGTCACCCTCATGAACCTGAGGCTGACGTTCTCTATGTGGGCGTGCGGGAAGTCGCCCCCCGTGTAGGGTGAGTTCACGAACTCGCCTACCTCGTCTCCTGGCTCTATTACATCGCCTTCTCCAACCTTAGGCCTAACGTGAAGCACCTTAACTACCCTGTCCCCTGCGTCAATTAACATCATGTAATCCTTCGGTGACTCGGCGAACCTGTTGGGCCTCCCTACGGTGAACTCCTCGACCTTCAGTACCTTGCCCTTGAAAGGTGAATAGAAAGTCTTCATGTCGGGCGAGCTGAGGTCAACTGCGTTAAGCCTAACGTGGGAGGGGAAACCGCTCGAGAAAAAGCTTAGGAGTGAACCCTTCTTAATTAACATCTTTCAGGATTACCTTCTCTACCCTCTCTAATTTGGCCTGCTTTAGTGCCTTGATCGCCATTTGCCTGCTCGGGTAGGCCGGGACGTTCCTCATTACCATCGAAGGCCTCTCGTTAGAGTAAGGCCTATTGCAGCCAGGGCATCCAGAGGTCATGAAGGCGGGGGCGATCTCGTCTATCGTGAGGTCGGAAGGAACGTTAATATCCACTAGCTTCCCTTCCTCGTCGAACGTGAAGTCTTCGAACTTCACCAGGTCGTTCTCGATGAGCCACCTCGCCAGTTGTACCCTCCTGTAAACGTTGACTGGGACGGGCTTCCTCTTCTCCATCAGGCTGCCCTGCTCTGGGTAGAACGCGAACAGCGTTATCTTCGCCCCCTTGCTGTGGGCGTACCACATCAGCTCTACCGCCTCCTTCTCGGTCTCTCCTAAGCCGATTATGAGGTGGATCCCAGCGTTGCCCTTGCCGAAGACTTCTACGGCCTCGTCGATCCCCTGCAGATACCTCTCCCAGCTGTGCATGCTCCTCACGTACTTGCCCCTAGTCTGCTCGAAGACCCTCTTGCTGGCGGCGTCAATAGCCACGTCTACCATGTCCCCGCCAGCCTTCTTCATCTCGATCAGGTGTTTCTTGAAGGTGTAAGTCGGCGTGATGAGCTCCGAAATAGACAACTCTATTCCAGCTTCCCTTATCCTCATCGTTATTTCTATCGAGTCCTGTGCCGCCCTGGGGTGGGCTAATTGACCAACGCAAATCCTCTGCAATCCGAACCTCGGGTCGCCCTGCCTTTCCTTAATCCTCTTTATGACGTCGTCGAGCCTTCTCAGGGGCCACTCAACCCTGATGAGGGTCTTGCACTCCGGCCCCTGCGCGACCTCCCTCGCTTGGCCGCAGTAGGCGCAGTTCGCCTTACACCCGTCGGGGTAGTATTGGAGTAGGTTAATTGTAGTGTTGAGATAGTTATTCAAAAAAACTCCTGGACTAAATCCTAATACCATATCCGCTCCGAAACTCAACCTAACCCAGTCTGGACTGCTAACCAACCTCATCATGTTACGCCACCACCCCCAAGATGTCGAAAACTACGTTCGCGCAACAGGAGTTCGAAAAAACGAGATGCCTTTTCCCCTTCGCGTACTCGATGGTCTCCTCCTCTGGGAACGCTATCCCGTCGACGTCGTAGTCCACGGCGAACTTCTCTACGTCGAGGTACTTCCCCCCTCTCGGCCTCGCGCAGCCTAGCATGACCGGGCTCGAGAACTCGTCCCTCGCCTTCTTCAGGGCCGAAACCAATGCCTCTGGGGTCGCCTGCCTGTCGTACTCGAAGGATAGGGGCATGAGGCCCACGACTATCACAGCGTCCGGATCCACCTCCTTGAGGAGTTCCAAAGCCCTCAGGTCGCCCTCAGTGCCCTTCACGCTCAAACCCACTATGACGTGTGGAACGACCTTCAGCCCGGCCCTCTTCAAGTACTTGAAGGAGTTCAGGTAGTCCTCCACCGTGAAGGGCTGACCCAGGACTTCCTTGATGGTCTCGTTATCCCCTACCATGTCGAGCAGGGCTATCTTAACGCCCGCCTCGGCGAACATCCTCGCTATTTCCTCGGACTTTACGACGCCCGTGTGGGCGACGAGAGTGAGTTTGTCCTTATACTTCTGAAGGACGTGGGCGAACCTCCAGACCGGGACTTCCCCTCTGGAGGTCGACCCGCCGGAAAGGATTAGCCCCCTGTGGCCCTCCGCGATAGACCTCTCGATAACCTTTATCAGTCTGTCCTCGGTCGAGCCGTCCTCCATGCCCATGAGGATCTTCCTGCCGCAGTGCTTGCAGTTGAAGGCACAGGCCGCGCCAGTAACCGAGATCGCCTTCCAGCCCTTCTTCGAGGTCATGTAGTCGTTCTCGTACCTCTTCAGGTTAGGGGCGTAGAGGTATAACGGCCTCACTTGGACAACGCCTCCTTGAAGAGCGAGACCAGGTCGTCGGCCGAGATTCCTATGAACTTGACCCCCTTGTACCACTCCCTTATCTCGCTCTCGACGTCTTCAACCCTGCTCCACTTGAGCCTCGCCTCGAGGTCGAATATAGCCCTCCTCGGCTCGACGAAGAAGTCGCCCGTGATCAGGACTGACTCGATAACGGTGGGGTTCAACAGTTTGATCTGCAATCTCACGAGCCCGCCGGGTAGCTTCTTCTCGACATATTTCAGGTCGCCCTTCAGCGGCTGTCTGAGGTCGTAGATCCACTCCTTCGAGGCGTACTTCGTCCTCAGGTCCTTTATCAGCTTCTCCTCGAACTCGGTGTAGGTAGAGTCCACTAGCTCGACTCCGAGAGCCTCCTGGAACGACTCCCTCGCCAGCTTGATTATCTCTGACATCTCAATTGTCCTCCCCAGCTCCCTGTTGACCCACGTGAGTCTCTCCCTGAAGTCGCTGATCAGCTTGTCCTTGATCTTCTCAGAGGAGAGCCTGAGCGCCGAGACCATTGTCTCTGGGTCGAAGTCGACCAGGATAGTGCCAGTCACTGCGGTGTACCTCCCTACAGAGAAGGCGCCTATGCCCGAGATCTTCCTGCCGTTGACCTCTACGTCGTTCTTCGGCCTGAACTTCGCCTCTATCCCCAGCTTCTTTAGGGTAAGTATGACGCCCTGAGCTCCCTTCTCTATCGCCTTCTCCGGGGTTTCCCCGATCATCGACGAAGGGGCGTAGATCTCCCACCCCAGTTGATCCTTGCCCATAATTATCGCCCCTCCTCCCGTAGGCCTTCGACCGATGTCCCACCCCAGCTTCCTCACTTGGTCTAAGTTTACCTCCCGCTCCACTGCCTGGTGGTAGCCAATGAGGACCGCAGTCGGGTCGAAGATGACGAACCTCAGTATCGGGTCGGCTCCCTTGCTCACCGACTCCAGCAGGGCCTCCTCGCCGGCCAGTATCAAGTCCTGCGGGCCCCTCTCGACCATGAACCTGAATTTCGTCATTTTTTAAACTAAACATTGCTTTCAAAAAGGTATTATAAACGTTTCTACTCAACTACTAATATTGTAAATCGAACCTTGTTTTCACAGGTTAAGAACTAAAAATAGGAATTCGCTCGGTATACGTATCGAAACGGTTACCCTTGCTTCTGTATAGTTAGAACGAACACTCCGTTTTCGTTTTTATTTTCAAGAATTTTACATTTCATCATTCTCGCAGCGTGGATTATCATGTAGAGGCACTGAGGCTCTGTGAACATTACCCTTATTGTGCCCTCCTTCATTCGGGCCAGCTCTTTCACCGTTGTCATGAACGGCTCAGGGCAAGGGGACTTCGTCAGATCTAGAACTTTAACAGCTTCCATTTTGTTCCCACTCTTCGCAAATTACAAGACCACAGTCAAGTATAAATAAGTTATTAGATTTCGAATTTTTCATTATTTATGTAAAAATTCTAATCAATCAACCCCAAATTCCCTTGTTTATGTTGTCGATCTTCGTGAACAGGGAGATCTGGAAGTACCGGAAGGCCTCGAGCACGAACTTCATCGCGTCCTCCTGGCCCATTTGAGACGCTTTGCTAATCAGCTCGGTGACGAACCTCTTCATGTCGTTGTAGGTCTGCTTGTCCATCATTGAGGAGTACTGGTCGACATCGAGTATTTGCTTCATTTCGTCGAAGCTTTTGGCCTGCTTCAGCCTGTCGTACATGACCATAACGACCCCTCTCCCCTCCTTCCCGAACAGGGCATCGTCGGGCTTCCTCATCCACCTCGCGTACGTCGCCGCGAGCTTCTTCGCCTCGTTCTCCAGGGACATTTGCCTATATTTCGTTTCGATAATATTTAAACAAAATGTCCAAAGCCTTGCTCCTCATGAGTGGCGGCCTGGACTCGGGCTCAGCGGCCTTCTACCTGGCGAGTAAGGCGAAGCAGTTCGACTGCGCTTTCTTCAACTACGGCCAAAGGTCGGCCAGGATGCAGTTGGAGGCGAGCAGGAAAATCTGCGACCTCCTGAGCAAGAAGCTCATCGTGTTCGACTTAAGGAACGTGAGTGCCCCGTTCATCGACAGTTCATGGCTGAAGCCTCACGAGCCGATAGTCCACAGGAACCTAGTGATTTTGCCCATAGCGATAGCGTTCGCTAAGGAGAAGGGTTACGACGAGGTCATCATCGGCACCGTCAAGGAGGACTGCGAGTTCGAGAGGGACAGGGCTTTCGTCATTTCGAAGCTGAAAGAGCTGGGAGAAGGGATAGGAGTAAGAGTCGAAACGCCCTTCGCCTTAATGCCCAAGTGGATGTTGCTCATGCTGGGGATCAAGAGCGGCCTCGACCCGAGCCTAACTTATTCGTGTCTCCTGGGTCATAAGGAGCACTGCGGTCAATGCAGTCAGTGCCTTAGGAGGAAGGAGGCGTTCAGGGCAGCGAAAATACCTGATCCAACGAGATACTACAGCTGAACCTTCTTCAATCTGGTCAATCTCTCGACAGCTTCGTCCAGGTCGCTGACCATCAAATACGGACTGTACCTGCTACAGTCCACGAACCTATTGACGCAAATGACCTTAATCCTCGAGTCGTAAAACCGAGTCGATAGCAGGTCTAACGGTGAGGCCCCAACGGTGAAGGTGTCAAGAGGGTCCCAGTTCTTGATGGAAAACAGCTTCTCGTAAGGTGTCCTACTGGGCTTCGTCCTTCCCTCGTTCGCGACGTAATCGAAGTCCAGGTTCAACCTCTCCATTATAGACCTCGTAGTGCTCTCGTCGTAAGGAGACATGACGACGACGTCGTTCGACCTAGAGACTCTCTCCAAGAACCTCAGGGCGTCCTCGAAAGCCTCGTAAGTCACGGGAAGCTCGGCCGAACCTCCCTTGTAAATCTCGTAAAGCCTGTCCGTCAAGTCGACCTTAAGGATTACCCCGTCCAGCCAGACCGCGAAATTCACGGACATTATATAAAGTTTTTAACTTTATGAAAATTATTGTTCAAACGATGAACATAAACGGCTTCGAGTTCCCCGAGGATTTGCTATATTATCCCGAGGAACACGTCTGGATAAAGGTAGAGGGAGACGTGATAACGGTTGGGATCACCTCGTTAGGTCAGTACATGGCCGGGAAAATATTCCAGGTCACGACTAAGAAGGTGGGAGAGAAGGTCTCTTCTAGGTCGGTTCTCTTCACAATCGAATCCCCGAAGTGGGTTGGCAAGTTCAGGCTCCCGTTCGAGGGCGAAGTAGTCGAGGTTAACGAGGCAGTTGTAAAGGATCCCTCGCTCATTAACAAGGAGCCATACAAGGCCTGGGTACTCAAGATAAGAGGGCAGATCGACAGGAAGAAGTTCAAGGAACTTAGTGAAATCGTCGGGGATCTCGAAAAGGAGAGCGCGAGGGTAGTCAGGTGAAGTAAAAATCACTCTGCCAGGTTTTCATTTCTATGAAGATTTACTTCAGCCTGAGCGGCTCAACTCCGATCGCTTTCAGGCACTCCTCCACGTTGTTGTACTTCCAAAGGGAGGTCGGCTTGAAGCATTCCGTCATTAGGCTTTCCTTCGACTGGGACTTGGACTCTTGGACCGCCATCATGGGAGCACCCCTGTCTAATTAATTAAAATTAGAAAAAACTTAACTCATGGGTTTCCCGACGTCTTTAACGCCGACTTGCGTTCTTTGTGTACGCTGTGTATGGCTAAGGCGATGAGTAGAGTGACTACTCCCACTGCCAGGGACTGAGGACCGAGCGACGCTAAGAAGATCGCAGACATGGCGACGCTTATGATATGGACTATTGGAAAGCCTGGTGACCTAAACACCCCTCTCAGGCCCCTCCTTCTGGCCACCCAAACCTCTATTCCGCTCAACATGTAAGACAGCACTAAGCCGAAGTTCGAAACCAACGCGATGGCCTCAACGTTGCCCAAGGACAGCGACGCCAGCATTATCGCCGTCACGACCAGCGTAGACCTTCTCGAAAATACGGGAGGCAACAGCCCATCCATAGCCATCTGCTTAGCAGTCCTTTCCCCCGAAACGATTATCGATAGGGTAACGCTGACCGTGGAGAGGACTGACACGAGGTCTATGAAGTAAATGAGCGGTAACGGGGCCCTTATCGACGTTAGCACTAACGCCAGCGGATCCGAGGCTTGACCGTACTTCGTCCAGTAAAGGCCGTCAATCATGGAGAACACTACGAAAATGTAGAGGATCGCGCTGATCGCAATAGACGCTACTATTGCCCTGGGTACTGTCCTCTCCCCGTTCTTCACGTTTGGCGTAAGATTAGCTATCGTGTTGAACCCAGCGTAAGCGAAGAACGCGATGTTGGAGGCCGTGAACAGCCCGTAAACACCGTTGGGCATGAAGGGCGTGAAGTTCTCAGGACGGAATCCCGATATCGAGATGACAGCGACCGAGAAGACTATAAGGCCGATTACAGAAAGAATCACCAAAGCGGTCTCGATTTCAGAAGTCAGCTTCAGCCCTCGCGACTCTATGACCCCTAGAACTACGATTAAGGCGCCGGCCAACGGAAAATATAGAGCCTCGGGTAAACCCATCGAGACTAAATAACCCGAGAAGCCCAAGGCCGTAGCCGCCCCGCTGATCGCGTAAGAAACGACCCTGAAGAAGCCTACGAGGAAGCCGATCGTTTCGCCCAACGTAAGTAAGGCGTAACTGTACACTCCTCCCTCCGTGTTTGGGAATACGGAAGCCAATTCCGCGCTGTTTAAACCTATTGTGACCGCGTAGGCCGCAGTTATTAAGAAGGCCAGAATCGCTGAAGGACCCGCCTCCGAGACGCTCGCCCCCGCCATAACGAATATCCCAGCACCAATGATATTTCCTAGCCCTATCGCGAGTGCCTGGACGAAGGTTAATTCCTCCTTTTCCCTCGTCACAGTGATTCAATAAACGAGGAGAGAGTTAAGTCTAAGCTTTGCGCTCGGCGTACTTCAAGATCAAGTTCTTGACAGCGTTGGCGACGTTGTCCCAGTCGGAATGCAATTCGAGGAACTTCAACAGGCTTTCCTCGTTCATTAAGTCCTCGATCTCTTTCTCCGACATGGATAGGATTTCAGCGGCTTTCTTTGCGGCCCCTTCTTGGTCGAACTCCTCAACGATCTTAACGGCAGATAGACCACTGTAAACAGTCCTAATCGCTGGGATTCCGTAAGCTACTACCGGCGTTCCCAATGCTAAGGATTCTAGTACTGCGAGGGAGAAGCCGTCCACATGAGTAGGGTAAATGAACAGCTTAG
>JBMFJH010000030.1:0-11965 GCA_049973945.1 Thermoprotei archaeon
ATAGCCCTTGTCCGTGAGAAGAGCCTTGAGGGTAGCAAGAGCGGAGATGGAGCAGTCGCTCCTCCTAGAGAAAAAATCCCCTGAACCGTCTGAAGATAGGATAGTAGGAAAACACGTTTTTGGAAACCTATACGGGATCCCGAGGGAAATAGCGGAGGACGAGAAACTCCTGTACGAGACCGTCAAGAAAGCTGTTGAAGTGGCTAACATGAAGCTGGTCGAAATGAAGTCATGGAAGTTCGGAGGCAAGAAAGGAGGAGTGTCGGTGATAGCGCTAGTAGAGGAGAGCCACATAGCGGTACATACGTGGCTGGAGTACAACTACGCTACAGTGGACGTTTACACCTGTGGCGAGCACAGCGATCCCCAGAAAGCTTTCGACCTCATAGTATCGACGCTTAAGCCTGTCAGGTACCAGATGTTCTACGCTGACAGGAGCTCAGAGTGAGCTGGGAGTCGTCACCGATCGCGTTCGGACTCCTCATCACCAAGAGAGTTATTTTTGCCTGTAATCATCAAACTGGTCGGCGCAATGGTAATAAGCGTGGTGTTGAAAATCGTAGTAGAATTCTATGACTTCTAATTCGATAGACGCTTGTCGATAGCGATTATAGACAGTAGTAGATCTTTTAACCGCAACTCCGCATAAGTTCAGTCCAGGTAAGACCTTGAATACCCCTGGCATTGTGGGCTGGGGAAGTTACGCCCCGAAACCCAGGGTGAGGGTTTCCGAAATAGCGGCAATGTGGGGCTACGACCCTAAAGTCCCTAAAGCCTTAGGACTTGAAGAGAAAGCCGTTCCAGAACCTGACGAGGACAGCACTACAATAGCGTGGGAAGCTATTAGGAACGCGTTGAAAAGAGCGAGGATCGACCCGTCGGAGATCGGACTAGTCCTGTTCGGCTCCGAGTCCAAAGTTTACGCTGTGAAACCGACGTCTTCGATACTTCTCGACGCTTTCAAGATCTCAAGGAAATCGCTTACGGCAGACCTGGAGTTCGCGTGCAGGGCCGCCTCGGCTGGCCTGAGAATGGCGTCATCTATGGTGCAGTCAGGCCAAGTCAAGTACGCTTTAGTCGTGGGAGCTGACGTGGCTCAGTCCAACCCCGGCGACGTCTTGGAGCTCTCCTCAGGCGCTGGCGGAGTAGCGTTCGTTGTGGGGCCCTCTTCCGAGTCAGCCGCTATAATCGAGAACGCCTCCTCTTTCACCACAGACACGACCGACTTCTGGAGAAGGGACGGACAGCCCTATCCTCTCCACGGGGAAGGTTTCACGGGAGAACCGGCCTACTTTTACCACATAGAGAACGCGATCAACGGACTTCTCGAGAAGGGCTACAGACTCTCTGACTTCGACTACTTCGTATTCCATCAGCCCAACGGGAAGTTCCCGTTACAGATGGCTAAGAAGCTCGGAGTCCCAGAGGCTAAGGTGAAAGTAGGTCTAGTCGTGCCATACATTGGGAACCCGTACAACGCTTCAGCTCTAATGGGACTGGCGAAGGTTCTCGACGTGGCGAGGCCCGGCGAGCTGATACTGGTCGCGCCTTTCGGGAGCGGCGCGGGTAGCGACGCCTACGCCATAAGGGTAACCGACTTAATTCAAGAGAAGAGGAAGCTGGCCCCGCTGACGGAGTACTACCTCACCCAGAAGAAGTTGGTGAGTTACTCTTACTACAGCAAGAACGCGAACAGGCTTAAGGTGTACGAGTGATGGTCTCCGTTGTAGGATCCTCTCTGATTCCCGTGGATAGGTACTACGAGAGCTCCCTCGAGGAGCTGGCGTTCGAGGCTTACAAAGGGCTTCTCCTGGAGTTAAAGGACAGACCTAAGGTAGACGTGGTCGTAGTCGCGTCGACCTACCCGGAGGTCACGTCCAACTCGGTTAACGTCGCAATGAAAATAGCTGGCTACTTGGGCCAGCAGGGTTCCTCTGTAATGAGGGTCGAAGCCGGAGAGGCCGGAGGAGCCGCAATAACGACGGCTTTCGCTCTGGTGAAGTCCGGAGTCGCTAAGTCAGTCCTACTCGTGGGAGTAGAGAAATTGGCCGACCAGCACGGCAAGACCGTTCAGGACTACCTCGCGAGGGGGTTAAGCTACAGGGACTACTTAGCCGGTTTGATGCCAGTCCACTACGCGGCGCTGATGATGAAGAAATACATGGAAACTTACGGTGTGAGTTACGACTATTTCACGAATTGGCCGGTCAAAATGCACCTCTACGCCTCAGAGAACCCCCTCGCCATGCTGAAGTTCAAAGTGACCCCAGAGCAGGTGAAGGAGTCCTCAGTAATCTCAGACCCGATTCGGTTGTACGACACGGGAGCGAGGGGGGACGGAGCGGCGGCCGTTTTATTGACTAGCGACGACCTAGCGAGGAAGTACTCGGATGAAGTAGTCAAGCTGGAAACTGCGACGGGGTCTTCCGGAGACCTGGAGGTCAGCGTGTCGTCTAGCGCGGTGAGGAGCTTATCACTTAAGTTGGGAGACTCCCTGAAGGACTACTACTTGCAAATACACGACTCCTACAGCGTGACTGCGGCGATAGAGCTGGAAGACCTGGGAGTTCTGCCCAGGGGCAAGTCGTTGAACGAGATCGATTCGATCGAGGTGAACTTCGAAGGGGGCCTCAAGGCGAGGGGGTACCCAGGAGGAGCGACAGCTGTATACCAACTGGCCGAGAGCTACTTACAGCTCACCCACAAGTTCAAGGGCAAGAAGACGACGAAAGAGAGAGCCCTGATCCTAAGCACCGACGAACTCCTGACCGCAGCTTACGGAATTAAGGTGGTGAGGGCATGAAGGTCTACCCTCCGCAGACTTGGAGGATTAAGGACGACCTTTACTCGATTACCTTAGCGAAGTGTGAGGACTGCGGAGACATCAGCTACCCCTACAGGCCCGTTTGCAGGAAATGCGGCTCCATGAGGATAACCAGGGTAACCGGTTCGGGCTACGGCACTTTGGTGAGATTCACGGTGAGCTATCAACACAGGGAAGGGTATGAAAAACTGTCCCCGATGATCGTCGGCACAGTGCTGCTGGACGAGGGAGTAGAAATAGTCGCCCAAATTGCGGCCGACCCGGACGAGCTGAAACCCGGGATGAGAGTTCAGGCCACCTTAAGGAGGTACGTCGCGGACTCCTACAACGGGTTGATCGTATATGGCCTCAAGTTCAGACCTGCAGACAAGGATTGACGAAGTAGTCGAGAAGCTGGTCAAGGGAGAGCTGGACTTCCATAAGGTAGACGAGTTACTTGAAGGCAACGCAGCCGTCCTCGCAAGAAGGCTGGCCATAGAGAGGCTTACAGGGACTAAGTTGCCCAATATTGGCTCCACCGTGATCGACTACGAGGGGATCAAGAACAGGAACGCCGAGAACGTCATAGGGGCCGTACAAGTACCCGTAGGCGTAGTTGGGCCCCTAGAGGTCAGGGGAGACTACGCGAAGGGCAGGTTTTACGTCCCGCTGGCCACAACCGAAGGGGCTTTGATTGCCAGCGTCAACAGGGGGGCCAAAGCGGTAACGCTGAGCGGAGGGGCGAGGGTTAAGATAATCCACGACGGGATGGCCAGGGCCCCGGTCTTCGCCCTTGACAACATTGACGAGGTGGCGGAGTTCCTCTCGTGGGTTGAGGCGAACTTCCAGGAGATTAAGAAAGTGGCGGAGAGCACCACGTCCCACGGCAAGTTAATGAGGGTAGAACCGTTCGTCCTGGGAAACAACGTCTGGTTGAGGATGGTCTACGAGACGGGAGACGCCATGGGCATGAACATGGCAACTATAGCGAGCGAAGCTGTGTGCAACTACATCGAGGAGAAGTTCCCGAAGGCCAGGTGCGTCGCCGTGAGCGGGAACATGTGCAGCGACAAGAAGCAGTCCTCCATTAACGTCCTGCACGGCAGGGGCAAAACCGTAGTTGCAGAGGCGTTAATCCCTCACGAGGTAATGGGCAAGGCCCTGAAGTCCGACGCCACGTTGATTCACGAGGTCAACCTCAGGAAGAACTGGCTGGGCGGAGCTAGGGCTGGCACTATCTATCAGTTCAACGCGCACTTCGCCAACATAGTGGCTGCGATATTCCTCGCCACAGGACAAGACATGGCCCAGGTGGTGGAGAGCTCGATGGGATACACCTGGACCGAGGTCAGGGAGAAAGGGCTGTACATAAGCGTGACCCTTACCTCGCTAGAAGTGGGAACCGTGGGAGGAGGAACCAGGCTTCCAACCCAAAGGGAGGCACTCTCCATAATGGGGGTTTACGGGAGCGGTGATCCTCCTGGTACTAACGCGAAGAAGTTCGCGGAAATAGTGGCTGCGACCGTGCTGGCCGGAGAGCTGAACCTCCTGGCGGCTTTAGCCAACAAGGAGTTGGGAAGAGCCCACAAGAGACTGGGTAGGGGGGCAAAGAGCTAAGTGGCAGGCTTTTTCTGAACTTACCGGCTGAAATTCTACAATTCCATGAATATATATGAAATTTTTCGCGTGAATAGATTTTAATGACCTGTCCCGCTAGGAAAGCGGTTTCGAAGACTTAGGGTAGGACTACTTAGACCTTATGAAAGCTTAAATGAGACGTAAGAGGTTTTATCCCAATGCAGATACCTCAAGAGCTCCAAAAGGTCATAGACTTAACGAGGGAACAGAACCGTTGGAGAAGGACAGAGACGCTGAACCTGATAGCCTCCGAGAACGTGATGAGCCCGTTAGCCGAGAGCGTTTACATGAGCGACTTCATGTCGAGGTACGCCGAGGGACTGCCTTTCAAGAGGTACTATCAGGGAACCAAGTACATCGACGAGCTGGAGCAAATGACGAACCAACTGCTCGCTGAGATCACGAAAGCGAAGCACGCCGACATAAGGCCGATAGCTGGGACGATCGCTAACGCGGCCGTCTTCAGGGTGCTGGCAGACCCAGGCGATAAGGCGTTGATCGCGCCTGTGCAGGCGGGCTCGCACGTGAGCCACACTAAGTTCGGGACGTTGGGCGCGCTCGGGATACAGCACATAGAGATGCCTTACGACGAGGAGAGGATGAACGTCGACGTAGACAAGGCAATCAAGATGATAGAGGAGGTCAAGCCCAGATTCATAGTCCTGGGAGGCTCGCTTTACCTCTTCCCCCACCCCTTGAAGGAGCTCGAGCCACACGCCCACGCGGTAGGAGCTAAAGTCGTATATGACGCGGCTCACGTTTACGGCTTAATAGTAGGGGGTCAGTGGCACAACCCTCTGGAAGAGGGAGCGGACTTCCTCACGGCCTCGACACACAAGACCTTCCCAGGGCCTCAAGGAGGCGTAGTTCTGTCGAACAACGACGAGTTGTTCAAGAAGGTGCAGAAGACTGTGTTCCCCTGGTGGGTGAGCAACCATCACCTCCACAGGATCCCGGCGACGGCGGTCACTGCCATTGAGATGAAGTACTTCGGGCAGGATTACGCGACGCAGATAGTCAGGAACTCGAAAGCGTTGGCTGAAGCCTTAGCCACTGAAGGCTTCAAAGTGATAGGCGAGCACCTAGGCTACACTAGAAGTCACCAGGTGGCGGTCGACGTTAGGAACTTAGGAGGCGGAGCTAAATGCGCTAAGATGCTGGAGGACGCCAACATAATAGTGAACAAGAACCTCCTCCCCCACGACCCGCCGAGCGCGGTCAATGACCCCAGCGGGTTGAGGATCGGAGTCCAGGAGATGACGAGGTACGGGATGAAGGAGGGAGAGATGCAGGAGATCGCGAGGCTCATGAGAATGGTCTTGATCGACAAAAGGGACGTTAATGAGGTTAAGAGAAAAGTGATAGAGTTCAGGAAGGACTTCCTCAAGGTAAAGTACACGTTCGACGTAGTCCCAGAAAGCCCGTTGAAGATTCCTATGCTAATCTGAACCAGAAGACTTGTTTTCTTTACCTTATTATTATCACAGTACCGGGGAATTCTAATGCGAGAGATAGAGCTACCGAACCTATGACCCTCGTCGTGCTTAACGAGTTGCCCTTTGAGCCTACGATAACTGCGTCGAACTCCCCCTCATCTAGCGCCTTCAGTATCTCGTTGACTACACTGCTTTCGCTCGGGTCGAAACGCCTCACGGTAAACTTGGCCTCGCTGAATATCTTAAGCGCCTCCCCTTTTACCCTCTCGGCGTCGTTACAAACGTCACATACGTAAATAGCGTGAACCTCCGACCCGTATCTGTAGCTGAAGTCCTTAGCTAAGGCTAGGGCCTTCTTGGAGAGGCCTGAACCGTCAAACGGCACAAGGATTTTCCTGAACCAAAAACTGACGCTGTAAGTTGGTTCCTTTAGTTCCTCCTCACTCAACTAATGCCCCCTTCATTATTTGGAGCGTCGCGTTTGTAACCTTTATGGACTCCTCAGCCGACGCCAACCCCTTTACTGCCCTTATGGCGTCTATGTTCTCGGGGACGACTATCGACTCCTGGTGGACGGCGTAAATGAGGAACAGCTCGTTGTTGTTCACGTATACGGAGTCCTCGAACACCAGCACTTCCGGCAAGTCGTTCCTATAGCGTCCCATGTCCCTAACGTATTCTATCGCCTCTGCGGTGGAAGAGATCCCCGCCTTCTTCGACTGGACTGTGACTATCCTCGGCGTGCTCCGCAGAGCGTCTATCACTTGCTCCCTCTTGACCGGGCCAGAGAGCGTGACGTTCATAGTGTGGACGTGCATTAGTGTCGTAGGGACGACTACGGCCATCGTTATTATATCGAGACCCTTGAAGACAGTCTGAACGTCCTTGGCGTGGTGGCTCGGAATGGAAGTAGAGTCGAGGACGATCGAATTAATGGGCCCCCTCTTGACTTCCTTAGGGTCGGCAGCCCTCCTAACAACCACTCCCCTCGCCTTGACCACAGGGGCTACCTTGGAGTTTAGCGTGCAGAGTACCCTCAGCATCCCGGTCGTGTTGCACGAGACGACCCTCACGTAGTTCTTGTTCAGCGCCTCGTCGTAATTGCAGAGCGCGGAGAACGAGACTTCGGCTACGTCAGCCTTCTCGCCTCCTTGGAATATGGCCTTCTTGCCCAATTTGACGTACTTAGGCTTGTACTCCGCTCCTACTCCGTTCGGTGTCGCGTCGACTATTATGTCTGCTTGTTTGAACATCTCTTCGATAGTTCCAGCTACTGGTACCCCAACCTGCTTGAACTTCTCAAGCTCCGAGTCGGGGACGTAGAGCTTTATCCCTTTCTTAACGGCACTCCACGCCTCGTAGTTGGGGCTCGTCTTTGAAACGCCAATCAACTCCATGTCGGGCTGTAGCCTTATGGCGTCAGCGACCCTCTTGCCGATCGTCCCGTAGCCGTTCACAGCTACTTTGACCTTCACGCTCTCACCCTCTTAGCTGCCATATTTAACGCTACAAGGCCCGGTAACTTGTCACCAGCGAGGAACAGTAGTAAGGCTCCGCCGCCTGTTGACACGTGAACCCTTCTCGAATCGACCGACATACCCTCAAGCACGCTGATCATGTGGCCTCCACCAATTATCACGAACGCCCTGCTTTCTAGCGCAGAGTTCAGAACCCTCTTGCTTCCCTCCCTGAACCTCGGGTCTTCTATCACGCCCATCGGCCCCCTCAGGACTACGACCTTAGCGTCCTTAACCTCTTCCGAGTACTTCATCATGGTCTTCTCTCCTATGTCCTTAATGACGCCCTCTACGTTCGTCAACGGATAGTCCGAAACGACGCCGTCCTTCTCTGTCCTGAAGTCTACTGGGATCTCGATTACTCCCCTACCCATGGGCAATATTTCCTTAGCTTTTTGGACGAGGGACATCACTCCTTTGCTTTCCAGGACTTTCATGTTCTCTTTGCCCAGCTGGTAGCCTTCGGCTACGGCGAACAGCTCGGCCAAAAGTCCACCGGTCAATATTTTGTCTGCGACGTTCTTCCTGACCAAGTGCTCCACTATCTTTATCGAGTCCGCCACCTTCCCTCCTCCCAGGACGAAGATCTTCGGCCTGTCAGGCTCGTTGAATATCTTACTTAAGGCCGAGACCTCCCTCTCCATGACCCTACCGGCGACGGAGGGGAGAACCTGGGGGAACCCGACAAGCGAGGGCTGACTCCTGTGGGCGGTCGCGAAGGCGTCGTTCACGTAAACGTCGACTAGGGGAGCTAGCGTCCTGACTAGGAACGTGTCCTTTTGAACCTCTATTGGGCCTTCCACGGTTTCCTCGGAAATCAGCCTCAGGTTCTGTAACATTATCGCCTCTCCGGGCTTCAGGGCCTTTATCCTTTCCCTGCTGTATGGCCCTATCACGTCGTCCACGAACTCTATTTCCCGGCCTACGTACTTCGACATGACCTGGGCGTGCTCCTCGAGGGAGATGAAATCGTCGTCCCCAGGTCGGCCCTGGTGGGAAATGATTACGACCGCCGCCTTCTTGTCCAACAGCTCCCTGACGGTTTGCGAGTGGGCCTGAATACGTGAGTAGTCCAACAGCTTTTTCGTTTTCTTATCTACAGGTGAGTTTATATCAACTCTGACCAGGACTTTTTTTCCAGACAAGTCAATGTCGTCGAGAGTTAATATTTCCATATCCAGGACGCGAATCAAAAGAGAGCCACCGTGAGTATCTAGAACCGGGGTAAAATATATTTTAGGTCAGCAAGTCGAGGGAACCTTCGAGAGCCCGTCCCAGACTATCGGGTAGATACGCTCTTTTCTGACGTTCTTGACCCTCACCTGCAGCTCCTCATGGGTCGGCTTATGGAGGTGCACGTTATGGGGGTCGACGAAATACGACAGCACCTTTACGAAAACGGGGACGTTCGACTCTTCGAACTTGGCACACCTAGCGTTAATAATCAGCTCGTCGCCGACCCTACACAGTTTCGAAACGTTGCATTTGCCCAGCGCGGATATCATCGCCTGGAAGAGCTCGTGGACTTGATAGGGGATGCGCTCCCCGTGCACGTTGAGGGGATAAAACAGGTTGTAGAATGGATCCTTATGGGTGCCGTTCGAGGCGGCGACGACGTCCACGAACCAGTACACCATGCTGCCGTCCCTTATCGACCTGAACTCGCGGATGAAGGACTTCTCCAGCGACGAGGATAGTACCTCGTGGACGTCCTTGAACTTCCTCACGAAGGGCGTCGCTACTAACGCCTTAAGTTCCGTTAAACCGCCGAACTCCTCGTCGGTCTTGAAGTAGAGCGAGTAGGTCTTCAAAGGATCCAGCTTCGCCTTCCTGAAAGCCTTGTCGACGATCTTAAGCAACCAGGAGACCCTAGGATTAGAAACGCGTATCCACTCCCCCAGCTCGTCCGAGACGAATGTAGCGCCGTTGTCCGCTTGTCTCTTCCTGAACCACCACAAGGCTTTTGAAATATGTGGGGGAACGTGTATTTTATCTTAATTCTTAGAGGAGGATATGAGACTTGATCGGATTTCGGGAATCGGCAAGCTTTAAGAGACGAGCTCCCGAATTCTCTATTAGCCGGGTCGTCTAGCGGTCAAGGATCCAGGGCTTTGGCCCCTGGGACCGGGGTTCGAATCCCCGCCCGGCTACCTAAATTTAATTTATTTTAATCTTATGATACAAATAAACACGTCGTAAGGACGCTTGGTTTCGGCGATCGATCAGAACTCGATTAAGACGGTCTTGACCCCGCTCACTTCCTTAACCAGCGAATCGGTAGTGATGATTTCGCCACTCACCTCTTCTGCTGTCGCTATCAAGTAAGCGTCCGCTAGAGACAGCCCTTTGTGGTTAGCCTTCAGCATCGCCGCCCTTTCGGTCAGCTTGTCGTCTGGTGAGACCACCCTTATCGGGGAGCTCCTCACCTGTCTGTACCTAGTTAGCGCGACCTCCTTGCCGAATTTCAGTATGTAGTTGTAAAGGAACTCGGCAAGGTTGACCTCGTTGACGTAGAGCTCCGCGCTCCCAGAGTACATCATCTCGAAGTACTTGCGTACTTCCTTATGCCCCGCGAAGAACAGTGCTAACGGCCCCGCGTCAACTACGAACTTCCTTTTCAACTTCCTTCCGCCTCTCCTCTACAACGGCTCTAGCGACCTCTACCGCCACTTCCCCGTCAATGCCGAACAGGTCTAGTAGGGAAGTAGGCCTCTCAAGCCTTACTTGACCGCTCTCCAACACTATCTCCACGTAATCCCCCTCCTTGACGTTAAGGGCGTCCCTTACTTCCGACGGTAGCACGATTATTCCCTTCCTGTGGACTTTTACCCTATACCTCATCTGTGTTAAACTTCGGTTAAACCTAATTAAGTGTAACGAGTCTAAGGGACAGTCTCACAGGCTGGTCTGCGTGTTTCGACACCCTAAGCCATCTTCCGAGAACTGAGACGAGTTACTCAGAATACCGCAAGGTCGTAACGGACTCAATGAGGACAGGTGTTGTAAATCTACAACTTGCGAGAAATAAATTGAATTTAGGTAGCCGGGCCCGGATTCGAACCGGGGTCCCAGGGGCCAGAGCCCTGGATCCTTGACCGCTAGACGACCCGGCTAATAGAGAATTCGGGAGCTCGTCTCTTAAAGCTTACTTATCGTCAAACACGCACTTCTCATCCTTGTTCGCGACGACCCAGTTTTAACGATAGTCGTCTAAGTACCTTTACCCGTTCCATATCCGTCGTGCTCACGGACAAAGTGCGGCTCCCGAAAAACCTTACCCTAGAAGGCTCTAAAGCGCGATCAATAAGGTGACCGGAAGTAACACGACCTTTACCCTAACTTAGAGGAGAACCGAGCTGAAGAGAGCGTTCGGCTGACTCGTCTACGTTGACTAAAGACGACGTAATTTTTTATCCGCGGGTTTCGTAAAATTTATCGCCGCCGTAGCTCAGCCGGTAGAGCGCCGGCCTCGTAAGCCTCGCTCAAGGATCCAGGAAAGCCGGCGGTCGCGGGTTCAAATCCCGCCGGCGGCTTCCTTCAAATATCTCTCTATAGCCTCCCTGATTACGTCGCTCCTAGAGAGCCTCCTGTTTATAGCGTAAATGTCGAGCTTCCTCAGGAGGTCTTCATCGACCTTAAAGGTGATCACCCTCATGACCTTTCCCTGAAGAAGGTTTAGAAGAGAATTTACTTGAGTATTACCCGCTAGAAGGTATTATCGGGGGGTAAACCGAAACTATTCAGAGCACCTTGCCCAAGAGGCTTTCTATGAACGCCGTGACCTCATCCGTGTCGTCTGGGCTCTCCATGAACCCCCTGAGGATTATCGCGTTCGCCTCCCTCCTGTCGAACCCTCTGCTCTGCAGGTAGAACAGCAGGTCTTCAGGGACCTTCATCGCGCTCGCCGAGTGCTTCGCCATTTTTACCCTTCCAGTCTTCACCTCGAGCATGGGGACTACTATAGTCCTCGCCCCGCTGCCCTGGACGTAAGACCTGCCTATGATCGACGTGCTCGAGTCGTAGGCCTTCTCGAGGATTGAGGCGAGGCCCCTGACTACGACCTGGGCGTTGCCGAAGGCGGCCCCCTTGAGTGTTCCGTCGCTTACGCTCTCCGGGCCCTCGTGATAAACGTTCACTACGTTGTCTACGGTGCCCTCTATCCCGATTGACCTGGCGAGGAACTTGCTGCTAGCCCTCTCCATGAGGTGGACGTCAGCCTCTATCCTAGCCGCCTTCGCCGCGGAGCTGACCAGGTTTAAGTTCAGCTCCCCTTCGTTGTCTATCCTCAGCCTGGCGTAGACAAGGGAGGAGCTGTCGGAGTCTATTATCACGTTTACCTTGGCCGTGACGCCCTTAGGGACGCGAACGCTCACCAGGAACGCTGAGAGGGATCCCGACCTCGAGTTGGCCCTTAAGGTCAGTTGGCTACTGTCCGTTAGCTCGACCTCGAGGTTCAGCGGTACTAAACTCCCGTCTTTGACCTCGATCTCTACCCTGCCATCGCCCGAGTGCACAGCCTTCCTTTTCACCGACAGGGCCTCTACAAGCGGAACCAGTTTCGTGTCGTGCGG
>JBMFJH010000031.1:0-7695 GCA_049973945.1 Thermoprotei archaeon
CGGAGGTCAGAGTGAAAGCGTTAAGGGGGTTCCAGCAGGAGAACGTTGAGTTATTCGCCATGGCTTTCGCAGACAGAGGAGTGAAAATTCTATCAAAGGTCGAAGGCGGTGACGATATCGAATACAAGATTTACTTACCGAAAAAATGACTAAATAAAAAACATAAGGGAAAAAATCACTTTTGAGTATTTACGGTGAATCAATTAAAGTTTATATAAGGGGCCTGAAATCGGTAATTAGGATTTTAGGGTGGAGCCTGTGAGACTGACCTACGAAAACGTTTACGCCGTTCTCATTCCGTCGCTCCTCGCGCTTTCGGTCTGGACTTACGTTACCGGTGACGCAATTCTACACGTCATGTCCTACCAAGGGCCTATCGTCGCTGGGGGCATGTTGGGTTGGCTCGCCGTAATGAGGGCGAACTCCGGGAAACACTACTCTCCCTCAATTAACGAGGAGAGGTTGCCAGTTCTCGGCCTAGTTTTGAGGAAATACGCGATTCTGCCCATTCTAGTTGGTTCAGCTATTTTCTCGGTGTGGTTACTCCCACAATACTACGCCTTGGAAGTTTCCAGTCCCCTCTATTACGTAGCGTCTTTCGTGTCCGAAGTGGTAGGGGGATTCCTGGTAGGCATCGCTATACCGAGCTTGAAATTCATCGAGAAAGTGATCTTATACTCTCTAGGTTTAGGAATAGATCTCTTTTATGTGTACTTGATTTACCTGAGTGCTGGCATCTTCCACTTGTCCTCTGACCTAGTTTTGAACTACGCGTTAGCCATGGTCTTCGTCGTTAAGTTCCCCGAAGGAGTCACTCTCGGGTTATATATTGCGAAGAGAGTCAAGGTCATATGAAGGGCAAGGTAATTCTCGTAGGAGCTGGGCCTGGCGACCCAGAGCTCATTACGGTCAAGGGCCTCAAGGCGTTAAGGTCGGCGGACGTCGTGGTCTACGACAGGCTAGTCTCGACGGACTTACTCAAAGAATGCAAACCCACGTGCGAAAAAATCTATGCCGGCAAGGGGCTAGGAGAGGCCGAACTACAGGCCTTCATCAACGAGCTTCTCGTTAAGAAAGCGATGGAGGGTAAAACCGTAGTGAGGCTTAAGGGCGGTGACCCCTATGTGTTCGGCCGTGGCGAAGAGGAGTGTTTGTACGTCCTTGAGAACGGGATAGAGTGCGAGGTAATACCCGGCGTGTCTAGCGTCACCGCTGGCCCTTTGTTGGCCGGAATCCCATTAGCAGGTCGCACGACTGAACCGTTATTCTCCGCTATTACCGCGACGAGGGCAGGAGGCGAACTGATCGAACCGGGGTACGTACCGGAAAGAGGTAACCTCGTCTTCGTAATGGGCGCATCTAGGGTCGCCGAGCTTGCGCGGGTTATTATGGAGAGACGGAGTCCTAGCGAACCAGTAGCCATAATTAAAGACGCCTCGTTACCCACGATGGAAGTGACAGTAACGACGCTCCGGGACGTTTCAACGTTGACTAACCTAAGACCGCCCTCATTGATAGTGGTCGGTAAGTCGGTCAAGCTAAGGGACAAGCTCTGGAAGTTCAAATGAGACCCAACGTTTGAATTCCGATTCTAGACCCTTTGTAGTCACTGAGAACTGATAATAATCTCTCGAGATGACTAGACCACAAATGTATCCGCCGAAGTTCGGGTTCGTGATCCCTGAGAGCCTGAATGAGGCTGTCGAGTTTCTTAAGGATCACGAGGACGCGAAGCCCATCGCTGGAGGCCACAGCCTCATACCTATGCTGAAGCTGAGGCTCATCAGGCCGTCGTACCTCGTGGAGCTGAAGGTGTTGAAGGAGCTCGACTTCATATCGAAAGAGGGCGACCAGTACAGGGTCGGGGCCCTGGCCACTCATTATGCGGTCGAGAAGTCCGGTATACCTCTCCTCAGTTCAGTGGCCCATAGAATCGCTGACCCGCAGGTAAGGAACATGGGGACTATCGGGGGAAGCGTAGCTCACGCTGATCCAGCAGCGGACTACCTGGCGGCCTTATCGATAATGGACGCGAAAGTGGTCACATATGGTCCTAAGGGAACACGCGTCGTCGACTTCCCGGATTTCGTGAAGGACGTCTACACGCCTGACCTGGTTCAAGGCGAGATAGTCACAGAGATAAGGGTGAAGGACTTCTCCGAGTATAAGTGGGCATACGAGAAGTTAGAGAGGAAGGCCGGCGACTTCGCAATAGTCGGCGTTGCAGTCCTTGCCAGGAAGGAGGGGAATAGGGTGGTCGACGTTCGCATAGGCTTAACGGCCGTCTCTAATAAAGGAGTTAGGTTAGTAGATGCAGAGAAGACCCTTATAGATAGAGCGCCTACCGAAGACGCGATAAACGCTGTCGCGGAAGCCGTGATGAGATCTATTGATCCGCCCAGCGACATAAGGGGGACGTCGGAATATAAGAAGAGGGCGGCCAAAGTCTTGACGAGGAGGGCGTTGATGAAAACGTTGTTGGGGTGATAAGAATGAAAGTGGTAGGAGCGGAAGAGAAGGCGAAGATTACGTTGAAAGTGAACGGTAGGGTGCACGAGGTCGAAGTGGAGCCCAGAAGACTGCTAGTACACGTGTTGAGGGATTTAGGTTATAAGAGCGTCAGAGTAGGTTGCGACACGAGTCATTGTGGAGCGTGCACCGTAATAATGAACGGCAAGTCTGTGAAGTCCTGCACCGTTCTGGCCATTGAAGCGGACGGGGCGGAAATCCTTACCTTAGAGGGTCTAGCGAGCGACGGAAAGCTACACCCGCTCCAAGAAGCCTTCACCGAGCATCACGCGCTTCAGTGCGGATATTGCACTTCAGGGATGATATTGCAGGCCTATTGGTTGCTGAAGGAGAAACCGAACCCCTCTGAGGATGAAATAAGGGAGGGAATCTCGGGCAACCTGTGCAGGTGCACCGGTTACCAGAACATAGTCAAGGCCATTAAGGCCGCGAGCGAAAAGATGAGAGCTTAGATAAATCGTCAGGAGTGTCGATGTCAATGAGCACTTCTGGGCCCGCATCTACCTCGCAAGCCCTGACCTGAGCTAGGATTTCGCGGAAACCGACGTCGCCCTTTATGTTCTCAGCTAGCGGGAAGATCCTCTTCGTGATCATGACGGGATTGCCCCTTTTTCCAGCGTGGATCGGCACAACGGCGTCGCACTCGTCTTTGACGTTCTGTAGCAGCTTAGTTATCGTGTCTTTGGTTACCAAAGGCATGTCGGCCAAATGGAAGACGACGGCGTCGTATGAGCAGAAGAACCTGAGTCCGAGCTTTACTGAGGTGCTCAACCCTTCGCTCCAGCGAGGATTGTAGATGACTACTTCCCCCTCCAGATATCTCATTATGTCCTGGTAACGGGCTCCTACTACTACTACCCTCTCTAAGCCGTCCAACGCCCTGAGCGAGCGAAGTATGAGAGGTTCTCCCTCAACGAGCTGGAGGAGCTTGTCACTGCCAAACCTCTTACTTCCGCCAGCCGCTAGGAGTACCGCCCCTACTTTCACGAATTATCGTAATGATTGCTAACGCTTAAAGACGAAGCACGAAATAATCCCCTCGAATGATCCAAGGAAAGATCACTGGGAGCTTTCCCATAAAGGACAGCGAAAGGGCTCTCGCGACGATTTCGAAAATCGAGACGATGATAGACTGCATCCCTGGAGCAACTAGGTCTGGGGACAAAACGTTCAAGGTTCAAGCGAAAGTCGCCTTACTCACAATAACTCTTGAGGGAGAAGTCAAGGAGTTTGTAGTTGCAGACAACGTTGTAAGGAATGTTATAAGCGTGAGGGGGCCTGGAGTTAACGCCACTGTGTCGTCGCAACTGACGGTGAACACTAACAACCTCGAATATCAGATCGAGTATAAGGCCGAAGTGAGCCAAGTCCTGGAGGGCATTGTGAAGAGGGAGATCGACAAGGTGAGCAACGAGATCGTTCAATGTACTAGACGAAGGGTCACCGGTTAGCCAACACCTCGTTAACGACGCCTATGCCCCTCGTCCTTCCCTCCCTGAACACAAAAACGCTCCCAGGCTCGAGGTATTCTGGCCTGTAAAGGAACTCCAGCGTAGCCGAAGTAACGTCTCCAGTTCTTACGTACTGTTTGTCCATATCGACGAACCTCGCGGCTTGCCTTATGGTCTTTAAGTGAACTGTCGCGACGTACCCTTTTCGAATTGTAGTAGGGTGGTGAAGTACTATGATCCTCGCCCTGAAAGTTCTTGTTCCCTTCTTTGGCGATTTGGTAATCACCATACCCTTCCTGAGCTTCTCCTTTTCGACGCCCTGAATGGCAAAGGTCGCGACGTTGCCTGCAGACGCGCTCTCTACGAACACCCTGTTGATTTGGATGCTCTTTATTTTAATCGATGCGAAACTGCCGTCCTGGAACGGCCCTATGAAAGCCTCCTCGCCTTGCTTGAAGGACCCCCTAGTAACCGAGACAAGGACAACCGTCCCAGCTCCCGGCACGCTGTAAATTTCGTCAATGTAGCCCAAGGGCTCGCCGTTAACGTTCTTCTTCTTCGCTGGAAGCGAGTTTATGAACTTAAGCAACAGGTTGATTCCCTCGCTGGTCACGTTAGAGACTCGAAATATGGGGACTACCCTCTCCGTCCTCATGGCAATTATCGAAGTAACGACGTCTCTCTCGTCCTTCACTTCGAAGCCCAGCTTGTTTATTCCAGGCAGCTTCAGTATTCTCTTAATCTCGTTAATCACCTCCTCGGTTCTCGCGTTCGGTTTATCGATCTTAGTAACGACAACGAACATCGGGATTCTCAGCGTAGTCGCCAGAGCTAAGTGCTCCCTTCCCATCGGAAGGAGGCCGTCGTCACTGCCTACCACAAGCATGGCGTAGTCGATTTCGTACCCTATTAGACCCTTGAGTGTGGTCCTTAGGTACCGCTCGTGTCCTCCTAGGTCGATCAACCGAACGATTTTCGAACTGTTCTTCATCACGTCAGCCTCGTTAAGGGGATCCTTGAGTGACCAGTTCACTGGGACGCTCGTAGAAGAGAAGCCTAAGAGCCTCATTGTAACAGAGCTCGTCCTTCCGGTCACGATCTCGTGGAGGTATCTAGCGATGGCGTTCCTCAGAAGGCCGTCTCCGTTGTCTCTCCCTCCGGTAATCAAAGCTCCGGTAAGTGTGCTTTTACCCGCGTTCACGTGACCCAGTACGGCTATGTTGACCTCTACTGGCGTTTCCTTCTTGATTTCCCTAATCAATACCTCCGCGACGTATTTCCCTTCCGAAACCCGGTCTATCCTCTTGTCTACTATCCTCGCTCCTACCAGATCTGCGATCGTCTTAAGGTTCTCGAGGCTCCGCTCAAGTTTCTCTTCAGACAGTCCCTCGACTCTCCCGTCGTCCGAAACTCCGAGGAAATAGAAAGCCTCCCCGTTACCTTCCTCCAGCCTATACTTCAACTGCGTCGCAAGTTCTTGGAGCCTCTCCGGGCTGTTAGTCAGAATCTCGACTTTGTACTCTACAGGGCCTGTCTGCGGTTCTCCAGGTAATTGATGCATTGTCACCCTTTTGTGCTAAATTTAAGACGAACCAATAGATAAGCCTTATAAGCTGACGGTGACGCCTTGCAAGAGCCGCTACTGCTCCACTCCGAGACTTTGAAATGTCCCGTCTGCGGAGCTAACACGTATAAAGTGGAGGTTTATCTCTACGAGATCCCCGTAGAGGGCAAGATTATCATCTTAGTAGGAGAGTGCTCTACGTGTGGCTATAGGCACAGAGACGTCTTTCCAGCGGAGCAGAGGAATCCTGTGAAGATCGAATTTCCCGTTGAGACGGAAGAAGACCTCGAGAGTTTCGTGTTCAGGTCATACTCTGCTGACGTGGAGATTCCGGAGCTCGGGATAGAGGTAGTCGCGGGAGCGCTTTACCAAGGAGTTATAACGACGGTGAGGGGTCTTCTAGAGACTTTCCTAACGGCTTTGGGCTCAAATTGTGTGGACAAGTGCAACGAAATCATTGAGGCCATGGAAGGTAAAAGGAAGTTCACCCTCATAATCAAGGACAAGTCTGGGCTCAGTTACGTGTTGAACAAAAAAGCGAAGGTCACTCCACTTTAATCTCGGTTCCTTGCTCCTCCGTCTTCGCCTTCTTTAAGGTGACCTCTAGCACCCCGTTCTTGTAGCTGGCCTTGGCCGACTTCTCGTCAACCTTGGTCGGTAGCTCTATTTCCTTGTAGTACTTCCTGTCCTCGCCCGTAGCTTGGATCACTAACTTCTCGCCATTCAATACCTTAACCTTGATGTTCTCCTTACTCACCCCTGGCACCTCCGCTATAACTTTGACCTCGTCGTTCCTCTCTATTACGTCGACCAACGGCTCCCTCTCCTCAGAGATCGTGGGCCTGCCCTTGACAGTTCTCACGTTACCGAACTCCTCAACTACAGGCTTTCCGTCAGGCCCTATGGTCACCCTGAAGCCGTAAACGTAGGGGCCGTAGGTCTTAGCTTTGCCCGACTTGGCGAGCTCCTCGAACTCCCTCTCCAGTTCTCTGAACTCCCTGTCCATGATGTCTTGTATTTGCCTCATCATATCTTCGAACACATCGAAAATGTCTCTATATCTGCGACTCATAGGGGGTCGATATCTAGTGGAAACTCGCGCTAATAAAATCCTGTATCACTTGTGGACCTCCTGGACTAACTCCAAGAGAACTCCCATAACGCTCTTCGGGTGGATGAACGCGACTAAGTGACCTCTAGCTCCTGGTCTCGGGCTCTGGTCTACGAGTTGAAGGCCTTTCGCCTTAAGCTCTTCCAACGCTCCCTTGATGTCCTTGACCCTGATTGCTAAGTGGTGCAAGCCAGGCCCCTTGTTCTTGAGGAACTTGGCTACCGTATTGTTCATGTCCTCGTGGTTGAGCGGCTCCAGCAGTTCGACTGCTGCTGTGCCGTCCTGACCGGTCAGAAACGCTACCTTTATCCCCCTATCGTTCAGGACCTCGTAGTGAACGAGCTTCATATTGAAGTTCTCCTGGTAGAACTTGATCGCCTGGTCTATGTTCTCGACCACCACTCCGATGTGGTCTATGTCCTCGGTGTACATATGAGGTCAGGTTTACATTAGGCTCGAGTAGGTTTAAAAGGTTTATACCGATCGAAACAGATTTATAAATCAAATTCGGAAATAATCGCGGTCGGTTATGGACGTAGACGAGAGGATTAAGGAACAAGTCCAGCAGTGGGAGGAAAAGGTTTACAAGGCCTGGGTATCCAAGAGGCCCGAGAGGAAGCAGAGGTTCCTTACCTTCTCTGGTATAGAGACAAAGGCCCTTTACACGCCGTTGGACGTCAAGGGTAATTACCTGGAGAAGCTTGGCTTCCCTGGGCAGTACCCCTTCACCAGAGGGATCTACCCGAACATGTACAGAGGCAGGATTTGGACTATCAGGCAGTACGCGGGCTTCGGCTCGGCTGAGGACACGAACGAAAGGTTCAAGAAGCTGTTAGCGGCGGGTCAGACTGGTCTGAGCATAGCCTTCGACCTGCCGACCCAGCTGGGGTTAGACCCCGACCACCCGCTGGCTTTCACCGAAGTAGGAGTAGTAGGAGTCTCAATGTTCCACTGGAAGGAGATGGACATAATCATGAACGGCATCCCGATGGACAAGGTGACGACCTCGATGACGATCAATGCTACTGCTATGGAAGTTC
>JBMFJH010000032.1:0-7662 GCA_049973945.1 Thermoprotei archaeon
ATAACAGGAAACCGGCCTTAGACCTTGTTGTCGGTAGGTACGACCTCTCCTCCAAAGAGAGGCTGTTCTTGTACAGGTGCGTCCACTCGGACGAGGAGGTAGAACTCGTAAGGAGTAAGTTGACGGAGAACCCGAAGGAGTTGGCGGTAGACGGCTACAACGTCGCCTTGACCTTGATATCCGTAAAGGAGGGCGAGGCCTACGAGTGCGACGACGGCTTTTTCAGGGACTTAAACCTTGGCAAGAGGAAGGGAGATCCGAGGATCTTCGACGCCCTTAAAGAGGTCTGCGCGTTCCTGAAGTCGAGGGGAATAGACGCGACTGTGTTCTTGGACTATCAGGTCAGCGGGTCTGGCGAGCTGGCGGCCCGCGTGAGGGATCTCGGCTGTAAAGCATTGGCAGTTAAGAACGCGGACAAGGAAAGTCTGATCTCACGGATGGTCGTGGCGAGTAACGACTTCGTGGTTCTCACCAAAGCCGAGCGCGTCTACAACCTGCTTAAAGATATGGGGTATAAGCCCCCTTCGTTCGCTTCGCTTTTTAGCTAGGACGCCGGGACTTTCCTCGTGGAGAACTACTTACCGATAGCCCTCAAGCTCGCGAGGGAGTTCGACGAGGAGGTTGTTAAAGACCTGGTCAGGAAGGCTATGGAAAAGGGGGACGAAGAGACGGAGAGGCTCGCCTCTATCGTGGACTACCTCCTTAACGAGAGGCTCGAGGTTCCGCTAGGCGAGAACGAGAGAGTTAGGAAGGCCTACGAGGCTTACGTCTCCGCCAAGACGGGGCTGATCAAGGAGCTGACCAAGGAGTTACTCAAAAGGCTCAGCGACAACGACCCTCTCGTAGTAAGCCTTTTGGAGTCCCCTGGGCCGATGAGGCCAAACACCTATATTTGAAGGAAAGATCTCCCAATTTGTAATGAGGGAAATTACCCTCCAGGAGTACAGGAAGGTCTGGGAGGAGAGCGTCAGGAACCCCGAGGGGTTCTGGGACTCGATCGCTAAGGAGCTCGAGTGGTTCCAGCCTTATTCAAAGATCCTGGACTACAGGTCGCCGAGCGATTACAGGTGGTTCGTCGGGGGGAAGATAAACCTCGCCCACAACGCCCTCGACAGGTGGGTGAAGAGGTGGAAGGACAAGGACGCGATAATTTGGCTGAACGAGTTCGGTGAGGAGAGGAGGGTCAAGTACAGCGAGCTCCTGAACCTCTCGAGCAGGATCGCGGGCTTCATAAGGGAACTGGCTAGGCCGGGCGACGTCGTCATGCTCTACATGCCCATGATCCCAGAGTCTGGGGCTGTTATGCTCGCCAGCGCCAGGGCTGGGACGGTTCACACGGTCGTCTTCTCGGGCTTCGGGGCGAAGGCCCTCGCTGACAGGATGGTAAATAGCTCGCCTAAGCTGGTCTTCACGGCGGACGTGACTTACAGGAGGGGGAAGGCCATAGAGCTCAAGCCCATCGTGGACGAAGCTGTGGAGATGGCGAAGTGCGACTGCAAGGTGGTGGTCTTGAACAGGGAAGGGAAGGCAAGAATGAAGGAGGGGAGGGACGTGGACTTCGGCGAGGCGTTGAAGGCGAAGCCTGTAGATCCCGAGCCGATGGACTCCTCGAACCCCCTGTTCATACTCTACACTTCCGGTACCACGGGAAGGCCCAAAGGTATAGTCCACGCTGTAGCCCCCTACACCGTCTGGGACTACGCCCACGTCAAGTGGCTCTACGACTTCTCCCACGGCGAGAAGCTCTTGACGACTGCGGACATAGGCTGGATAAACGGTCACTCCTACAGCCTCTACGGAACCCTCCTCAACTTCGGCACCGCGATATGGTACGAGGGCGTCCTAGACTACCCTAAGCCCGACGTCATGTGGGAGATAATCGAGAGGTACAAGGTGGAGTACGTGTGGACGGCCCCTACCCTCATCAAGATGCTCATGAAGTACGACGAGTCGTGGGTGAGGAAGCACGACACCTCGTCGCTGAAGGTCTTTGTGACGGCAGGGGAGAGCCTGGGGGATGAGGCCTTCGAGTGGCTGAAGAGGAACGTCAAGTCCCAGAAGATCTTCGAGGTCTGGGGACAAACTGAGAACTCAGGCTACATAGCTTCCCCGGGCGGGATGTTCTACGGCTTCCTGCCCATAAAGAAGGGGAGCGTGGGGCTTCCGTTGCCCTCGATAGAGATCAAGATACTCGACGAGAACGGCAACGCCCTACCGCCGGGGAAGGCGGGGAGCGTCGTCGTCACGACCCCCTCACCCGCGTTCATGATAGGGCTTTGGAAGGACGAGAGGTACAAGAGCTACTACGCCAAGTACGGCTATTACGAGACGGGCGACTACGGCTACCTGGACGAGGAGGGTTACCTCTACATACTCGGCAGGACGGACGACGTGATAAAGGTGGCAGGCCACAGGCTCGGCGTGGCCGAGGTGGAGAACGCCGCCTACATCCCGGAGGTTGCGGAAGTCGCGTCGGTCGGGGTGCCCGACCCGGTGAGGGGAGAGGTGCTGGTCATCTTCGCGGTACCGAAGGAGGGGGTCAAGGACTACCAGGCTTTGAAGGACAAGATCAGGGAGAGCGTCAGGAAGAACTTGGGGCCTGTCGCGGTTGTCAGGGAAGTGATCCTGGTCAACAAGCTCCCGCACACTAGGACGGGGAAGGTAATGAGGAGGGTGTTAAGGGCTTTAGCGACGGGGAAAGACGTTGGAGATATAACCACCCTCGACGATGAGACTTCGGTTGAAGAGGCCAGGAGGGCCTTGAAGGAGGTGAGGGTGATCGATGAGTAAGCTCATGTCGTTAGAGGAGGCCGTCAAGCTCGTCCCGGACGGGGCCTCGATAACGATGAGCGGCATGTCCTTCCACAGGAACCCCATGGCCTTCATCTACGCCCTCATAAGGGCTGGGAAGAAGAACCTTTACTTCATAGACAGGGAACCAGGCTTCGGGTTGGAAGTCCTGCTGAAGTACGGCGCGGTCAGGAAGATAAGGGCGGCGATGGCTACCCTCGAGTGGTTCGGGTTACCGCCCTACTTCAGAAAGAGCGTCGAGTCGGGCCAAGTGGAGTTCCTGGAGGACACGTGCGGGGCCTTCATAGCGGGGATAAGGGCTGGGGCCTTCGGCCTGACCTTCCTTCCGGTTAAGGGAGTGCTGGGCTCCGACCTAGTCAAGATCCACGAGAGGGAGGGTGACTGGAAGGTGATCAAAGACCCCTTCACGGGGGAGGAAGTCCTGTTGGTCAAGGCCATAGTGCCGGACGTTGCCGTGATTCACGCCCACAAGGCGGACGAGGAGGGGGACTTCGAGATCTTAGGCCCGCTGTACGAGGACGAGTACAAGGCGAAGGCCGCGAGGATTACAATAGTGACCGCGGAGGAGATAGTCCCAAGGAGCTACTTCAACGGAAGGAGGCCGACGGTGAACGGGGTCTACGTTACCGCAGTTGTCCACGCCCCCAGGGGGGCGGAGCCGACGAGCATGTACGGACTTTACGACGTGGACTGGGAGAGGGTGCTAGAAGAGCTGGGCCCAATCTAGCCTAAAGGCTATCGACAGCGTAGTTATCACGAAGGCCACGCCCAAAGCTAGGTAAACCGTCCTCGACTTCGCCCTAACAGTGAGCCTCGAGACCACGTAGCCCACGAAGAAGGACGTCAACCCTACGGTTAACGCCTCTCCCAAGGGTATCAATGACAGCGCGAGGTAGGCCAACGAGCCGGAGACAGCGGTGAAGAACATAGCGAGGGTCGCAGTCCCTATGAGCCTCTTCAAGCCCATGGAGAAGGCAAGCATCATGACGGCCAAGAACATTATTCCTCCGCTAGCCCCCAGGAGGGAGGCAACGTTCCCTATCACGAAGGCCATCGAGGACGCGAAGGCGTAGCGCGCTACCCCGCCCTTAGCGGAAACCTTAGGGTCTTCTGACCTCTTGCGGGCCAAAGCCCTCCTGAAGCTCACTACTGCCATCCCTGAGGTGAACGCCATGAACGCCAACTCCAGGAAGGCGTCTGGTATAAGCCTCCCGAAAATCGCCCCGGTTTGGGCCCCGAGGATTGCGGAAAGGCTCACTGCTAGGGCCTTCCTTTAGTCGACGAGCTTCGAGACAGCGAAGGAGTAAACTACGCTTATAGTCGTTATGGCGTCAATGAATAGGCTCGAACCGACCGCCTGCTTATAGCTGAACCCCCCGTAAAGGAAGGCCGGGACTACGACCAGAACCCCAGATGACCCCGTCAGCCCGGTCAGCACGCCGACTAATATACCAACCACGACGTAGTAAAGCGCGTTCATACGAGGGCCGACCTTAGGTTGTAGGGATCCATAGAAGCAATGAACTCCCTCTCCCTCTCGTCCAGCCTCACGGTTTGGACGTTGTCGTTCACTACGAGCTCGAAGCCCGTGTTGTTCAGAACCTGATCGACCGTGACTCCCTCGTGAACCGCCTTCAGCCTCCACTTCCTCAAGCCCCTCTCGTACTCCATTACGGCCAAGTTCGTGACCAGGATGACCCTGTTGTTGGAGAGCCTGGCAGTCCCAGTAACGAAGTCGACCCTCTTGACTAGAGACCTCGTGCTGTGCTTGAGGTTCCAGAGTACGGCCTTCTTCGCTAAAGGTAGGATGAAAGCCGTCGCGGCCCCGCCGGTCAGCCTGACCTTAGGCTTGTAGTAGTCGCCTATCACGGAGAGGTTGACGTTGGTCTCCTCGTCGACCTGAACCGGGCCCAGGAACATCACGTCGAGCTTGCCCTTCTGGGCCAGGTCGAAGGAGTCCTCCGTCACTAGGACTGGCGTGGACTCCGCCATGAACGGGTTGCCAGTCGAGGCTGAAACGACGACCTTCGCCGGGTTGTCGGCCTCGGCTACCCCTATTATTCTCACCTTCTTCCCGTAGAAGTCCCTCGCCATGAAGGAAGCGATGAGGGCGGGGATCGAGTTCAGGCCTATGTAAACCAGCTCCCCGTCCTCGAGGGCCTGTGCGATCGCCTTGATCGCGGAGTCGACGTAATAGAGGGGATCCATGGCGAACCTAACCCCCAAGGGATGTAGCGGACCCGGGGGGATTCGAACCCCCGACCACCGGCTGACACCCGGCCCCGTTAGGAGGCCGGCGCTCTGTCCTGGCTGAGCTACGGGTCCAAGATAAAAGACGGAGTTGGACTCTTTTAACGTTTTGGTTCAGGTTATCGGGTTGCCGTAGTAGTTAAGGAACGCGACCTCCTCAGGGGCCTTCACGGCCTTGGGCTTCACCTCGTAGCTGGGGTCCGGGTAGCCCACAGAAAGCAGGGTGATCAACACCTTCTCCTTAGGTATCTTGAGGACCTCCTTCGCCCTCTCGTTCTCGTAGGCCGCCACCCACGCCACGGCTAAGCCCACGGAATAAGCGGCCAGCACGAAGTACATGGTAGCGTTTACAGCGTCGACCATCCAGGTGTTGGGGCTCACGTCGGGCTCGGCGACCACAGCGACCCCAAGGGGGGCCTTGGCCAAGTGCTTCGCCCCGTCGTGGAGCTTGGAGAGCTCCTCCCTCACCTTGGGGTCGGTGATGAGGATGAACTTCCACGGCTCCCTGTTCATCGAGCTCGGGGCGTGGTTCGCCACCCTTATCAGCTCCTTAACCAGGTTCAGGTCTACAGGCTTGTCGAGAAAGCTCCTTATGCTCCTTCTCTTAATCAAGAGGTCTATGACGGGGTTCAAGGCGTATCAGCTGAGCTACGGATCTAACCATTTAACGTTTACATTACATTCTACACTAAAAGAAAAATTCTAGAAGGTGAAAACGAAATCGTTTCCAACCCTTGATTACCCCCCACCCGCGGGCCTGACCAATGTAAGGGATGTTTACTTCGAGCTGACAAGCATCTCGAATTATTGCAAGTGACTCATTCACGGCCACTCCCTCCAGTCCCCGAATTTGTCATATTCCGGACAACCCCTTCTCCAGTTGGCACCTTTCGACCAATCCACGTTAGCGAATACGTCAAAGAACTTCTTCTCCCTCGACGGTATATCGTCTTTCAAGTAGTCCTTTATACTGTGGTAGAACTTGAGCATTTCCTCTTCGCTTTCGAAGTAGAAAATTATTACGCCCTTTGAGACCACGTTGAGCGGGAACGGGAAGACGCCGTATTTGCCTGGTACCTCTCCCACGATTTTTAAGAAATCCTCAAGAGGAATTCTCAATGCCGATAAAGGTACTCCGAGCCTATAACACTTGAGTGAATTTTCGTGCTGAATTCCCCTTTTATAGGCTAACCAACATTCCTCACACTTACTCCATCCCTTTCCGAGGCTTTTCCAATTCAGCAAAAGAGTAAGTATGGGAACTAGGGTCAATGAACGGGATTCAGCCCTTCCTAACCCAGGCTTTTCCTCTCCTCTCGTATAAAGCCCTAACCTTGTTGTAAACGTCGATGACCGCTTTCCAAAACTCTTCATCCTTCTCTATTACCCTTCCTTCCTCGATTATTTGCAAAACGAACGGGCTGCCTTCCGATAGTTTCTTCATGAACACCTCAGTATTCATGAAAATAGCGTCGACTTCCCCAGGGAACATCCTCACAACACTCAAATACAGGTTGTCCGGCACTCTCCTCGGGTCTTTCGGAATTTCATCGCCGACAACCAACACATCATAATCGCTATTTTCCGTGTAATCCCCTCTAGCCCTCGAGCCAAATAGTATCAATAATCTCATCTTCCTATCTCCCTCTTAACCCAATTAAGTATTTTCAAAGCGCAATTTATACATTCTTCAGCGTCCCTCTCTGTATAATACTCGTAAGGTGAACCTTCGGGATAGACATCTGGGTATCTAGACGGTACGTATTGCTTGTCAAGGAAGGTAGCGCACTGAAGTATGTCCGTAGGAGGATTTTCGAGGAGGTGAGTGATTGAATGGCCTCTTCTCTCTATCCCCTTGTGCTGTAATAGAGCTTTAACGGCTTTTTCGGCACATTGTTGCGAAAGGAAGCACGAAAGCTCGAAATAACCTCCGCTCTTAGCGTATTTTGCCTCCTCAAGGTCCCTTTCGGCCTGTTTCAGCCAATCGTCAATCCTTTTCATAAAATAAAACTGTAGTGTTTATGTAAAAATTTATTGTTTAGAACAATCTTCTTTAAACTCACGTATTTTTATCTTAAAGCTGAGGAAATGCACGTTAACATCGTTAAAGGGGAAAAATACAAGTTTATTTCGTAATTATAAATTTTGAAAAAATAGCAGACTGGCGAAGCCTATAGCTCCTACTACTGCTCGGGATAAGAGCGATGTAACTTTTTATCTTGGTTTAGGGAGGATTATCATGCCGCCGTAGCTCAGCCTGGTTAGAGCGCCGGACTCATACGGGCTTCGGGGGACATCCGGTTGTCCGGGGTTCAAATCCCCGCGGCGGCATTTCCCTTATCTTTTTCATAAATTGAAAGTAATTTATGTTCTTACAAAGAGAATGGTTGGAAAAGTGCGAGGAAGTTTTTGGAAACGTATATATCAGTAAGGACGGATACTTTATGGCGAACATGGTAAACTAAGGATTACATAATTTGAGGGAAAAGAAATTACTTTCACTTTTTCCCTTAAAGGGAAGGTATATATAACACATACCCATTTGCTTGCGATTTAACTGTAGTTTAGGGTCGGAGATGGTAAAATTAAACCAATAAAAAC
>JBMFJH010000033.1:0-7503 GCA_049973945.1 Thermoprotei archaeon
ACCATACTATCTTATCCCCGCGACTATTCAGACCCCAAAGGGACCCATGCCTACAACTATCCTTTCCATGAACGTTAACAATATTGGGCTCGTCCTCCCTTCGGCCAAACCATATATTGGCAGGCTCCCGCCGGAGGGGTCCTATACGCAAGTGGCCGTCGGATATTACCTTGCTAACCCAGGGTACCCTGGGCAACCCACCTTTAAGCCCGGTGACGTAATGACGGTTTACGTGAGTTTGCCCAACGGGGAGAAGAAGGTGATGAGCTTCGTAGTCGTCGGGGCGTTGAAGGAAATAAGCTCTTTCGGCGAGGCGGACTTAGACAAGGCGATATTCACTTCTGACGTCCTCGGAAGATCGATTTACGGCGACCAATATTCTGGGGCGATAGTGGTCGCGAAGTTACAGGACGTGGATAGAGTGGCCAACCAGATAGAGTCCGAATTCGGTAATTATGTCGTAGTCCAAACGATCCAACAGTTCCTCACGTTCCTTAAGCAGAGCTTGGCCTCGTTTGAGGTGCTCTTAGTAATAGCTGGATCCTCTTCCTTTGTAGTGGCTTTCGTCGGGGTCACCACGACTATGCTTACCACGGTAATCGAAAGGACGAGAGAGATCGGCTTACTCAGCTCCTTAGGCTTTACGAAGAGGGACGTGTTGATGCTCTTCCTACTTGAGACGATTATCATGGGCGTTATCGGCACGGCTTTGGGAACGGCTTTGGGGCTGGGCGGTTCATACGTTATCTCTTATTTAGCGGGTCAACTGTTCTCTGGAGCCTTAGGCAATGGGAGTGCCTCCGGTTCGATACATATAGTACCTTATATTACGATAGACCAGGTGGTTTCGATCGACCTGGCTATGATATTGACTACTGCAGTGGGTGGACTAATTCCAGCCTATAGGGCGACTAAGATAGAGCCGGCCAAGGCGTTAAGGTATGAGGTATAAGAGCAAACTACTTCTATTTGATATTAAAATAAAATAGGAAAGTCTTAAAGTGTACTTAGCTAAAAATCTGCCCTTAGCCAGTGTATATCTGATTCGCTACAGCCCTGACTTCTCCTCTTCTTCCTCTTCCTCTGGTAACAGCTCTTTGATTTTCTTGGTCAATTCGTCGAGTTCGGCCTTCTTCTGCTTCCACGCTCTGAGAAGCTCCAGAAGTTGCTTCCCTTTGTCGGTGATGTAGTATAACCCTTCTTTGTTCTCGACCAGACCTAGTTTAGCTAGCTCGTTCAGATAATTCGTCGTTAAGTCGTAGCTCAAGTTAGCTCTGTACATTACCCAGGTCTTCTTCGATCCCGTCTGACACTGATCTAACACGTCGTGAATTATCTCGTACCTACTTCTTTTCCTTCTCCTAGCTATTGCACGACTCACAATATTCTTTCATTGAACGTTATATTTAAACTTCAATAGCTAAGTCGCGCGTAGTTTTTTGCCTCTCTTTGTTGTAACACTTTCTCTTGTGAAAAGAAAAATCCGAGCTTTTTTGTCCCTTCGAAGTTGTCTAATCTAATCGAACTTAGAGAGGGTCTTGCCGACGCTAAATAAACGAATGAATAAGTTATCAGAACTCGGAAAAGCTGGGCTAAAGTAAGCTTAGGTTGCGGATAGAATCAAAAGGGGCCTTACCAAATAATTTATTGGAAAATAGCAAATGATGAGTTTTCGGGGAGAGGGATTCGATGACCTGGCGGTTACCCGCCTGACCCTCTAAACGTTGATTAGAGATTTGATTTCTAAGTTATTGAAGGCGCATCCTTCCACGCAGTCGCCGCAACCAACGCAGGAGATCCTGTTAGTATAGCCCTTCTTCAGCACGTCGCTCCTTATCGGAATTTTCACCGGACAAGCCTCCTCACAGCCGACCTGCTGACAAGCCTTGCAGGTCTCCACGCTCTTGGCCTTGACCTTGAAGAAGACCTTGTTGCCGAGTCCCATTAAGGTGCCGAAGCCACACCAGCCTTGCCTGGCACATGAATAGGCCCCGAAGATCGGCGTTAGGAAGAAGAAGAACCACCACACGTAGTTCAGCACGAACATCCCGTAGAAGTCGAGCATGAAGTTGGCGAAACTCTTGGCTCCTGGGACCTTTATTGTGGGTTGCGGTAGGATTCCTAAGGAGAACAACGGGTACAGTACCAGAACCGCTATGGCTGGGATCAGGAACGCCCAACGCAAGTAATCCCAGCCCTTCCAGTGCCTCTTAGGCTTGAACTGGTCGTACCAGACGTTAGTCCACATGTGGGCGGCCATGCACACGGCGTTGCAGTACGCCCTCCTGCCGAGGAGGATGACAGCGACACTAACGGCCGCTAACGAGACCAAGTACGGAATGGGCTGGACTGGAATAATCATGCCCGACATCCCGAAGACGTAGTAAGGAGTATAGTACGGCACCAGAACTACGAACAGCGGGATGGAGACTAGGATCACCAACGCCCAGCGCTTGACGCCCAGGCTCTTCACCTTCCTATAACGCTCCCACACCAGGAACGCCATTTCCGACCCCATCATGATCACGTAGAACGGCGTCATGGTGGTGACCATGATTAGCATGTAGGAGAACCAGAAGGCGTTAATTAGAGGGTTGTCACTCATCCGTAATGCCATCATAGACATCGCGTATGGATCCATCGGGAAGAGCCACCATAGGGGATCCCACGACGACCAGGCCGGCACCCTCATCATCATGTGCATACCTCCCATGCCACCCATAGAGCCAGAAGAAGACATCGAACCGCCCATGTCACCGTGCATCTGCGTCACGGCGGGAACCATCATTCCGCTCATCGTGGTAGCGGTGGTTTGGCTCATTTGGGCGGTAGCGTGGCCCATGTGGGACGGGGGCATAAAGACGTCAAGCGACAACCTGAAGCCCAACACGCTCTCGCCGAATCCCATCGTCAACTCCGCCAGGTTGACTAATACTAGGAAAGCGAAGGTCAATCCAGGCCTGGGCTGAATCTTTACGTCTTTAGCCTCCCAGACCTCAACGAACAGGTACCACACCATAGAAATCAGCGAGGTTAGCGAAATCAAGGTCAGAGCCTTCGTGACGGCCATGTGGCTCAGGCCCACCATCATTAAGAAGTTGAACAAAGCCATCGAGATTACGAGGAACTGCCTCCTGAAAGTGAAGCCGCTCAGCTGAACTAAGTAAAGGAGGACGATGTTTATTACCATTATAATCGAGGCGACGAGCGACGAGATCAGCATGGTGAACTTGCCGTAAGCGAAGAACACGTTCGGCAGGAACACCATTGAAGTGGCGAAAGTGAACAGCGCATACTCAGATTTCCCTCTCTTTCTGGAGACCAAGAGGAAGAACAGGGCGTCGGCGAGCATCATCAGGCCGAAGGCTATGTTGCTGACTGAGCTGACGAGCCAGTTCTCAGCGTAAATGCCAAACGCTGCAGCGTAGAGGAAGCCCATCCCGACTTCGTCGATCACTAGGGACGACGCGAGGAGTAGGGAGTAAGGAACTGAATTCTGGAGCCTAAGGTTAGCGGGCTTCACGAAGGCAGAAGCTAGTAAGGGGATCGATGCCAGAATCAGCGCTGGAACCTCAACGAAGGGCGATCCTCCTAAATATAGGATGTAGCCTAGGGCGAAGCCCTCGACTGCCATGTAGAGTATGATGGAGCTGAAGAACAGCACTGCCCTGTTGCTGACGTACTCCGCTCTCAGCAGTTTCCAGAAGATCCAGAAGTTAATTGCCATCATAACGGTGTCGTAAATTATCGCGAACCATTGGATTAGCCCGTTCATATCACGGTGGTTGTCCAACGTGTTCGAATAAAAATATTCCTTTTGAAATACACCAAGGATTTATAACAGTACTAAGCGGAACTCGTTCGTCCTGAGCAGGGCTTCCGTCACTTTCGCGAAGGCTACAGACGCGGACTCAATTCCCTGTCCCCCGCAGTTACCAATTACCTCACAAGTCCAGTACTCTATTGGGTCGCGGATGACCGCTCTAGCATTGTCGAAGGCCTTAACGACGTTCGAGTAGCTGGGATTAGAAGACAATATAATGAATTCCTTGAGCTCTTTGGAGGGCATCGTCTTCGAGACTACGTTGTTCGTCATGAAGTCCGCAACTTCTCTAAGGACGTCAACGGCAACCTCGCCCTTGAAGGGCAAGAAAAGCGAGCCCATGAGGTAGTCGACGAGGAGGCTAGATGAGGTCATAAGACCTCCCCCGAGCCTCACTAAGGTCTCGCCGTCCTTAAGGAAGAGTCCGTACGAGAGCTTCCCCTTCTGAAGAGGGGAGTAATCGAGGAACTCCAATTCTTCGGAGTGAATTTTCCCCCTCCTGTTGAGGAGGAAGAACGTGCCGACCTTTTTCGGGATCGTTCTACTCTTCCACTCGCCTTGCACAGAGAGCGACTCCTTGTCGACGAATAGTGCAGAGAAGACCGTCATTCCGGCGTAATTCAGCAAGGGGTTACCCTTCGTCCTGTCCGCCTTCAGATAACCGACATACCTCACCCACGTGGCGGGATCAAGGGCGAGCTTCGTCACGCCTCTCGCTGTCACCCTAACGGGCTCCTTATGGGTTCCTTCGCCGAGGGAGAAGACCTCAGGAATCAACCCAATTACTTCGCCCTCATGAGAGAAGAGCGGGACAAAGCTGTACTCTGTCACCGACTTCCTCAAGGACTCGATCAGGGATTGGACGTCCTCTTGCCTCTTCACTCTGGCCCTTTGCCTCGGTTTGGTCTCCTCGAGCTTAACGCAGTCAGAGAAGTCCACCGACTTGAGCATGTTCACCTCTTTGACTTCGGCCCCTACGACCTCGCTCACGAAGTTCACTATCTCGTTAGCGACCCTGTTGACGTTGTCCTCCCCGAACTTGAACCTCTTCTCCACGACTTCCCCTGTCTCACAAAATACCAGCTTGACAGTACTCTGATCCTCTTTCATGAGAATGAAGGGCCTCGAGTTAGCAGAGAACCCCGCAGTGGAGTTCGGCACCGCGTGCTTCAGTAAGTAATACACGAACTCGTAAGCGTCCAACCGCGTTCGACAACCGTTTTTACCCTGAGCCTTTAGGTTTAAGCGTGAAGGTAGCCTTCGCTAGGCTAGAGGACGGAGAGAAGAGGGTAGTCGTGTTTAAGGACGGTAAGGCGTACACGCCGAACAGGGAAGGCCTAGAATGCTTGCTTTCCAACCCTAACGCGGTAGTGGCCAACTTCGACCTGCTGAGCAAGTTGGAATTAACGGAGGTCAGAGTGAGGGAGTTATTGGTGCCGTTAACTCCTGAAAAGGTGATCATGCCCGCCGTCAACTTCAAGTCGCACATGAGCGAGGGCCAGTTCGAGAGGCCTCCCTATCCCTATTTCTTCGTAAAGACCCCTAACACTTTAGTGCCTCACGACGGTTTCATAGTGTTGCCCAAGGGCAGTGAGAGGGTCGACTACGAGGGCGAAGTAGGCATCGTCATTGGGAAGAGGGGCAAGTACATTCCGAAAGAGAGGGCCTGGGACTACGTCTTTGGCTTCACAATCCTTAACGACATCAGCTATAGGGACTACCAGTTCCCGGGAATACCTAAGCTGGGGCTCAACTGGGTATTAGGCAAGGACTTGGACACCGGATTACCAATGGGTCCTTGGGTAGTCCCGAAGGAGTACGTCAAGCTACCCATGCGGATAACCACGAGGCTTAACGGCGAAGTAGTGCGGGACGGGACTACGGACGATATGATATTCAGCATTGAGGAGCTGGTTCACTATGCCAGCCAAGGCATAACCCTGAAGCCTGGCGACGTTATTGCCACCGGGACCCCCGCTGGGGTGGCGGAGTTCAGCACGAAGAAGTACCTTAAGCCTTCCGACGTGATAGAGGTGGAAGTTTCTAGTATAGGGATATTAAGGAACTACGTTAAGGGCTATCAATGATAGAAAGGGGAGGCGGTAACAAGAAAGCGCTTTATGCCTCCTTAGTCCTGCTCGTTGCGGTTCTGAATCCCATAGTAGAAGAGCTTTACTCGGAGAGCCCAACCCCACTGATGGTCTCGCATTACGCGTTAGCGTTCTCAGGAGGGCTGATTGGATACTACTACTTCAGGGCAAGGAAGAGCTTCCTGGCCTACCTGGGTTCCGCGCTAATCATACTCTGGCACTACCCAGACCTTTACGTGTTGAGCGGAATCGACCTGCTGTACAGATCCCTAGATTTGATATCCGTGTTCCTCGGCGGGTTCCTCATTGGAGCTTCAGTTCACTCGATGAAATACGCGGAGAAACTCGTCCTGCTGGTGCTCTGGTTGATCGGGGACACGACGCTAGGTATAGCGTTGCTAGCTGCCTACCCAGTGTACTCTAATCCGCCCGTGAGCTTCTCGCCGTGGACCCCAGGGTCTCAACAGCTAACGGGATTTGTAATGATGGCAATAATGATGGGCATCCTGGGCTTCATACTCTTCAAAGCCTTCAAACAGTTCAGACTGGTTTTCTAACCTCTTTGAGTCCTTCTCCAGGTTTCGTACATGGTGAGAACTGTGGGGTTAAGCGATGGTTTAACGTTCTTCAAAACTGCTTCGAAGTCCTCTTTAGTCACCCTTGTCCTAACAGCGCCTCTCTCGAGCGCCTCCTTCATCATGTTTCTCCTTACCTCGTCGACTACCGCCTTCAGGTCGGCTGGAGTGAAGTACTCCGTCCTTGCAGCCACGTAGTCTACTGTAGACTCGTCGTACTCAAGACCCTTTAACAACACTTTTAGCACGGCCTTCCTCCCTTCCAAGTCGGGCGGAGGGACGTAGATCAGCTTGTCAAACCTGCCTGGCCTAAGCAACGCGGGGTCTAAGTCCCAGGGCCTGTTAGTTGTCGCCAGAACCACGACGTCTTCAAGCTCCCTGATCCCGTCCATTTGAACCAGGAGCTCAGTGAGGGCACCCCTCCACTCGTTAGCTTCCCTCACCCTCGTCCACGAGTCTATCTCGTCGATGAAGAGTACCGATGGGGCGTACTCCCTCGCTAGGGCGAACTTCTCCGAAATGACTTTAGGGGCCTCGAAAGGCCCGACCCTCGCCAGCTCCTCGTGGGAAAGGATTATGAAGGAAGCGTTCAGCTCCGATGCCAGGGCCTTGGCCAAGCTGGTCTTCCCTGTACCTGGAGGGCCGTAGAGTAAAACTCCCTTAGCCGGCTTGACCCCTAAGGCTTTGGCCAGTTCCCTGTGCTTTATTGGTATTTCTATCGCCTCCTTTAGCTCCTTCTTTACGTTTTCCAGGTCGCCCAGGTCGTCCCACTTAACGTCCTTAACCAGGTAGGGCTTCTCGGCCACCTTGTGCCTCGAGTACTTCTTTGCTATGTCCTCGAACTTCAGTAAAGTCTGCAGACTTATGGAGGGTTTGTAGGACTGTAGCTCCCTCAAGTAGTCCTCCGTGATCGGCCTCCTTTTCTCGCCGAGCTCGACCTTGTTCCTGACAGCCTCGGCCACGGCCTTTATGTCTGCGGGGGAGAGCCTGTTGCTCACCTTGGCCAAAGTCTCGT
>JBMFJH010000034.1:0-6698 GCA_049973945.1 Thermoprotei archaeon
GCCCGGTCGAGGCCGCCCTCAATGAAGTCTACCTAACCAGTTGAGATTTTGAATGAGCCTGTTGTTCTGGGGCCTCTAGCCCTACTCAAGAACCCTGTTAATCCTAGGCCTAGGGAGGATCGGCCACCGTTCAAGCGATTACTATCACGCGAGCACAAACGCTTACTATCTGGCGACGAACGCAGTTGTCTGCCAGTTACTGAGGTCAAAAGCGTCGCAGTAGGACGATGGGCTCTGAGACCGCCACGCGAGGTGAAGTAGTGAGCCCGCCAGCTTGTATGCTCCCTCTCGCGATCCAGCTTACAGTTCGCCTCTTTCAGTGTTCAATTTTCTCGCACTCATCGCGTTCGGCGAAGAAAAACGTCGTGACCGAAGTCGTTGGGGAGGGCACGGTTGCGTCGGTCTAGTCTAATAGCCCAGAAGTAGAGGGAAAGGGCGTAAGAGGAGAAGCCCAAGCCCGTGATAACGCACCTGACTGCAAAGGAACGCGCTTGCCCTGACCTCTGAATAACGCTTCGACAAGATGAGGTGACACTCGCCAATTTGATACGTCAAATATCTAGGGGTAAGCGGGCCTGTCCGCAAACAACGTGGATCACGGTAGACGTTGGTTGGGGTAAACCATTCAAGCGCTCTACGACTATGAAGCCGTCATTAAACATGAGAGAAGCTCGCGACTCATAAAAAGGCATACCGCTCACAACTCTTCAATCCTTTCGTCGGAGATGTCGGTTGCTGCAACGCGCTAACTTCGATTATCACGGCCCTACGTATGATACATCAAACTGGATTACGTCACCGTTGGAGAGACTCAGCTGGACTGTGACTTTTTGGGACGGAAGAAGGTTGAGCGGGTGACTAGCAGGAGGCGTTAAGTAGATAGTTAGAGTAATCTGTGTGTTCGGTTCTATTTGGCCTGAGGGATATATATTGTAAATCGTCAAGGGTACGCCATTTATGCTGACGTTCTTAATCTCTACGGGGGTCGAGCAGAGGTTGGCTAGGGTTACGAGTAGGATGTATCCGTTCACGCCGTTCGAAAGGTAGCCGCTCAAGAGAAATCCTTTGATCGCAAGGACTGACGATCCCACAGGGCCTGCGAGGTATACGGCCTCACCTTGAACTACCTGGCCGTTGGAGAGGCTTATCTGGACGTTGACGGTGGTGCCGGGCTGCAGTTTGAGGGTTGGGGCGGTGAAGCTGATGGTCACGGTTTGGACTTTACCAGGGGACAAGGCAGGGCTAGGTAGGATACTGATTACCCGAACTAGCACGTTATTTACGCTGACGGCCTGAATGACCGGTGCGGTCGAGCCTGGGTTGTTGAGAACAACGGTTAGGTTGTATCGACAAGTGGGCGTGCCTGCTATGTACGCAGGGCCCACTTGCGACACTGCTTGCTGGTTGTCGTTAGCCCCGAAGACGGCTAAAACTAACCCAATTACGATAACGGTAGTGGCTGCCAGAACTATCAACGCGGTCGCGGCACCGCTTAGGGCCCTCATGCCGATTTCTGCTCTGAATCTATAGTGTATGTATCACTAAAATAAGGTTTTGTCCAATAAGATTGATTGCATTCTTACTGCACGCCCTCTACACGCTGACGTTTTTAGGAGATCCATAAGGTTTGCGACACCTGCCTCACTCGAATGTCGCCGATCTTCGACGCTGAAGACGGAGTCGTCGATTACCACGCCTTCCTGTGTTCTGGACTGATTGGTCTGGACACCCCTGCGAATACCCTCGAATGTTAAGTGCCTCAGTTGGGTAGACGTCGTTCATCCATCTGACGGTTTTCACGTTACTTTGATCCGTTTAGAACGGTCGAGCTCCTAACATGTCTCGGGGAAGACCATTTGTCCTCTCTCATCGCTGTGGAAATGCGTTTTGATGCTACGTCTTAAGGCCAAGCCCCACATCTAGTGCGTTGGAATCTGCCTTCGAGCGAAACGGCGCTGGAAAAGCAGAGGACTCTGGCTTGATCCGCGGACATTTCTAGAACCAAGACGAAATAAAAGTGAACGACATTTTCTGCCCACACGCTACTCAACACGTGCGTCGTCCCCCACCCCCTCCGTTCTGCCTTGGGAGCTTCCATACTCGTATTGCCGGTTGAGGCGGTTCAAATTGACCCCCAGAAGGCCGTGGGTGGTCTGCGGCTTTCCAGGCGAAGCTGTCTCGGTGTGGAAATAAAGGATTTATTCATAAAACATCCGAATTTCCACCGTGAACTTCTGGAGAGCCCTAGCGATGGGCGTCTTGGTCGCCCTGGCCTCCACCTTCACTGCTCTGTGGAAGGTAATTCTAGCTCCACCCGATTTCGAGCCCTTCTACAGGGATATAATGGTTCAGTACTCCCCGATACCTCAGCCATACTTCGGATCGGGAGTCCCTCAGCCCGCCTTTATAGTCTCTAACACGTTCTTCCTGCCCTTCCTCGTCACTTCAGCCCTACCCCCTACGATTGGAATGCGGTTCTACTTCAGCGTCTCGATTTTCATAGGCGCCTTAGCGCTTTACCTGGCCTCGCTCTACTTCACGAGGGGCTCGAGGCACTCAGTCGCGGTCTCGGCTTTTCTCGCGTACGCCTTCTCCCTCTACCCGTGGGTCCTGTACTTCGACTACTGGCCCAATTACTACGTCGTTCCCACAACTCTGCCTTTGGCCTTCGCGTTGGCTGACTTAGCGTCCAGGCACTTAAAGGGGGTCAAAGCGGGCGCGGCTCTAGCCCTATCAGCCTCGCTGAGCGTCAGCGACCCTAGGTCATTTATCGTGGTCCCTGTGTTGATCGCGTTGTACCACCTTTACGTGACGAGGGGCAAGGCGGTGAAGGAGCTGGCCTTCGGCTTCCTCTTTTTCGTCCTCCTAAACCTCAAAACGGTCATCTCCGTAGTAATTACTAAGGAGCTCACCCTGGGGTTAGCCCAGTCCGTCGCCAACGTCCAGACGTTCTTACTCACGGAGAACAGGCCGTTCTGGGACGTAATTAGGCTCAACGACGTTTACAAGCCCGAGATATTCGTCGCCTACCGCAACCTCAAATTAGAGCTCCAGTACACGCCGTTTTACACTTTAGAGCTGTTGTTGCCCGCGTTGGTCTTCGTCTTAGGCGGCTTCCTCCTTCACCGGGCTAAATGGAGTCCCCTCAAGTTCTTCTACTTCGGGTCGCTGATAGCCGCTCTTCTTCTTTCGAGCGAGGTCTTCGTGGGAGTACCCGTGAGAGTCCCCTTGTTCAACGAGCTCCAGAACAACGTGGGCAACATACCCTTCCTGAACTCGTGGTACTGGCTCTTCCTCCCCACCTACATGGTCGAGTACTTGGACGCCTTGTTCTACGTGGCTCTCGCAATAGTAGTGGCTAAAGCACTGGACAACAAGTACTTAATGCCCCCAGTAGTACTCGCGTTAGTACTCGCGTTCGTTCCGTCGGTGGCCGTAACAGCCCAGAGCGGGTCCCTCTTCGGCAACCTGGGACCTTACTACATCTCGAGCCACGTAGCTCAGGCCTTCGAGATTATAGGCAATAAACCTTACGTAGTAGTCGGCCCGCCTTACTTCGAGGTCGACGGGAAATTGGTTCAGGGTAATACCCTCTTGGCAGGAAACATCGCTGGGTATGACTATAATTGGAGCGAGTTGAACGGCAAGGCCTTTGCTCTCCTCGGAATCCCTTTCTATTTAGTAGTGAATACGAACGTCAGTAACCTGAACGGCTTCGAAAAGGTGTACGGCTACGAGGGCCTTACCCTCTATAAATCCGTATACTACAACGACTCATGGGTCGCGAAGGGCGTCTATCTTGTCTACAACTACCCTTACGCTTTAGACGAAGTTCCTGACGGCTACTTCGCCGTCCCGTGGTTCTTCCCCATAAAGAACTTCTCGGGAATAGTGGGCAACTCCACGCCAGCCCAGGGGGAGCTCCTGATGCTGGCGAACCAGTACAGCGTAGACCCGCTCAGCCTCTCCGAGTCGTTTTCCCCTTATGCCAAATACTACTTAATGGAAGTCAGTTATCTCAACACATATGGAACGCAACTTTACGAGCTCAGAGATGGGTTCACCCTGAAGCTGAACGACTCCTATTTCTTCATAGCTTACCTGAACTCGCCGAAGAACCCGATCCTGGCCACGGAAATGATGTTCGTATATGGCAACGAAACGAAAACGGTCACAGTTTACATAGGCTATCAAACTCCTCCCTTCATCAACTACACCCTGATCGGCCCCGTTAACGGCAACTTGACTGTCATAGTCAACGACACCTACCCTGTCCCCGTACTCATGGTGAGCGTAATCCCTGCCAGCGCGAAGCCAGCCCCCCACGACTTCACCGTGTTCCTGTACTCCAAAGACTTAGGCACGTACTCTGGCAAAGACGTCTACTACTTCAGCAACTGGTACTTCTCGTACAGACCGCTAAGCCCGGTGAGCTACAACGTAACCGCTGTGACACTAACCAGCTTCGTCGGATTGGCAACCACCACGGTAGTTTTGAGAAGGGAGCTCAAGGAGTTCGCTAGAGTCGTGGTACAACGAGAGTACAACTTTTAACCTTGAGAACCGAAAGTAGTCCTGCGGCCGTCGTCTAGCCTGGATCAGGACACCGGCCTTCCAAGCCGGAGGTCCCGGGTTCAAATCCCGGCGGCCGCACTCTCTTCTCGTATTGTGAGTCTCACAGGTACTCTTCGACCTCTTCGAAAAGTCTCTCCCTGAAAGCTTCTGGTCTTAGGCCCTCCACCCTCCTCCTCATTTCCCTCCTCAACTCGACGCTGGATCCTAATGCCTGCTTAACTTTCTCAACTGCCTCGTCTATGGTCTGGTAGCCGAACTCTGGGGCCAGCTCATATCCGCCGCTCTCGACGGGCACTACAGGAATGAGTCCGGCCACCATCGATTCGGCTATTGGTGTGCCGAAGTGCTCCCCTTCGGTGGGGTGGAAGTAGACCGAGGCCTTTGATAGGACAGCAGCTATCTCTTGGGCTGAGGCATTAGGCATAAAGACCACGTTGAGATCCTTCGCTTTACTCCTTAATTCCTCGTAGTACTTACGGTCGCTTAGGGATCCTATTAAATAAAGCTTAAGGCCTGTTCTCTTCGCTACTTCAACCGACCTTTCCAGCGTCTTTCCCCTCTCGAACCTCCCAATTGTCACGATTGACTTCTCCCTTTCACCCTCGTGGTAGGACTTCGAATATAGGTCGTAATTGTATATTGGCGGGTAGATCACCTTGGGCTCTACGTCGATTAGCCTCTTCAAAGCTTTGACCGAATAGTGAGAGTTCAGCACGATCTTCGCCTTCCTGAGCTCGTCCAAGTCGCGTAAGACGAGGCGCTTGTAAGGGTAGTAATATGCCTTCCATAGGAGGGACTTATCGTACTTCGAAGGGGTGAGGAAGGCGAAGACGCCGCCGTAAATCACCTGGGGGGCGATCTCTGACAGCTTGTCGGGGTACCCAGCGAAATTGAGGAAGACCTTGGGCCTCAAAGACCTGGCCTTCAACACGGTCAATACCCTCCTGTATTTATCGAACTTCTCCAACCTGAGGGGGAGGACCCACACAGACTTCCCCGTCAGCCCTGGATCCGCAGGTTTGGAGAAAGTGACTATTACGTGGTCGATGCCCCGCTCCTCCAGCATGAGTAGCCCCTGCCTGGCTACGCTCGCTTCCCCCGAAATTGTTCCCGACCCCAAACCGTGCGCTATCAAGACTACTCTCGGCTGATTCATTCCTGGGCGAAATGGCTGACTTACGCTTTTAATTCTGGCGAGGCGACAAACCTGAGGGTTTGATAGACCTCGCCACGGTAGCTCTGCTGGTCGTCTTCTTCGCGTCGATGCCTTTGTCCAGGGTCCTATCCGTTCCCAGCATCGTCAGCGACGCAGTGACGTTTTCGCTGATCTTCACTATAGCCATGTGGGGGACCTCCTCCCTTCCGGTAGCCCAGGTTATAGGCGAGATCGCTATTGGGGTAGTTGTCGCTCTGGTAATCGTAACTCTGACGTATTGGTTGGGGGCTCTGCTTATCACACTCGACGCTAAGCCTGCGAGCGCAAGTAGAAGGGCGAACCTGGGGCTCAAGTACCTGTTGCCCCTCGCCCTGGGGCTTCTGGCAGGGGCCTTAATAAGGCCCAGCCTACCTTACGGCGGTCTTGTCACGTTCGAGCTCTGCGCCCTCATGGTAGTCGTAGGGGTCGACGTGGGGAAGGCGATCAGTCTAAAAGTTTTGAGGGCGTCGCTCGGTTTCGGCCTGGCGTCGACAGCCGTCAACTACGCCGCCGCTGTAATGTCTGGCCTCGTCGCATCGTTCTTACTCGGTTTGCCGACAAACGTGTCGTTGTTGATAGCGCTCGGCTCCGGTTGGTACTCCTTCACGGGCCCCTTCTTGGCGAACGCCTTCGGCCCCGAATACGGCATCGTTGGGTTTTTGGCCAACTTCCTGCGGGAACAGCTAGTCTTCGTGCTGGTTCCGGCCTTCGCTAAACTGAGGGAGTCCCCTCTAGGGGGAATCGCTGCTGGAGGAGCGACCTCCATGGACGTGACGTTACCCTTTATGAGGGAGTTTTACGGCAACGACTTCGCGATGCCGAGCGTGGTTTCCGGCGCGGTGATCACCCTGACTGTCCCCCTCGTGCTCGCAATGTTCAGCACTGCACTGAAATGAGTTAAGTTTTCGACTGGTATGCCGGATCTCTT
>JBMFJH010000035.1:0-5607 GCA_049973945.1 Thermoprotei archaeon
GAGAAGGGGGACTAGGTGCTCGCGCGTTGAGGCTAGTGGGAAGCGTGACCCAGAGCGACAGGCATAGGGCTTTCAATTCCATTGGGGATTAACAAGGCGAATTGGAGGAAAGGGTCACGCTAAAGGTAGACACCTTTCAATTCCATAGAGGATTATCCAAGTGAACCTAAAGCTGGCTGGCGTCGAGGGCAACGCGCTTTCAATTCCATAGAGGATTAACACGCCCACCCCTCCCCGCCTGGTCCCGCTAATTTTCGGATATCTTTCAATTCCATAGAGGATTAACCGGCCCAGCTTGGCCACAGCGATTACGCCCTTCCGGATCCCTTTCAATTCCATAGAGGATTAACGTGAAGGTGCTGTGACCGTCCCGCATTCCGACGACGTTAACTTTCAATTCCATAGAGGATTAACAAGACGCCCAGCACCTGGTCTTTCTGTAAAGAGTAGACGATCTTTCAATTCCATAGAGGATTAACTAGTTGCCGCCTTGTTGCCTTCCCTGGCGGCGTAGTGTAACTTTCAATTCCATAGAGGATTAACCGACTACCGCTCACGTGACGACAACGACGACCCCGATCACTTTCAATTCCATAGAGGATTAACTAACTGGACAAGAAGTCGAGAACATATGGGTCGTTCTTCCTTTCAATTCCATAGAGGATTAACATTACCGTCCCTTTCGGGACGAGAACCGTGCCAGAGTCCAGGGATCTTTCAATTCCATAGAGGATTAACGTTTCTTCGATTGAACAACTGGTGAAAGAAGTATATAACTTTCAATTCCATAGAGGATTAACCTTCACCGTCGAAGACCTGAAGGACATGGCGAAAACGCTGCTTTCAATTCCATAGAGGATTAACAAGTACAGCTCGGCGCGACGAGCGTTGCCATGCTCGCCTCTGCTTTCAATTCCATAGAGGATTAACTTCATGCGGTCGCTCGGGGCGAAGACATGGGTAAAGCTCACCTTTCAATTCCATAGAGGATTAACAGTAAGTAGCGGAAAATGTCCTCCGCCACGGGAGAAAAAACCTTTCAATTCCATAGAGGATTAACTATGGCGACAACACGCCGCTTCATCATGCGGCATATAGCTTTCAATTCCATAGAGGATTAACTTAGACTATGTGAGGATAAGATACACAAGGATAAAAATTGCTTTCAATTCCATAGAGGATTAACAACACGAGTGTGAACAGCGAGAAACCGCCCACGACATCGACTTTCAATTCCATAGAGGATTAACCCGAAAGTAATCTACATCTTTTACGGCGTAACTTGGGGGAGCTTTCAATTCCATAGAGGATTAACAACTCGTCGTCTATAATAATATTGCTATCACTTTGTAAAACCTTTCAATTCCATAGAGGATTAACCCCTGATAAACAACTACAGGATAGACGATGTATTACAACTTTCAATTCCATAGAGGATTAACGAAGGGGTTGACCTTTCGAATGAAGACAGGATGTTCACTTCTTTCAATTCCATAGAGGATTAACATTTTTTGTGCATATTTGAAATCATTCACGGGTTGCACAGGCTTTCAATTCCATAGAGGATTAACTCGTCCAACAAGCTTTCTATAAGCAACGACTTTCTGTATCTTTCAATTCCATAGAGGATTAACTCAGCCGCTTTCATGGCGAGCCTTATTATGTCCTCAGTTATCTTTCAATTCCATAGAGGATTAACGTGCTAAGGTCACATACGGCGTGATTAACGTAATCGGAAACTTTCAATTCCATAGAGGATTAACCAGCCACTTCCTAGTTTCTGTATGGATGAGAGAGATGTCTTTCAATTCCATAGAGGATTAACTGACTACCCCGTACTCGTCCCTTTCGACGAGGATCACTCTCTTTCAATTCCATAGAGGATTAACTGGGCATAGGTGCCCTGATGGGCTTCATCGGTGATAGTGTCTTTCAATTCCATAGAGGATTAACTTTGCGTGGACGATAGGTAGACCGTTGGAGGCGTGGCACTTTCAATTCCATAGAGGATTAACAATGAAAAGAAGCAGATAGAAAAGAAAAGTAAGAAGCAAACTTTCAATTCCATAGAGGATTAACAACGCCCTTATCGCCTCCCTAATCCTCATGCCGTTTACCAGCCTTTCAATTCCATAGAGGATTAACTAATGAAACAATAAAAATTAAGAAGTCTGAGAAATGGATAGCTTTCAATTCCATAGAGGATTAACACTCTCGAGAGGAAGGTAAAGAAGCTACAGAAAGAAAACGCTTTCAATTCCATAGAGGATTAACGCTACGCTATCCTGCTGATATCTGCTGCTGCCCTGGTCGCCTTTCAATTCCATAGAGGATTAACCCAGAAGAGCCAGCGCAGGAGGAGCGTGAGCTTGTCCTCTTCTTTCAATTCCATAGAGGATTAACCTACCCCCTCACTCGGTATTACGCTTTACGGGCTGGATATTCTTTCAATTCCATAGAGGATTAACTGTAGTCACAGATAGTTTTTTATACTACCTCAGACTACTCTTTCAATTCCATAGAGGATTAACTTAATCCAACACCACGTAGTGTTACAGTAAGCGACTGGCACTTTCAATTCCATAGAGGATTAACGCCACGAGACCGCTGAGGATTAGTGAGGCGAGAGACCTAATCTTTCAATTCCATAGAGGATTAACTGATGACCAGTGGCACCACCGTCAGCATGAACACTAATCTTTCAATTCCATAGAGGATTAACTTCACCCCGAGCCAGCACACGCTGGACGAGCTCAAGAAGTCTTTCAATTCCATAGAGGATTAACTTCACGAGGAACATGTGGTTTTACTACGTCAAGAAGCTGCTTTCAATTCCATAGAGGATTAACCGTTCAGCGAAAAGCTAGTTGAGGGAGTAGCTTACGCCTTCTTTCAATTCCATAGAGGATTAACATCAACACCCCGTTCCCTTGGTCGCAAATCGGGTACGTCTTTCAATTCCATAGAGGATTAACGTAAGCGCCATCCAAGGCGTGTTGCAGGCGACCATACTGACTTTCAATTCCATAGAGGATTAACACAAACATGTCCGCGGGGCTAGTCGTAAACTCCCCAGTTGCTTTCAATTCCATAGAGGATTAACCTTAGACTTCATTTCCTTAAGCCGAGTTTGGGCCTCTACTTTCAATTCCATAGAGGATTAACGGCGGTTTCGTGGTCACGAGCGGAAAGATCATCTTGCCGAACTTTCAATTCCATAGAGGATTAACTCGAACATGTGGGTCGGTCGTGTGATAAGCGGAACTCAGATCTTTCAATTCCATAGAGGATTAACGTATGCCGAACTCCAGCAGGTTGGCTATCAGGGGTGGTCTTTCAATTCCATAGAGGATTAACTTACCGACCATAGTCCAGGTCTCTAATGGCAAGTTAGCGCTTTCAATTCCATAGAGGATTAACGGTAAGTCCACGAGACGTTGTTTACGTTCTGGTAGTTCTTGCTTTCAATTCCATAGAGGATTAACTTAAAGATTCACGAGACGGTACGTTAGTTGTACGCACGGAGCTTTCAATTCCATAGAGGATTAACATCCTCTTCCTCGAGCACTATGCCAACGGCACAGTCTCCACTTTCAATTCCATAGAGGATTAACTTCACGAGATTTGACCGCGTCTGTTCTTCAGCTGGAGCCTTTCAATTCCATAGAGGATTAACTAAACACGAGCTTGGAATTCCAAAAATTGGCTTTATTAATCTTTCAATTCCATAGAGGATTAACAGGAAGTTCGGCATGCACGTGATCCTAGCCCACCAGCACGTCTTTCAATTCCATAGAGGATTAACCTACGAGTACTACGCTCATCCTTTGCATCGTATAATGATCTTTCAATTCCATAGAGGATTAACCGGGGAGGAGCGGTAGCAGATGGGCGGGCGCGGCGCGGTCTTTCAATTCCATAGAGGATTAACGAGATCATTGGTTCTAACACAATTTCGCAAACGCTCGGCACCTTTCAATTCCATAGAGGATTAACATTTTTTCCTTGTGTCCCCAAGGGGTCACGAGAAGGGACTTTCTTTCAATTCCATAGAGGATTAACAGAGGTCTACATACAAAGAGACCCTAAGACGGGAAGGCCTTTCAATTCCATAGAGGATTAACGTCATAAAAGTGCCGTCTTCGACCGACTTTAAGTCTATATCTTTCAATTCCATAGAGGATTAACTTCGACGTTGCTTAGCTCGTCGTCTATCGGTTGCGTGCTCTTTCAATTCCATAGAGGATTAACAACTTCGTTGTACTCGTGATTGAGCAATTCGTTCCTTATGCTTTCAATTCCATAGAGGATTAACAATGCTCATTGTTGCCACAGTCAGCAAACGAAATAATAGCTTTCAATTCCATAGAGGATTAACACGGGTTAGGGGTTCACCAATACGATCAGGTCTACGTATTCTTTCAATTCCATAGAGGATTAACGAGATGGAAGGACTGGATTAGGCCGAGGTCGTTCAAGAGACTTTCAATTCCATAGAGGATTAACTGTGAGAGGCACCCCGAGGAATGCACGGTTGAAACGACTTTCAATTCCATAGAGGATTAACTCTTCAGGGTCTCCAGTGATAGAGGGGGAGGCTTGTACCTTTCAATTCCATAGAGGATTAACTACCCTGTATAACCTTACTGCCGTGTCACGATAGCCCGTACTTTCAATTCCATAGAGGATTAACCGAATCGGAGCTTTTCGGCTTGAGGTCTGGCTCTGGTAACTTTCAATTCCATAGAGGATTAACTCGACCGTCACTAAAAATTACTGCAACACCTTTTTTCTACAAATACTTTCAATTCCATAGAGGATTAACATCTATCAGCAAGTCTACGATCTAACTCTGGAGGAAAAGTCTTTCAATTCCATAGAGGATTAACATCGTCTCTTGGGAGGGAGTAGTACTCTTCATCTAGGTCACCTTTCAATTCCATAGAGGATTAACCGTACTCGACGACGTCGCGGAAGAACGGGTCGTTGGTCTGCGGGTAGGGCTTTCAATTCCATAGAGGATTAACCGCGGAAAGGGCGACGTCGATACCGAGGCGAAGCTGGGAGCTTTCAATTCCATAGAGGATTAACTCTTCTTTTTTCCTTCCCTTGTTAACTCCCCAGTTTATCTTTCAATTCCATAGAGGATTAACATGAGCTTTCTTAAGACGGCTCCGATCACATCTTTCTTGACTTTCAATTCCATAGAGGATTAACTATCGATGTCCCTGTTGATTACGACAGGGAAACAGAGGTAACTTTCAATTCCATAGAGGATTAACAATCGCCATGCGGGCGTTCAAGTTCGCTTTGGTCGCTCTCTTTCAATTCCATAGAGGATTAACGGAAACAGCTCCTCTTCGTGGACGAGGCGTGGATATTTTCCTTTCAATTCCATAGAGGATTAACAGCAGGTTTATATTCCCCTTACCTTTTCCTTAACTTTTTCTTTGTTACATGTCTAAGAATTAGAAATCGGATAATAAGCTTTACGCGAACTACTCGCGTCCCGTTTGTATCTATTTCCACGTTATCGCGTCAGAAGTTAAAACGGCGTCAGTTTATTTCCCGGCTCTCCCAGGGAATCTGAGGTGTTCTCTAGAAAGG
>JBMFJH010000036.1:0-5443 GCA_049973945.1 Thermoprotei archaeon
GCCCACGCTCATTGGTTCGTCCCAATAAAGCCAAGAGTACGGGCTTCCGTCGATGTACAGGTTCGTCCCAGCTACAATCCTTCCCGAGAACTCGAAGACGACTATTTCACCTTGATCCGTCACTACTGATTCGAGACAGAAGGGACCGATCATGCCTGGAGGGACTTTTTTCCCCACGGTCTCGACGAAAGACTTAGCGTATTGATATGCCCTAGGTAAAAGGCTCTCCCTCGCTACTGCAGGGATATTCCCGACTACGACGAAGGTAGGCTCGTAACCACTCAAGTATTCGCTAGGAACTCTCCTAAGGCCGTCAACGTTAGTCTCGTACCTGATATCGATCCCAGTCAGCTCCAGCCTGTTCATCATGACGCTGTTGAAGAACTGGAAGTACATCGGCACACCGACTACATATTCTTGAATTATCACATCGTCGACGCTGTTAATTATATTCTTTTTAATGTATTCTTCGAGCTTAGACTTTATGAAACTTCTATCGTTTGAAATGAAGTATCCTCTTCCTCCCTTGGCTCCAGGCAACTTCACGATGGCTAACCTATCTACGTCATCCGGGTCCTCGAACTGTTCTGGAACCTTTATTCCAGCCTCTTTCAATAAAGCCATCTTCTTCTTCTGGTCGGCTTCGTGCTCGAAGAGGAACCTGTTCCCGAAGATGGGCAATTTAATCTTTGCAACTCTTTCCGAACCTATGTACTCAACTAGGCTACCGTGAGGTATTAGGACGCCGTTCTCTACGCTATTTATTAGCTCGAGAGCCTCGTCTTCGTCCTTGTAGGTTAGAACCTTATCGATGAAACTGAACTGAGAGTAAAACTCCTCCCTCCCCTTCGGTAGCACGGCAACAGTTCCGAAGCCTTCTTTCTTCGCTCCGTGGAGGATCTGCAAAGAGGAGTGGCTCCCTATCGTGACGATGTTCAGCGTCATTTGACCGAACATTTGTCGGCGGGAAAAAAGCTTAGATTGCGCGTATCTAAAGGCGAGGCGATGAGTGAGCACGTCTGTGTCTTTGAGTGGAGGTACGGGTCTCCAGAAATGAGGAGGCTCTTTTCCAGAGAGAACGTCCTGAAGAGCTACGCAAGGGTTGAAGCGGCACTCCTTTACGCTCTTTGGAAAGTCGGTATAGCCGAGGAGGAGGACTTCAAGGCGGTTTCAGAAGCGGTCAACAAGATCGACGTAAATAGGGTCGATCAACTTGAAGCCCAGCTAGGCCACGACGTTATGGCTCTAGCTGTTCATTTGGCGGAGCTCGCGGGAGACAGGGGTAGGTTCGTACACTTTGGCGCGACTAGTTACGACATAGTGGACACCGCATATGCACTAATAGTAAGAGACGCCCTAGAAATAGTTTTATCTAAGTTGAAAAAAATAATTACAATTCTCGTGGAATACTCCCTGAGATACAAAGACCTAGTCATGGTAGGGAGGACTCATGGACAGCATGCCGACCCAATTACCCTAGGTTTCAAGTTCGCTAATTACGCGTACGAGCTGGCCCGGAGCTACGAGAGACTCAAGGAGCTAGCTAAGAGGGTTGTCAAGGCGAAGTTTGCTGGAGCTGTAGGAACCATGGCGGCCTGGGGAGCCCTTGGCCTGAGGATTCAAGAGGAAGTGTGCGACTTTCTCAACCTTCCGCCACACGAAATAACGACTCAAGTGGCACCCAGGGACGGATACGCGGAGCTTATTTCAGACTTAGCTATCCTGGGCTCCCAGCTCGACAGGTTAGCGCTCGAAGTTAGAGAGCTGATGAGGCCAGAGATCATGGAGTTAGCAGAGGGTAGTGCGACTAGGAAAGTAGGGAGTAGCACTATGCCTCACAAAGCCAATCCTGTGACCGCGGAGAAAATCAGCGGCCTCGCTAAGGTCCTAAGGGGGTTCGTCTTTACGGCTTTAGAGAATATCCCCTTGTGGCACGAGAGGGATCTGACCAACAGCTCCTCGGAAAGGGTGATCTTATCGCACAGCTTTCTCACCATCGACGAGATGCTGAACAGCACGATCGATCTACTCAATAACTTAGCGATTTATCCCGAAAACATGAGGAGGAACTTGGAGCTCACTAAAGGTTCAATTATGGCGGAAAGCTTAATGGTAAGGCTTACGCTCAAGGGTCTTCCGAGGCACAAGGCACATGAGTTACTCATGAGAGTCGCGAGGACCTCGCAGAACTTCCGAGAGGCCGTTATGAATAACGAAGAAATTAGGAAATATCTCAGTCCAAAGGAAATAGAGGAGGCGTTAGACCCAGGGAAATACCTGGGCATGTATGACAAGTTAATCGAGAGGGCGATCGAATACGTTATCTCTGTAACTTCCGATTAGCTCTGAGGAAAACTTTATTCAACTAAAAGAACGAGAATTACTTGCCGCCGTAGCTCAGCCGGTAGAGCGCCGGCCTTGTAAGAATCCTTAAGGATCCAGGAAAGCCGGCGGTCGCGGGTTCAAATCCCGCCGGCGGCTTCCTTATTATACGATGCTTCGGTTTCTTAACAGGATAAGAACGGTATGAAGAAACTCGATAGACTGTCAGACATAGGCGAGCGCGAGTTCGTCAAGTCAGTCCGAGAGAAACTCGGAATAGTGGACGACGATGTTTTCGTAGATCCTGAACTCGGGCTTATGCTGAAAGTGGATGGGTTCAGACTAGACTTCACGGCGGGGGGCGCGGATCTATACGACATGGGGTGGAAGGCCGTAATCTCCTCGGTGAGCGATGTCATTTCGAGGGGAGGACTTCCGTTAGAGGCCCTGGTTTCAGTTGGGTTGCCTAAAGGTCTAACGGTGCACGAGGCGAACGAACTAATGAGCGGAATAGAGGACGCTACGAGATACTACAACATAAAGCTCGTGGGAGGGGACACGAACGAGGGTAACTGGATAGACGTGTTTTTAGTGGCGAAGCCCATTTGCTATAAACCTCCTCACAAGGTTAGCTCGAACGTTGATTTGATTCTTGCAGAACCTATTGGATATACAGAAATTATATTCAACTCTTTGGGATTTAAAGCCGGAGATAACATATTCGCAAGTAAACTCAGGCACCCAACGCCGAGGAAGGAAGTTCTCCAGGTTCTCCAGACAGAATGCGAACGGATTACGTATTCTACTGACATCAGCGACGGTCTCTTCGTGACTTTGGGGAATGTTTCGAGGAGGTTGTCTCTGAAGGTAGACGTAACCGGGCTAGGATTAAGCGAAGAGTCGTTAATGCTCATCAAAGAACAGCTAGGCGCACACCAGCCAACGGGTAACCTAATCGATATAATCGCTAAGGGCGGAGAGGACTACGTGACGCTATTCGTTGTCCCAAGCTATCACTCGAGATATGTTATTAATCGCTTAGCTGAGCTGGGTCTTAACCCTCTCAAGATCGGTGACGGTTCGCCTGGAAGCGGCGTGTATTATAACGGTGAGAGAGTGGAACGAAGAGGTTGGGATTCCTTCAAAGGCTGGTATTAACCTAGTTACCGTAAAAACAGTAAATTGCTTTAATATAAGGCACCAACAAGTCAAGTCTCGAGGGTAATGGAGACCGTCAAAGAGTCAAGAAGCTTCAGGCTGATAGAGGCCCCTGCTAAGTTCGAGAACGGCGTCGTTAAGTTCGGAGACCGCGAGATTAAGGTCGGAGGTCCAATCCCAGAGCTACACGAAGGCGAGAAGCTCGTACGAGTGACGCACTCTCTCTGTCCTGCTTGTTACAGATTATTACCGGCAACCATTTTCGAGAAAGAGAATAAGCTATACATAAGGAAAGTCTGTCCAGAGCACGGGGAGTTCGAGGATTTATACTACGGTGACTCGGGCCTCTATTATAAGTTCGACTACTGGGAGTACGAGGGTAAAGGGCCCAAAGTTCCTTATGTAGACCTCAAGGCCCCTTGTCCGTTCAACTGCGGTCTATGTCCAATGCATCATCAGCACTCCGCCCTAGTCAACATGGTAATTACGAATAGGTGTGACCTCTCGTGTTGGTATTGCTTCTTCTACGCTGAAAAGGCCGGTTACATTTACGAACCGACCCTAGAGCAAATCTCCTTCATGGTGGGTCAGCTGAAGAAACAGGAAATAACGCTAGTAATTCAGCTGACCGGCGGAGAGCCAACGCTCAGGGAGGACCTAGTCGAGATAGTCAGAATGATGAGAGAGAAGGGGGTAAAACACATCCAGCTGAATACGTGGGGAGGCACGTTCGCTAAGCTCTACATGGAAGATCCAGAGAAGGCCGTCAGATATGCGAGGGCGCTGAGGGAGGCAGGAGTAAATACGGTTTACATGAGCTTCGACGGCACGACCAGAAGGACTAACCCGAAGAACCACTGGGAAGTCCCATACACGCTAGAGGTTTTCAGGAGGGCTGGAATGAGCAGCGTAGTGCTTGTGCCTACCGTGATAAAGTCGGTCAACGATCACGATTTGGGCAATATAGTTAGGTTCGCCGCGTACAACATGGACGTAGTTAGGGCAGTCAACTTCCAGCCCGTCAGTTTGACTGGAATGATGAAGAGGAACATGAGGAACAAGTTCAGAATAACGATCCCAGAAGTGATAAAGAATATAGAAGAGCAAACTAACGGCGAGATAACTAAGGACAGCTGGTACCCAATTGGGACTTCTGTAGTGTTCTCCAAGCTCGTCGAGGCTTTAACCGGAAAAGAGCAGTTCGAAATGGCGAACCACCCGGTCTGCGGAGCTGGTACATATGTTTATGTCGAGTGGAGGAACGGAGAGCCACACTTCATCCCACTGTCGAAATTCATTGACCTAGAGGGCCTGTTGGAGTACTTGAAAGAGAAGACAGAGGAAATCAAAGAAGGCACTAACAAGTACTGGGTTGGCATGAAGCTTGTAATGAACTTGAGGAAGTTCATTGACAAGGAGAAAGGCCCGAAAGACTTCGATATACTGAAGATGTTAATTAACGTAATTACAAGGCACGATTACTCCGCATTAGGAGAATTCCACTATAGGCTGCTGTTCTTAGGAACCATGCACTTCATGGATCTCTACAATTACGACGTTCAGCGCGTGATGAGGTGCGATATTCATTACGCTACCCCAGACGGTAGGGTGATTCCGTTCTGTACGTATAACGTGCTCAACGACCTCTATAGGGATAAAGTCTTGAAGGAGTACCAAGTGCCCCTAAGCGAGTGGATAAAGAAACACGGAGAGTCGAGCATAGGTGACGCAATTAAGTACAGAAGACAAGCGAGCGCGTTAGAGAACTCCGAAATATACAAGAAGACCTACGAGCCCTTCCTTCAAGCTGCTTAACCTTCAAAATAACGTGCTTTGTTTTTTCTCCGATCCCCCTACGCTGGAACTCGCGTGCTTCCCGCGACGTTGAGTCGTTGAGCGGGCCTTTAAGCCAGGACTTGGGCTTATGGCGGGTACTAGGTTCTTAAACCAAACTCTGATCTCG
>JBMFJH010000037.1:0-4697 GCA_049973945.1 Thermoprotei archaeon
GCTTATTATCTGATTTCCGACTCTTTGACGCGTAAGAAAGAAAAGTAAGCGAGGAGCTAAGGGGTACAAAAATTTGCAGTTAATCCTCTGTGGAATTGAAAGAGTTTGCGCCGTAACCGTCGCGTTAGGGTTCACGTTGTGTTAATCCTCTATGGAATTGAAAGCTTTGATATCCCTAAACTCTTAGCCAGCTCCTTTGCTTCTGTTAATCCTCTGTGGAATTGAAAGCGGGGTGCCTTTCGCATATCCCCTTGAGGATTCTCATCACGTTAATCCTCTGTGGAATTGAAAGCAGCAATATTTGGCGGCAATGTCTCAGCTAGGAGGCTCAGTTAATCCTCTGTGGAATTGAAAGCTGTACACAAACGCGAAAAAGACCACACAAATAATCGCCCTGTTAATCCTCTGTGGAATTGAAAGGCCTCTCCCCTCTCCTAAATTCGCAGACCGTCACAGCGTTTGTTAATCCTCTGTGGAATTGAAAGGAATGGACGATGACGGGGGTTCACTTTTCTCCGATCCCGGTTAATCCTCTATGGAATTGAAAGTACACATCCAATGCCAGACCGCAATTACCAGGTCAGGAAGTTAATCCTCTATGGAATTGAAAGACTAACCAGGAGCAATATCTCTCAGCTGCTGATTATTCCAGGTTAATCCTCTATGGAATTGAAAGACTTGTCTAAGTATAGCGCTACTCTAGGCGTCGCTGTGCCCTTGTAGTTAATCCTCTATGGAATTGAAAGGAGCGTTTGGTTTTGCGACGTGGTAGGGGCTTGCGAGAGGGTTAATCCTCTATGGAATTGAAAGACAGCGTACTGGCTGAGAGATGAGGGGACTTTTGAAGCGAGTTAATCCTCTATGGAATTGAAAGGCCTCAGGTTGGAAAGCTATGGTAGACTTACCAATACGCTGTTAATCCTCTATGGAATTGAAAGGTGTCCTTGAGCATCATATAGAACTGATAAGGCGAGGTAGTTAATCCTCTATGGAATTGAAAGCCACGAACTTCCTGCCTATCAGGAACCTAGACCGTTCGAGTTAATCCTCTATGGAATTGAAAGCAGCTCCGTCGAAGCATCCGTAGGCTACCTCAAGCTTGTCTAGGTTAATCCTCTATGGAATTGAAAGTAAATTATGCCGACAGAGATCGTCTGGGGATTCTCCCTTGTTAATCCTCTATGGAATTGAAAGACTATTATGGTGACCGGGACGACGACCTTCCCGCTCTTCGTGTTAATCCTCTATGGAATTGAAAGCGTATGGCGTTATATGCGACACTCGCTCCAAGGAAAGGGAGGCTGAGTTAATCCTCTATGGAATTGAAAGCGTCCCACCTGAGGCGATACTGGAAGACCTTGCTGATTACTGTTAATCCTCTATGGAATTGAAAGCCGGCATTAATCGGTACCAATAAGCGCCTCTATCAGTTCATGTTAATCCTCTATGGAATTGAAAGAACACCCCCAGTTTGGTCGGCACGTTGAAGCTCAAGAGCGAGGTTAATCCTCTATGGAATTGAAAGAGCGGTTAGGTTCATCAGGAAGTTCTCCAGCTTGCGGTACTCGTTAATCCTCTATGGAATTGAAAGTATATGGCAAGCTCTACTTTGCGACGACGACTGGCTTAAAGTTAATCCTCTATGGAATTGAAAGCCGGATGCCGGAGGAGTGTCAGAGAGTAAGGAACAGAGAAGTTAATCCTCTATGGAATTGAAAGTCAGTAGGCCGGCCATGAAGATAGCTACCGTCAGCTCCAGCAGTTAATCCTCTATGGAATTGAAAGCTGGTATAGGGCTTGGTATCGTTGTGTGTGCAGCTTCACCGTTAATCCTCTATGGAATTGAAAGGATCCTATACATGCAGCCGCCGCGTATGCTTACATAACCACGTTAATCCTCTATGGAATTGAAAGCTTTGTACTGGTAGCTGCTGAACTGGTCGCGTAAGAACACGTTAATCCTCTATGGAATTGAAAGATACAGGTTAGACTGAATCTTCGCGGTCAGACGCAAGGCCTGTTAATCCTCTATGGAATTGAAAGCAAGTCCCATGTTACGTTGGCCTGTTGTTGGGCCATCTCGTTAATCCTCTATGGAATTGAAAGGATAGGCCCGACCGGTGGCTACCTATTGACTCAGAGTAACTGTTAATCCTCTATGGAATTGAAAGCCGTACTGACCCCATGCACTCAGCGGGTTAGTGGCGTTGGTTAATCCTCTATGGAATTGAAAGAGCCTGTCGATGAAGCTGAAGAACTCTTCCTTCTCCTTGTGTTAATCCTCTATGGAATTGAAAGTAGGGTGGCCGACTACGGCAAAGTCGATGTTCTTGACTATGTTAATCCTCTATGGAATTGAAAGAACTATTTCATAGTTCCTTACATCGCCCTGGATTACGTTGGTTAATCCTCTATGGAATTGAAAGATTATGTATGCATGTCGGTAGAAGTCCTCAAGCTCCAGCCTGTTAATCCTCTATGGAATTGAAAGATAGTGAATGGCAATGGTGTCGCCGTAGCTGATTTGGGTAAGTTAATCCTCTATGGAATTGAAAGTTGAACTGGTCGAGGTTCATCTCTGTCACCGTTATTGCGGGGCGTTAATCCTCTATGGAATTGAAAGTCTTTATCGCGTCGCTGGTGCTAAGCCCATTCCTCCTCGTTAATCCTCTATGGAATTGAAAGAATTCCACGAATCTGAAACCGCTCTTGACAGGTTGGCCGGGTTAATCCTCTATGGAATTGAAAGGTGATTGCGACCGAGCACCCGGCGCTTACCGAATTATACGTTAATCCTCTGTGGAATTGAAAGTCACCATGTTGGTATTTACTATGTTAGTGCCGTCGATTGAGTTAATCCTCTGTGGAATTGAAAGTGCTGCAAGCGCTACGTGAGGGTCGTCTTACACGCGGTCTCGTTAATCCTCTGTGGAATTGAAAGCTTGCTCAAGGCGTACCCGTACATCAGTACGTTCATTACGGTTAATCCTCTGTGGAATTGAAAGGATACCGAGCTATATCATCTACGTCTTCGTCTTCGTGGTCGCGTTAATCCTCTGTGGAATTGAAAGACCAATATCGAGCGGGTTCATGACTGTCACGGTTTGCCCAGTTAATCCTCTGTGGAATTGAAAGCTCAGGCAGGGGGAGCCTCATCCTCTCACCCGTATAGCCTGGTTAATCCTCTGTGGAATTGAAAGCGTTCTCCTGCCTGACGTTTGCCACAGTCACGGTTCTAAGTTAATCCTCTGTGGAATTGAAAGGTAAATAAACACGAGGGCGACCATTACCATCGTGACTACGGTTAATCCTCTGTGGAATTGAAAGTCAGGGACGTGACATTCACCGCCCTGATGAGGCTAGAAGGTTAATCCTCTGTGGAATTGAAAGTCGCCTCAACTATCGTGGCACCGTACTCACTGAAGAACCCGGTTAATCCTCTGTGGAATTGAAAGTATATTGTCTAGATCGCCGTTCATGACATAGACAACGAGGTTAATCCTCTGTGGAATTGAAAGGTCTACGTACAACGCCAGCTTTATCATGGCAGAGCCTTTGTTAATCCTCTGTGGAATTGAAAGTTGTATTCAACCCCATCAATAAGTTTATAGATTGGTATTCGTTAATCCTCTGTGGAATTGAAAGCGCCCCAGTTTTTCTCAGACTTTCGAACAAAATTATACACTGTTAATCCTCTGTGGAATTGAAAGCAAATTGATACCAAAACGATACCATTGACGGGCTTTGCGGGTTAATCCTCTGTGGAATTGAAAGAGATATAGAGGCTTATTTTCTCGCACGACATGACGCCGGTTAATCCTCTGTGGAATTGAAAGTCATTTAAAGATTTGAAGCACTACGCCTCGACTAGCCCGTGTTAATCCTCTGTGGAATTGAAAGACTCAGTCCTGGCCAGAGTGCAAGTCCAGTACAGCTACTTCGTGTTCGTTAATCCTCTGTGGAATTGAAATTCGAGGACTAGCCTCTCAAAGCCAGAGATCCAGACGACTTGTTAATCCTCTGTGGAATTGAAAGAATATCTCAGTCACGACGCTAGCTAAAGCGGAATCTAAGGTTAATCCTCTGTGGAATTGAAAGTAGCGACCAGAGCTACAGTTTCGATGAAGGTCGCCCTGTCGTTAATCCTCTGTGGAATTGAAAGTAGAACCTTGGCGTACTCGAAGTAGACCCTCGGGACCGGCGTTAATCCTCTGTGGAATTGAAAGTTCAAGTTTACTAAGTTCACCGCTCCGAACGGTACTCCGTGTTAATCCTCTGTGGAATTGAAAGGAGATTATGGCCCAGCCGAACGTTAACAAGAACGCAACGCCGTTAATCCTCTGTGGAATTGAAAGTCAATATTTCGTCAAGTAACTCCAGATTGGTCACGTAATATCTAGTTAATCCTCTGTGGAATTGAAAGTTATAGTAAAGGCTCAGCGTCTCATTGCCGACCACCCTCCAAGTTAATCCTCTGTGGAATTGAAAGATCTCTGTGACGAACGCCTTGAGAAAGTGATTAAGGGAGGGATCTTCTCGATCCGTATAAGGTTATTCCAGGACTTCCAAGCCCGTCTTTTCCCTTATTAGCTCCTTCTTCTTTAGGATATCTTTATCGAAGGTGATGAAAAGCAAGGAACCCGTTAGCAAGGCAGAAGCTATTTGGAGCACGTCTAATGTCTTGAGCTGTAAAGAGG
>JBMFJH010000038.1:0-2526 GCA_049973945.1 Thermoprotei archaeon
GGGTTAACTTCCTCATCAGTTCCTTCACGAGTTCCCTGTCCTGGAGGTCTTGTAGCGTGTAGAGCTTCACCCCGTTTATTTCCTCCTTTTTAGCGACCATTTCAGGGCTCCTCAGGATCATCTCCCTGTAGGCCTTAACCACGCTCTCGAGCTCCTGCATCTGCTCGACTAGCTTCTTGCTCCTGGTCTCCAACTGGGCTGGACTTGTCCCGAGGTAGTCGGCGACGGTGTTGATCTTGTTCTCGAGCTCCCTGGAGTACTTCGCTATCACGTCCCCAGCGACGTACTCGAGCCTGATCACTCCGTCCTGGATCTTTTCCACGTTGATTATCTTGACGCCCCCTATCTCAGAAGTGTTGTGCAAGTGTGTTCCTCCGCAACCCTCCACGTCCCAGTCCTGAATGTCCAGGAGCCTGACAGTAGCGGTCTCGGGGACTCCGCCGGCGTAAATGGAAGTGCCGTACTTGGTCTCCGCTTCAGTCCTGTCCATGTAAACTACCCTGACGGGCCTCCTGTCGAGGATAACGGAGTTGGCCAAGTCCTCTATTTTCTTGATCTCTTCGGAGCTTAGCGTCTTGTAGTGGGTTATGTCGAGCCTCGCCTTCTCCTCCGTCTTTTCGGCTCCGGCCTGCCAGACGTGGTCTCCCAGAACCCTCTTAGCTGCCTGGAGAATCACGTGGGTCACCGTGTGGTGCCTCATTATCCTGTACCTCCTCTGCCAGTCTATCTCCCCCCTGACTGTAGTTCCTTCCATCACGTCAACGGGTCTCTCCAGGACGTGGATCACGACCTCTCCCACCTTCTGGGTGTCCACAACCCTGACGGCGCTGTTCCCTAGCCAAACAGTCCCGGTGTCGCCTACTTGTCCTCCTCCTTCAGGATAGAAGGCCGTCTGGTCGAGGACTAGGTACTTCCCGTTAATCACCTTGACGACTTTGGCGGTAAAGGACCTCAGGTAGGAGTCCTCGTAGTAGAGCTTCCTTGTCGGTTGCAACGATTTCGCCTCTTCAATTACCTCGCGCGGTAGCTTCTCCTTCTCCTTGCCCTTTATCGGACTTGTCTGGTGCCTCTTAGCGACTAAAGCGTAGAAGTTGTGCGGGACTTCCACGTTCACGTCCTTCTTTATCTTCCTCAGCTCCTCGAGGAGTATGTCGGGCGGGATCCCGTTCGAGTCGTAGACCTCGATCAGCGTGTCGACAGTCACGTTCTTCTTGGCCAGAGTCTGGGCCACTGCGGGGGCCTTGAGCAGGACTTCCTCGAACTTGGCCTGCTCGTTCTCGACTACATCAAGGATGTAGTCCTTGTTCTTGAGCATCCTTGGGAAGTCCTCAGCCCAGTACTCTATTTGCATCTTCAACAGCTCCTGTAGCCTCACGTCCGACTTGAGTAGCTTGAGCACTCTGAGCGTCCTCCTGATGAGGAGCCTGCCCAGGTAACCTTCCCCGGAGTTGGAGGGCACCAAGCCGTCGGCCAGCATCAGGGCAATAGTCTTAGTGTGGTCGAGGACTTGGAACGCCCTCGCCGCCCTCCAGAGCTCGCCGTCCACTTCCTCCACCTTCATTCCGAGCTCCTTCGCTACGAGCTCCCTGTGGAGTTTGATGGTGCTGGGGTTGTCTGGGTCTAGCCTTCCTGCATATTTGGCGGCCACCCTCAGCAGGTTGTCGTCTATCGGCTCTATCCCGATCGCCTTGTAGAACCTGTAAACCAGGTCGCCGAATATCGCGTGGAACGCCGTGGGAGTCCTCTGAGTGAACCAGGCTATCCTCTCAACACCGTAACCAGTATCTACAATCTTGAGCTTCAGGGGCACGTAACTCCCGTCCTGAACCGCGTACTGCATGAATACCAAAGTGGCCAGCTCAAGGCCTCCCACCGTGACCTCAAAGGAGGGCCCTGCGTTCCCTCCCCCCTCCCACCACGACTCCTTGAAGTGGAGCTCCTCCTCAGGGATCCCTATCTCTTGCGTGAAGAACTCCTTGGCCAACTCTACGGTTTCGTCCTTCCAGTAGACGAACTTGTCCGGGTAGTTGAAAGCGTGGTGGGCCGCCATCTCGAAGGAGGTCAAGTGCCTGCCGAGGGTCACACCGACGTTATCTACGTCCTCTAGCCTGATGCACGGCTGAGAGATGACCAACGGATTTGCGGGCGGTGGAACCAGGCCGCTAGTGACGTGGGGCTGGAAGTCCACGATGCTCGCTATGGTTAAGTAAAGGTCCTCCCTCCACCTCGCTAGAACCGGTTTGGGCTGAACAGGGGTGTGGCCCTTCCTCGCGAAGAAGTCAATGAACTTTTTCCTGGCCTCCCTGACAGTGAGCGGGCCTGACTTAATCGGTATCTCGAAGAAGTAATAATCGGTGCAGGGGATGTCGGCGCAGTACTCCTCGTTCTCCTTCTTAGTCCAGAAAGGGGTGTGGCAGGACTTGCAGATTTTCCTTAGGTAGTTGTTGTCCTGAAAGAACTTCAAACGGTACTCGGACTCGCTGACCTTGCTCACGAGACGGAAATCAAAAACGACGTATAAAAGGT
>JBMFJH010000039.1:0-2446 GCA_049973945.1 Thermoprotei archaeon
AGGGCCGCCCAGACCTTGGCCTCAATACTCGCGAAGGACCTGAACATGGCCAACAGCATAATCGGCGTTTACTACAAGGCCGTATTCACGACGCCGGCAGGGATGCACATACAGTACTTACCCGTAATGGACCTGGGCAGGCCGGAGGCGGTCGAGCTCCTCAGGACGATTACCAGCGAGTCGGGCCCAGACATCGTGGCCATGCTCGGTGACCACGTGAACGCCTACAACGACTCGACCACGCCGGTCAACAAGAAGTACGTGGCCGGACACGGAGGTGCAGGGTGGATGGTTCAGAACGTCCCTATGATCGTGAAGTCCCCGAACCTCCCGAAGGGAGTGGTCATCGAGACGGTGCCGTATCAGGGGCCCAGGCTCGTAGACATGGCCCCGACATTAGCCAGCCTAGCCGGAGACCCGGCTTACGCGAGGAAGTTCGACGGGAGCGACTTGACCGGGCTCATCGAGCTGGCCACCAAGATCAACTACAGGATCTAAGCCTAAGCTCTCGTTTTCTGAAACCGTTACCCATAAGATCTAATAGGCTGGGTTTTTCCCTCAGAACGCGGCTGACATGAGGCTAGTCTACCGCGTCTTCATTGCGGCGACGCTGATCGCTTTGGCGTCTTCCATAACGGCAGTCCTCGACTACACGGCCACTTTGTTAGGCCCGGGCGACATAAGCGACTCGCTCAGGAGGGTAGCTCCCTACGTCCAGCTGGGCCTTTTCGCCGCGGCCGGCGTCTGGATAGTCTCTACTATCTCCGAGAAGATCAGGGAAGTGACGCAGGCGAGGCTAGGCAGCAAGTCGATAGTCATAGCCAGCGTCTTCCGCTATACGGGTTACGTTATCGTTGCGTTGCTGGTACTGCTCCCGATAGTCAACTCGTCGACGGTGCTGGCTGGAGGCGCGTTCGCGGGGCTGGTCATTGGTTTGGCGCTACAACCTGTCCTGGAGAACTTCTTCGCAGGCCTGCTCATCCTGTTGACGGGTTATATCACCGTGGGGGACAGGGTAAGGATAGTGTCGACCGAAGTGCCGTACTTCCCCGCCCAGTTCCCCGCGTACAAGTACTTCTCGGCCGATTACGTGGAACAGGGGTTCAAGGGGACGGTGGTGGAGATAGAGCTCTTCTTCTCCAGGATCATGCTCGACAACAACAGGGAGTTGAGGGTGCCGAACAAGGTCTTGCTGAACGCGGCCGTCATCGACTACTCGCCCAAGTACAAGGAGCAGGAGATAATCAACGTCAGGGTGGAGCTCCCGCTATGCTCGCTTGACCTCGACTCGATCGAGAGCAAGGTGAGGGAGCTGTTGGCCGACTTAAACATACATGAGGGGCCCTACCTGAACGAACAGAGCGACAAGGACCACGTGATAGTGCTAGTGAGGCTCAGGGTCCCCACGGAGGCCAACTGGAGGGCGGTGAAGCACGAGGCCTTGAAGCGGCTGCTGAAGTTCAAGCAGGAGCTGATGAGGGCCGGATGCCCTCAGGCTACAAATGCCTAGTTCGAGGTCGTTACTCCTCGAGGCTTCCTAACCTTAATTAGAGCGGCCACATACATGAGAGGACGTTAGAGATGTGCCTAGTGAAGGTTCTGGAGGCCAAGAGGTCTAGGGTCTCTGAGGACGCCGTGCTGTTACACAGGTCGGACTTCGACAGGCTCAAGGACGAGATTTACTTAAGCGTGCTCACCAGTAGGGACAAGCCCGAGGGCATAAGCAAGAGCTACTTCTACCTCATCCTCAACAGGCTCAAGTCATTAGGCCTGATGTTCGAGGGGAGCTACTCCTTTTACGTCGCTATTCCTTTTTCCAGGAAGGAAAGGGAGCTCTACCTCGAGAGGGGGTTCCTCGCGATAACCAGGTCTAAGAAGCTGATCCTGTACGACGAGGAGACGCCAGACGAGTGCTCTTGCGACGAGAGGTGCAAGGACGCGGTTATGGACTTGGCGGAGGACCTCGGGATAAAGCTGAAAGAACTAGACCCGATCAAAGCGTTGCAGGCGATAACGGACGAGATCCTTTCCAGGGTCTCCGAGTACGCGAGCTTCATGAGGATCCCGGGGGAGGTGCTTTGGATCAGGCGTTCGTGAGGGTCTACGTGTCCATGGTGGCCCAGTTCGTCCTCCTTTTGGCCTCACTGTACGTCACTCAGCCCTCCCTGGGCCTAGCCTTCCTAAGGGTTCCCCTGGAGCTGACGGCGAACGCCATAGCAGTCTACACGTTCCTAGCCACCAGGTCGATCGACGTAAATGCGATAAAGAGGATGGGCGAGGCAGACCTGGGGCTCACCAGCGTCCTGAGCTTAGTGAACGCGGCGATGCCTGGCGCGAGCGAGCTGGCGAACACCATAGCCACTTTAGCAGTCATAACCCTGGCCTTCTCGGTGGGCTTCCTTTACGCCTTGGGGAAGGTCTTCACTTAAATCGCGGGTCGTTGATA
>JBMFJH010000040.1:0-1792 GCA_049973945.1 Thermoprotei archaeon
GTATGAGTTCTTTAAATCATCAATATTTAGTGGAAATGGATTAAATATTTTTGTATATTTTTCCGGAATTCCATGGTATGACAGCAACGCACATGTTAAACCATTAGTTTCAGCTGCGGTTGCTCTTTCATACGTAGCTGGAAATCCAGGTACAGATAATGCAAGTGATATACTCAACGTTGGAGGAAATACTTGTTTACCATTAGATTATCCTATAGTTATGTTTGAATATGGATGGGCTGATTGTTTGTCGGGGCCAGGGCCGGGATGTAGTTCTGGATATTATGTTGGAATTCCAGTTGAATATACTTGTACTTATCAAAAATATTATCCAAGAGTTGGTCTTCAATATTACACTGAAACTTATCGTTATATTTTACTTAACATAAGTGGATTACCTCCATCAGGTAATGTTTGTCTAAATAATTTACCAAGCACAAATTATTATTATGCAGGTTCCGGATGGCAGAACTCTATTTCTTCAAATACATTATATTATTTCTTTGGAGAAAATTCAAATTATGCGCAAAATAAAAGTTATATACCGTTTGTACCTTTAGATCAGCATAATAATCGTAACTATTCATATTATGGAATATTTTATACATACTGGTGGTTTGCTCCAGATAATTCAAATAACAATAATTTAGATGTATATTTCCTAGTAAACGGAAATATATACAATCAAATACTTCCAAAGGCGAAATTTGGATGGAGCTGGTCTGGCTTTTCTTATTCTGCGAATGCAACACTACCACAACCACCTTATACTTATATTGCACAAAGTTATGAAAATGCATATGAAACTGCATTTGAAATTGAAAATAAAGCATTAAATAATTTCTAGTTACAGCCAGTAACTTATCCGGGATTACCTAATGGTTTTATAAATGGAACTTTTGGATATCAAGAGGTAATTCAAAATACTCCTTATCAAATATATCAACCACTAATTGAAAATACTGCTAATTATCAAGGACAACCTTATGTGTTTATTTCTGCAGGATCTGGCGGTTCACCTGGATATATGTATTTAGATTGGGTTATTGGAACATTTGGAGTTCCTTATGAAGTAACAATACCATAAAAAATTAGCTATATCTATTTGCTGATGCTTGTTGAACAAATGGTAAACCACTTCCTTGAGCAAATTGAGGTGTATGTGCAAGATATCCCCAAGGTATTAGTGTATTATTATTAGTTACTATTACATTGCTTCCTCCAAATTGTCCAGAGCTATATTTATCTAGCTCTCCTATTTCATATATTACTGATCCTGGATATTGGCTTGTCCAGTATTGGGATAAAGGATTTAAATGTGCAGATTCTTTATATCCAGTATCTAATGCATACATTAAAGCATTTACATCTTTTGGATCTGTAACTAATACTGTCCAGAGTCCTGGATTTGTTTTATCTAACAATATTGTGTTTCCATGTACTGGTATTTGTACTGTTCCTGTTGTATTACCAATAGCTACTACATAATCCAATGGTTGGAACTGTACACCATATGGTTGAGGTAATGTAGTTCCCATATTTTGTTGATTAAATTGATTGATAATATTTACTGCATTTTCCAATGCATTACTACTCACATTATATATTCCTAAATCATGCCAATTGCCATGTGGTCCATAATATCCCAAATCATATTGTCCATTTCCTTCAGGTTTCAAGAATACATAAGGAGCATTAACATCTATATAATGTACTTGTGGTTGAGAATTTATTATATGCAGTCCAAACAATACACCTACTACAACGGCTAGAATAGCGGCAAGACCTATTC
>JBMFJH010000041.1:0-1482 GCA_049973945.1 Thermoprotei archaeon
TGAAAGCAAACGTCAGATACGTCGGTATCCGCTTTGGTACGGTTCGGTTAATCCTCTATGGTATTGAAAGCTCAGGAGGAGGACGGCACCAGAGGACAGCTTGACTACGTTAATCCTCTATGGAATTGAAAGCTCAGTACTACTTTGATATACCATGTCGGTTCGTGACCCTGTTAATCCTCTATGGAATTGAAAGGAGTCGGCATCATTGACCGCTCACCTCCTGAGCCTGAGTCACGTTAATCCTCTATGGAATTGAAAGTCTGGATCATCGGCGTGACGCTTATCATTGCCTCCGCTGTAAGTTAATCCTCTATGGAATTGAAAGCACGAGAACCGCTGACGATCAGTGAGATCAACGAAGACAAGTTAATCCTCTATGGAATTGAAAGTAGGTATGTAGAACGTTATCCTCTTGCCGTCGGAAGTTATGTTAATCCTCTATGGAATTGAAAGAGCAAAAATTCTGCATGACCAGCTATCGCAAATAAATATAAGTTAATCCTCTATGGAATTGAAAGCTGATACTATAGTAGAAAGTGTTCTCAAACTCACCGTGTCGTTAATCCTCTATGGAATTGAAAGAAGTAATGAACTATAACAATTCTCGTTTCAGGAATTATTAGTTAATCCTCTATGGAATTGAAAGTAACGCTCTGTGGCGTCTCTTGTGATTCAAGTACTTGGTGTTAATCCTCTATGGAATTGAAAGAGCTCAGGAAGGCTTAGCAAATCAGGCGTGGAGGATTGATGTTAATCCTCTATGGAATTGAAAGTCCTAATCCTGATCCCCAGCGTCCTCGGAATAGTAGCGCGTTAATCCTCTATGGAATTGAAAGATACCGCAACGAGTTCATCGCGAAGTACGAGGACTCCCTGAGTTAATCCTCTATGGAATTGAAAGTAGAACTAGGTCACCGTCGAGATGGCTACGATGAGGACAAGTTAATCCTCTATGGAATTGAAAGTTAACTCTCCCGACTATCGTACGCCTGCTGATTGAATACTCGTTAATCCTCTATGGAATTGAAAGCCGCTTAGGGTTAGGGTGATTCTCGCTACGGATATCGCAGTTAATCCTCTATGGAATTGAAAGAGAGAAGAGGATATCGAATTTGCGGGAGCTCTACGAGTTGTTAATCCTCTATGGAATTGAAAGGCATTAGCGGCGCCGGGCGTTAACTCCCCAGTTAACACGGTCCTGTTAATCCTCTATGGAATTGAAAGTGAATTTGGCGTGAGTTTGAACCATCTCGGCTTCGTTCTTGTTAATCCTCTATGGAATTGAAAGGACTCCATAGGCCCGAACACGATCCAGGTACGCAATCGCGGGTTAATCCTCTATGGAATTGAAAGTAATTTCTCAGACTTCCCTTTCGAACTCGTAAACGTCGCGCGACTGGTTAATCCTCTATGGAATTGAAAGATGCAGATATTACTGTACATCAATATGATGGGTGAAGGGTCCGTTAATCCTCTATG
>JBMFJH010000042.1:0-1353 GCA_049973945.1 Thermoprotei archaeon
GGAGGGCGGGGTGGTGGAGTTCGAGTACAACGGCCACACGATACTGGTGGCCAGGGTAGACCCCTTATTGGGAGTAGAGGAGAACCTCAAGGTCGTCCAGCGGGCGTTAGCCCTGCTACTAGGTAACGGAACCGGTCGTTGTACTGAACAAGCTTAATTTGGGTACCCTGTCCTCCGTTTAGTACGAAGCAACGAGTTAGCAGTCTTTCCAGGGAAGGGATATTATGACTAATAGCTAGTGGAAAACTCCGCGCTCGTTCTAACTCTTCAGGAGGAAAGCACCTTTTCGCTCTCCTCAAGCATCTTCTTTACCTTTTCTACTCTGGGTATGACGTCGCTCACCGTGAGCTTAGCCTCGTGAAAGCCCCACACGTGGAGCGAGTACCCGGCGTCCCAACCGGACAACACCCAGTCCCCCAGTTTCTGGGAGAGCTTGCTTGAGGCTGAGACCAGCAAGTGGGTGTACCACCTGCCCTCCTTCAAGGCCTTTTGGTACTCTTCGAGGATGAACTTCTCGGCCAAGGCTTTCACCGCCTCCTCAGCCACCTTGTAGGCCCTCTCGGAGGCCTGAACGGCGTCGCCCTTCTTCAGGTACTCCTCGCACTCCTTCATGTACTTCCTAGCCAATTCGAGCCTTAGCTTGACCTCCTCTTTGGGGTCGTTCTTGCTTATCAGGCTTATCAGCAGGTCTTCGACGTTGATCCCCAGCTCCTCGGCCCTTCTTATGGGCTCCCCCACGTGTGAAAGTCCTGTAGACAGCATTAAACGTGTTTATTTACAGTGGGGACGCTTATAGTATAGTTGCTAGGTCGCTTGCACTTAGTGAAGTGCACGAGGATTTCGTCTCCGCTTTCGTAGAGATTGACCACTGATTGATTGTGGCCAGATGTGAGGCGTTTTTTCTAAGAAGGAGACGGAGCGTTATTACCGTTAGTTAGAGTGAGAATTCAGGATCGTTTTACTCACGGTGGTCGAGCTCGGTGTTCTGAGCTCCCTTGGGGACTCCAAGCCGAGGAGGATCGACTGGATAACGAAAGCCGACGACTCGGACGAGTTAGGTGGAGGCCTGACCGCTTGATCTATCACAAGCCCGTAATCTTAGAGCGCAAGTACTCGACGGACGTCGGTCGCGCGACGGTGCCCCTAGTTGGGAGTAGAGGAGAACCTAAGGGTCGTCGGGAGGGCGTTAGCCCCGTTACTTAAGGGCGGAGCGAATGGCTGTACCGAATAAGCTTAAGTTCAGTCACGCGTCTGGTCTCACCGTATGAGGGCCTACCCCGTCGCCTCTGTGGCGCTACTCGCGGCTTTAGCGCTCCTCGCCTTGAGTTTGACCGCAACGCTGTCCAACGCCTT
>JBMFJH010000043.1:0-1162 GCA_049973945.1 Thermoprotei archaeon
CTATGGAATTGAAAGTGACTCTACCCTCATGCGGTTTCAGATCTCTTAGCGGAATAGTTAATCCTCTATGGAATTGAAAGAACTGGGAAGTATCTCTTAGCCGTACCGTTCGAAGAAACCGTGTTAATCCTCTATGGAATTGAAAGATGTATAGATCATGAACATGATGAGCGGATAGAGGAAGGGTTAATCCTCTATGGAATTGAAAGTCGTTGGGGCTTGCGACAGGAGCTGAGCGACGCTATCGCCGACAGTTAATCCTCTATGGAATTGAAAGGGCGTATATATAGTGACCGTGCCGAAGACGATTATGAAAAGGTTAATCCTCTATGGAATTGAAAGAGTCCTGAGCCTAGGCTGAGTATCTAACAGCTTTTGCTTCTGTTAATCCTCTATGGAATTGAAAGCTGTACATTGAGGCGGTGGAAGTTGAACCGAGGAGGGCGGTTAATCCTCTATGGAATTGAAAGAATAATAGGGCGAAAATTATCGCGTATTGTGCCAATTGGGTTAATCCTCTATGGAATTGAAAGAGGGCTCAACGTTTGGCACGTCGCAAGGTCATTATCATCTGTTAATCCTCTATGGAATTGAAAGTCTTGTAATCACAGTTGTGACTTCGTTAACTGTGGAGTTAGTTAATCCTCTATGGAATTGAAAGGCGCAGTTTGCTGTGTTGCTGGGGTGGGCTCAGGTGCTTGTTGTTAATCCTCTATGGAATTGAAAGATAATGATTAGAACAGAGAGTAGGGCTACGGCCTTCACTTCGCCGTTAATCCTCTATGGAATTGAAAGCTCAAGTTCCGCTTTATCTTTATCGTGCACGCAAAGACCGTGTTAATCCTCTATGGAATTGAAAGCGCTACAGGACCTGCAGTACGTTAGGGGCTCATACTCGAAGTTAATCCTCTATGGAATTGAAAGCAAGAACTCCTCGAGCGACCTATATTCGTCCTCCGTTAGGTTAATCCTCTATGGAATTGAAAGGTTCGAGTATCTTCTTCCAATACTCCAGCTTGAGCTCCGCATTAATCCTCTATGGAATTGAAAGAGCTATTATTAGTCCTATCCCTATCGCCGTCATTACTCCTCTGTTAATCCTCTATGGAATTGAAAGCTCGGGATAGTAGATGTAATAGACGTAGGTCACGTTACCTTGCGT
>JBMFJH010000044.1:0-1015 GCA_049973945.1 Thermoprotei archaeon
TGGAATTGAAAGTGAAGATTGTCTGTGGGAATTATGCGGGGATGATTGTTGTTAATCCTCTGTGGAATTGAAAGCCTCTTCTCACCTCAGTCGTCATAGTCGTCGCCCTCTTCGCCGTTAATCCTCTGTGGAATTGAAAGTTCCGCCCTGTACGTCTTCGACGAACTTCTCCCTTGAGAGGTTAATCCTCTGTGGAATTGAAAGACGATTGCCACGCTGATTCGCCACGGTGCAGACTTGTTCCAGTTAATCCTCTGTGGAATTGAAAGACGATCAGGCAGAAGTACGGAAAGGCGGACACGGCGTTCATGTTAATCCTCTGTGGAATTGAAAGTTCGTGAGGAACGAGTCGATCGAGGGCTTGGTTTGCTGAGTTAATCCTCTGTGGAATTGAAAGATAAGTGGCGCCCCAATTCCTATGGCTAACAAGCCCCTTGTTAATCCTCTGTGGAATTGAAAGCTCATGGCAAAGGCGACTAGTATCCCGATTGGTATACCGGTTAATCCTCTGTGGAATTGAAAGTTTTAACTAACAGCAACTATATAGTTTGTTTGATCAGAATTGTTAATCCTCTGTGGAATTGAAAGTGAACTCCTTCTTGAACTGAATAAGGACATCGATAAAACTCGTTAATCCTCTGTGGAATTGAAAGGAATCTCTTTGTTGGCAAATCTCATTGCAAAGAGTACCGTTAATCCTCTGTGGAATTGAAAGATATTAATAACTGTGGAGAACAGTAGGTCTGTCTCATCATATGTTAATCCTCTGTGGAATTGAAAGTCAGCCTCAATTCTAAACTCTTTGAATGACGTCAGCTTCACGTTGATCCTCTGTGGAATTGAAAGGGTTTTTCTGTAAAGGTAATAGCACGCGTGACGGTGGTCGGTTAATCCTCTGTGGAATTGAAAGACATTTTCTTCAGACGCTTCGCGAGGTATAACATGCTCAGGTTAATCCTCTGTGGAATTGAAAGTCGTTGAGCTTCTTCTGCAGTTCGGCCACCTCGCCGAGGGC
>JBMFJH010000045.1:0-973 GCA_049973945.1 Thermoprotei archaeon
TTGTACTCGCAGACCTCAACGGTGTTCTTAATCTCTTCAGGTATTCCGTCAGAGGTGAAGACGCTGTATTCGGCCACTGCACTCCCCGCATCGATTAGGACATAATCGTGGGCACCGTGGTAGTTTCCGGCGAACTTCAGGACTTTCTTGCGTTTGGTGAAGCCCCTCGCTAGCCTTATGGCAGTCATTGTGGCCTCAGTGCCACTGCTGACGAACCTGACCATTTCAGCAGAGGGGACGTGTCTCGTTATTTTCTTAGCTAGTTCCACCTCTAGCCTAGAAGGCGTGCCATAGAGCCACCCGCGCTCGGCTTGCCTCACTATCGCCTCGAGAACCTTAGGGTGCGCATGACCTAGAATTAACGGGCCGTAGCCGAGGACTAGATCCAGGTACTTCTCGCCGTCCTCGGTGAAGATGAAAGGTCCCTGGCCTCTTGTGGTATAGAAAGGGAAAGGCCTAACGTTTGCCCTAACTGGGCTGTTTACACCCCCAGGGAAGAGCCTTTTAGCCTCGCTCCATAGGGACTCGCTCAGAACGGATCACCCTCCTTGATCCAGTCCGCGAGCTGAAGAGCGTAGTAAGTGAGGATCAGGTCTGCTCCAGCCCTCTTTATTGCAGTTGTCACCTCTAAGACCGCAACCTTCTCGTTTATCCACCCGTTCATTGCCGCGGCTTTAATCATGCTGTATTCGCCGCTCACGTGATAGGCCGCCAAGGGATACTCTGGTAAAGCTGACTTGACCAACCTAATAATATCGAGATACGTGTGAGCGGGTTTCACCATAAGGATGTCCGCCCCCTCCTCTATATCGAGCCTCGCCTCCCTGACCGCCTCATACGCGTTCCTTGGATCCATTTGGTAACTCCTCCTGTCGCCGAAAGCTGGGGCGGAATAGGCCGCCTCCCTGAAGGGGGAGTAGAAGGTCGAAGCGTACTTCACGCTGTAAGACATTATCAGAACGTCAGTGAAGCC
>JBMFJH010000046.1:0-920 GCA_049973945.1 Thermoprotei archaeon
GGTTAATCCTCTATGGAATTGAAAGTCATCTATCTCTCGCAACCCTTAGATAGTATCATAATTAGAGTTAATCCTCTATGGAATTGAAAGAAATATTGATCTACGGGGACTAGCTCTGTGGTTCACGGCTGTTAATCCTCTATGGAATTGAAAGTCTTCGTGCGTTGTTACACTCCTCTCTATCTTGATCGAAGGTTAATCCTCTATGGAATTGAAAGCCCTTCAGGGCCTTCGGGCCCAGCCCTGGGGTGGGGGCGAGTTAATCCTCTATGGAATTGAAAGGTATCGACCTCTCCAGGGCAGACAGGAGGATGATCATCTGCTGTTAATCCTCTATGGAATTGAAAGATTCATTGAAAGATTGACAGAGCAGAGTGAGTTCAAGAGATGTTAATCCTCTATGGAATTGAAAGTTCGGGTGGCGTGTCGAGGGCCTCCCGGTACCAATGACAGTTAATCCTCTATGGAATTGAAAGTCTGAATTCAGAGGGGGGTACTTACCCCATTACACTCAGTTAATCCTCTATGGAATTGAAAGACACGAGACCGACCAGCTCGCCGTCCTCTAATGTTTTCAGTTAATCCTCTATGGAATTGAAAGTCACAGATGATTGCGTAGAGGTCGCCATCGTCCTTCTCCTCGTGTTAATCCTCTATGGAATTGAAAGAGGGGCGGGCTTGGCGTTCAGCAATTCCATTGCCTTCTTGTTAATCCTCTATGGAATTGATAGACGAAAACGGCATAGTGTAGTGGTGAACGCTTCTTTTCGTGTTAATCCTCTATGGAATTGAAAGGTATTACCATGTCAAGTTTGAACGATAGCAGGCTACGGGTCGTTAATCCTCTATGGAATTGAAAGGTAAATTCGTACTCGAAGTCGTCTTCGTATTTCTCGATAGTTAATCCTCTATGGAATTGA
>JBMFJH010000047.1:0-828 GCA_049973945.1 Thermoprotei archaeon
CGGGGAGATCAGGATTACGTTGTCCCCTCTTATCACTATCGTCCCGATCTTCTTGCCGCTTCCGTCAGGCTGAATCTCCTCTGAGTCCGTCAATATCAGGTTCATGTGCTGATCGTAGCCTTTCAGTATACCCCTTACCTCTTTGTTGCCTTTCAGCTTGACCAGCACTAAGCCACCTATGGATTCCGCAAGGAGCCTATGGGCAGTCTCAGTCAAACGGCTCCACCTTAACGGTATTCTTGCCTTAGTCTCACATTAAAAACTTGTCGTGAGGAAGTCGACACCACATTACAAAAAACTTAAATGAGATCCAAGACGAGAAATATATTGCACCCGCCGTAGCTCAGCCCGGTAGAGCGCCCGGCTGTAGATGGGGGGCGTGTGGTGCAGTGACCGGGTGGTCCGGGGTTCAAGTCCCCGCGGCGGGACTTCCCTTCACTTCTTAACCTTTAGATTTCTTATGTAGTTCAAGAGAAACGAAACGTCATCCCTTAACTTGCCCACATCCTTAACGTAAACCCACATCAGACCGCCTGCGGCGTCTACCACTTCGCTGTTCAGACTCAGATCCTTCACTCTGTCTTTCCAGTTGAAGACGTCCTTCGAGATCACTAGGACGTACACGTCTCCCTCCTTCCTAACGTGCACTTTTCCCCAGATGTCGTTACAATTGTAATTCAGCTCCTTCGCGAAAGCGGGCCTTCCAGGTCTTTCTGAAACGTCGATCCAGTCTTGAGCCGTCGTACAGCCTAGCGCTTGAAAGGCCTTCCTGATCTCCTCGAAGTATGAAACGGTCATTTCTCACACCACCCCTTTCTTCCTCAGTAC
>JBMFJH010000048.1:0-810 GCA_049973945.1 Thermoprotei archaeon
GGCAACCTTTCATGATGAGGCGTTAATCCTCTATGGAATTGAAAGGCTCCCTAAGGATCACTTCCCACGCCTTCTTCCTGTCGTTAATCCTCTATGGAATTGAAAGATCTTTCAGATCCTCAAGGAAACAATCGAAAACAGAGAAACGTTAATCCTCTATGGAATTGAAAGCGACGAGGCTTTTCTCCGTTTCTCTCACGCAGTTCACGACAGGTTAATCCTCTATGGAATTGAAAGCCGTCTTGTTGCCCTGCTGGTACGAGTAGGTTTCGAAGTCTGTTAATCCTCTATGGAATTGAAAGAGAAATACGGCTACCCGAACGTGTTCAGGGCGAGGTGTTAATCCTCTATGGAATTGAAAGGATAAAGAGGGTCATAGGGGCACGCATCGAACTTTCCGAGGTTAATCCTCTATGGAATTGAAAGTTTTTTCTCCTCGGGGGTAGGATGTCGTCCGTAGCGCCGGTTAATCCTCTATGGAATTGAAAGCTTGTCGTCACCACTTACCGAAACCTTTAAATATGAGTGTTAATCCTCTATGGAATTGAAAGTAGTGATAGAGCCGAGTAGTCTACGCCATGCCGTGTTTTTGTTGTTAATCCTCTATGGAATTGAAAGGTTTAAAATGAATGGCTTTTGCCGAATTAGCCTTGGAAGGTTAATCCTCTATGGAATTGAAAGCGAGGAAGAGCATGTACATGGGCCACAGGTTCAACGCCGTTAATCCTCTATGGAATTGAAAGATCAGAATACTTGAGTACTCCGAAAACCTATCCCTCCACCTGTTAATCCTCTATGGAATTGAAAGTG
>JBMFJH010000049.1:0-761 GCA_049973945.1 Thermoprotei archaeon
CCTCTTCGGTTAAGCCGTATTAACCCTATTTCTTTTCTTTCAATTCCACAGAGGATTAACACGGTGACCGAACATGGCCGCAAGTACCAAAGAAATTAATCTTTCAATTCCACAGAGGATTAACGAAGTTCAGAGAGATACTTAACTTCGATCTCAGCAAGCTCCCTTTCAATTCCACAGAGGATTAACTGAGGAGCAACAGGAGTGGACTCAGCAGGAGCGCTCTGCTCTTTCAATTCCACAGAGGATTAACACTCCTCGTGTCAAGGCTCATGCATGATGTTTTGAAAATTCTTTCAATTCCACAGAGGATTAACGTGTGCCTACTCTCCCTTATTACGACCTCTGTCGTTGTTAACTTTCAATTCCACAGAGGATTAACTGCAGATAGTAGCTCGATTCCAGCAAATGGGTCTGATATTCTTTCAATTCCATAGAGGATTAACGACGACAGCAACCACCGCATATAGATCGAGAGTGAGCGTGACTTTCAATTCCATAGAGGATTAACTCAAGGAGAGAATAAGGAGAGGTGATGTCGAGTTTATCCCCTTCTTTCAATTCCATAGAGGATTAACATAATTGATGGGGACATTGGTGAACTAACAAAAGAAATAACTTTCAATTCCACAGAGGATTAACTTGGGCGTCCCCCACGTACCTCCTCAGCACGTCAAAAAACCTTTCAATTCCACAGAGGATTAACCAGAAGCTCGGGACTAAGCTGTCGATAAGTTCCAGTACCTTTCAATTCCACAGAG
>JBMFJH010000050.1:0-758 GCA_049973945.1 Thermoprotei archaeon
GCAACAGGCAAGCCACGGTCACCAGCCTTCTTTCAATTCCATAGAGGATTATCAGTCTTGACCTAATGAGGTAAGCTTTCAAATTATAGCAACTTTCAATTCCATAGAGGATTATCATGGCGTCCCAGGTAAAGGCGTTTGGGATCAGCTTAGGACAACTTTCAATTCCATAGAGGATTATCTCCAGCAACTTATTTATCTATACCGCCACAGATTCATTTCAATCTTTCAATTCCATAGAGGATTATCATTGTGCCAGCGGTTCGCCTCATCGCGTATCATTTCGCTTTCAATTCCATAGAGGATTATCTATTCGCTAAGAACAACAAGGGTGAGACGCCCTATGATGCTTTCAATTCCATAGAGGATTATCTGAACGCAGGGACGCCGAGTAAGATCAGCACGTAGAACAGCCTTTCAATACCATAGAGGATTATCTCTGGTGGGATGCCGTGTGGGGCGAGAACTACTACCAAGCTTTCAATTCCATAGAGGATTATCGATCTTAATCATAGTGCCCGCTGTCATGGCCTACAAGACTTTCAATTCCATAGAGGATTATCGAATTATACGATGAGACGGAAGGTGCGTACGTCAATATCCTTTCAATTCCATAGAGGATCATCTCTCAATGATGAACAGCCTTCTCAGAGCGCTACTACTACATGCTTTCAATTCCATAGAGGATTATCGGGCGTTCACGGTCGTCTTGACGGGTACGGTGATCGTGATCTTTCAATTCCATAGAGGATTATCTT
>JBMFJH010000051.1:0-752 GCA_049973945.1 Thermoprotei archaeon
GTCCCGTATCTGGGCCAGCCTTTCCCTGTGGCCTGGGTTTTTTAGGAGTTGGGCGATCTCCCAAGCCTTGACTGAGTCGATGTGTATTTCGTATCCGTCTTTTTTATCTGCTTTGCTGGCCTCGATGCCCTCCCCCATTAGGACCTCGAATATCCAGTTTCTTAGTTCTCTGCTCTTGGTTTTTAGGCCTATGCGCAGGTAGCGTCGGTTGCCTCGCGCCACCTGCTCGACCCACCCGTCTCCGTCGATGAAGCCGGCTATGTACATCAGCGCCAAACTTCCTGTAAAGCCCGGCGGCTTGAGCCTGTCGGACTTAGCCCCTTCCGGCACTCCGTTGTTTATCAAGAGGGTTTTGAAGTGTGGGTCTCTGATCTTGATCTTCCATACGCCGGCGCCTCTGTCGTAGAAGACCGAGCTTATCTTCACGTCGATCTCGCGGAGTAGCGATACAATTATGTCGACGAAGCGGCGGTCTTTCTGCGCCAATGTGACGTAGTGCCTCTCTACGTGTCCGTCGGCTGCCACCAGCCCGCAGAGATATGCCTCGACCTCCTCCCTCCCCACGGCTGGCCCTCTGACCTCGTATATAAGCCTGGGGGGCCACGGCTTTCGGGGCCTCAGCGGGGCCCTCCTTTCGGAAAGGCCCCTATACTGACCTGCCGTGGCCCCCTCCTTCCTCCGGCTCCTTAGAATCTAAAAAGAATTATGCAAAAGAACTTAATCACATTAAAGAGGAGGTAATAGATTATGGA
>JBMFJH010000052.1:0-708 GCA_049973945.1 Thermoprotei archaeon
GTCCAATCCAGCCGCTCTGGCCTACAACCCCTCCAACGGCTACGTCTACGTGGCCAACAAGGGCTCCGACACGGTATCAGTTATCAAGGGTACCAAGGTCATAGCGGAGGTGTCGGTGAGATACAAGCCCTTATTCCAGGGGCAAAGGTACGGTCCGGTCGCCCTGCTCTACAACCCCTCCAACGGCTACGTCTACGTGGCCAACAAGGACTCTTGGACAGTCTCCGTCATCAACGGCACCAAAGTGATAGCTGATATTTTTGTCAAGTCCGGCCCAATCGCCCTTCTCTACAACCCCTCCAACGGCTACGTCTACGTCATCACTGAAGGACTTGGTTCAGTCTTGATAATCAGCGGCACCAGAATAATAGGCGAAGTATACGTAGGATATAATCTGATTTCCCCCATTTACAACCCCTCCAACGGCTACGTCTACGTGGCCAACAAGGACTCTTGGACAGTCTCCGTCATCAACGGCACCAAGGTCGTAGCCAAGGTGTCTGTAGGATCCGTACGCACATACGGATTAGTTGAGGAGAAAACGTACAGTGTGCCCGTCCTGCTCTACAACCCCTCCAACGGCTACGTCTACGTGGCCAACGAGTACTCCGATTCGGTCTCCGTCATTGACGGCACCAGAGTGATAGCCAACGTACCAGTAGGAAACCGTCCGGTCGCCTTAGCCTACAACCACTCCAACGGCTACGT
>JBMFJH010000053.1:0-694 GCA_049973945.1 Thermoprotei archaeon
GTCACGTATATGTAGCCGTTCTGCGGGTCGTAGACCGCCCCCACGGGTTCCTTCCCCACCGGTATCGTTGCGACGATCCGGTTGGTCGCGCTTATCACTGAGACGGAGTCGGAGCCCGAATTTGCCACGTATATGTAGCCGTTCTGCGGGTCGTACGCCATTCCCATCGGCTCCGATTTCACCGAGAGCGTGACTATCACCCTGTTGCTGGCCCCGTCTATGACCGAGACCTGGCTCGAGCCGGGCCTCGTGACGTATATGTAGCCGTTCTGCGGGTCGTACAACACTCCGTAGGGCCATGTTTCCAGGGGTATTGTGGATATGACCGTGCCATTGGCGCCATTTATCACGGAGATTGAGTCGGAGCCCGAATTTGCCACGTATATGTAGCCGTTCTGCGGGTCGTACGCGATCCCCTGTGGAGTCGCTCCCACTGGTATGGTTGCCACGACGGTGTCGTTGTCTATCACTGAGACGGAGTCGGAGCCCGAATTTGCCACGTATATGTAGCCGTTCTGCGAATCATATGCAAGTCCCACCGGCTTTGATCCCACCTGCACGGTGGCTGCGATCCTATTCGTGGCGCCATTTATCACGGAGACGGAGTTGAACAGCTCGTCCGCCACGTATATGTAGCCGTTCTGCGGGTCGTAGGTCACGCACATTGGCAGAGCATTTCCCGTGACGACCACGT
>JBMFJH010000054.1:0-653 GCA_049973945.1 Thermoprotei archaeon
CGAGAGGGCATACGCCTTCCTGTCCAGCAGACCCTTGACCACGGGGACAACCTCCAGAACCTCCCTCATCCTCCCCTCGTCAAGCTTCAGGGTCTTCACTGGTAGCAGCAAGTTTTCGTAGACAGTCAGAGAGGGGAATAGGCCGCCGTCCTCGGGGCTGTAGCCCAGCCCCAGCCTAGCCCTCTCCTGCGGAGAGAGGTGCGACACGTCTTCGCCCCCCAGCAAAACCCTCCCCCCGTGTCTGTAGAGGCCGACGACCGCCCTCAGCGTGGTGGTCTTCCCCGCGCCGTTGGGGCCGAAGAGCGCGGCCACCTCGCCCCTCTCCACTTGGAAAGAGAGGCCTCTGACGATGGTGGCGCCTCCTATCTGCACCCGCAGACCCTCCGCCGCGATCATGCCACCTCCCCGGGCCTATACACGGCGGCCACCTTGCCGTTGCTCATCTCCACCACCCTATCCATGTAGGACTTCACCACCTCTAGGTCGTGCTCAACAACCAACGCGGCCACCCGCCTCTCTCTCAGAATCTCCACTACCCTATCCATCACGGCGAACTTATCTCTAGAACTCACCGAGCTGGTGGGCTCGTCCAGCAACACCACCTTCGGCTTGTGCACCATAGCCATCGCCACGTCTAGCAACTTCCTATGCCC
>JBMFJH010000055.1:0-649 GCA_049973945.1 Thermoprotei archaeon
ACGTGGATCGAGAGGTAGTAGTCCCCGAGCTTGACAGCGTTCGCGTAGTGCCCAACCCCGACCTCTCCGGCCTTGAAATAAGCTTTGGCGATCTCGTGGTACTGCCTGAGCTTGCCTAAGTCGACGCCGGACTTCGAGTAGTCGCTCACCAGAGGCCTCCCTCCGGCGACCAGTCCGCGCTTACCCCGAGCAGGCACCTGGCCTACCTGTTCTTGTAGGTGTACCTCACTACCTCGGCCTTCTCGGCTTGTTCCCTAATCGTGTTGCCTATGTCGCTCCTGTAGATCAGGGGGACCTTAACCCGTATAAACATGCATGAATCCCCGTCGCTTTATATGCATGGTGCAGCTTAAATATTGTCCAGTGAATTAACTGCTGAATAATTTGTATGGACCCGGGCATGGTCGACGTGGGCAGGCTCGATAACGAGGCCAGGCGCAGGGTGTTGGGGTACGTGCTCTCCAGGGGCGTGAGGCCCAGGGATCTGGGCTTCGACAGTACATACGTCTATAAGGCCAGGACTGGTGGTTGAGAGGTACGAGCACTATGAGAATGAGGGTGAGGGGATTGTAAAAGACGTACCACATTTGTTCTCTTATTCGAGAACTCAACCTCGTAGACACCCTTCCCCGGTATTGTGGAGGTAGTC
>JBMFJH010000056.1:0-648 GCA_049973945.1 Thermoprotei archaeon
TTAACCTACGCTATCCTGCTGATCAGTGCTGCTGCCCTGGTCGCCTTTCAATTCCATAGAGGATTAACGGGGGGTTGATCGAAATCGAGGACAATATCCTGAATATGATAATACTTTCAATTCCATAGAGGATTAACAAATGAAATCGAACAAATGCTAGGAAGGGCAGGGAGACCCTTTCAATTCCATAGAGGATTAACTTGAGGTGAAAAAGATGAGTAAAAAGATAAAGGTTCTCAACTTTCAATTCCATAGAGGATTAACCGGTTGAACACCTTAGGCTTAGCGGTTTCGTTTTCAATGCTTTCAATTCCATAGAGGATTAACGGTGCAATATTCCAGTCTGCCAAAAATTATGTGGAACATCTTTCAATTCCATAGAGGATTAACGTGTCGGTGTTCTACCCACAGGTGGTTTTCCACGCGTACACCTTTCAATTCCATAGAGGATTAACGCGATGAGGGCGCCTATGCCGGCTATGGCGATACTGAAGCTTTCAATTCCATAGAGGATTAACGCAAACGCAGGGTGGAAATCTATAGAACCGAACCTGCGTCTTTCAATTCCATAGAGGATTAACTAGACCGTATCATAAAGGAGAAGTGTAGGGAGGGAACCGGTGACGCTTTCAATTCCATAGAGGATTA
>JBMFJH010000057.1:0-619 GCA_049973945.1 Thermoprotei archaeon
CGATCAGAAAAGCTTTCAATTCCATAGAGGATTAACAGCTGAGACCTAGAGACAGGCCGAACATTTTGGGTCGCTTTCAATTCCATAGAGGATTAACATCACGGGGGCATGTCGTCAATTCTGCTTCTTTTTAATCCTTTCAATTCCATAGAGGATTAACTTCGCTCGAAGTCGCGATAAAGAAGTACTCGTGGATAACCTTTCAATTCCATAGAGGATTAACGCGGTGTAAACCATCTTTCATATGAAGGTAGTCGTGGACGAGCTTTCAATTCCATAGAGGATTAACCGACGTATACTTACCGTACGGGACGACGGTCACGTTCAACTTTCAATTCCATAGAGGATTAACGAAACGACGGGTCTATCAAGTTCTCGTGCACATGCGAGGCCTTTCAATTCCATAGAGGATTAACCTTTCTATAATTCGGTAAGGCCACAACGTGACTTTCTTTCTTTCAATTCCATAGAGGATTAACGAAGGACATCAAGAACAACAGGGAGATCATAGTCGCCATCTTTCAATTCCATAGAGGATTAACGTAGACCTGAAGACCATGAGGATGCCGTTGTTCCGAGTGTACTTTCAATTCCATAGAGGATTAACGTGTGAAAAAGG
>JBMFJH010000058.1:0-601 GCA_049973945.1 Thermoprotei archaeon
CTAACAAGTTTAGGCGCTCCCCCTTACCTTCATTGTCAAATGGGTGACTTCGATTTATGACATAGCTTACCCCATTCATTTAAAGACGGGACGTCGAAAACTTGTCATTGAAGACCTTCTTAATTGGTGGTAATCCTTTTGATTTATCATAACATACGCGCTCTATGAAATCGCAAAATCATCACCGTTTACAAAAATAAAAGTCCTAGGCCTTAGGGGCTGAACCCTTCTTCACATTAACAGAAACCTTTTATATCTGTTTATGGCAAAAATTAATATAAGGATGACCTCCCGCGCCGATGTGGGCTATGCCCAGAAGGGCGGGGGCGAGGAGGCTGGGGATGTGAGCCCCGTGCCGTTGGGCTCGAAGGAGTCCCATGACCCGCCTGCCGCTGGGCCTGGCGGGCGGCCGAGGGCTAAGTCCCTGCGCTCGATCATGAGTGAATATAAAGTGAGTGAAATGAAAGCGCAGGGACAAACGGCCTAAGGCTTTAGGCGAGGCCTTAATTTAGCCCCTGGCCCCCTCCCCGCGGGTAAGCCCGTTGAGGATAACAGTTGCTAGGGTCTACGACAGGCCCGAGGCCGGCGGCTGCCTTGCGGT
>JBMFJH010000059.1:0-589 GCA_049973945.1 Thermoprotei archaeon
TTACACGAAAAAGTACTTCAGAGATATGGCTGAAATCCTACTGAAAGCAAATAACTACCAACATGTAGGTATAATAAGCAGATCGTTTAGGAGTTACAAAGGTGAGGTTAGGCTTTACTTAAGAGCTGACTCTTTTTGCAAGAGGCTTTCCGTGAAAACTTCTATCTCAGGCACAGAAAAGATTGATAATCGTCTCGACGGTGTTAAAGAACTCCACGGCGTAGACATCTCGGAAGTCTTAAATGTAGAGGAAAAGCTCCGAAATGGTGGGGGAGGACAAGGGTGAGCAACCCCTTCTCGGTAGAGGTCACGGCGGACGTCCAGCTGAGGAGGATGGCACACGACTCGCTGGCCCTGCTGATGAGGATATTGAGAAGGGACATGGTCTATCCAGAGAGGGTCGCTACGTTCAAGTCTGTCATAGCTTCCACGCTCGCAATTCTGTCGAACCTCGACAAGAACATGAGGAGGAGCGTAGAGACCGTGTTGCAGAAAAGCGTCGAAGAAATACAGGAGGAGTTGAGAAAGAAATGCGATGATTTCGACAAAGAACTTGCAGAAAAGCAGGAGCTTTTGATACAGGTTCTCA
>JBMFJH010000060.1:0-589 GCA_049973945.1 Thermoprotei archaeon
GCCCAAAACGATTACGTCCTCCTCGGTTTCCCTGGATCCACGCTAATCCTCTATGGAATTGAAAGACTCGCTCGTGTCTGCGGACCAGCTCGTGACGAAGGAGGTGCTTATCCTCTATGGAATTGAAAGGTTATCGACTGGAAGAAGTTATAGACGTTGTGAGTGGCTAATCCTCTATGGAATTGAAAGTCTAAATCGACTCTCGATAGTTTTTATCAATGGCCAAGTGCTAATCCTCTATGGAATTGAAAGCATATTCATCGACAGAGTCATCGAACCTCACCTTGACGTAGAGCTAATCCTCTATGGAATTGAAAGTGAGCTCGCCGCCGACTATGCCGTACCTTATCTTGAACATGCTAATCCTTTATGGAATTGAAAGGTTTCCTCCTGTCACGGATAGGCTTCTCTGGCTCTAGTGCTAATCCTTTATGGAATTGAAAGAAACCGCTCGTCCAGTTTGAGGAATACGGCGAGAGGCCCGGCTAATCCTATATGGAATTGAAAGTTGAACACGGAGTCCTTCTTTACTACCTCGAAGCCGTTGTGCTAATCCTTTATGGAATTGAAAGGCTATCCCGATCACGCT
>JBMFJH010000061.1:0-575 GCA_049973945.1 Thermoprotei archaeon
AACCACTCTGCTAGGGCGTAATGGTCATGGTAGGTCGTCACCTCGAGGCCGTACTTCATCCCTACCGCCCTCATCAGGTACGACAGCGACCTCCAGTAGGCCTCACCCGAACCGACGAGGTCTCCTTTCTCCCTCAGCTCCTCCGCCAAGCTCGAGTACTCCTCGCTGAGGGCGATCAATAGGTTGAACCTCCTCCCCTCCTCAAGTGAATTGAGGAGCAATTCGACTACTTCGTCAGTCAGCATCCTCCTGGACTCCTGGGCCCTCGAGAAAAGCTCGTTGTAGACGACCTCGGGTACCTCGACGGTCTTCACGGGGTGAGAGTCGTCTCTTCAGTCTAATAAGCGAGCGATTAGGGAAAACGAGTTCCTTACCAAACGTCTATTATCTGTCCCCCTTCCACCTCGTTGTAGAAGGACATAATGCCTACCACGTCGTCCACGAGCTCGTTGTAGTCCTCCTTCTTCAGACCGAAGAGCTTTGAGGCCATGGAGCAGGCGTAGATCTTCGTGTTGGCCTTTGCCTTCTTGAAGAGGGCCAAGTAGTCCTGCTCTCCCTTCTCCCTAATCAGCTTC
>JBMFJH010000062.1:0-574 GCA_049973945.1 Thermoprotei archaeon
TACCATAGAGGATTATCACGACGGTATTCGGGCCGAGGTATTTCTGGGCGTACTGGCTTTCAATTCCATAGAGGATTATCCTGTAAAAGCATTGGTATACATCGCCTCGTCATCTGTTCATCTTTCAATTCCATAGAGGATTATCGCCTCCTCGTCCATGAACTGCGGCGTCACGCCTTTCACTTTCAATTCCATAGAGGATTATCGGTTTTCGGGATTCGGTCGGGACGGGGGGTGGGATGTAGGCTTTCAATTCCATAGAGGATTATCTCGTCACATTCCAAGACCCATCAACCAACCGCCCATCTTCTTTCAATTCCATAGAGGATTATCTTAAAGTGAACTCATTAGATGAACTCAACAATCTTCTGACTTTCAATTCCATAGAGGATTATCGCTGGAACACAACTGGCAATCTCTTGAGCGATTTTATGACCTTTCAATTCCATAGAGGATTATCGGTGACAACGCTTAAACCGAGCATTTTCGCTATGTTTTCACTTTCAATTCCATAGAGGATTATCGGAGAGTTCGAACTGAGGGACTACCAAATCGAGTCGGTTACTTTCAATTC
>JBMFJH010000063.1:0-569 GCA_049973945.1 Thermoprotei archaeon
TATTGCTTAAGCAATTTAATGCAATTGAAAGCAATTTATTAAATTGCTTTAGCAATAGGTCAAAATGCTGACTTTCGCGATTCATGAGCATTTTTAAATAATTGCTATCAATTGCATGAAAAATAGTTTAGCAATTGTTGAAAAATAGAAATAAAATTATCATGAAATTGGTGAAAAGAGCATTTGTTTAAAAATTGTGAAATTTAGAAACTGAAATAATTTGTTTAGTTTCAGCTGAAGTATATCAATTAGTTTCCTTAAGATTATCAAAATGTCTTGAATAAGTTCAAGTGAGAGATATTAAATTTAATGTAAATATAAAATTTGAGTACAAATATTTTAATTCAATCTTGATTTTTGACATGAAAAGAAATAAATTAAATGAATTTAATAATTTTGAGCGAAAATAAAATATCCAAATTTTGATCTTTTAAATAACATGAAACAAAATTAAAGTATTTTAATTTTTGAAGAGAAATTAACTAAATTCAGTTAGCCATTATTTCATTTTTAATTTTTGTCTGAATTAAAATATTCAGCCACGGATCAATTATATATTAATATATATG
>JBMFJH010000064.1:0-566 GCA_049973945.1 Thermoprotei archaeon
GATATTAAGAATATTTCCGCTCTTTCAATTCCATAGAGGATTATCGGCGATTTCATACGCAATATATGTCTTGCCAGCACCAGTCTTTCAATTCCATAGAGGATTATCATCGAACACACGCCAAACTGGAACGATCGATTCGTTCATGCTTTCAATTCCATAGAGGATTATCCTCAATTTCGTCGCTAGAGGTTTCAGGGTTATTTTAGTTACTTTCAATTCCATAGAGGATTATCAGAAGGCGAGGCTCCAGGCCTTTCCCGACGACTTCCTCTTCGAGCTTTCAATTCCATAGAGGATTATCGGTATTGAGCCGCTGATCTCCGCCGAGCAAACCAAGGACACTTTCAATTCCATAGAGGATTATCCGATATCAACCGTGCCGAACTTCCAGGGCATCCAGACGACTTTCAATTCCATAGAGGATTATCATACTGGTTCCCCACTCGGTGGGATGGCTACTATATAATCTTTCAATTCCATAGAGGATTATCCGGTGTTCTCCTACCTCTTCACGGTCATAACGTCCAGCCTCTTTCAATTCCATAGAGGATTATCAAAAGGAT
>JBMFJH010000065.1:0-545 GCA_049973945.1 Thermoprotei archaeon
AGTTGAAGTTAATCCTCTATGGAATTGAAAGAAAGGGAGAAAAAGACATAATGAAAGAGGAGCGAGTCGTGTCTGTTAATCCTCTATGGAATAGAAAGTCATACTCTTCAGCATGAACACGACTTTCGGAGTCAGCTGTTAATCCTCTATGGAATTGAAAGTGTTGTCACTCTTGTACTCAACGATCTTTGCACCGCTTTCTTGTTAATCCTCTATGGAATTGAAAGTTCGATAAATGGTAATGAAACTGATAATTGTGCTGGCTTGTTAATCCTCTATGGAATTGAAAGCGATATAGCTTTTGTTAAAGTTTTCTAGGAAAAAGCGAGTTAATCCTCTATGGAATTGAAAGCGTTCTCGAAAGAGATCATAATTGAGTCGCTCATCGGGAGTTAATCCTCTATGGAATTGAAAGTGATTATCTCGGAATCACTCTTAAGGATACCAGCGATGTTAATCCTCTATGGAATTGAAAGTGAGCCGGTCGGCGATCTCGGTAGTTTTCAGACCGGGTTAATCCTCTATGGAATTGAAAGCGATAGCCC
>JBMFJH010000066.1:0-544 GCA_049973945.1 Thermoprotei archaeon
ACCAGCACCAGCCTCAGCCCCCTCTCCGCGGCCTTATCGGCTACTTTGCCTACCACGGCCTTAATGGGGATCTGCTTGACGCGGTGCCTGAGTTGCGGACTCCTCTTGCCTCTCTTGACCATCTCCTCCTGCGGCTTCTCGCCTAGTTCCTCAGTGACGAGGATCACCGGCTCTCTCGTAAGCTCGTAAGCTATCTTGTTAACTCTATCCCGCTTCCTCTTCCCCTCCCTAAGCCTCTTCACCCTCTTTCTGTACTCCCTCGTGTGGACGCCGGAGAGCCTCTTGCCATTTATCTCGACGGCGAGCTCCTCAGCCCACTTCCTGCGTATTGCATCGTGTCTTTTCGCCAGCCTGCCAAAGTCGGTTCTAGAGAGGTAGATGGATATGGGGGGCTGGATCCATCCTCTGTTCCACCGGGCCACTCTGTCGACCGAAGCCTTCAGGTCGACTCTAGCCGCTACGACTGTGTTTTCGTTCACGTCGAAAGCTGTGACCGCTACTGGCTCCTTCTCCCCCTCAGGCTCTATTTCGTATGTAAATATGA
>JBMFJH010000067.1:0-532 GCA_049973945.1 Thermoprotei archaeon
GACCACTACTACGCTTCCAATCCTATGCTCATGCATTCTGCGCGTTATCTCGGAGAGCGGCTCCTCCCTTCCAACTGTCTGGACATCTCTCACCATAATATCGCTCACCCGGAGCGGCATCTCCCTCCTTTTACCGGTAGAGCCCACCAAGGTATTTCGCCGGATAAAATTATAACGATATTCTATTTAACTCTTTTCTCACGGAAGTAAACACGTCATCCCATCGCGCACACTAGTAGGACATCATACCTGAGGTTGGACGGAACTTTACGCCACGATCCATATATTTAAGCAGCCATGCGACATCGGCCGCGGGGCCCGTAGCTCAGCCAGGACAGAGCGCCGGCCCTCTAAGCCGGTGGTCGGGGGTTCGAATCCCCCCGGGCCCGTTTCATACGACGTTAGAAGGTCGAAGGAAGCAATAACGCCTATTGGGGGAGGGACATGGGACTTCCATTACTGGTAACGGCATAATTAGTCATCTCCTATCGGGGGCAGTGAGCCGGCCGCGTAGAAGGGCGCCAGGACATCG
>JBMFJH010000068.1:0-515 GCA_049973945.1 Thermoprotei archaeon
GCCCTCATCCGCCTCCCGTCCTCTTTCACACGACCCCGCGCCCAGGATCCGGGCTTAACGACTCGACCGTACTTCTCGACCGCCTTCCCCAGGACCCAGCTCCTCTGCTCGTTGTCTGGCTTTTCCGTGTCAGCCTTTGCCATAGCCTCTATGCTATCATTAAACGGTGACGCTGTTGTAAAGATACCCCTCGCCGCTGCAAACTACTTCTGTATCTAGAGAACCTATTTCACTCTCGAACAAATGGAATTTGGTGCCGCGGCCGGGATTTGAACCCGGGTTACGGGCTTGAGAGGCTAGGAAGCGTTTCAGTGAAACGTCGAAAATTCACGTCCTCCGTTGCACGTAGAAGTAGAATTAGATGAACGAAGTGTAAGAAAAGTAGAACAGAGTTGTAGCGGAAGGCCGTCGCCGTTTCAAGCCGTAAACTCCCCAGTTTACTAGTAGTCCGATTCTTGCCGTGAAAACGATATGTAGATCTTCAACAAGAAGCCCAATAAGAAGGACAACATAAT
>JBMFJH010000069.1:0-509 GCA_049973945.1 Thermoprotei archaeon
AAAGCCGCAGAGGTCTGCCGGCCTCTGGGGAAGTTACAAAACTGTCTGATAGCAGAAGTAGCTGGAAAGCTACGCCATAGAGGGTGAAAGCCCCGTATGCGAAATCAGACAGTCTTCCTAGGCTTTGCTCCCGAGTACCACTGCCCCCGTGAAAGGTAGTGGGAATCTGCCCAGACCACTGGGTAAGGCTAAATATTCCTGGCTGACCGATAGCGCATAGTACCGTGAGGGAAAGGTGAAAGAGAACCTGAAACCATGGATCTACAAGCCAGTGGAAGGGCTATTTTATAGCCCGACTGCGTGCCTCTTGGAAAATGAGCCAGGGAGTTGTGGTATGGGGCAAGCTTAAGCCGTTAGGCGAAGGCGTAGGGAAACCGAGTCCGAATAGGGCGCCATAGTCCCATGCTGCAGACGCGAAGCGGAACGATCTATCCATGCCCAAGGTGAAGGACGGGTAACACCGTCTGGAGGCCTGAACCAGTCGGTGCTGCAACACAGTTGGATGAGGT
>JBMFJH010000070.1:0-507 GCA_049973945.1 Thermoprotei archaeon
GGCAACATAAACCTCGTGGACATCTTACTCTTTCAATTCCATAGAGGATTAACGTACTGAAGAACGAGTCTGACTACTACTTCCTCGTCCCTTCCTTTCAATTCCATAGAGGATTAACAACATCTCGCGTATGGCGTTCGCGACCTGCGTTATCGTCTTGAACCTTTCAATTCCATAGAGGATTAACACTTCGACTTCCATCTCCTCGTTGCCCACAATTATTTTTACTTTCAATTCCATAGAGGATTAACTTCCAGGGCGTTGATGTACTTATCCGTCAGCTCGTACGATCTTTCAATTCCATAGAGGATTAACTAGTCCTCCATGAGGTACCTTTCCAAGCCGTACTTCCAGTCCACATAAATCCTTTCAATTCCATAGAGGATTAACTACAAGTTCCGAAGTACAGCTTTGCAATTGAGTTGCCGAACCTTTCAATTCCATAGAGGATTAACATCAGTATAGGGGATCAAAGAAACGGGCTAAGGGGCTATCGCTTTCAATTCC
>JBMFJH010000071.1:0-503 GCA_049973945.1 Thermoprotei archaeon
ACTGGATGGGAACGAAGGTCTGTCCAGGCGATATGACGCTGACTCTGGGGTAACCGAGGACAATGAAGGGCGAGTCGGAGGCGAAAGAGTCTAACGACCATACGGGGAATAGAAATAATGTTAGTGTTAGCAAAATTATTACGATCGATGAAATCGATATATCTTTTCTGACCATGGGTCAGATACGGTGAAGCTCCGCTAATAAATCCTACTTAGTTGCTAGTCGAGCTCAGCGACGGACGTCACTCAACGCGAATTTTCTAACGCCGTTTCTTCGACGGAAGAAGAGGCTGACAGGATAGGTTGTATATAAAGCGTAAAGGCCCATTAGTGGAGGCCTTCGGACTAGATGCAGGACGAGGATTCAGGTTAGCCCGAGCTTCTCGTTCTCGATAGGGAGAAGAGGCGGTACGGTCTGGTCTCATCGACGATAGAGGGGCTCTCGCTAATAAGGCTCGGAAAGCGAAGTAACAGTTGAGCCTTGGAGATAGTGACCTGGAACG
>JBMFJH010000072.1:0-501 GCA_049973945.1 Thermoprotei archaeon
AATCTTAAAAAAACAACTTGGCTTTACGTTCAGGCACCGCCGTACACGGCAGCTACCTGGACGACCTGGCCGTTGGAGAGGCTTATCTGGACGTTGACGGTGGCGCCGGGCTGCAGTTTGAGGTCAGGGGCGTTGAAGTTGATGGTCACGGTCTGGATGGTCGCAGCGGAAAGGATGTTGTTCGGCGAGTAGCCTGTCACCTGTACGGGCATGGCGTTGACGCTGACGGCCTGGATCACCGGGTTGGTCGAGCTCGGGTTGTTGAGGACGACGGTCAGGTTGTACCCGTTGTAGCTCGTGCCCCTCAGGTAGGCAGTGCCCACCTGAGTTATGGCGTTCTGGCCGCTCAGGGCTCCGAAGAGGCCGAAGGCGAAGCCGACGACGATGAGGGCGATGACGACGCTGGCTATTACTAGTATTAGGGCAGTTACGGCACCGCTCAGAGCCTTCATGTCTGGTCGAGACAAAAGTGAAACAAAGGACTATATAAAGTTAGCTCTG